>MIBH01000013.1:103116-116008 GCA_001829455.1 Spirochaetes bacterium RBG_13_51_14
CCAGCAGCTCAAAATCGATCCGGGGCTTGTAATAAAACCCCTCAGTGTATCCGATGGATGAAAGCCTGAGCAAATTCCGGTAGCCCTTAATATCCTTCGCCAGGAGAATGAGGTGGTACGATGTCTCCTCCCCGTTATTCCTGGTGGATTCCTTCATTGTGCGGGAACCCGGCGCCATATAGAACTCTTCGCCGATTATGGGAGTGATGCCCGCCTTCCGCGCCGCCAGGTAAAAATCGATTGCGCCGAACATGTTGCCATGGTCGGTAAGGGCCACCGCCGGCATGCCGAGATCGACCGTTTTTTTCACCAACCTGTCAATGGTTATGGCGCCATCAAGAATCGAGTAATCGGAATGGTTATGAAGATGCACAAAATCCATGGCTATATGGTTTTTTGCAGGGGACATAATTTCAAGCATTAATTTAGCTGTGGAAATTAAAAAGTATCGATTAAAACTCAAAATACGAGGCTTTATGATTTTTTTTAAATTATTATAGTTTATTATTTACCCGAGTTAGGAGAATTTTGCCTGTTTATCTATTTATCTATGTAACAAAACGCCTGAGTCTAGTAATTAATTCGACTTAGGAGATTTTTATTCCCCTCCCTCGATGGGAGGGGTTAGGGGAGGGTGATTAAAAAAGGAAATTGATTCTTTCGTAATTGCCTCGCAAAATACACTTAACTGCCTGACATTAACTTTTTTCACCCCCACCCCAGCCCTCCCCCCTCAAGGGGGAGGGAGGCCTTATGTTAATTTTCGCCTAAGTCGAGTTATTTATTTTTACTCTGACACCAAGGTATTTTACTATGGCACCAGGGATTTACTCTGACCCCGGGAACTCAATTTTTGAGGATAATACAAATGATTTTCTTCAACGAGGATACAGCACGGCGTAGTTCTATTGATAAATTTGCACTTATGAAGACCGCATCATATGGACCCTTTCCACAATGCTTTCGACGGAGTTGTCGACACTAAAATAATTCAGATAGCCGAGCGAGCGGAGATAAAAGTCAACCTGCTGTGAAAGATTGCATAAATACATGTTGTAGCCCTTTTCTATCATGAATTCATTGAGATTAATGAGCAAATTGAGGCCGATATTATTGATATATTTGACGTTTTTCAAATAGAACACGAGATTCTTTTTGGCTGTTCGTTCATTAACGAGTTTCTTTATGTACGAATCATATTTAGGGGAAGTATACTCGTCCAGATCGCTGCTGAAGTAGAGCACGGTAATATTATCGTCGATTTCCGCCACCTCGGAGATGAAGGTCATGCTGACGCGGCGCACGCTGTCCTGCGCTATCTTGGATTGTGTCTTCGAGATGGCAATAGTAACAATATTGAGCAGATTGATCAAATCTATGGGTTTGAGGATAAAATCAAAGGCGTCTTCCTTCATCGCCTCGACGATCGTTTTGGTGTCAGCGGCGCCGCTGATCAAGACCACGTGGATCTCCTTGTTTATTGACTTGATCGACTTCAGGAGTTCGATCCCGTTCATAAGGGGCATTTTATAATCGCTCAGAACCAGAATCGGTTTATGCTGCATGAAGAGCTTGACCGCATCCTTCCCGTTATGGGCTATGATAACCTGGTATCCTTTCTCTGATAAAAAGCCGCTTATTTCACCGCAGATATCCGGTTCATCATCTACGACAAGTATCAGTCTTTCGTTCATCCCGATCCTCCTCTATCATGTCATTCCTCAATCGCCATGTCCGCCCGGCCACTTGAAACCGGCAGACGTATCGTGAAGGTGGTTCCCTGAGCGCCCGTCGTCACCTCTATGGTCCCCTGATGGGACTTGATGATACTGTAGCTTATGGAAAGGCCCAGGCCCGTACCGCTCCCTACCTCCTTGGTGGTGAAAAAGGGCTCAAAGATCCGGTCGACGATATTCGCAGGTATGCCCGGCCCGGTATCTCTATATTCGATGCAGATCATCTTCCGGTCGTCCATTAAGAATGACTTTACAATGATATTCCTTTCTTGTAAAGAATTTTTCATCTCCTCAAAGGCATCTTTCGAATTTACGATTAAATTAATAAAAACCTGTTCAAGTTTGGGCGCATCTCCGTTTATCGGCGGCAGGGAATCGTTGAGCTGCAGATCGATCGATATTGAATTGACCCGGAGCTGTTCTTCAAGCAGGTCGAAGGCGACGCGTATCGGCAGATTCGGATTTATCGGCTTGAAGTCAAAATCGCTCTTCCTGCCGAATTCTCGGAGGTGGGTTATGATGTGGGCCGCCCGATCCACCTGTTTGACGATCTTTTCCACCCGCTCGGTTATGAATTCCTCCGTGCTGTAATTCTCCCGTATGCCGTCCAGAAGGAATTGCGAGGCTATCTTGATTATGTTCAGGGGCTGGTTCAACTCATGGGCGATCCCCGTGGCTATCTCTCCAATAGTGGCCATCTTGCTCGACTGGAGGAGCTGCTGCTCCACCATTCTCTTTTCGGTTATATCCTTGCCGTAAATGAGGACCCCCCGGAGCTCGTTTTTATCGCTCTTGATGGGGTTGATGGTGATTCCCAGGTAGCCGCTTCTGCCGCGGATATCCGAGAACTGCACGTCGGGAAGGTTGACGGGACGGTCCTCTGCGAGACTGAAATAGATAGCTTCGTAAATCACTTCCCATTGCCAGTTGAGCTCGAAATGGGTAATCCTGGTCCCGATGGCGTCACGGGCGGCAATGCCGAAGGTCTCCTCGGCCACTCGGTTCCAGTGGGTTATGATGTCGTCGATGGAAACGCCGATCAGGATCGACGATATGGAGTTCAGGATGAGGGATATCTCCTGGTGTGCGGTTTTGAGCTGATCAAGGGTCCTGTTCCGTTCGGTCACATCCCGGGCGATGTATATTACCGCCGGGTGCCCCTCGTAATCAATTCTGCGGGCGCTGATATCAACGGGAATCAACTGGCCGCTCCTCGTGATGAGTTTCGATTCCAGCAGGCCAGCTCCCCGTTCCTTGATTTCCCGGATCCATTCCTTCAACAGCTGCGTGTCCTCCGGGGCCTGTACGCTGGCGGGCTCCAGGGCAATCAGCTCATCGTGCGTGTACCCGAGCAGTTCGCATGCGGCGCTGTTGACCTCGATGAAGCCGATGTCGGGCGAATGGATCATGACCGGATCGGTCACGCTGTTGAAGAGCGACCGGAACTTGCTCTCGCTGACGCGCAGGGTGTTTTCGAACCGTTTCCGGTCGGTTATGTTCTGCATCATGCCGCGGACCAGCCTCGCTTTACCGTCCGACTCGGTCATGATCGTGGCCGATACGAGACAATTTATCACAGTGCCGTTCTTACGACGGAACATCGTTTCAAAGTCCTTGACGAATCCGCGCGACGTAATTTCCTCCTGTAGCCTCTTCCGGTCCGCGGGGTCGACGTATAATTTGCTGAAGTTTACGTTCAGCAGTTCATCTTTCTCATAGCCGAAAAGGGCAAGCAGGGCCGGGTTATACTCGATCAGCTTCCCCTCCATGGTGCGGATGTACATGGCGTCCTGCATGGTCTCGAACAGGGTGCGGTACCGCTTCTCGCTCTCCTTGAGTTTCCGGTCGATCTGGAATTTATGCAGGCCTATCTCAATGGCGGTCAGGAGATCCAGATCCCCGAAGGGCTTGATGATATACCCGTACGTTTCCGTATTCTTCGCCCGTGACACGGTCTTGCCATCGGCAAATGCCGTCAGGTAGATGACCGGGACGTCGTACCGTTCGTTAATGATACGCGTCAGATCCACGCCGTCGATGTCGCCCTTGATCTTGATGTCGACGAGGATCATATCGGGCCGGAACCGCTCGATCTGATCCAGCGCGTCCGCGCCGTTGTCGGCGGAACCGACGACATCATACCCGCGCGCCATCAATATCTGCTGTATCATCTCCACGGTGAGAAATTCGTCTTCAATGATAAAAATTCTTTTTGGTTCCATTTCATATGTCCCTGATAGATAGTTCGCGAACCGCGGCCTGATGAACGTCCGCGATGCGCCGGCCCGGTTATCCCCGTAAACCGGATTCAGCTTTTACGTCCTTTTGAAATCAGCCCCCGACGGCCTCCATAAGGATTATGCGGCTCAAAATACCCGTCGCGTAAATGGCCTTGAGCGCCTCGACAATACCGGCGTCATAATACTCGCCCTGATGAAGGGACACCTCCTCGACCGCGGCCGTTATGCCGAGAGTCGGCCGGTAGGGCCGGTGCGACGCCATCGCCTCCACGACATCCGCCACGGAAATGATTTTCGCTTCCAAGAGAATCTCTTCGCCCTTCAACCGCCGGGGATAGCCGGATCCGTCAACGCGCTCATGGTGCTGGTACACGATCTCCGCGAGGGAAAACGGAAACTCTATCTCCTTGAGTATCTCATACGCGATCTCCGGATGCGCCTTGATAATGGCGAACTCGGTCTCGTTTATCTTGCCGGGCTTGCTCAGTATTTCCGACGGCACGTATATTTTGCCGAGATCGTGGATCATCGCGGCCATTTCTATTTCCCGTATTTTATTTTCCGGGAGGCCCAGCTGCCGCGCAATCGCTTCCGCTATTCGGGCGACCCGCGCCTGATGGCCGGCGGTATAGGGGTCCCGGGCCTCAACGGTACGCGCCATGGCCTGTATGATCCCCTGGATGAGATTGTTCTGTTTCTCAATGTTTCTTTTCAGATCCGAAATGTCCCTGATGATGCCCTGATAACGGCCGCTGTTCGAATGCACCTGCTCCAGTTTATTGGCGGTTATGAGGCATGGTATCAACGTGTTATTACCGCCGTTTATGACGGTTTCATGATCCTTTATATATCCGGGCCCGTCAATGTCACGCTCAATCATCTCCAGGTCGGCTGTGACGGGGAACAGATCATGCACTCTCAATGTGCGCTTTTCGCCATTATCGAATCCGGTCAGGCTTGCAAACGCCCTGTTGAAATCCACGATGATGCCGTCCGCGCCGACGATGAAAATCGCGTCGCGCGAATCCTCAAAGAGCTTGCGGTATTTCAATTCGCTCTTTTTGACTTTGGCCTGATAATGGTGCCGGTTCAGGGCGATCTCGATCGCAATGATCAGCTCCTTGTCGTCGTACGGCTTCTTTAAAAAAGCGTACGGGTCCGTGAGCTTCAACCGCCGTATCGTGTCCTCATCCGAGTAGGCGGTGGTGTATATGATCGGAATATCCGACACTTTTTTTATCTCTATCGACGCCTCAATGCCGTTCATTTTGCCCGCCAGCATGATATCCATCAACACCAGGTCCGGCTTCATTTTCCGCATGGCCTCGATCGCCTCCTCGCCGGAAACGACGGCGTCGGCAACCGCGTATCCGGCGGCCGTCAGTTTCTCCTGCAGCTCCATGGTTATGACCAGCGAATCCTCGACGATCAATATTTTCCTGGTTTCGTTATCCGACGGCTTCATAACTATTAGCCCGCAAAACGTATTATATAGGTCAATCCGGAATCCCTCACTATATCGATGCCGCCGTTGAGCTGTTTGACGAACGTGTCGACAAGCGTCAGCCCGAGGGTGGTCGTTCCGGGAAACTGAAAATCCTCGGGCAGACCGATCCCGTCGTCGCTCACCGTCAGCAGGTATGAATCATCTTCTTTTTTTAATTCCACGAAAATAGTGCCGCTTTTATCGTCCGGGAACGCGTGCTTCATCGCGTTCGAGAGAAGCTCATTTATGATCAACCCGACCGGTATGGCCTTGTTGATATTGAGGAATATGTTTCTGACGTCTATCGAAACCTTATATCTTCCTGAAACGATGTTGTACGACCTGGCGAGTTCGTCGGTAAGTGCGTTTATGAATTCAGAAAAGTCTATCCGGGAAAGGTCCTCGGACATGTACAATTTTTCATGGATAAGGGCCATTGACCTGATCCTGTTGCAGCTGTCGTTAAAAAGCTCCACGTCCCGGGCGTCCCTGATGTATCTGGCCTGAAGGCCGAGCATGCTCGAAACCAGCTGGAGGTTGTTCTTTACCCGGTGGTGGATCTCCTTGAGCATCACCTCCTTCTCCTCAAGAGCCCTCTTGATATGCTCCTCCGCTTCATACCGGTCAAGGGCTATGCCGATGCTGGCCCCGATGCCTTCAAGGAATGATATGAGATCAGGGGTGAACTGGTTCTTTCTCCGGTCATTGAACTGCAGAAGACCGATGATCCGGGTCTTCGAGCGGAGCGGCACCAGGGCGACTGATTCGTATCCCTCGTCCTTGCACCGGCTCCTTAAGCGGGACAGCCGGCCATCCTCATTCGTATGAGTCATGATCCCGTCCATGCTGTTTGTCCAGAAGCTGCCCCCCGGTGTAAAAAAAGGCTTTGACGGATCGGACCCGCCGCTTATGACCACGCCGCACATGCATTCGAGAACGGGACTGCCGCCGGCGTCCAGCACCGCCGAGCCGGATTCGTCCCGGGCGCACAGGAATCGCTCCTGTTCGATAAAATCATCGGGAAAGCCGTTGGTCTCAAAATAGGGGTAATCATGGTCTTCGTGCAGGCGGAGGCCAACCGCCTCAACGCCGATATGCCGCTTGAGCATCAGTATGATTTCCCGCATCGTTTCCCTTTTTTCCTTCAGTTCGTTCAACGTGTTAAGAATCGCCACCGCAAGCGCCTGGCGCCGTTCGGCTATTTTCCGGTCCGTGATGTCATGGACGACCCCCTTGAGCTTCCGCACCGTCCCTGCCGCGTCGTTGACGGGAGTGATGGTCGCGGTGAACCATTTCCGCTTACCTCCCGGCAGAAATACCTGAAAGTCGTGGGAATATTCTGCCCGATTTTGGATCGCCAGCCCGGCGTACTCCCGCAATGTGGCCGCGTCTTCCGGCGTGTAATACGATTGTTCCTCCTCCACCGTGGGCGGCCCGAGCGCCATGTCCCGTTCATACAGTTTGAAGACCTGCTCCGACCAGATGATGCCGCCGCTCTCCACGTCAAATTCCCAGCTTCCCATTCTCCCGAGCTCCTGCGCCTCTTTCAATCTCTGTTCATCGGCCTGAATCTGAGCGTTCTTCTCGATGAGTGCATTTTGCGCTGCGACCAGCTCCTCATTTCTCCTCATTAATTCCTCGCTCGATGATTCCAGTTCCTTGAAAGCGGTGTTGAGCACTTTATTGCTCAATTCCAGCTCGTTTTTCTGCGACCGTATCGTTTCTTCAGCCAGCCTGCGTTCGGTCATGTCGCGGATCACTCCGCGTGCGCCGCCAACCGTCCCGCCGTTCCTGATTACCACCGGTTTCACCTCGACATAGCACATACCGCCGTCCCTTTGAACTCCCCTGATTTCAAGCCTCTCCGGCAGAAAACCCTCTTTTTGAAATCGGTAGGAAAGAGCGCTCGCGTTACCGACGTCTTCAGGGTGCATCAGGTTCGAGTAGTGCATGCCGATCATTTCATCCGGGGAATCGTAACCGAACATCGACGAGAGGGACTCATTGGCGTAGAGGAGCACCCCGTCATTGTCGACGATAAAAACGCCGTCGTTTATCTCCGTTACGAGGGTGCGGTATTTCTTCTCCCTTTCAATGAGCAACTGTTCGGCCCTTCTTTTTTCATTGAGAACATCGACTTCAATCATCGCCCGCTCGATGGCCGGCACCAGGCGCGACAGCCCCGTCTTCAGCACGTAATCGGTAGCGCCCTGTTTGAGCGTCTCGATAGCCTGCTCTTCGCCGAGGACGCCTGAGACGAAAATAAAGGGCACGTCGGGGCACTGCTGTCGGCAAATGGCCAGAGCGGCAAACCCGCTGAACCCCGGCAGGTTGTAATCCGAAAGCACGAGATCGATTTCAGCTTTCTCAAGCGCGGTTCTGAAATTCCGTTCGCTGTCGACAACCGTCAGGCGGAACGGTACAGTGCCCTTCCGCAGTTCCCGCTCAATTATCTTGGCGTCATCCGGTGAGTCTTCCAGAAGGAGTAAGCTCAAAACCTTATCAATCATACAGCTCCCACTCTTCTCCGATTCTTCGATATTAAATACTCTACGACACCGTTCATTTAAAACTGAATTTCTTTTCCACAAACACGTCGCGGCACGCCCGCACGATTTCCCCATCATAGAGGATGTCGCTGTTCCTCGATATATCATCCAGCGCCTCATCGATGCTCATGGCCGGGCGGTAGGGACGGTGGGAAACCATCGCTTCCACTACGTCGGCCACCACTATGATGCGCGCCTCGATCGATATCGCGGTCCCGTTAAGGCCGCGGGATATCCGGAGCCGTCAATGCGCTCGTGATGCGAACGAATCATGTCCGCTATGGGCCAGGGAAAATCGATCGTTTTCAAGATGTCATGGCCGATGACGGGATGCACCTTGATCATCTCAAATTCCGCCCTGGTCAGCAGCCGCGGCTTGTTCAGGAACTCCGACGGTATTGAAATCTTGCCGATGTCGTGGACCATCGCGCCCATCACCATTCCATCGATCCGTTCACGCCGCTCTTCAGTGTTTCGATCGCAAACTCCTCACCGATGGTGCCGGAAACCAGAATGAATGGAATATCCGGGCACCGTTCCCGCGCTATTTTCAGGGCGCTCATTCCGTCAAACGAGGGAAGTTTATAATCGGAGAGGATCAGATCGGGCAACCCGCTGTCAAGATTGCTGATGAATCCGTCCCTGGTGTCCACGACGCGGGTCCGGATCTTCAACTTTTCCTTTGCGAACTGATGCATGATCAATTCGACGTCGGACTCGCTGTCTTCGATTATCAGAATGTCCAGAGGCTGCATCACACTCATTGCTCCATAGCGCGTTCTTCGCTGAAACTCAGCACGAACTCGGTCCCGGCATTCCGTCGAACCTCGAGTTTGCCATCCAGCTGGGCGGCGAGCACCCGGACCAGGCGGAGGCCCAGGGTGTCGGCGTTCCCGACATCAACGCCGGCCGGGAGCCCTACGCCGTCGTCCTTGACCGATAGCCGGAACAGGCCGTCGCCGTCCCGGGTCATGGTGACGCGCATCTCGCCCGGCCGGTCCCCCGGGAAGGCGTGCTTGAGCGCGTTGGTGATAGTCTCATTGATAATAAGGCCGCAGGGCACGGCTTCATCGATTCCGAGCTTGACACCCTTCACGTCCACAACCAGCCTGATCTTCCCCCCGGGTATCCCGAGCGACTGCATGATGTTCGATGAAATGCTTTTGACGTACTCGCCGAAATCAACGTTGGCAAAATCCTCCGAGTGGTACAGCTTGTCGTGGACGATGGCCATGGACCTGATGCGGTTCTGCATGTCGCGCAACACATCGTTGATCCCGTCGTGGAGCCCGCTGTTCCGCGCTGCGCTGGACTGGAGACCGATGAGGCTGGATATCACCTGCAGGTTGTTCTTGACCCGGTGGTGTATCTCCCTGAGAAGCAACTCCTTCTCCCGCAAGGACGCGGCGATCCGTTCCTCCGCGAGCTTGCGCTCCGTAATGTCGGTATGGGCCACCACGACCCGGAGCGGACCGGTGCCGGGGAACCGGGTCACCCGGCCGACGTACCAGCGCCGGGCCGCCGGGGAATCGCACGGGTACTCCCGCTCGTATGAATCCTGCATCCCGGCCATGACCGCCCGGATGCCGGCGGCGAATTCCTCCGCCCCCTCAAAATGCTCCGCCCGGGCCTTGTCGCACGCTTCCAGGTAGTTGGTCCCCTCGAACATGAGTTCGGGACGATCGGCGTTGGCGTACGCGAACTCTCGCCAGGCGCTGTTCACGGAGATGATCTCGCCCCGCTCGTCAAGGATGGCAATGTTTGACGCCAGGGCGTTTACCGTGCTCAGCGCGAACCGCTCCGATTCGCGGATCGCGTTTTCCGCCCGCTTCCGGTCGCTGATGTCAACCATCACGCCCACGATGCCGCCGACCCCGCCGCCGGGCTCGTAAAACACGGACTTGCTGATCAGGGTGTCGCGGATCGTGCCGTCCGAAAACCGCACCCCCGCTTCATATACCTGTGTGCCGCCGGACTCGATGAGGGCTCGGTCCTTCTCATCATGGATCTCGGCCAGATCCGGGGGGGCCACGTCAAACGTTGTTTTACCGATGATTTCGCTCATCGGCATGCCCAGGTAATTCTCAAAGGCGGTGTTGCACCCCGTATAGCGCCCCTCCTTGTCCTTGAAGAATATCGGCTCGTTGATGGCGTTGATGACGACGTGAAGAAACTGGAACTGGAACCGCGTCCGCTGTTCCGCTATCCTGAGTCGCTCGGTATTTTTCCGCAGGGTGATCTCCGACCACTTGCGCTCGGTGATGTCGGTGATTGTTCCCTCGTAGAACAGAACCTTGCCGTCGTCGGCAAACACGGCGCGCGCGTTGACCGAAACCCAGATCCGCTCTTCGTTACCGCGGTAAAACTCGATCTCGTGGTTCGTAACGCGCTCGCCCTGGTTGACGCGCTTCATCAGCCTGACGCGCTCTTCCGGATCAACGTACTTGAGGGAGAGGATGCCGGGGACGTTCGCTATCATCTCTTCAGGGGTGTCATACCCGTATAAATGCGCCAGGGCGGGGTTGACCCTCAGGAATCTTCCCCCCGAATCGGTCTGGCAGATCCCTTCGACCGAGTTCTCGAATATATCGCGGTAGCGCGCCTCGCTCTCCCTGATCTCATCCTCCAGCCGCCGCCGCTCCAGGGCGATGCCGATGCTCGCGCCCACGCTCTCGTAAAACGAGACCAGACCGCCCGTGACGACACCCTTGCGGCGGTCGCTCATCTGCAGAAGACCGATGATATCATCTCCCGAATAGAGCGGAATCACCGCCAGGGATTCATATCCCTCGCCGCGCAGACGCTCCCGGGCCCGCTGCGCCAGATCTTTTGCCTCGGACGAGGCCAGGAGCGCACTCAGGTTTCCGGTCCAGAAGCTCCCCTTTTCCGTGTAATAGCTCAGGGACGGGTTGAACCGCTTCATGAGAATGTCACCGCGCACGCATTCCAGGTCCGGGTTCCCTTCAGGGTCCCGCGCCACTGCTCCGGAACCGTCCCGGCGGCACAGGGAGTTCTCGCTCTCGATGAAATCAGATGAGAATCCGTTCTGGACGAAATAGGGATAATCCTCGCCCTCCCTGAGCCGTATGGCAACGGCGTCGAAGCCGGTCGACGCCTTGATGTATTTCAAAATGTCGATGATGATGGCCCTTGTTTCGCTGTGACTGTTCAGCATCTCCAGGATATGCATTGAGATCCGCTGGCGCTCCTCGAGCTTTTTCCGCTGCGTGACGTCTCTGAAGAGCACGGCGCAGAGACCCGGCCCGGGGCTGTAGGCGCTTATATCGAAACTGCGGCCAAGGGCTGAACTGGTCTGCTCGAACCGCTCGGGAACGCCGGTTGCGGTGACGCGGCCGAACGCGTCGATCAGGAACCGGTCATATCCTGAAAGCACTTCGCTGATCCGCCTGCCCAGGACCTCGTCCGCGCTCTTTCCGGTGTGACGCTCGAAAGCGTCGTTGACCTGGAGGAAGCGGTAGTCGGCCGGATTCCCCGTCTCGTCGTAAACAACGGCGACTAGGGCGAAAGCGTCGAGCATGAGCTCGAACAGGGCGCGGTACCGCGCTTCGCTTTCGGCCAGGGCCGCCTCTGCTTCGCGCCGCTTCCGCCGGCCGGCGGATTCGGCCATTTCCCGCTCGATGGCGGGAACCAGGCGATGCAGGTTCTCTTTGCGAAGATAATCGTCCGCGCCGGCCTTCATGGCCGCGACCGCGGTCTCCTCGCCGATATGTCCCGAGACGATGATGAAGGGTATGTCCTTCCCGCTTTCGCCGAGCAGTGCGAGTGCGGCCGTCGAGTCGAAACCCGGCATCCGGTGGTCGGATATAACGACGTCCCACTCCTTTTGCAGGGCGTCCCGCATGGCTCCGGGAGTGTCGGCCCTCTCATACACAGCGTCGTAGCCGCTCCGTCGGACCTCCCGCTCGACGAGCCGGGCGTCGTCCTCGGAGTCGTCAACGATGAGAATATTCAGCTTCTTCGCCATGTACACACCCGTTATTCCTTAATCTTCTGGCACGGCGGCGGCTCGTTGAGCACGAGCCAGTACATGCCCAGGTTATGCATCGCGTGCATGAACCGATCGAAATCCACCGGCTTGCGGATGTAGCTGTTTGCCCCGTTTTTGTATCCGGCCAGCAGATCCTTGTCCTCCTTGGAAGATGTGAGGATCACGACCGGGTAGAGCTTGGTCATCTCATCAGCCCGGATGCGGCGGAGCACTTCCAGCCCGTCGATCTTCGGGAGCTTCAGGTCCAGAAGCACCACCGACGGTACGATCCGCTTCTCTCCGAACAGGTACTCCAGCGCCTCCTCGCCATCCCGTGCCACAATGACATTGTTGGCGACATTGCTCTTTTTAAAGGCGCGGAGCGTGAGCTCGACGTCGTCCGGATTGTCTTCCACCAGTAAGATCGGCTTATTGATTCCCATGCTCTCCCTCCTCTCGCGCTTTAGTGTATTGAATGTATTTCATTACCGATAAGCTAATAATTTACTCAACTTAGGCGAATTGTAGACGTGAACTTCCCCTCCCTTGATGGGAGGGGTTATGAGAGGGTGAAATAGGTGATTTTGGTATACAAAAGTTACCTAATTCGTCGTAAATTCATCACCCCCACCCCGACCCTCCCCCCTCAAGGGGGAGGGAGTGTCCACATAATTGAAAAACGCCTAACACAGGTAATTGATAATAAATCATGCTGCCCCCGTTCATGAAACCCCCAGGGTAAAATAAAACGTCGAGCCCTGGTCCACCGCTCCCTCCGCCCAAATCCTGCCGCTGTGGCGGTTTATGATCCGCTGCACCAGGGCCAGGCCGATCCCGGCGCCCTCGAACTCGGAAGAGCCGTGGAGCCGCTGGAACGGGCCGAACAATTTGCC
>MIBH01000013.1:116119-133260 GCA_001829455.1 Spirochaetes bacterium RBG_13_51_14
TTTCCAGGCATTGCCCAGCAGGTTTTCCAGGACAACGCGGAGCAATGCCTTGTCGCCCACAGCAGTGACGCCCTCCTGGATGACGAACTCCACAGAACGGGACGGCTCCCCCCCGGCGAGATTATCCGTAACTGCCCGGGCCTGGCCGCTCATGTCCACTGCCTCAATGCGGAAATCGCTCCGGGTAATGCGCGAGAGCCGCAGAATGTCGTCGATGAGACGGGCCATGCGCTGGCTCGCCGCCCGCATGCGGTTCAGGTAGCCCTTCCCCTGTTCGTCGAGCCTGCCCGCGTAATCCTCCAGCACCGCCTGGCTGAACCCGTCGATGGTGCGCAGCGGCGCGCGCAGGTCGTGCGACACGGAGTAGGAGAAGGCCTCGAGCTCCCGGTTAGCGGCTTCGAGCTCTGCAGTGCGCTGGCGCACCCGATCCTCGAGCGATTCGTTGAGCCGGCGGATCTCCTCCTCGGCCCGCTTAATGTCGGTGATGTCGCGCGCTGAGGAAAGAGCCCCGGCCACGTTCCCCCGGTCGTCCTTCATGACCCGGCACCACCAGCCCAGCAGGCGCTTCTCCCCGTCCCTGCGCCGCTGTAAGCTCTCGATGTATATCACCTTGTCATTTCCATTGAAGAGCGGCTGTACAGTTTCGTATGTTTTCTGCTCGCCGGCGAAATATTCGGACGCCTCCCGGCCCAGCGCGTCATCGCCAAAGAACGCGAGTCCCGCCCGGTTCGCCCAGGTGTATATTTTATTCTTATCCACCTCCATGATGATGTCGGGGACCGCGGCCAGGATCGCCTCCTGGCGCTCGAACATTACGCGCAGTTTCTCCTCGCTTTTGCGCAGATCTTCCTCGGCCCGGCGGTGAAGGATCGCCGTGCCCAATAGCATGCCTTCCCGCTCCAGCACTTCCACTTTTCTCAAAGGAACCATCCCCTCCCGGGTATCAGCCACATGGATCAAGCCAAGAATAGCGTCCTTCAAACGGATCGGCACCAGGGCGACTGACTCGTACCCTACCTGATTGCATACGTTTCTGGTCTGCCCTTTGTCTTCCTCAGAAACAGTGGCAAGAAACCGCGTGGTGCCGTTCATATAAAACGAACCGCCTTCAGTGTAGAACGGAAATTTTGGATCAATGTCCCCTTTGATGACGTTTATGCACATGCACTTATCATACAAGATAGAAAGCGGGCTCTCTGTCTTGTAGAAGCTCTGGCTGAATCCGTCATAGGCCTGGTACGGGATTCCGCCATCCTCGTCCAATATGCGTATGCCTGCGGCTGCGCAGCCTGTATATTTCTTGATCTCCTTGACGAATTCATCCAGCAGATGGGGGATGTCCGGCTGATCATACGCTATG
Source organism: Spirochaetes bacterium RBG_13_51_14 (assembly GCA_001829455.1). Lineage (GTDB taxonomy): Bacteria > Spirochaetota > UBA4802 > UBA4802 > UBA5550 > RBG-16-49-21. The sequence continues at coordinate 117,480 of MIBH01000013.1, forward strand.
TGAAGAAAACGATACGAGGTTAGCAGGTCCTCCTCGGCGCGCTTCCGCTCAGTGATAACGTCGAACACTGCCACGAAAAATTCTTTCTCTGGGCTGTAGACCGCTATAGAAAACCACATAGACATCGCTTCTACATACATTTCAAATATCTCGGGTATCCCGGTCATGGCGACCCTTCCGTAAATCTCGAATAGTTTCGGGTCTGATTCGCGAATGCCCGGGATGACCTCTGACACTTTTTTCCCGGCGACATCTTTCAACCCGGTCAATTTCTCAAAGGCGCTGTTTACTTCCAGGTAGATGAAATCGGCCGGAATCCCATTGTCATATAACATCTTGCAATAGGCAAGACCGTTCAGCATGTTCTCGAAGAGATTGCGATATCGCTTTTCGCTGATCCTTTTCGCCTCCTCGGCCAGCTTCCGCTCCGTTATGTCCACGGATAAAATAAATGCGCCTTCAGGCACAGGCTGAATGCTGAGATCGAACCAACGAATAGACCCGTCTGGATATATGAATTCATTTTCCATGTGGTGCTGAAGACGACTATCCATGCACTGCTTTAGCCGGGAGAACATTTCGGTTTTTTCAACACCGGGATACATTTCCATCATGGTGCGGCCCTGCAGTTGCTCTCTGGATTTGCGGCCATGCTCCGCAGCTGCGGAATTCACGTACAGGTAACGCCAGTCATACCCGATAAGCTGACACCCTTCTATCATGTTATCCAGGGTGCTCCTGAACCGCTCTTCGGATTTCTGCAATTCCTCCTCGGCCCGCTTGCGCTCCGTTATGTCGCGGATGATCGCCTGAAGGTAGCGTTTGCCTGCAACTTCTATGTACCGCTCGCTCACCTCTACCGGGAACAGGGAGCCGTCCCTTCTCCGGTGGGCGACCTCGCCCACCACCGCGCCGCTGGTCTCGATCTGTTTCAGCCTGGCCAGGAATCCGTCGATATCCCCGGGGGCCAGGAGCTCGGTCATCGGCAGTCCGATCATCTCCTCCCTCGCGTAGCCGTAAGACTCCGCTGCGCGGTTGTTGGCCTCAACGATTCGGTTTTTTTCGTCTACAAGGATGATGATGTCGTTTGCGTACCTTATCAGGTGCTCGTAGTGCGCCCGCAGGGTCTTCCGTTCTAATTCGGCACGATATAGTTCCTGATAATGGGCTTTCTGCTGGCCCTGCCAGATGAGACCCAGGATTCCGAACACCGACGCCAGCAGGACGAAAGTGAAAGCGAGAATCAACCGCCCCCTGAAACGCCAGGAGGCCATGGCCTCGTCAACGTCGACCTTGGCGATCAGGCGCCAGGCCGATCCGGGCACGCTCCTGATCGCAGCCAGCACTGCCACGCCGCGGTAATCCCTCCCTTCAACGAAGCCTTCCCTCCCTTTGACGAAGCCTTCCCTCCCTTTGACCGCCATGGCCGCGGGAAGGTCGGTTTTGCTCAGTGGAATCATCAACCTTAGCGCCGCATTCCGTTTATGGCGAAGCTCGTTGAGAAAAAGCACATGTTCGCCCTCGCGCCGCACGAGCAGGGTCTCACCCGTGCGGCCCGGCAGGGGCCATGACTGGATCATAGGGTACAGGTATTGATCCGCGTCAACGCTCAGAACCACGGCGCCGACAGGGATCCCCGCGCCCGCGGGGCCGGCGTAAAGCGGAGCGATGACATCAATATGCACGTCTTCTTCGTCCGACAAACGGTGTAAATCAGTCATTGCGGGCTTCCCTTGACCCAGGGCCTCAGCCAGAAACGGCAGCGCGTCCCTGTGGAGGCTCGTACGGGTGCCGTGAAGGCTCAACAGCACCGTCCCCTGCCTGTCGATAAGATAGATATCGCGGTACCGATAATACTTTTCCAGGCTTCGGAATTTTCCGAGTATGATGCCAGCATCAAGAGGATTGGGAGCGGTAATCCAGCGGACTGCAACGCTACTGAAGAGCGGACTGTCCATGAGATACCCGGCATCGGTCACGCGTTCGGCCCGCCACTGGGTTATTTCTCCAACCTTGAGCCGGGCAATGGCCAGGAGCTCGTTCACACTGACCTGTCGCAGGTGCTGTTCCTGTGCATGGTAGAACCAGAATCCTCCCGCGAGAATTGCGGCGATCGCGGCTACAGACAGCGGAAGGAACCGGCGCATTAAACCGGATCCCGGCTTAACAACCGCGGTTTCTCGCAGCACGTTCCTGATTTTTTTCCGCCACAGAGAGATAATACCGTCCCCCACGGCTATGCCTCCTTCCTGCGCAGGCAAGGTCAGACCGCCGGTTCCGAATTATCCGCCCGGCTCTGTTCCCGAGAATGATACGACTGCCGTGCGGTGCCGGAACCGCCTCCGGGCGCATGACAGCGACGCAACGGTGCATGGGTTTACATCGTATATTAGATTATAATTATAGAATTATACAATAACCGGAATCGGTTAATTCGGTGTAGTCGAATCGATTACAGCGGAAAGAGACATAAACTTTCAGCGCGCGGTCATTTCTTCATCGAATGGACCCAGGCGATTGCATTGCGGGCAAGGTCCGCCGAGGTTTCTATTTTGAGCTTTGTCCTGATGTTCTTCCGGTGGCATTCGACGGTATTGACGCTGATGTTCAGCTTCTTCGATATTTCGCTCGATTTGAATCCCCTGCCGATGAGCTCCAGTATCTCCAGCTCCCTGTTCGACAGGCATTCGATATCGAGAACCGTGTCCCACCGCTGTTCGTTCATGAGGCGGTCGATAAAGGCGCCCGATATGCTGCCGCTCACGTACAGGCCGCCCCGTAAAACGCTTCTGAGGGCCTCAATGATGATCCGCGGCGCCTCGCTCTTTGCGATATAGCCGCGCGCGCCTGCCCTGATAGCCCGCTCCACGAAAAAAGTGTCGGTATGCATGGAAAGCACGAGCGCCCTAGTTTTTATCTTCCGGGCTGCGAGAGCCCTGATCAGGTCAATGCCGCTCGCCTCTCCTCCCAGCGAAATATCCACGATGACGATATCCGGCTCTTCGCGGGCGATCATCCTGATCGCCCGGTTGGCGCTGTCCGCCTCGCAGCATACGCTAAATTCGGCTTCGCTTTCTATGATATCGCGAATGCCCTTGCGCATGAGCGGATGATCATCAACCACCATGACGCGCACGGGTCCTTCTTTTTTCTTTTTGATCGCCTTTCTGGTCATCGGTATTCAGCGGTATCAGGCCCGGGATTTTGTTTCGAACTCAGCATGTTATATTAAAAAAGAAACCGTGAAACGCGGTCAGCGTCAATAGCAGAATCCGGTTATTTTACGCCGTTCCCAGCCGGGACGCATCGATCGACACTTCCACCACGAACGCGTTTTCAACCCGGCGCGCCTCCAGGTTCGCGCCGATGACATGGGCGCGGTGCTTCATGATGTTCAGACCCATCTCGCCGTCCCGGCGGGAGGCCCGTCGGGACGTCTTCATACGGTTCGTAATCGTAATGATGAGCCGCTCCTCGCCGCCCGCCACTGCGACGCTGATGCCGCGGCGGTGGCCGTGCTTGACCGCGTTGTTTATCGCCTCCATTACGATATAATAGAGGTTGGCGGCTACCACCCCGTTCTGAATCACGATATCGCCCTTCTTCATCAGCCGTATCGAGACGCCCAGCAGCTTCCGCACCCGCCCGATGTATTCCTCAACGGCGTATATGAATCCCTGTGGATCAAGCGAAACCGGCTGCAGGCCTTTGGCGATCATCCGCGCGTGATCGATCGCCTCGCGGATGAGGTGCACCATGGCTTCGACTTTATCCATCTGCCCGTAACGGCCCCGCTCCAGCGACTTCCGGTGCAATTCAGCGAGAAACCCCAGATACGAAAGCTTCTGGCCCAGATTATCGTGAATTTCCTGGCTCATGCGGCGGCGCTCGCTTTCAACAGCCTGGGTTATTTCACGCTCGAGGCCGCGCATCGCGGTCAAATCCGTCATACTCAGGAGTATTTCCGCCGGCTTCCCAACCGCCGCGTCATCAGGAAGGAGGACAACGCCGTGCACCATGAGCACCAGGGGAGCGCCGTCGAACGATTTCGTTTCCAGCTCGATGTCCTCTTCGGCTCCGGTCGCCTTGATCCGCTCGGTCATGCATTCCGCGGTGCCGCAGAGCCTGCCGCCGCACATCACGCTGCAGTGTCTGCCGATGATATCCCCGGAAGCGCATCTGAAGAGCCTCAGGAAGGCGCTGTTCACGAGGCGCACCGAACAATCCGCATTGATGATCGCCATGCCGGTCGCGGTGGCGTTGAAAATCCTGTCAAGCTCAGCGAAAGCATGCCGGAGCTCCACGTCCTTTGCCTTGAGCTCGGTAATGTCCTCTCCGATGGACTGGTATTCGATAATCCCGCCTGAAGCGTCAAAGAAGGCTCGATCGGTCCTCCGCTGCCACCGGATCGATCCGTCCGAAGCGATAACCCGGTGTTCATACGTTCTTACCATTTTGTCAGGCGTAAGGCCATGGATGATCCCCAGCACAGTCTGGCGGTCTTCTTCGGAAACCATGTCCAGGATGCTCCTGCCGATAAGATTTTCGCTCTTTTGCACGAAATAATCACAGAAGGCGCTGTTTACGAAGGTAAGTCTCCCCCCGGCATCAAAACGGCATATCAGGTGGGGCATATCCTCCACAAGACGGCGGTACCGAAGCTCGCTTTCGCGCAGCCGCATATCGATCTGCCGCTTATACAGGGCGATCTCTATCGTATATCTGAGGTCCCGGTAATCAAAGGGCTTAACAATAAAGCCGAAGGGATTTGTCATCAACGCCTTTGAGAACGTCGCCTCGTCCGAACTCGCGGTTATATACACCACCGGGATTCCGTATTCATCGCTGATAACGCGGGAAACATCTATGCCGTTTATACCGCCCCTGAGTTTAATGTCCACCAGAATGAGATCCGGCCGCAATTCGTCCGCCAGCTGAATGGCCCGCTCACCGGACGCGGTTATTCCCGTCACGGAATGCCCCAGCGTCTCCAGGTATGCCTTGATCTCTTCGGCGGTCAGAAATTCATCCTCGACGATCAGGATTTCAGCCGGCATGACACTCCACCTTCACAAATTATCATATCCATGAAAACAGCGAAATTGTGGCGAAACATATGAAACTTTTCGTTTTATTCAGTGCTGACTAAAAAGTCCACTTCTGGGAAATTGGGGTAGCAATAACACAACTTCAACAAACGAATGATTAACACTTATTTCAACCTGTGTCTTCCGCATACCAGTTTCAATACGTAATTGTCCCCAACATCCATTCTTAACGTACTATATCCATGATATATTTCAAGCTATTTTAAGGCAACTGCTCTGGCTGAGATATTTGATGTGGCGGCACACATATTCTTTTACGTGGTGTCAGAGTAAAATATCACGCCCTGGAATTATACTCAGGATTTATCATAAATGATCACTTTAAAGAATTATTCACTTTTTTTATTGACACTATTGACGATATGTAAAATAAGAGGTAACTTTTTTAATTGTTGCTGTTCAGATAGGATTTACTGAGGGAAAGAATCATGAAAAGAGAAGTTAAGGATGATTACGAGCTCATTGCCAAACACTGCCCGAACTGCGAGTCCCTTGTTATGGCTAAGGTTGAGAAGGAATCATCCGGTAAAATGAGATACTGCGGATACAAATGTTCCCGATGCGATTGGGCAAGCCCCATAAGCAAGAAGTGCATGAAGTAATATTGAGGGTATCGCCGGTGCATTCTGTTACCCTGTGTATTTTTGAGAACGATTAAATCCGCGCCCCTTCACTTTTATGTCAGACCGCATATCATATAATGACGAGTTCCCATTAAACGATTTAAAGCACATGATCAAGATGATCAACCATTGACTTTTATAATTCATTCCTTAGTATAACTCGAATCAATAATCGCAACCTGCCGCCTTTCAATCTTTCTACATCTTCAATTTTTTTATGCAATTACAAATTGTAAGAACCGCGTTTCTATCAGCCCGGTCTATCACTCAGCATGAATACAACAAGCATCGTATTCCGAATTGCAGGAAGCCGGATTATCATTCAACTTTTTATAAAGGAGTAATATCATGAAAACAGCAACATTACAAAGGCCGCTCCTGCTGCTTGTCGCTGCAGTTGCGATCGGGTACCTGGCTGCCGGCTGCGGCAGGACACAGCAGAAAGCAATGGATCAGGTCATTCTTTCAGAGGAAACAAAGGGAGAGACTCTTCCCGCAAGGAAGGACGCTTATCGCTCGGCTCAACCCTCGAGCATGGAGCTGGCGGACCGCGATTACGCGGGGCCAAATTTCAACACTGAAGAATACGACCATATCAGTGAGAATGAATTCAAGGAAGCGGCGCAGAACCCGCTGTCCACCTTTTCCATCGACGTCGACACCGCGTCGTATTCCAATGTCAGGCGTTTCATCACCGGGAGCCAGCTCCCGCCCCTTGACTCGGTGCGCATCGAGGAGATGATCAACTACTTCGACTACGATTATCCTCAGCCGAAGGGCGAGCACCCCTTCTCGGTAATAACCGAGATATCCGCCTGTCCGTGGAACGCCGGGAACCGGCTCATCCATATCGGACTCCAGGGCAAATCGCTCGATTACAATAACCTGAAGCCGTGCAACCTGGTCTTCCTTATCGATTCATCCGGCTCCATGGAAGATGCGAACAAGCTTCCCCTGCTGAAACAGTCGCTCAAGCTCCTTGTGGGCGAGCTGAACGCCGGGGACCGCGTGGCTATCGTTGCATACGCAGGGTCGGCGGGTCTCGTGCTCCCCTCAACGCCCGCCGGCAAGAAGGACGCAATCATCGCGGCCATGGACCGCCTGCAGGCCGGCGGCTGCACCGCCGGCGGAGCCGGGCTGCAGCTCGCCTATAAAACGGCGAGGGAAAACCTGGTCGAAGGCGGCAATAACCGCGTGATCCTGTGCACGGACGGCGATTTTAACGTGGGCGTATCCTCAACCGGCGACCTGGTCCGCATGATGGAGGAAAACCGTAAGACCGACATCTACCTGACCATCTGCGGCTTCGGCATGGGCAACTACAAGGACGGCCGTATGGAACAGATCAGCAAGGCCGGGAACGGCAACTATTTCTACATAGACGGCATCAAAGAAGCGCGTAAAGTGTTCGTTAAAGAGATGCGCGCCAACCTGTTCACGATAGCGAAAGACGTGAAGATCCAGATCGAGTTCAATCCGGCCCGGGTAAAGGCCTACCGGCTCGTCGGATATGAGAACCGGCTCCTTGCGAACGAGGACTTCAACAACGACCTGAAAGACGCGGGCGAGCTGGGCGCCGGTCACACGGTCACGGCCCTGTACGAAATCATACCCGCCGGGTCAAGGGAGGGCGTGAACGGCACTGACCCGCTCAAGTATCAGCAGACCGTGATCAGTCCTGATGCGTCAAAAAACGGCGAGATCATGACAGTAAAGCTGCGGTACAAGCCGCCCCGGAAGGATATCAGCAAGCTGATCGTGATGCCGGTGATCGACGGCAGCACCGGGCTCGGCAAATCTTCGGAGAACTTCCGCTTCTCGTCGGCCGTGGCGGGATTCGGCATGATACTCAGGGACTCCAAGTTTAAGAAAGATCTTACGCTGAAGCAGGTGCTCGAACTGGCGCGGAGCGCCCGCGGCAGGGATGATGAGGGGTATCGCTCCGAATTCATAAGCCTGGTGGAAACCTGCGCATTGTTAAAGAAGTAATCTTACCAGCATATATCATACCGGCACGGGGCTTTTAGGCGCATGGCCTGCCCCGTGCCGATTTTTTTATTTAATAATCATGTGCAATTTGATTAAGAAAACGGCGATGCCAATGTAATATGACATAATAAAATTTTTGTTATTTTTCCACCTGAAAAAACACGTATTAATATCATGATATTATATTTGACAGTTGCTATTTATTCAAAAATTATGTATAATTATTGATGGTTTATCACGATTCGGCCAGGATTGTTCCCTCATGAATAATTATCGATTGGTTCAGTTTTTCTTTATAGTATTTCTGTCGGCATTTTTTGTGCGCTGTTCATCCGGCCTGGAAGAGAGCTCCAGCGCACCGCTTCTTCTCGGTGCGTACCAGGAAGTGGATCCCAGAGGCAATATCTTCCTCGATGCCGGCGGCACCGGATATGAATATTATCCAGTCACCATAGCGGAACAGGACGACGGAAAAAACGTCAGCTTTCAGTACAATCTTGATCTTCAGTCAAATACTAGAGATGTCTATTTCATCTTCACCAATGTAAGTACATCTTCAAGCTCACTGTATCCGTCCATCGATTCCTTGAACCAGAACATCAACCAGAAGATCGAGCAGGACAATATCGATACGCTCAAGACGAAAATATTGCATAGCGCGAAAACCGGCGTACGCGGAAAGCCGGAGATCAGCGAATTCAACAGGAACCCTTACGCGTTCCTGAACAACATAAACCCGGTTAATATGCTGCTCAAAATTGTCCCGTCCCATCCCCGTTTCGCGGACGCGTTAAATGATACACAATCATTTAAAATAGACCGGCATACCTCTGTTGCTGCAACCTGTCGATGGGTTGTTCCCATAGTCCCCACCGCTTCTGGAAATAGCAAGACGCTGAATATATGGGTAGCTGATGACTGCTACGTGGGCGGCACCAAAGCCTATTTGATCGATGACACTATGGTCCAGACAATCGCTGAAAAATTTTTGCATGACGACACCCCTACGTACGATGACGACATTTATGACTGGGTTACCAACATATACGGCGAGGAGTGGGGAATTCTCCCCTATGGAGCTCAGAGCCAGCTCATCAGCGATGACATATCGAATAATGAAATCACCATTCTTCTTTTCGACATTGACAACGACAATTCCACCAACGGTGGCGTTCTGGGATATTTCTGGGCCAAGGATAATTTCAAGAAGTCTTCCATTCGCTATTCAAACGAGCGCATCATGTTCTACCTGGACGCGGTCCTGCTGGCGACCCCGGATGGGACATGGGAAATAAGCGACTACTGGCCGTCACAGATCGTCTCCACCCTGGCGCACGAGTTCCAGCACATGATCCATTTCTACCAGAAGACAGTTTTGAGGACCCACGGTATAGGTTCCGAGACATGGATTGACGAGATGTGCTCCCTGGCGACCGAGGATCTTGTTGCGGACAAGCTGTCAATCGACGGGCCCCGGGGAGTCTCAAGTTCGGATCCAACGGCAGGATCGTCGCCGATCAGCAAAGGGCGGCTCCCCCTGTATAACTATTTTAATGATTATTCGGTTACGAACTGGTACGGCGGCGACTTTGTCCTGGTGAGCTACTCCCTCAATTACGCTCTCGGCGCCTATCTGGCGCGGAACTACGGAGGGGCAAAGTTCTTCCGGAATGTTGTGCAAAATTATTTAACTGATTATACTGCTATTGAATCTGCTATTTCAAGTTCAAGTACTGGAGTTAGTGAAAATTTCAGCACAATGCTCCAGAATTGGTCAATCGCGAACCTGCTTTCAGACAAGACGGATACGAGCCTTAAATATAAATATAACGGCGGCACAACGTGGTTTACAGACACCCTGAATTATGACTATAATCTCGGTTCGATCAATCTGTTCAACTATTACTATGATTACGGCACCGGCGCCCAGAACGGCCCCTATATCTACACGACTATGAGACGAGGAATCATGCCGCCGGCCTCCAATTACTACTACGAGGCTGGGAAATGCATTACCGGACTGCAGACATGGAATCTGCGCCTCAACAGCCGCGTGCGCATGACGGTAGTGGTGAGAGACGCGCTACCCACTCCTTAAATAACTAACTCGAGTTAGACGAATTTTACCTATTTGTCAATTATCTATGCAAAAAAACGCCTGAGTCTAGTAATTAATTCGACTTAGGAGATTTCTATTCCCCCTCCCTCGATGGGAGGGGACAGGGGAGGGTGATTCTAACACCTGATGCATTCAGCAGTTAGTCACCCCCACCCCAGCCCTCACCTGCCGTACAGGATGTACCAATGCCGCGGAGGCCATGGATGGCCGAGAGCGGCCCTCAAGGGGGAGGGAGGCCTTATTTCAATTTTCGCCTAAGTCGAGTAAATAATATTATCCAGCCGGCAGATCACAACCCATTATAAATAACGGAATTAGTAGCATATTGCTGCTCTAACTCCCAAAAAATAACAGCGGCCATTCCAATATCCAAGGCGGCAAAATCATGACACCGTAACGCGGCTGAGTCCCCCGTATCGCTACCGGTTGATATTTTTTTTATTGACGTACGGGCTCTTAACCGGCATAACCGTGTTACACACATATTTCGAGGTATACTATGATCGACACCAAGCTCCTGCAGATCCTTGCCTGCCCCGCCTGCCGCGGGGACATCGAGTATAATACAAAGGATGAGAAACTCATCTGCACGGAATGCGGCCGCCGGTATCCGGTTAAAGACGGGATCCCGGTCATGCTGGTGGATGAAGCCGAGCCGCCGGAGGGATAGATAAATCTCATTGACAAAAATCGGCGGGACAATAATTTTATGACTGTCGCGCATTCGTACGGGACGGGTTCCCCGCATTCCCCCCGGGGGGAATGAAGCACTCCGGTGAAATTGTAAAGAATGTACATTGGAAAGGGTTGCCGTATATGTTCGATTCAAAATCGCCTATCGTTAAAATCGTGAGCTATGCCATTACCGGTTTTTTCGTGCTAATCATCGTCATATCCTTCGGCATGCCGGATTTTCTCTCCCGGATGGGTATGGATCAGTCCGTCATAGCCGTCGTTAACAACGAGCGGGTAAGCCGCTTCGATTACCTCCGGTACCGGGACTCCAGGTTTGGGGACATGCGCGGCGATAAAAAAATGGACGCCATGATCCTCTCCTATTATATCAACGATGTCCTGCTATTGCAGGAGGCGCGGAAAATGGGCTTTTACGTAACCGACGAGAGCGTTAAAGAATATATTCTAAACATACCGGGGCTGCGCGAGCCTTCCGCCGGCGCGGTCGATTCCGAGCGGCTCAATGTTTTCCTCGAGCGGATCAATATGAGCTTTGACGATCTGCAGAAAACGATCCGGAAAGACATCCTGAGGGACCGGTTTATCCAGTTCATCCGCATGGGAATCGCCGTTCCCTCTGACGAGGTAAGGGCGGAGAGCGCGGCCACCGGATCCAGAATCCAGATCAAGTATTCCTACCTCAGCGCCATCGATCTCCAGAACATGTACCGTGATCAGATCGCCGTGTCAGATGCGGAGATAACGGCGGAAATGGAAAAAAACAAGAGCGAGATCAAGGACCCCACAACCGACCGTGAGCGAATAAAGAAAAAAATCGAGAACGCAAAGCTCAACAGCATACGGAAAGGCATAATTGAAAAAGTCAACGCCGTCGCGCTCCGGGGTGGCTCCTTCGGCGAGGCTCAGGCAATCCTGAGGGGAAGGGTGGCCGTGTCGAACGTCTTCAAGATTGGGGAACGGGCTGCCGATGGACGAGGCCAGACCATCACCGGCATCAATAATTCGAAAATCTTCCTGGAAGAATTTATGGAGATCGGACAGAACGGGTCGTCGCGAATCATCACCGCCGAGTCGGGATTGTACATCTTCACTCCCCTCCTCAAGAACATAAATAATGATCCGCCGCAGGAAAAAGAGTACAGCGCCATCGCGGGCAATCTCGAACAGGAGAGCCTGCGGATGATAACAGGAAACATGATGCAGAAACTGCACGAAACCTCAAAAATAATAAAAAATTTAAAAACTGATTGATATATAATGCATGGTATGCTATCCGTAGTTCCCAGCGATCGAAAAGAGGTCCCGTCAGCGTATGGTGAATATAAATGCTGAATTCGTAAATCCGTTCCTCGAGGCCGCGAGCGCCGTTTTCAAGTCCGTCCTCAACGTCGACCTGAGAAGAGGAAAACTCGTCATAAAGGAAAGTCCCATACCATCGCTGGACGTGGCCATTCTTATCGGCATTACCGGCGGCGTCACCGGGGAGGTCGTCTACAGCATGGGATACAACATGGTGGCAAAAATAGCCCAGGCCCTGGTGCCGGGCCTGAACGAATATCAGATCAAGGAAGAATACAAAGACATCATCGGCGAGATGGCCAATATGATAACCGGTAACGCCATGAACCTCTTCGCCACCACCGGCAGGCGGATCAGCATGACCACCCCTACCGTGGTCGAGGGAAGCAACTTCACCATCACACTGATCAAACAGACCACGCTGGGTATTAATCTCTACAGCCCCATGGGCCAGCTCGAGATGAATGTGGCGCTCAAGTAGCGGGCGCGCATTCTACGCCAGATCCGACTTCGCGGTCATCGTCCCGTCATCGATTATAAAATCGCAGAAAACCGAAGGGGCTTCCTTCTGTAAAATCTTCAGCATTTCAATGCATACCCGCCGTATCTCCCACTGCGCGCTCCGGTCGAGTCGCAGGCGGAAGATGGTACGCAGCTCGCGGAAGTTGGCGGAAAACACGATCTGACTCTCCAGGGCATTGGGCAGAACGAACCGCGCGTCTTCTTTCTTCATACCCCGTTTCCTGAGAAGCCGGTATGTCTCTTCAGCGTGCGCCATGCAGCCGCGGAAGAGAGCCGCGGCCTCGACATCGGCCAGTATGTCGCCGGGGATGACGTAATTGAATCCGGTCTCGTCAACATACCGCTGGGACTGCTGGGAAAAGCTGGCAAGGCGGTGCCGGACCAGCTGATGTGTGAATGCCCGTGACGCTCCGGTAATGCGAAAGGTGGCTGTCGCGTGTTCAAGAATCGAATGATGGCCGCGCTTTAAGCAGTTACGAATGAAACTCTTCTCGCTCCCCTCCGCGATGCGGTCGATGGAGAGATAGCAGGTCCGTCCCGCCTCCTCGATAACTCTCTCCGCCCCCGGGGTTATGGCCAGGAGCGTTACGGTTGGTTTTGTAATTTCCATATCATTATTCCTTTGCCTGGAGTTGTCCAATAAGCCCCCCAACCCCCCAGAGGGGGCTTGTTGAGCTTAATCATGCAAAATAAGTCCCCCTCCGGGGGATTTAGGGGGCTTTTTAGACAGCCCCGGTGACGTTTATATCTTCAAGCCGGAGAAACCGAAAAACGCCAGTGCCAACAGTCCGGCCGTGAGAAAGGTCACGGGGGCGCCCTTGAGGTTCTCCGGGATATCGGCAAGCTCCAGCCGTTCCCGGATCCCCACCATGATGATGAGAGCCAGGGTAAAGCCCACTCCGCCGCCAAAGCCCTGTGCCACGCTCTTTATCATACCCAGGGTGACATCCGGCCCGGCGAAGCCTGACGAGATGTTTATAACCGCTGCTCCGAGGACAGCGCAATTGGTGACGATGAGCGGCGGAAATATTTCCAGGGCTTGGAACAGCGGCGGACAATATTTCCGAATTATCATCTCCATAAACTGAGCCAGGGAACCAATCACGATTATAAACGCGATGGTGGTCAAGTACGATATGTTGTTTGGTGCCAGAACGTATTTATATATCGGATAGGTTATAAAGGAGGTCAGTGTCATGAAAAAAACGACCGCCAGACCCAAGACGGCGGCGGAATCGAGCTTCTGTAAAACCCCCAGGAAGGGACAGACCCCCAGCATCCGCGCCAGCACGTAATTATTGATGAAGATGGAGCCCAGAAGTATGGTGACAATGACTTTTATTTCCATGCCGTCACTTCCTGTTTCTGCGTGATTTGAGCGCGTTCACGGCCCACAGCATGAGAGCTATGGAGAAAAAGGCCCCCGGCGCCAGGATCATCACCCCGGCAGGCTCCAAGCCCGGAATCAGAACGTATCCGAACAATCTGTTGGCGCCCAGTATCTCCCGCACAAGGGCAAGAACCGTGATGGTCAGGCCGAAGCCGATCCCCATGCCGATCCCGTCCAGGGCCGACGCGAACATGCCGTTTTTCTGCGCGAACTCTTCCCCCCTCAACAGAATAATGCAATTAACCGCGATAAGGGGAACGAATATGCCCAGCGCATGTAACACGTCCGGCCGATATGCGCTCAGTAACCGGTCAACCACGGTAACAAAAGCGGCGATAATGGTCATGAAAATGGGTATTCTGAAATGCGCCGGTACGATCTTCCTGATCGAGGAAATGAGCAGGTTCGATCCCAGCAGCACGAATGACGTCGCCAGCATCATCCACAGTGCATTTGAAACTGATGTGGAAACGGCCAGCGTGGGACAGAGGGCAAGGCCTATAACAAGCTGGGGATTTCGCTCCCAGATGCCCTTGGTAAATACTTCCCCGTATTTCATTTCGCCACTCCCTTGTTTTTCGGAGACGCGAGTACGCGCGCCTCGCCGGTTTTCATCTTCCTCACGCCGAATACTTTCGGTTTCATGAACCGGTCAATCAGCGGAACCAGGGCGTTCATGATAAGAATCGCATAGCAAACACCTTCCGGATATCCGCCCCACATTCGTATAATAAACGTTATCAATCCACACCCGATCCCGAAGAGAACCTTGCCCTTGCCCGATACCGGCGACGTGACCGTGTCGGTGGCCATGAAGAAGGCTCCCAGGAGAAGTCCGCCTGACAGTACGTGATACAGGGCCGTCAGGTGTGGTGCGGACAATCCCATAAGGGAGTAGAAAACGGCGGCCGCGGCCGCCACCGTGCCGATGAAGGTGACCGGGATATGCCAGGTTATGATTTTCCTGATAAACAGAAAGAGCGCGCCGGCCAGGAGCAGGATCGCCGAGGTCTCTCCAACGACTCCGCCCACGTTGCCGGCGAAGAGGGATTTCAGCATGTCCGCCGAGGTCGCCATATCGTACAGACGGGAGACGCTGATATTGTTATCCGCCAGTATTTTCGGTCCCTCTTTGAGCAGTGCCAGGGGCGTAGCTCGCGTGAGCGCGTCAAAAACCTCGGGCGGAAATCCGGCAGCGTTGTTGATCGCCGGGGACAGAACATTCATGTCCGAAAAACGATACCAATCCCCAGACATGTGCGCCGGCCAGGATGCCGTGAGAAACGCACGGGCTGCAAGGGCCGGATTGAAGATATTGAATCCCAATCCGCCGAAGAGCTGTTTTACGATAATGATGGCGAAAAAGGAACCGACCGCCGCCATCCACCAGGGCGCCAGCGGCGGAAGATTCATGGCCAGGAGCATCCCCGTGATAACCGCGGATCCGTCCAGCGATGTCGCGGGTTTTCGTAAAAGGAGCCGGATAAGCGTCTCGGCAATCACGGCCGACACGACGCTCACGCTGATCAGCACAAGGGCCCTGATGCCGAACAGATACACCGAAAAGACCGCGGCAGGCGCGAGGGCGATGATCACCGTCCACATGATTCTCGGGATTGATTCGCTTGATCGGATATGGGGAGGGTGCGATATCAACAATTCATCATGTTTTTCTTTTTTAGTCATGCGGTTACCGTTCGTATCAACCGGCTTTTATTCCCTGCCTGGCACAATTGATAAAATGGCCGAGGGGACGCCGCGCCGGACATACATAGCTGCACGAACCGCACATGATACAATCGTGCGGATTGAGGCTCTCCGTCAAATCTAGCCTCCCTTTCTCGACCGCGTTTCCAAGGTCACAGGCCAAAAGCCCGACAGGGCATGCGGCAACACATCTCCCGCACCTGATGCAGGGATAATATTCCCCGTCGGAGGTTTCTTTTCCGGTCAGGAACAGAATCCCGGACATACCCTTGACCACCGGTATATCCAGGGACAAAACATTCATACCGCGCATCGGCCCGCCCAATAC
>MIBH01000013.1:133266-139023 GCA_001829455.1 Spirochaetes bacterium RBG_13_51_14
AGCCGGCTTTTCCCTGAAGCCGCCGCATTCTTCAACGATGTCCGCTATGCGGGTCCCGATGCGAACCTTGTAGTTCCCGGGTTTTTCTATGGCCCTTCCCGAAACGGTGATATACCGCGAGAAAAGCGGCATGGCGTAGAGCACCGCCTCCCTGATCGCGTGGATGGTTCCGACATTCTGCACGACGACCCCGGCATCCCCCGTAACTCCGCCGGATGGGACCTGCCTCCCGAGCAGGCTGAATATCATCTGCTTCTCCGCCCCCTGCGGATACCTGGTCTTTAACTTTTTAACGGTTATATATTCCGGCGGATTCATCGCCTCCAGCGATCTCTTCAGCGCATCCAGCGCTCCTTTTTTATCATCCTCCACGCCGATGAGGGCTCTGCTTATCCCAAGTGCCTTGAGTGTAATCCGCGTACCCTCGATCACGGCCTCCGGAAATGTTTTCATGAGCATGTCGTCAGCCGTGAGATAGGGCTCGCACTCGGCGCCGTTTACGATGAGTGTATCGATCCCCGTTTCGCGCGGCGGTGAAAGCTTGACCGCTGTGGGGAACGCCGTGCCGCCCAGTCCCACAATGCCGGCGTCCCTGATCTTCGCTATTATCTCATCACCGGAGAGTGATTCCCAGTCGCAGGCCTCCTGATGCTTCGCGGACGCGGAGAATGAGCCTTCCGCTTCAATCACAACGCAGAATTGCCGGCCGTACATGGTGGGTGATAGGGCGATGTCAACAACCTTGCCCGGTATCGAAGAATGCACATTGGCGCTGATTGGACCATCGGCGCTGCCGATAAGCTGGCCTTCTGTCACGCGATCTCCTTGTAAAACGGCCAGCCTTGCGGGGGTTCCGATATGCTGCTGGAGCGGAATGCAACAGATATGGGGGATCGGAAGATTAACAAATTTCAGGTCTTTGGTATTGCCTTTAGATCCGGGCGGATGAATGCCCCCTCCAAAGCGTGAAAACATTCCTATACATCCTTAGTGGAGTATATCTCGTCCTTGATCGGCAGCTCTTTTCTGAGATTTTTGATGTAAGGGAATAGTTCACCTGATTCGGTGTAATATTCACAATCATCCATAATGCGGCGCGCCACGGTGAAAAATTTATACAGCTTCTCCTCGCCGGACCGTTTTACCCACTTTTTTTTAAGGCACTTGACCCGGAGAACGTATCGGTCGGGTTCGGATTCATACTGCCTGATGACGATGCAATTCTGGCAGTTGGCGCAAAAAATTTTCTCTTTTGGCATGCGGTAACTCCTTAGAAAATCTGTTTGATGACCGTGCGGTGTATTCTCTGTCCTCGGCGGACACCCGACCCAGCGGATATGCCGCGATTATTTTATCCTAATACATTGAAGACACGATGAGCAATTTCCAGGTTATGTCTTTGAATTTTTCAATAAGAAATAATACCTGAAAACAGTCAAGTAGTTTTTTGCCGCACTTCCGCCGCTTAAAGCTGCACTGGCTGAAAAAAAATTTTATTATTTTTTATTGACATAATCAATCTCCGGCCATAGTGTCCCAACAGGCTGATAGACATAAGAAAATTCAAAAACCTTTTCAGCATGTTTTCTTATGGGCTCATGAAAGATGTTTCATGCTTTTATCATTATAATAATAAAATGTGGACAAGCCAGATGATATAAGCATGAAACAGGGAATAAGGGCGCTAGTACGCTAGTATGTCTGATAATAAGAGATCAAATCAACGAGCCCCAAAAAAAGTGAATTCCCTGGCCTTAAAGGAAATGCAGATCGGCCTCGAGGAACTCACCGAATTGCGAGAGAATCCCTCCATTCTCATTGACACCGGTTATGAATACGTCGAGATGGGGGACTACGATAAAGCCCTCAAGCTCTTCAGCATCGGCGCCATGCTCGACAATTCCGACCCTGATATCCTGAATGGCCTCGGCATCACCCTGTGCGAACTGGGCAGATTCAAAAAATCAAAACAGATACTCGAGCGCTCCATCAGGTTGAACCCTAACGATGCCGTGACCATTGCCAATCTCGCCGGCGTATGCTGGGAAATGGGCGAACCGGAGCAGGCGATTTATTATTACAGTCAATCCATGGAAATCAACCCGGACATCGAAGAGATACACTTCAATCTCATTAACCTGTATATCGAAACCGGCTCACTGTTCATGGCTTATATATCGTGCCTCACCTTCCTTGAGCGCTTCCCCGACGACGGGGAGGCGAAGGAGCTCATGGAGGAGATACTCCTGAACCTTGCCATTTCGACCTACTAGTATCTCCGCTTGATGCGCTGAATATAATCCGCGGGGCTCCCCCTCTGGCGGCCGCTCAGGGCCCGCCGAATCTCATCTTCCAGATCTATCTTCCAGGAGCCGCCTTCCTTGACGACGCGGAAATCCATGTCGAAACCGATCATATTTTCAACCGGGTGCTCCGTGTACCGAATCCGTATCACCCCCCGCGTTCCATCCACCTTCTTCGAGACTTCCTCCCACGTTGTTTTATCATTGAAGAGGGGGAGGATGCGGAGCCGCTCCACCTCGGAAATAACTCCTTTGCCGACCGCCGCATCAAGGGCGTCGATTGTGCCGCCGGTGTAATATCGTTTCACTTCGCTGAAGCCACGGGCCTTCTTAAGCTTCTCAAAGATCCCGTCGAAGCTTGCCGCCCCCCGTTGCTGGGAACACCCGCCAGTGGCAAAGAGACAGACGATGACGGCGATTGTTATCGTTCTTTTTTTCATTATACCCCAACGATCTGCGAGCTGTTATTCAAAAATATTGGTGTACTGAAGCCGGTTCTTCAGGTTGTAGAAGTCGCTCCCCCGGGGGACGTCTCGCAGCCTGGTGAGGAGCGTATTCTTATCAATGAGTTCGGGAAATGGCACCGACTTCAGGTCGAAGTTATCCGTCACGGACACCATAACGCCGAAGTTGTTCTCCAGATAGAACCTGGCTGCGCCGTAGCCGAGCATGCTCCCCATGACCACGTCGAATGCGGTGGGATAGGCCGAACGAATCTCATAGCCGACCTGTTTTGGTGTTATCTTCACCTGCAGTCCCGTCTTCTCCATGTACCGTTCCTTTACTGCCTCGGCTATGATGGATGATATTTTCGCTTCGCCGAGCCGAATGTTCCCATGTTTATCGGTCGCCTTCGGTTTCATCTCGCTGGGAAGCTTATCAACGATCCCTTCCGATATGGCGATGACCCCGTACGGCTTCTGGTCGTTTTCCCGCGCAACAATAACATCGGCGATCTTGTCCACCATATGTTCAAGGTTCAAAACATCGCCCGTGACATCCTCGGCGGATATCATGATGATGGCTTCCGAGGCGATACCGGCTGCGTACGTGATCCATCCCGACTTTCTTCCCATGAGCTCCACCACGAAGAAGCTGTCAGTGGCCTGGGCGTCGGCTTTGAGGTTAAGCATGATCTTCTGCGCCACGTCAACCGCGGTCCAGTAGCCGAAGGTCCAGGGAATGCCGTAATAATCGTTATCAATGGTTTTGGGGATGTGGATGACGGGGAATCCCATGAGCCAGAGGTAGTTGGCGGTCTTGAGCGTATCGTCGCCGCCGATCGACACAAGAGCGCCGATTTCCAGGTAGTCGAAGGCGTCCAAAATATTCCTGAGCCGAGCGTTTTTTTCCGGGTTGTTCAGATCCTCCATGGTCTTGATATCCTTTCCGGGATTTGCACGTGATGTGCGCAGAAATATGCCGCTCCGGTTCCGCGCCTTGGTTATCTCGTAGGTAATGTTTCCGTAATGAAGGTCTTTCCGAAGTTTCGGGTAATTCTTATTAAAGTCCTGGATGAATTCGTAACCGCGCATGATCCCGGTGACCGGGACATTGTTGTCCAGAAAATTAAGCGATACAGACGATATGACCGCGTTCGCGCTCGGCGCCGGACCTCCGGAAAAAAGGACTCCTACCCTGTTATGTTTCGGCTTCATAGTACCCCTACCCCCGTAAACGGCTTTCCGACTAATCAGCATTGAAAAATTGGATTTACTTTTAAACAAAAAATCAGCCCTGTCAAGCAAATTCGACAAGCGTCCCGGAAACCGCTGTTAGTTTTTTTGTTGATTATTTGTATGATATTATTAACTCAACTTAAATGGTGTTCATAAAGGTAATCAGGCTGTCGATTTAATATCGGCTGCTTGAAGGGGTACAGGAAGTTAAGGTATTTCGAATTATTTTAGCAATTCCGTTAGCCGATTTAATACAGGAGGCATTAAATCGACATCCTGAGTATAAGGATAATATGATGACTTGAATGAAATGAATAATATCCAGAAAAAGATTACCATCGCACTACCCCTCACAAACAGTCAGTGGACCTTCCTCATTTGATAATACGCAAGAAAAGCACTGTCATCGCGAATCCCTCATAACGGCTGATCTTGCCCGAGAAATAAATATAGAGGCCCGACATAACAAAACAGCACCCTTCTATTTAAGCGTGCCCAGAAGGAATACCATGACAAACAATGCGACGGTCTCTATAATACCGATTGCCATAATATAATTGCCGAATCCCTTGCCGGTCTCGGCTAGGGCGTCAGAACAGCTGGCTCCTATCCTTCCCTGAAAATAGGCGGAAAAACCAATGGCTGCCCCCCCAAAGATTCCCGTAGCGAGTTTCGCCAAGGGATCGGTGTTCTGCGCCGTAAGAATGCCGTTCATCAGTATCATACCGTAGATCGTCTGTGAAAGAGGGGCTCCCACGAAAGCTACCAGGAGAAAGGGAGCAGGCCTGTTCTGCACAAAACACTTTTTCCAGGCTCCTATAGCCGCCAAACCCGCGGCATGCACGCCGGTTGCCGAACCGAAGGCAGAGAAGCCGAGTGCTATGGCATAACTAAAATGTTCTAAACCCATTTTATCCTCCTTAACCGTTTTTCTTAAAAGGGCGATATTCAAAACCCGACCATTCCATACCAAGATGTCCGGAAAATTCCAGCATATTGAGACGAATCCCGTGAACAATCAGGGACATGCCGCACAGTATAATATTCAGGGCATGACCAAAAAAAAGAACAAAAACCGCGCCAATAACGGCAATAATTCCGGAACCGAACCCTGAAGCCATGGCGTTAAAGCTCTTGGCCACCTCCAGGGTTGCCAGCCCAACGGCAAAAAGTCTTACATACGACACAACATCTGAAAAAAAGCCGATACTGCCTAGGGAGATGATGATGAGATTCGAAAATCCCCTGACAACGCCTTTAATAAAGCTTCCTTTTTGTTCGGTAAAAACAATAACCATCCCGAACCCTAAACCGAGGAGCCATAGAGAAGCGGGATGCAGTTCAATTTTTAACACAAGATTCCGTATCAAAAAGTATAATCCCCAGATCATGGATAAGCGTCCAATCTCGGAGTACGACTTCAGGGACGGAAACAGTCGGAAAAAATTTATCATGTGGGCCACGCTTAAATGAACCGCGCCGATTATGAAGCATATATGCATCATTATTTTATCAGTCTCACCTTCCATTGACAAAGAAAAACTGGCCACTGATGGGATAATCATCCACGATAAGGCCGCGTGCCGAGACAGTGCCTCAATGCCGAACCAGGTTCCGGTAATGCCTCCCCATAACATCGTGGCAATGCCGGTAATAAAGAGAAGCAGGAAGGGCTCCCGGGGGGCTTTTCTGAAAATCACTCGCGCCGTTATGGTTGCCAGGAGAAAGATAAGGCCGTATCCCGCATCCCCAACGATCATGGCCCAGAAGATGCT
>MIBH01000014.1:0-277 GCA_001829455.1 Spirochaetes bacterium RBG_13_51_14
GCGATTTCGTGCCGGTTTTCAAATTGCGTATCTCCGATCCGGTGGTATAGAACACTTTCCTTCCATCGGAGTTATTTTTTGTGATAAAGGAGAATATCTCTATTTCCTTCCACTTAGCCATGTTTTCATCGAAAAAAATGCACCTAATATTAAGAAGTGTTTTCTTTTCATAATACATAATTTTTTTGCCGTACCCCAGGTCATTTTTCACCTGCGCCGATTTTGGAAAGCATTCCACCACGTAACATTCGATCTCTTTCCCCTTGAAAGGAGCAAT
>MIBH01000014.1:308-450 GCA_001829455.1 Spirochaetes bacterium RBG_13_51_14
TGGAATTTTGGCATAGTGACTTCCGCATTTGTGAAATCGCTTCCGAAGAAGCTCAGTTTTTGGTCGCTGCCGGCGAGCCTTTTTATTTTTCGTATGGATTTCAGATAAAAATATTTCTCATCCGATTTGTTGGCGTAATTGA
>MIBH01000014.1:630-43140 GCA_001829455.1 Spirochaetes bacterium RBG_13_51_14
AAAATAAAGTCAAAAATTATTTCTTTTTATTCGGGATGAAAATAAATTTTCCTTTACATAGTTGTTATTATCGGCTTATATATTTGAGATCTTCTTATGGGCGCCTTTAAAAATTTTAATTTTCCTTAAAAAGCGCCCAAAAGGGAACATCTTAGCATGACATTTCAAGGATCCCTAATAATTACATTCTGAGGCTGAATATGGTTAATTCATCAGTAAAACAGGAATCTGGCTCGTATGTCGCACAATCACTCGATGCCGAAAGGGATGGTAAAAAAATCGATATTCCCGCTATAATCAAATCCCTGAAGAACATGCTCGCCGTTAGGCTCCTCGTGGTGTTCTTCATAACAACTACTCTGGGAATGTTCACTTATTTCATAACTAACTATTTTATCGTAAAAAATAATATTGAAAATATCGTAACCGACGACCTCAAGTCCACCGTCAGTGTCATTTATGACACCATCGACCTCCATTTCAGCGATGACAGCTATCGCAAGGAGTTCAAGAAGAACCTGGAAACCGGCTCCGCCGAGGTCGATTTCGACTCGCGCTTTAACGAACTGAAATACCGCATCAGAAGAGTAAAATTCAGCAAACACGGGTATGCATATATCATAAATTCCCAGGGCGATGTAATAATTCATCCGGAATTGGAAGGTGAAAATATACTCAAAGAACAGTTTATCAAGAATATAATCAAAAAGAAAAACGGCATCATTGAATACAACTGGAAGGGAGAAAAAAAGATTTCAGCATTTAAATATTATGAACCTTTTGGGTGGATAGTAATAGCAGGAAGCTATTACGAAGATTTTCTGAGCGCACCCATGAGGCGGGTGTTCATCTGGTCTCTTTCCATAATCTGTGTGGTGATGTCAATCATGTTCGTTGTTTTATTTCGTATTATCTCCGCAATTATCATTAAGCCGATAAACAACGCTAAAAACATAGCCAAAAGCATCCGCGACGGCGACCTTACCGTTACGCTTGGACAAATTGGGACCGATGAAATCGGATTCATGATGGCGGCCATGGCTGATATCATTGTCACCCAGCGGAATATCATCTCTGCAATGATCGGCCATATCAAGAAACTCACAGCATCTTCGAATGAGATGGACGTCATCAGCAAAAAGATGTCGAAGATGTCCCAGGACCAGGCCGCAGCCATGGAGGAGGCATCGGCTGGCACCGAGGAAAACACGGCTTCCATGCATCAGATTGTCAACCGGTTTGAGATCCAATTCCAGAGCGTCGACCAGAACGCCGCCCGGATGATGAAAATGGCGTCCGAAGCCGACACCTCGTACAACGAAGCCATGCAGGTAAACAATTTGATGACCAGCACGGCTGAGAGCGCGCGGTTCGGCGAACAGGATCTCAACAGAATGGTTTCGGAGATACAGAACATCAAGGAAAGCACGGCGAAGATCGCGGAGATCATCAAAATTATATCCGATATCTCGGAGCAGGTGAACCTGCTGTCATTGAACGCGGCGATCGAAGCTGCCCGTGCCGGCGAGTATGGGCGGGGATTTGCAGTGGTCGCCGATGAAATATCCAAGCTTGCCGACCAAACAGCCCAGAGCGCGAAGAATATCACGCTACTGGTCAATGAAGGAAATGCTCAGGTAGATGCCGGAACTGAAATCGTCAACCGCACCGCCCAGGCCTTTCATAAGATAATTGAATCCATCGAAACGGTGCGCGGAACAATAACAAAGTTCTCCGGGACACTGAAACTCCTGACAGACACCGCTTCAGAGGCCAGGAGTAGTACTGACGACATCAAAAAAATTTCAAACGAGATATACATGGCCACGAAGGAGCAGATGGCAACAAATAAAGAGATGGCAGTTACCATTGAAAATATTAATACCGATTCGCAGGAGCTTGTCAATTACGCTGCCACCATACTGAGCACATCCCAGGAGATAGCCGGGCTTTCTACCGAGATTAAGACAGAGCTTGATATATTCAAAATATAATAAAAAAGCACGAAGCCGAATCCGCGCCTTTCCAGTCCATATCAATAAAACTCCTTCCCGCCGGAGCCGACCTCCTCGCCGTCGAGGGTTGAGAATTCCTTTAAAAGCTCCTTCTGGCGGGGCGTGAGTTTTCTGGGCACCCTGATGTTGATTTTAACCAGCTGATCCCCTTTCCCGTAGGAACCCAGGTAGGGTATGCCATTCCCCTTCAGCCTGAAGACCTGGCCGTTCTCCGATCCGGGAGGGATCTTCATCTTGGCAACGCCGCCGCTGATCGTCGGCACCTCGATCTCTCCGCCCAAGCACACCATGGGGAAAGAAACGTCGATGATCGATATGATGTCGTTTCCGTGTCGCTCAAAAACCGAATGCTTTTTCACATGGATGGCCACATAGAGGTCTCCCCGGGAGCCTCCGTTCGGCCCCTGCTCGCCCTCCCCGGTAATTTTGAGCCGCGAGCCGGACTCGACCCCGGCCGGGATCTTCACCGTGATGGTCCGCTTGTGAAGCCTGAGGCCCGTGCCCTGGCACGATGCGCAGGGTGAAGAAATAATTTTCCCCTCGCCCTTGCATTTATAGCAGGTCTGGGTGATGGAAAAGAACCCCTGGGTCTGCCGAATCTGGCCCGTCCCGCTGCACACGGGACAGACCGCCGGCTTCGTTCCCGCCTTGGACCCGGTGCCGTTACAGGTCTCGCACATTTCGTTACGGGGAACCTTGATCTGCACTTCCTTACCGGACGCCGCCTCTTCGAGGTCAATGGAAAGGTCATACTGAATGTCGGAGCCGCGCCGGGCCCGTTTGGTCCTGGTTCTACCGCTGAATGCGGACCCGAAAAATCCCTCGAAAATATCGGCGAAATCAAAATCGCCGAATATGTCTGAAAAGTCTGAATAAGCCCCGCGGCCGAATCCTTCGAAACCGGAAACACCCTCATGGCCGAATTTATCATAGGCCGCGCGCTTTTTGGGGTCTCTTAAAATTTCGTATGCTTCAGTGGCTTCTTTAAACTTCTCTTCCGCACCTTTGTCGCCTTTGTTTCTGTCTGGATGATATTTGAGCGCCAACTTTCGATACGCTTGCTTTATCTCCTGTTCCGCGGCATTCTTTGAAACTCCGAGGACTTCATAATAATCTCTCTTGGCCACTGGTTATTTCCTTGCTTACATTAAATTAAATATACACAGAACCGGTCATGTTGTCAATGATCTCCTCCGCCCTGTTTTTTATCATCATCGACCACTTCGTAATCCGCGTCGTACACTTTTTCTCCTCCCTCGGTGTTGGCGCTTTTAGCGGTATCGCCTTCCTTGTCGGCACCCGGCTGCTGCTGCTGACCGGCGTACTGCTGGGCGTGTTGCTGGTACATCCGCTCGGCGAACTTGTGCGACGCCTGCTCGAGCCGTCCCTTTACCTCCTTGATCGTGCTCACGCTGTCGGATTCCATCGCCTTTTTAAGATTAGCGATTTCGGCCTCGATACTGTCTTTCTCGGAAGGTTCCACTTTATCGGCGTTCTCTTTGAGGAGCTTCTCCAACGAATAGATGAAGGAGTCGCCCTCGTTCCGAGCCTCGATAAGCTCACGGGCCCGTTTGTCCTCAGCTGAATGCTCATCAGCATCCCTCACCATTTTCTTGATCTCGTCCTCGGAGAGGCCGCTGGATGATTCTATCCGTATCTTCTGCTCCTTGCCGGTGCCAAGGTCCTTGGCTGATACGTGCACAATGCCGTTGGCATCGATGTCGAACGTCACTTCGATCTGCGGAACGCCGCGCGGCGCGGGCGGTATGCCCACCAGGTCGAACCGGCCCAGCGTCCTGTTCTGAGCCGCCAGCTCCCGTTCGCCCTGAAGCACGTGTATTGAAACTGCCGGCTGGTTATCCGACGCCGTTGAAAAAATCTGGCTCTTCTTCGTGGGGATGGTGGTGTTCCGCTCGATGAGCTTGGTCATCACGCCTCCCAGGGTTTCAATGCCGAGCGAAAGAGGTGTGACATCGAGCAACAGCACATCATGTACATCGCCGGCCAGAACGCCACCCTGGATGGCCGCGCCGACGGCGACGACCTCATCCGGGTTCACGCCCTTGTGGGGCTCTTTGGCGAAAATGCGCTTCACCAGGTCCTGCACGGCCGGTATACGGGTGGAACCACCGACGAGAATCACTTCGTCGATATCGCCGGCGGTGAGTCCCGCGTCTTCAAGCGCGCTCATGCAGGGACCCTTGGTGGAGTTGATAAGGTCCTCGATGAGCTGTTCGAGTTTCGATCTCGTCAGGGTCATGACCAGGTGCTTCGCGCCGGACTGGTCGGCCGTCAGAAACGGAATGTTGATTTCCGTCTGAGATTTGCTCGACAGCTCTATCTTCGCCTTCTCCGCCCCTTCCTTCAGACGCTGGAGAGCCATCTTATCGCCGGCTACGTCGATGCCGGTCTGCTTCTTGAACTCCTGCATGAGCCAGTCCATAATTCGCTGGTCGAAATCATCGCCGCCCAGGTGCGTGTTCCCGTTGGTCGATTTTACTTCGAACACGCCATCGCCCAGTTCCAGGATGGAGATATCGAAGGTGCCGCCGCCCAGGTCGTATACCGCTATTTTCTCATTACGCTTTCCCTTGTCGAGGCCGTACGCCAGCGCGGCCGCGGTGGGCTCGTTGATAATGCGCTCCACTTCCAGTCCGGCTATCCGTCCCGCGTCCTTGGTCGCCTGCCGCTGGGCATCATTGAAGTACGCCGGTACTGTAATGACGGCCCGCGTAACTTTCTCTCCCAGATAGTCCTCGGCGGTCTGCTTCATTTTCTGCAGTACCCGGGCGGATATTTCCTGTGGGGTGAATTCTCCCGCGATGGTTTTAACGCGGACGCCGTCCCGGCTGTCATCGATGACCTTGTAGGATACCATCCGTATCTCGTTGGCCACTTCATTGAACCGCCGCCCCATGAATCGTTTGATGGAACGGACGGTATTTTCAGGGTTGGTGATAATTTGGTTTTTCGCCACTTGGCCGACCAGCCGCTCACCCTTGTCGGTAAAGGCCACGATTGACGGAGTGGTCCGCTGCCCCTCGGAATTCTGAATGACAACCGGTTCACCCCCAATCATAACCGCAACGCACGAGTTGGTCGTCCCAAGATCAATTCCTATTATTTTGCTCATTGTGATTCTCCTTCATCAAAAATTGTATATAATATCGTTCTGAAAATTCCCTTTAACAGAAACTCGCTTGATTCCCCTAATGAACCGAGCCACCCCCACCGGCATCTTCATCATCGCCGGTGGCGGATTCAGCGGAAGCCACCTCCCGCTTCGGTTTCGTAACTTTGACCTTTGCGCTCCGTACCACCAGATCTTCAATGCGAAATCCCTTCTGGTAAACCTTGGTGACCGTATCGTACTCAACCTCGTCGCTTATCTCGGTGTCCACCGCTTCATGAAAATTGGGATCGAACTCCTGATCAAGCGCGTCGATTTCAACGACGCCGTACTTCTTCATGGTCTCCTCGATCCGCTTCGAGATCATGGACACTCCCTCCACGAGGGACGTATGAGCATCGTCGATCGATCCGTTTTTCGGGATGGATTCCGACGCCTCAATGGCCCGATGCAGGTCATCATTGATCTGGATGATGTCATGGGCGAAGTCCCTGAAGGCCATCTTCCTGGTTTCAAACTGTTGCTTGACGATCCGTTTTTTGTAATTTTCGAAATCCGCCTGCCGGCGCAGCATCGTGTCCTTGAGGGTTTCCATCTCCTCTTTAAGCTGCTGGTTTTCCTTGAGAACAGCGTTCTTCTTTTCATCACAAACACGATCGGACTCACGACGGAAGGCTTTTCTCCGCTCCTCCCTTCTCCGCTCCTCCGATGCTTTCTCATTTTCTATTTTCTTTTCCAGATCCGCATCAGATAAATCGAGATTCCGCTTTGACCCGGCATCCTTCCTTTCATGGGTATCCTTATCCTTCGCCTTGTTATGTTCCTTGTGCTTATCCATCATATACCCCTGTAAATCCCGCGTATATATCATCGCGAGCATTGATGCTCATATGAATGCGCAGTTGCGCAAACGCGCATTCATATGAGCGCCTACTTCGACATTTTAGTCAACAATTCCGTAACAACCCTGCCGGTGTAATCGACCAGCGGCACCACCTTTTCGTAATCCATCCGGGTGGGACCTATGACGCCGATGGCCCCCACCAGCTTGTTTCCGATCTTATATGACGTGGAAACCATACTGCACCCCTTGACCTTTTCCTCTTCTATCTCCGCGCCGATCAGTGTTCTGATTCCATCGTTCTCCAGCGTTTTTTCAAGAATGCCTCGTAAGATATTGCGCTCCTCGATAATACTGAGGAGACTGTGCAGGCGATCCTCCTCCACCATCTCGGGGATCTTCAATAAGTTTTCAATTCCGTCAATATGAAGTCTCGGCTCCTCGTAATCCGACACGGCAAGCTCGGCTATATCCAGCGCCATCTCCTTATTAATACCATCCTCCTTTTCGCTCCGCAGCCGGTCGAAAATTGTGCCCTTTATTTCATACACGGAGTAGCCGCAGAGCTCGCTGGTCAGATAATTGGAGAAGTTGTACAATTCATCCTGGGTCACGTTGGAGGAAACCATCACCTTCTTGGTAAGCACTATGCCGGTCCTGGTAATGAGAATAAACAGGATTTCATTGTTATCCATGGGGGCCAGGACGACGCGCTTCACGACGGTGAAATCGAACCGGGGAGTGAGCATAACGGCCGCGTACCGGGACTCGGTGGAAAGCATTTTTGTTATGAGAGAAAAAATTCTGTCCAGCTGAACTTCCCTTTTGATCACATCTTCCTTTACAGAAATCTCTCGATCCTTTAACGAGAATTCGTACGAGTCGAGGAGAGAATTGACGTAAAACCGGTATCCTTTATCAGTGGGTATTCTTCCAGCCGAGGTGTGCGGCTGTTTCAGATATTCCATACTCTCAAGGTCAAACATTATATTTCTCATGGTAGCAGGAGAGATTGATAATGAATACTTCTGCACAAAAGAGCGGGAACCAACGGTCTTACCGGTAGTTATATATTCGTACACTATCGCCTGTAAAATAGACGATTCCCTTTCATCGAGGGGTCTTTCTTGTGTAATATCCTTAGCCATAACAAATATATTATTAGCACTCGATATAATCGAGTGCTAATAATATATTAATAATAAAAATAAAGATAGTCAAGTCTAAAAAATAAAAAATTATTTTTTAGACTCTTTTTCTTTATCTTTATCCTTTTTATCCTTGTCCTTGGCTTTGTCGTCAGCTTCGAGGGCCATCTTCGCGGCATCGATGATGTTCTTCAGTTTAGTCGCTTCAGTATCCTCTCCAAACAGTACATGAATCTTTCGAAGTGACGACAGATATTCGATGGATCGTTTCAAATCGTCCCGGGCCTTGCCGGCCATTTCATACTTGGTACGGAACTGGCGGGCAGCCTCGGTAAGGCTCTCCTTGCATAACTGCATGAGGTCGCGCCGTTCATAGAAAAAATCCGACCGCGGATCCCTGAGCTTTGCAACTTCGGAAAAGCTGGTGATATTCTTCGTGATGATGGCCACCCGGGCCTGCAGCTCCACGAAGGACCATTTCCACTTGGAATCCTGGCCGAACTTATGCATTAGGTTGTCGAGTATACGATGCAAACGTTGGATGAAATTAAGGATCTGACCGGGATTGAGCCTGTTAATGGCCGCCAGGTATTCGTCATTTTCCTTGAGAGTGCGGTCAACGTCGTTCCCCACCACTTCTTCCATATATTGCAGCACCTTGTAGAATTCCTTCCGCGCATTCTCAAGAAAGTTGGTGTTCTTGATGCCCAGCATCTCAATTGAAAGGTCATTCATTTTCAGGAAATTATCAATAGCGTCCATTTCCCAGGATGCCTGCTCGATACTGTAATAACTTCGGATTGCGGGGTGCTTTTTCTTTTTTACGGCAGCTTCGCTGAGCGACCTCTTGATCTGCTCAACTTCACGCTTTATGTCCTTGATCTCATCATTGTATGCCGCCTTCTCAGCTTTGCTTAATGCTGCCATCTCACCATCCTATGCGTACGTGTCGATATAGGTTCCCCTACTATTTTCGGACGATTCCGCATTTCTATTAACTGGTTGCGGCTCATTTCGTTGGGTTTCTTCCTGCCGCGGGACTTCAGTAGAAAAACCGCGTGGAACGGTATCGGGCCCACTGATATTGGTTATTTCCATAATCCCCTCCCTTAAATTATGGATAAAATCTGAGATCCAGCCATGCCTGCGGCTGGAAACCTCCTCTTCTATATAAAATATAATTTTTGTTAAGAAATTTCAAGTAAAAATTATATTCACCCCTGCTCTTTCAGATACCTCCATCCCGATCATCCTTGTCAAAGGTGGACAGGAGGACAGGTTTCAGATGATCAGAGTCAAACCGTCTTCATTAATACGGTACTGGGCCGTCTTAACAATTCTGATGCCTTGTATACGGCGGCCTTCAATTCCGGCCAGCATAGCCACCGCATCGTCCGCCCGGACCGATTGCTCTGACCCCGCATAAAGACGAATGAGCAGTGAATTATCATCAATAATCCCGTATGAATATACAACCTGTTCAAATGGAATCATTCGCGCCGATTGTTTTGTCAGCTTTGTAAACCCAATCCCGGAGGCGAGGTTTTCGGTTATGGACCGATATAATTCCCTGGACGACGCAACCACCCGGTATTCGATGACAGCGGTTATGGCCATGAGGGAAACCCGCTCTTCGATACGATAGATATCGGCGGCGATAATCCCCAACGGCAGGAAGGCATTGATACGATTCCCGCATCCGTCGTCTATTTCATCAAAAAGGTGGATGTCGAACAGCTCCGCCTCACTCTCGATTCCCAGGGGCAGGGGATAGCCGGCCGATATCCGCTCGCGCTTGTTGAATCCCTGCGACATAGACACCGGGATGTCTGCCATGCGGAGCGCCCGCTTCACGATCTCCATGAGGTCTATGTGGGGAATGAAACGCATCATCCCGATTTTTGCGAGTCGTATCCGGGCGCACCCCGTTACGGCAAAGCGTCTCTCGAACCGCTTCTTAGCCTCTTCGATGGGCGCGGCTGCGATTTCCCCGCGGGTCGTGGGCGTCCCCTGCCGCGGTTCGGCCGCGACGGTGTCCGCCTTCATCCGCTCTATCGTCAGGCGCTCAAAACCGGTGGCGACAAAATTCCAGGGAAACACGCTCTCGCTTCGCCGATCCAGGCACCGTTCCCACCCGGGGATCACCTCGTCAAGATTTTTCCGCCATATGTCGAACCTGAAATGCTCCTCCCACGAATCGAAACGGCAGCCCTCGCGGTACGATCGGCATATCACCTCCCCCAGACGGGTGTCGCCCCGCGCGATCACCCCTTCAAGGATAGACGCTTCCACA
This sequence comes from Spirochaetes bacterium RBG_13_51_14, assembly GCA_001829455.1. GTDB lineage: Bacteria > Spirochaetota > UBA4802 > UBA4802 > UBA5550 > RBG-16-49-21. The sequence continues at coordinate 10,058 of MIBH01000014.1, forward strand.
TCATGATTTTTAATCTTGACGGATCGGGGCAGGCCCCGCTTGATCCGACGTATGGCGTTCTCGAAATAGTCCCGGCCCATCTGCCGCTCCCGCTGGAACGGCGTGTGCGGCTTCGGCACAAAGGGCGATACGGTGACATTGATTTCCATTCCCGCCCGGGCGACCCGGTGTATCTCTTTCAGGAGGTTGATGATGTCGGCCGCCTCGTCATGCTCTTCGCAGCCGGGCAGGCCTATCATGAAATAGAGCTTGATCACCTTCCAACCGAGGTCGCGCACACGCCGCATGATATCAGTGAGATCACGGACGCGAATCCGCTTGTTCGCCAGCGCCCTGATCTCCTCCGAAGCCGACTCAACCGCGAAGGTGAGCGATGCCCTCCGCACCTCCGATATCTGCTCGATCAGCGGCAGTGTCGCCGCGTCAACCCTGAGCGACGGGAAGGAGATCGATATCCCCCTCTCCGTAAGCCCGGGGAGCACGGCATTGATGAGGCTGACCAGGGAGGGGTAATCGCTGATCGAGAGTGAGGAGAGGGTCACCTCATTATACCCGGTGTTCCGCACCATGACCATGATGCGCTGGGCTGCGGCGCTGTGGTCATAGCACCGGTAGGGAAGATCATAATACCCGGCGTGACAGAAGTTGCAAAAATTACCGCATCCCCTGGTGACCTCGATCACGACCCGTTCCTGCGCGATCCGGATGTTGGGGACCAGCGGTTTCGCTGGGTCCGCAAGATCCCGCCCGCGGTACACCCGCTTCCGCACTGGAGCGCCGCTGCTTTCTGCAATTGCGCAGCCTTCATAGGTCATGGCGTACCGGGAAGGGAGGAGCACCCCATCGACTGCGCCGATGCGCTCGAGCGTTTCACACCGTCCCAGACCCTTTTCTTTCGCGTCAAGCACGGCCTGAACGATCTCACGGATACCCTCCTCGCCGTCGCCGATGTAAAAGGCGTCGATGAAATCGCCGAGAGGGAACGGATTCGAAACCGCTTCGCCGCCGGCGATGACGATCGGCGCGCCTTCGCCCCGATCGCCGCGTCGCAGCGGGATACCGCCCAGATCGAGTATCTGTAGTATGTTCGTGCAGAGAAGCTCATGGGATACGTTAAAGCCGATCAGGTCGAGATCGGAGAGCGGCGTGTAGGTCTCCAGCGTGTACAGGGTAACGCCGCTCTCGCGAAGTATTGCCTCCAAATCCGCTGCCGCGGCAAACACCCGCTCGCAGGCCACGCCGGGCATGGCATTGGCAATATCGTACAGGATGCGCAGGCCATTGTTCGACATACCCACATCGTACAGGTCCGGGTAGCACAGGGCCATTCGAAGGCGCGCTTCTTCCTTCACGATGACGTTCAGTTCGCGCCCCAGGTACCGCCCCGGCTTCTGAACGCGGGAAAGAATGCCTTCAACGACGGATGGATCAAGACGTGCCATCAATTCAACCACTATGAAGTAAAATTATGTAGAACAAATTCTTTACAACTGCAGGGCATGCTACCTCCCACCGTCTCCGGGGGATGAGCGCGCATTATAAACATGAACGATTCCCCCGGCTGAGGAGCGCCCTGATGTCCGCACGGGCATCATGTCAGCTGCTCACCGCGTAAATCTCTACAGGCCTCGGCCAGGGAGACGAACTCATCGAGCGTAAGATCCTCCCCGCGACGACCGCCGTCAATACGTGCAGCAGCGAGAGAGCGCGCCGCCCCCTCTCTCCCTGCCTGCAGGTGCGGAGATTCCGACAGGGCCTTGAGTATCGTTTTTCTCCGTCCCCAGAAGGCTGATTTCACCACCATATGAAAAATATCGATGTCACCGCCGGACAGGGGAAGGCGTCTCCGCCGAACGAGCCTCACCAGGGAAGAGGCAACCTCGGGCCGGGGATAAAATGATTCCCGGGATACCCCGAAGAGGATCGTCGGCTGATAGTAGAACCCCAGGGTAACCGACAGGGCGCCGTAGGTTTTGTTCCCCGGTCCCGCGATGATCCGGTCAGCCATCTCCTTCTGAAGGGTCACATAAACATGCGGCGCTGAATAGCGGGTGATCCGGAAGAGTATTTCGGAAGAGCAGTAGTATGGAAGATTGGAGACGAATTTGGTAAAGGTATCAGCCAGATCCAGTTTCAGAAAATCCGCATGTATCAGCCTTATATTATTCTTCCCCCTGAAGCGCTCCGCGCAATAGCGGTACAGCCCCGAATCGATCTCAACCGCGGTCACCCCCTCGGCAACTTCAACCATTCGCCCGGTCAGCGCCCCCAGCCCGGGACCGATCTCAAGCACGCGGTCATCGGAGGATATTCCTATTATGTTTATTATTTTATCGAGCACCGCGTTGGACACGAGAAAATTCTGTCCCAGCTTTTTGTTTGGACGGAGGCCGTATTGTTCGATAATGCTCATCAATTCCGATTTATTCACTGGCAACCCCTCCCTGAACACGGCCCTTTTTGGAAAAAATAAAGCAGGAAGAGGGTGTGTTCAGGCAATCACACCATTAACGGTATGTGATCGCTACATCTTTTTACACCATATATTATATTCAATTATAATTTACTTAACTCAGGCGAAAATTGAAATATATTCTCCCTCCCCCTTGAGGGGGGAGGGAAATAATAATATCCTAAGTCGAATTAATTACTCGAGTTAGGCGAATTTATATAATTAATTCCCCCTCCCTTGATGGGAGGGGTTAGGGGAGGGTGAAATAGGTGATTTTGGCATACAAAAGTTATCCATTCGCCGTAAATTCATCACCCCCACCCCAACCCTCCCCCCTCAAGGGGGAGGGAGCGGCCCACATAATTAAATTCGCCTAACTCGAGTAACAATTTATACTTGAATTTTAAAGAACACCCCATATCATACATGCATCAACAATATATTCGAAGTCTTCAATGCAAAAACAGACAATCGAACCGCAGGGCCCAGAGTGATATACGCATGCTGCTCGATTTTCTGCAACGATCTACAAAAAATGAAACAACATGACACGATAAAAATATGATTAAAGGAAAAAAAATATGAACCTAAAAAAAAATCTTCATGCAATCATGAAATATGCGGATTCCTTATTCCGCAAAACTCACACCACCGCGAATACAGTCATTAAGAAGTCAGTTTCCCTGGCGCGTTCTGTGGGAAAGCAGGCGCCCGTCATGACCCGGCGCATCATCACCTGGGCGAAAAGCATCCGGCTCGATCGCACGACAATAACACGGCTAAAAATCTTTGTTGCCGGGGACCTCTGGCCCCGGCATCTCCAACCATTTCTATCGGTCTCAAGGAACCGGATCATGTTGTCGGGAGGCGCCGCCATCATTATTACCGCCGCGGCCCTGAGCGCCCTGAGCTCTGACAAGGTGGCAACAATCGAACCAAACCGCTATCGGGAGCCCGCTCCCGTCGATAACTCGATGCTCCGTATCGTACAGGCGGCGCCCACCGGAACCGTTACCGGCGACGATAGACGGAAGGAGGTCACGGTGGTCTTCAACCATCCTCTGGTGCCTCTGTCGAAGCTGGAAGATACAACCGCCGGCGTCCTGGATATCGCACCGGCAATCAGGGGAAATTTCCGCTGGTATGGGAGCCGCATTTGCGCTTTTATCCCTGAAACAGGATGGGAGTTCGGCCGAACCTATACCATTACCGTCCGCAAGGGAACCACCTCCCTGAACGGTAAAGCGCTTCCCGAAAATTACTCCTTTACCTTCACCTTCACGATACCGGAACTGAGCGTGTCAGCCCATCCGATACCCTACCAGTCCGGCACCATCGACTACAACCAGTCCTTCTCAATTAATTTCAGCCACCCGGTTAATCTGGCGGATCTCAGCGGAAAGGTACGGCTCTTGTGCAACAACCAGACAATCCCCTTCAAGACGACATACTGGGATCCCGCATCAGGCGGAGATGTCGAGACAGGAGAGGACGAGGGCTATGGCGGGCCGGGCAACGACGCCGGCGAACCGAACCGCAGAGCCGTCATCATCACCCCGACAGCGCCCTTCAAACGCGACGCAGCGGTGACCATTACCGTCGAGCCCGGTCTCCGTGCGGCCGACGGCGCAGCAGAGTTAAAAAATAAGAAATTATTCACCTACGCCACGCACGGCCCCCTCTCCGTGGCGTTCAAGCAGGAGGGCGTTGATTACTACCAGAATTTCTGGCAGGCCCAGTTCGAATTCAACAACGACGTCGATATCAGTGCGGCCAGGACCGCCATCAAGGTCACACCTTCCATCCCGTGGCGGGAATCCTCACGCGGCCGCACCAGGAGTATAGCCCTTACGTCATGGTCGGTAAAACCAGGCACCGCCTATAAATTCACCGTTGGCCCGATGACGGATATTCACGGAAACGCCCTGGTATCGGGAGACCGGGAGATCGAGGTTACGGTCCCCGAATACCGCCCTGAATTTTCTCTCGAAGACGATAAAACCTTGCTTGAATCCACGATGAGCCAGAAGGTCCCGGTGGAAATGGCTAACATGCCGGAGATCGTCGTGGGTGTGGCACCCGTTACGCTGAAACATATACAGATGGGCCTGTCCGATTCCCGTTACAGCATACTGGATAATCTGAGCTACAACATGATCGAATGGAAAACGGGCGTGGGAAAGCACGTGTCCGGACGCACCGGCTACGACATCCGGAAGTATCTCACATCCGCACATACGGGGTGGCTCGGCGTGACATTTACCGGCGATGTAATATCATATAACGGTAAAAGCGAGCGTCTCACCCGCGGCCAGATCATTCAGGCGACGGACCTGGGGATATCAGTCAAGGAGGCCTTTGACTCATCCTACGTATGGGTTCACTCCCTGCATCGGGGCGCACCGGTAAAGGGCGCTGCAGTGACCTTCTATGACATTGACAACAGGATCGGTTCCGGCATTACGAACGAAGAAGGCTATTGCCGTATCCCTAAAAATGAGTATGGCCTGCTTAAAAAATCACTGTATGTGGTGAGCAGCGGAACAGGCGACCGCGCATTTATCACCTCGGCAAATTACGATCTCCCCATGTACTATGTCTGCAACCAGTTTGATCAAAACGCCTGGGAGCGGTCGCTCGGCGGAGAGATCATCTTCGACCGGAAGCTCTATCGGCCCGGCGATACGGTCAGCCTCAAGGGTATCCTCGCGGTGCGGGAAAAGGGAAAACTGACGCCGCTCCGAAACGCCCCAATCAGCGTGACCATATCAAGCTCCAAAGGAGAGCAGCTGTTTTCCAAGGATATCAAAACATCCGCCCAGGGCGGACTCTGGACAACCTGCGAAATTCCCGCTGACGCGCCACTCGGACACTACCAGGTGCGTATGGCCCTGAATGACAGGTTATACGTCAATGACACCTTCCAGGTCGAGGAGTTCCGGCCCGTTTCATTCTCCGTGAGCGTGGCAGGTCTTCGCGACGCCAGCGTTGGCGAGAAAATACCGATAACTATCGAGGGCCGTTACCTGTTCGGTGCGCCCATGAAATCAGCCCCGGTCACCTACAACTGCATGCGGATGAAGCGGCGCATTTCCTTCCCGAATTATTCCGATTATACCTTTGGCGACGGACAGCTATGGGAAGAAACTGAGATCGACTGGTCCAACGCCGGGTATTACACCGGCGATTCCGGCAGGCTCGATTCGTCCGGGAAATACGTTTTTACTCTGACCCCCCGGCCGATGCTGAACCAGGAAAAGCTCCAGACGCCCGATCAGACCCTGCAGCTCTCTGACATCTATGATCTAAAGATAGAGGCGAAGGTCAAAGACGTGGACGATAAATCGGTTACAAAGACCGCTTACGCCACCGTGTATCCCGGATCGTTCCTGATCGGCATCCGATCGAAGAACCGCTATCAGCACTTCAGCAAGCAGTTCTCCTTCGACCTGGTGGCCCTGACCAACGACGGTCGTCACGTCGAAAGCCGTCCGGCCGTTATTACTGTTATTAGGTACAACTACAAGAACATCATGTCCAAGGGACCGGGCGGGACCCTGCAGCCGCGTAACATGCTGGTAAAGGAACAGGTGCTCCGCCAGGAGATCACCCTGTCCGGCGCGCCCAGGACCTTCACCTTTCAGCCCGCGGATTCAGGCGGGTATTCGATTATCGTGCAGGAGCGGGGTGGCATGAGCTACTCCCGTGACAACTTCTACGCCTGGGGCGGTGAGATGGTATCCTGGTATCTGGATGACGACGACGCAATCACCCTGATGCCGGATAAAAAGGAATATCAGCCGGGTGAAACGGCACGGGTTCTCATCCAGTCTCCCTTCAGCCGCTGCAAGGCCATCATCACCCTTGAGCGCGAATCCGTGATATGGCAGAAGACCATGGACATCTCCGAAAACGGCACTCCAATTGAAATCCCCATGAAGGAAGAATATCTTCCCAACGTGTTCCTCTCGGTCATGCTCGTCCGCCCGCGGGTCAATCTGCCGGAAACCGTTGATCCGAAGACACGCGCGGAGTACATCGCCAATGACATGGGCATCCCAAAATTCAAGGCTGGTATCGTGAAGCTCTCGGTAAGCAACGCGTCGAAAAAGGCAAAACTCGATCTGGTCCCTAACAAAAGCGAGTACAGTCCCGGCGAACCAGTCACCGTGACCATCACCACTGAGCCGGGCGCGGAAGTGGCCCTTGCCGTGGCCGACCGGGCAGTGCTCGATCTCATCGATTATCAGTACGCGAATCCGGTGAATAAGCTCTACCAGAATTGGCCCCTGGGCGTACGGATCCTGGAAAACCGGCGCTTTATAATCAAGCAGTACCGCTACACCCAGAAGGGCGAGAGCCCCGGCGGACAGGGAAAAGGAGATGAGCTCGAGGGCCTGGGCGGCTTCGACAAGGACAGCGAAGACGGCTCTCGCAAAGATATCCGATACACCGCCTACTGGAACCCGTCAATCATCGCCGACACTGAAGGGAAAGCGACCGTAACATTTACACTGCCGCACAACCTCACCACCTTCCGGATCATGGCCCTTGCGTCGATCAACGGCAAATATCGCAACGCGAATCATGAATTCAGGGTGCGGAAGGCGCTGGTGATCCAGAAAAATCTGCCCCGCTTCATCAGACCGGGCGATACCCTTTCTCTGGGAGCCGTGGTCATAAATCAGACTAACCGGGGGGGAGAATTCATCTTCTCGATACAATCGGATCTCCTCCAGGGAAAAGAGACGACAACCACAGCAGCGATCGACGCTGGTGAGGCGAAGGAGATAACCTTCCCGGTGACGCTCAACCTGGAACGGTACGCAGCCTTGAAAAAAATGACCGGGAACAGCAGCGATAACACTTCTCCATCGGGACAAATCTCGGTGAAGGGGTGGCTTTCAGTGAAGCCGGTCGACATGGAGAAATACACCGGAGGCGGATTTAAAAAGAGCGATGTGATCGACCGTCTGGAATTCAATTTCCCGGTTCGAGAACAGCCTCCCGACGAGGCCTTCACTGTAGCCGGATTCACGTCAACAGAAGAAAAGGAATTCATCCAGTTCCCGGCCCCGGGCAGTGTGATGCCGGAGATGGGGGGCCTGGAATTAGCCCTTGCACCGACGGCGCTGGTGGGACTTAACAGGGCGTTCGCCTTCTACAAGACCAATCCTTTCTTCTGCCTGGAACAGCGGGCCTCGGCCTTTCTCCTCGCCATGTCCTCGGGCGAGCTTCTGAAGCAATTTTCCTTTAAGCCTCCGAGCGACAGGGATTTCGATTTCTCGCGCATCGAGGAGCTGTTCCTTGGGGAGATAGACAGATTCCAGAACGCCGACGGCGGGTTCAAGTTTTGGAAGGACAGCACCGACGGGCGGAGCGATCCATATCTTACCGCTTATGTGGCCTTCATTCTCCAGGTAGCGAAACAGAGGGGATACCGGGTACAATCGTCAGTGGTAGATAAGGTCGCGGCTTTTCTGGAAAACTATGTCCGCGAACCCCGGGAGGACGGCTATAAGTATATCTTTGAGTCCTTCGCCCTTATCAACTATGTGCTCACGCTCAAGGGTGACCACAACGCGTCCCTCACCGATCTCCTGCTGGACAACGAGCAGAAGCTCTCGCTCCGGGCAAAGGCGTACCTCGCCATGGCCATCGGCCTCAAAAAGGGAATCAGCGACTACAAGGATGACAATCATGCAAAGCGTATCATGGAGGCGGTGAAGAACCGCATGGACATCACCACCCGCAAAGTCTCATTCAAGGAAGAGGGCACCGACAACTACAATCGGGCATTTAGTTCAAACGGATCCACCCTGGGAGTTATCCTCAGGATGATGATCATGCTTGACCGGACCAACCCGCTCATTCCCAACATGGTGCAGTTTATCATCGCGGACCAGGGCAGCTCGGTCTGGCACGACAGCCACAGCACCGGCCTCGCCGCTCTGGCTCTCCATGATTACTACCAGGCGTATGAGAAGGAAGGATCGATCATTCCCGCGTATACGGGAACGGTCTCAATCAACGGCAAAACGGCATTCGAGCCGACCCTGGACCGGCGGAAGCTCGAGGTGCGGTCAACGGCCATCCCGATGCGCAACCTCTACGCCTACGGCCCGGCCGGCGTGAATCACCCGATGGTTTTTTCCTCGTCGAAAAATAATCGTCTCTATTACACGGCGACCCTCGCCTACTTCCCGTTGCTTTCCACCGTGGCACCGCGCGATGAGGGAATGGAGATCCAGCGTGACATTATCGACCTCGGCAGGCCGTCGCGTCGCGACAGAGACGGGACCATTATACGCGACAATCTGAAGCGCGGCTCCATATACCTCGTTCGTATCCGCGTGGTGACGCCCAAGCCTGTCTTCAATGCCCTCGTTGTGGACCCGATTCCATCAAACGTAGAAATCGTAAACACGGCTTTAAAAACCGAAGAATCGTCCCTGGGAAAGCTTACTACCAAAGACAGGCCGGCATACGAGTACTGGTGGATGGATGCCCTCCCAACGATAGAGTACCGCGACGACCGGGTGGTCATTACCCAGGATTACCTCGCACCGGGCCTGCATGAGTTCACCTACCTGGTTCGGCCCCTGTTGAAGGGCAGGGCCCAGGCTCCGGCCGCCGTCTCGAAGCTCATGTATGAGCCGGAGACGTTCGGCCGTACGGGCACCGGTTTCCTCGTGGTGCAATGATGACCGTACCGTTGAAAATCCGCGCCATTGCGCCTCGGGCGGCAGCCCTGGCGGCTGCCGCCGTGATAATCATTTTCCTGGTCTGGCCCGTTTCTTCGGACCGCATCCAGGGCACTGTCTCGCTCAGGATTCTCTCGCGCGAGGGGACGGTGCTCCGCCAGTTCTGCACCCCCGGCGAAGGAGCCTATGCCCAGTGGGTTGACCTTAAGGAGTATCCGCCTTATCTGGTGCGGGCGGTTCTTGCGGCCGAAGATCGCCGCTTCTATTATCATCCCGGAATCGACCCCGTTGCCATCTGTCGCGCCACGCTTCAAAACATAAGGAGCCGACGCATCGTATCCGGAGGCTCCACCATCACCCAGCAGCTTGCGCGGATAGCCTGGCGCGACGCTCTTCCCGCGAATAAGTTCCTCCGGAAGATGTGCGAATTAGCTCTCGCCCTGAAGCTGGAGCTCTCGACTTCAAAGGACCGCATTCTCGAATACTATCTCAACCGCGTTTCCTTGAAGTACAATCAAGCAGGATTCCCCGCGGCAGCGAAGCGCATATTCAATCGTGACATACGATTCCTGACCCGCGAGGAACATACGGCGCTGGCAATCCTCATCCGGCAGAATGCCGTGACTGAAGAAAAGTTCGACGCGCGTTTCCTCATGCTCTGGAAAAAGCTCACCGCCGGGACGCCCCGCGATCTCCCTTCTCTGCGGCAGGCTGTATTCGCGCCGCCGCCATTCCGCGCCCAACGGGACGACTCAACCACGCTCCACTTCGAGTCATGGATCCGCGCGGCGAATCCCGGGCTTGACGGCGACGTGCGTACCTGCATTTATGAAAATTGCAACGAAAAAATCCACCGGATCGTCAACAGCGAGCTTCTCTTTCTCGAACGCTACGATGCGGAGAATGCCGCGGTGATCGTTCTCGACCTCTCAGGCAAAGAAAAACTGCCCTTAATCGCCATGGTGGGGTCCCGTAATTTCAACGGCTCCATTGACGGGCAGGTGAACGGATGCCTGGCGGTGCGCCAGGCGGGCAGCGCCCTGAAGCCCCTGCTCTACGCCCTCGCCATGGACGAGAAGGGGTACCTCCCCAACACCATTATCTATGACCGCGAGCTGGGTTACCCGGCCGATCAGGAAGAAACCTACCTCCCGAAAAATTACGACCTCTCGTACTGGGGACCCCTGACCATCCGCGAAGCCCTGGGAGCATCGAGGAACGTTCCAGCCGTGTCCATGATCAGGGCTGTGGGCGTGCCCGTTTTTTACAACCTCCTGGTGCGCGCCGGATTCGATCATATGACCTCTGGTCCGGATCACTACGGCCACGGCCTGGCCCTCGGCACTGGCGGGGCGAGCCTCATGCAGATGGCCCGCGTCTACGCAGCAATCGCACAGGGTGGCATATTGAAGCCGGTCGTTGTGGGCAAGGACCGACGGGGGTGCCCCATCACCGTTGGGAGCAGCGGACGCCTCATGACTGAAAAAACGGCTCACTATATCACGAACATCCTGTCTGACCGTGAAATACGGCGTCGCTCATCGCCGGGGAGCAGGAGCTTTCTCGACTTTCCATTCGATGTGGCGGTGAAGACGGGGACATCCAAGGATTATCGCGATGCATGGACGCTGGGTTTCACCACGCGCCATATCGTGGGCGTATGGGTCGGGAATTTCTCCGGCAGGCCCATGAAACGGATATCGGGCGCATGGGGATCGGGCCGGATATTTCATCAGGTGATGCGGCTTCTCACCGGGAAAGAACGTCCCCATTTCACAAAACCGGATGGCTATGTGGACATAAAGCTGTGCCGGATGAGCGGTCTGCGCGCTCGCACAGAATGCCCCTCCTACCGGGAAATCTTCGCCCCGGGTGATCTCCCTACGAGAAGTTGTCCTGTTAAGCACGGAACCTTCCACACCTATAACCCTGACGATATCCCCACGGTGGTATCGCCGGCGCAGGGCGAAGCTTTCGTCATAGACCCGCTTATTTCCCGGGAGCGGCAGGCGGTGCCGCTGAAAATCTCCTACCGCGGCGATTATTCTCTGAAGGCGAAACGCTACTACTACAGAATTGACAATGGGACAAAAAAACAGGTGACGAGCGATCTCGAGGAGCCGGTATTGCTGCAACGGGGGCGGCATGAAATAGTACTCTATGAAGGATCAACGGCCATCGACACTGTCGTCTTTAGTGTGGAATAGCTGCTTAGAGCAGATAACAATAATGCATAGTTCATTCGGGAAAATACTTATTATTATCGGCATTATAATAATACTGGTGGGCATAATCATAGTCTTCAAGGATTCAATTCCATATCTGAAATATCTTGGCAGGCTCCCCGGAGACATCAATATCCAGCGGAAGAATTTCAGCTTCCACTTTCCCATCGTCACCAGCATTATTATCAGCATTATTCTGAGCCTTGTGCTGTATATAATCAGTAAGTTCAGATGATAATACTGGCGAACCGCCTTCTTCATACCTCGAAGTAAAGCGCGTATTCCCAGGGATGGGGCCTGAGCGCCACCTGATCGATCTCGCTCTTGCGCTTGTAGTCAACGTAGCTTTCGATCAGGTCACCGGTAAAAACGTTCCCCTTGACAAGAAACTCGCGATCTCTCTCGAGACCGTCCATGACTTCCTTAAGCGTCCCCGGAGTCGACCGTATGTGCTTCTTCTCCTCGTCGGAAAGCTCGTAAATGTCCTCGTCTATCGGATCAGGCGGCTCGATCTTATTCTCAATGCCGTCTATACCCGCCATGAGCATCGCCGCAAAGGCAAGGTATGGATTGCACGACGGGTCGGGGCACCGGAACTCGATCCGTTTCGCCTTTTCGCTCTCGCTGTACATCGGTATCCGCACGGCGGCCGACCGGTTCCGCGCCGAGTACACGAGGTTGATCGGCGCCTCATACCCCGGCACCAGCCTCCGGTACGAGTTGGTAAGCGGCGCGGCAAAAGCGAGAATCGCTTCTATATGCCTGAACAATCCGCCGATAAAATACCGGGCGCTGTCGCTCAGATCAGCGTATTTCCCCATCTCGTAAAATATGTTTTTCCCTTCCTTCCACAGGCTGATGTGGGTGTGCATCCCCGATCCGTTATCCATGAAAATCGGTTTCGGCATGAAGGTCACGGTTTTCCCGTACCGGTGCGCGACGTTCTTGATGATATACTTGTAGTGCACCAGCGTATCGGCCTGCTTGACGAGGTCGGCGACCTTGAGGCCGATCTCGGTCTGTCCGGCTGTCGCGACCTCGTGGTGATGAAGGTCGACCTGCACACCGCAGTTCCGGAGAATTTCGACCATCTTCGATCGCAGGTTGTGAAGCTGGTCGAACGGCGCCGCCGGATAATACCCCTGCTTGTATCCGATCTTGTACCCCAGGTTGGCGTCATCCTTGCCCGAGTTCCAGAACGCCTCGGATGAATCCACTTCATACATCGCCCGGTTGTACGTCTGCTCGTACCGCACCTTGTCGAAAATGAAAAACTCCGGCTCGGGACCGTAGTAGCCCGTGTCCGCAATGCCGGTGGTCTGCAGATATTCCACCGCCTTCTGGGCGATATAGCGCGGGTCCTTGGTATATCTCTTTCTTTTTACGGGGTCGACTATATCGCACAGGCAGCTCAGCGTCCGGTTATCAAAAAACGGATCGATGAACGCAGTCGAGGGATCGGGCCGCATCAACATGTCGCTGTTGTGGATGTGCTGAAAACCCCTGATCGAAGACCCGTCAAACCCAGTACCCACGGAAAAGAGCTCCTCGTCTGCCCGGTCAGCCGTTATGGTATAATGCTGCAGTCGGCCGAAGGGATCCACGAACTTGAGATCGAGAAACTCGATCTTCCGATCCCTGATTATCTTCAAAATCTCGGATATCGACGTAAATTCCTTGTGGCCGTTTACCGCGTATATCTCTTCAAACACAGCTTCCATGTGCTGCCTCCTAGTCTAATTCTTTCTTCATCGGCAAAGACTTCTTGTCTCCAACAATGTTCGTCAAATCAATACCGGTGGCGCATTTAATCTGCTCAAGAAACGTGATGACACTCGACGTCACATCGCCGACATGGCTCGGAATTCCGCCGTTGCCCATGACCACCAGCTTGTCCACCTTCAGGTTGTCCCCGATGACCTTGGACACGCTCTCCACGATGTTCGGCAGTATATGGAGCATGAAGAGCTCCTTGCTTTCGCCGTTCTCCCACTCGGCCCTCATTTTCTTCACCGCGTCCGCCATGGCAACTCCCTGTTCTTTAAGAAACGAAGCCTTTCCGATTGCCTTCATCTCGCTCGCCTTCTTTTCGGCCTCGGCCGGTATGACGATCTCCGCGTTAAATTTTTTCATGTTGACATTCATCTTGATTCCTTCAAGCGTATCCTGCTGCTTGAGCTCTTCAATCTTGCTCGCATACTCGGCCACCGCTTCAATCGTATGGGTCTTTTCCTTCAGCTGGGCCTTCCGGTTCCTGAACCCGGCTTCAAATTCCTCGATGGCGACCTGGGACTGGAATTCCACATCAGCCGCCTTCTTCTTTGAAGTCGCCTCAACGATTTTCGCTTCCGCCTCGGATTCTGCCTCCTTGATCCGCGCATCTCTCTGAACCATGGCGTTTCTCTGCCGTCCTACCGCCTCGAGGTATCCCTGCGTGTCGTTGAGCTCCTCAATTTTAACTGAATCCAGAGTGAATCCGAGATTCGCAAGCTCGCCTTTCGCTTTATCATACACATTTTTTTCAAAGTCGATCCGCCGGTAGTTCGCCTCCTCAGGCGTGAATGTCGCGAGCACGCCTCTCAGAATACCTTCAACGGTCGATCGCGCTATGGTCTCGATCTCAGTGGAAGATTTTCCCAGCAATCGCTCAACCGCGTTCTCGAGGCCGTTTCCCTCGCGCGACGCGATCTTCACGTGCGCTATTGCGGCGAGATTTATCGGAATCATCCCGTTCGAGAGCGCGTCCTCGATTTTTATAGATAGCGGTATGCTCGAAAGGGACAGCCGCGATACCTTTTCCAGGATCGGGGTCCTGAGTCCCATCCCGCCCCGGATTATCCGATAGCCGACCACTTCGCCGCTTTTCAGCTTCCGCTTCTTACCCGAAAAAATCAATATCTCGTTCGGCTCGCAGATCTTCATGTTGATTTTGAGATAAAATAATATCACCCCCAGACCGATCAAGACCAGAGATATCAGCAGTGTCCAGTCAATGTTATACATTACGACGTTGTTCATGTTTGCCTCCTGTTGTTATAATGTATTCATGCATTTAAGTTTCACTAAAGTCCCCCTCCGTGCTTCGGCCGTGAGCTCAGCCGAACGGGGATTGAGGGGCTAATCCCAGATATATTACCCGATCGCTTTGCCGCCCCGTTCGCCGGTTCGGATTCGTATGCAATCGTTCAGATCAAAGACAAAAATCTTGCCGTCGCCGATCTCTCCTTCCCGGGCGCCGCGTATAATGGCGCTGATTGTGCGCTCGAGAAATGCGTCGTTCACCGCAATCTCGATCTTCACCTTATGGAGCAGGTTACCGACCTCCTTGACGCCCCGGTATACCTCGGTGACGCCCCTCTGCCTGCCGCACCCAAGCGCGTCGACCACGGTCATGAGGGTCACCTCTTCCTTCTCAAGCTCGGCTTTCACCTGTTCCAGTTTGTGCGGCTTTATAATTGCTACCACGTATTTCATATCTTATCCTCCTTATTCCATAAGCGTATAGCCGGCTTCGTGATGCTGCGTCAGATCGAGGCCGATATACTCGTCATCGTTGTCAACTCTGAGGCCGATGACAACATCGACGACCTTAAATATGATAAAAGTCCCGACAGCGGAGAATACAACCGCCACGGCGACCGCCAATCCCTGAATCAGGAACTGCTTCGGATTCCCGTAAAAAAGGCCGTTGGCGCCGCCGGGATTTATCTGCTTTGTCGCGAAAAGCCCGGTCGCAAGCGCCCCGACAATCCCCGCGATGCCGTGGACTCCGAACACGTCCAGGGAATCGTCATACCCGAACTGCGCTTTTATCTTCGTGACGAAGATAAAGCCAAATATGCTGCCGCACGCGCCTATGACTATCGCGGCCATCGGTTTAACGTACCCGGCTGCAGGTGTAATGGCGACCAGCCCGGCCACGATGCCGGTTATGACTCCTAACACGGTTGGCACCTTGTTTTCGATCCAATCGAGGATCATCCAGGTTATGGCCGCGGCAGCTGCGGCGGTGTTGGTGTTAAGGAACGCCGAAACCGTTACCGGGCCGACCGAAAGCGCGCTTCCCGCGTTGAATCCGAACCAACCGAACCAGAGAAATCCCGCTCCCAGTACCGCCAATGGCAGATTGTGGGGAGCATGCCCGGTGGTCATTCCGGTCCTTTTGCCCAGGCATAGAGCCATAATAAGAGCCGATATTCCAGCCAGTATGTGTATGACGGTTCCACCGGCGAAGTCGAGCGCGCCGAGCTTCGCGAGCCACCCGTCGCTTGACCATACCCAGTGCGCCATCGGATCATAGATCAGCGTAGTCCAGAGCAGCGTAAACACCACAAAGCCGCTGAACTTGATCCGCTCGATGAACGCGCCTATGATAAGCGCCGGCGTGATGACCGCGAACATCATCTGGAACAGCACGAAAACCTGCTGGGGAATCGTCTGTCCCTTGATCGGATCCATCCCAACGCCGGTTAACGCCGCATAGTTGAGATACCCGATTACGCCTCCCAGGTCGGGCCCAAATGCCAGGCTGTACCCGATAAGAATCCACTGGATTGATACTACCGAGAGAATCACATACGTTTGCATCAATACGGAGAGAACATTTTTCTTCCGTACCAGGCCGCCGTAAAAGAATGCCAGAGTCGGCGTCATGATCATCACAAGCGCTGTTGCGATCAGCATCCATACGGTATCAACGTAATTTATCATGTCAATCCTCCTGCTTTAATTTTAATATTACATATTGTTTATATAACCATTCCGGAACGCCCTGTAAATAATCGCATTGAAAAATAACATCTGTTACATATATTAATTATCAGGATGCGGCGTTTATATATCCATAGATAATTATGGACTCGATTTGGGTCAATGTGATAATTTCAAAAACAGGCTGATTCAGAGAAATTTTACATTCGGTTAACGCGGTTGTAATATGGTTGTAACAATCGGAGCGCTGGGGGCATCACGAATAAATTTTAAAGAGCTCGATCAACAATCATCGATGAGGATCATCAGTACATCAGAACATCCGTAATTTCAACACGGGCAACGGCCGTGAATACCAACATACTTTTAATTGAGAACTTGGATGGATCGGTCCGGTGAGGCAGGTCTATGAAGATCCATCGTATGAACAACATGGATGTATCGCAATTTTTCAATGCAAAATGCCGGGAAAATGTAAGGTTTTGCGGTAAACACCCGTTAACAGCTTGTAAAAGCCGTTTATCAGCGTGCTTGTTTACCTACTATTCATTTCGCACAACCGCCCCTGAAAAACACCTCGGATGGGGTTTTTCAGCAAACTCTTTAGAAATAATAAATAAATTTCTTGAAAAATCTTAGTATCATTAAATAGAATTATTACAGGGGTGTTAAATTTGCCCGATTTAGCTCAAACGTTATACTGCAACTATTGACAAAAAAATATATCATTAGTAACGCTTACATTCGATATAATACATTATCCACTGGAGGCACCAATGAGAAAGATTACACCGACTATCGCAACCGAGAGAATCTATAAGGCTGAAAAAGAAAAAGACCTCCCCATATCCAGTTATTTCGGCGAGGAAACCTTCAGCCAGAAAGTAATGAAGGAAAAACTTCCCAAAAGCATTTATGAAAGGCTGATGGAAAATATAGATAAGGGAAAAAAACTGGATATTGAAACGGCAAACGCCGTGGCACATGCCATGAAGGAATGGGCCCTTGAAAACGGCGCCACCCATTTTGCTCACTGGTTCCAGCCGATGACGGGTGCGACCGCGGAAAAGCACGACGCCTTCATCGAAATTTCCGGCCCCGGCGAAGTGATGGAGCGGTTTACCGGAGAACAGCTCGTCCAGGGAGAGCCGGATGCGTCGAGCTTCCCCAGCGGAGGACTGCGCGCCACATTCGAGGCCCGCGGATATACCGCGTGGGACATGTCGAGCCCGGCCTTTCTCAGGAAAAACGGCATCGGCACCACCCTCTGCATCCCGTCGGTCTTTATATCCTACAACGGAGAGGCGCTGGACAAAAAGACTCCCCTCCTCCGCTCAATCCGCGCGGTAAACGACAGCGCGCTGCGGCTGCTCAAGCTCCTGAGCAATCGGAAGTCGAAAAAGGTTATTTCAAACGTCGGCCCGGAGCAGGAATACTTCTGCATAGATATGGATTACTTCTACAAGCGCCAGGACCTGGTGCTCACCGGCCGGACAATCCTGGGAGCGCCGCCGGCGAAGGGTCAGGAGCTGGAGGATCAGTACTTCGGCAGCATAAAGCAGCGCATGCAGTCCTTCATGCATGATGTGGAGGAGGACCTGTATAAACTGGGTATCCCGGCCAAGACCAGGCATAACGAGGTGGCGCCGAGCCAGTTCGAGATCGCTCCCATTTTCGAAGAGGCCAACATCGGCGTGGATCACAATCTTCTCGTCATGGACAAGCTGCAGCAGGTCGCGCGGCAGCACAACCTGGCGGTCCTGCTCCACGAAAAGCCTTTCGCGGGCATCAATGGCTCGGGCAAGCACCTCAACTGGTCGCTGACCACGGACGATGGCATCAACCTGTTCAAGCCGGGGAAAACGCCTCACGACAATATTCAGTTCCTGGCGTTCCTCCTTGCCACCATGAAGGCGGTTCACCGGCACGCCGACCTTCTGCGGGCGTCGGTCGGATCGGCGGCTAACGACCACCGCCTGGGTGCCAACGAGGCGCCGCCGGCCATCATATCGATCTTTCTCGGTGATCAGCTCACCAAAATCCTTGAATGCATCGAAAAGGGAATCGCCAACGACGTTACTGATAAAACAATTATCGATCTGGGCATATCCTCCCTTCCGGTGGTGAGCAGGGACAATTCCGACCGAAACCGCACTTCGCCCTTCGCCTTTACCGGCAACAAGTTTGAATTCAGGGCCGTCGGATCGTCGCAGAACATTTCCTTCCCCGCGACGGTGATCAATACCATCGTGGCGGAAAGTATCGATGAACTTGCCGATATGATTGAAAAACGGGGAGCCGGCAATATCAAACAGACGGTCATCGATATCATAAAAGAGGAGCTTCCCAAGGTAAAATCGGTCCTCTTCATGGGTGATAACTATGCCGAAGAATGGCACAAGGAAGCAAAACGCCGCGGCCTGCCCGACCTGAAGACCACGCCGGAAGCGCTCAGAGCCCTTGAGACCAAGAAGGCGCAGACGCTCTTCGAGAAGTATAAGGTTCTTTCCCCGCTGGAGTTGAAATCGCGGCACACCATCTGGCTTGAAAAGTTCTGCAAGGACATAGAAATTGAAGCGAGGACCATGTTCAGCATCATATCCAGCCAGGTGATACCGGCAGCGGTAAAATACCAGAAGGAGCTCGCCGAGTCAATTTCCGGCACTGAAAAAGTGCTCGGCACCGCTGCGGACCTGTCAGCCCAAAAGAGCCTGTTGAAGCGGATTACAGAGCTGATAAACGGCGTTTCAACCGCCCTCGCAATGCTGAAATCAAAACTGGAAAAAAGAAACGGGATTGATGACCACCAGAAGCTGGCGGATTACTTCTCCAATGAAGTTAAAACAGCCATGGACGAGATCAGAAAACAGGTGGACGAACTGGAACTGCATATCGCCGATGATATGTGGCCCATGCCGAAATTCTGGGAAATGCTGTTCGTGAATTAGAAAAGCCCCGTGCCGTACTGCGGGCGTTCATCTATAGTGCGTCCCAACACATCAGTCGATATCTGACACAACCGTCTCAATCCGCTCCTCATCCGGTTTTATATTTCTTGCCGTATATACGCCCGCAAGAAACCGGAACCTCGATTAGCGCGGACACAATCCCGGAACCATCTCGCTGCTTGCGATACCATGAATCTCTCCATCAAAAGCACCGTAAACTTGACAGCGAAATCTCCGGGAGAACCATCAACGGGACAGAGAGACCCCATGTTCAATAAAACTCAAGGGGACACGCATACTGAAGAATAAATGAACAGTGCGTGTAACTTGAGAATGGAAATTGTATCATATTCTATAATTTGTATATTTGCAGTCAAAAATGTATTGCGCTCTATGCACTGCAATTGTAGTGTGCCACGTATTTAGTCAGGCGGACCATTTTAAGCCATGAGAGAGTACCTATGTCAGATATTCTTTTTTTTGTCGGTCACGGTGAAACGTTAATATTCGTCATGCTAATCGTCGCGAGCATCCTCGCCCTTGCGGTTGGAATGGAAAGAACAATTGTCTTCAGAAAAAATTCCAGCAATAAGATCTCCCGCTTCGCCGAGCAATTAATCCAGCTGATGAGGAAGCGCGACATCAAGACCGCTGCGGATCTGGTAAATCAGTCCGGTGATAACGCGTATACCCGCTTCGCACGATTTTCCATTGATCATGTGAAGGAGGACACCCCGGGCCTTCCCGATCTGATGTCAGGGAAAATCATCGAGGAAAAAATCATCCTGGAAAAACGGCTCACCATTCTGAATACGCTGGGCAACAACGCACCCTTCATCGGCCTCCTCGGCACGGTTCTCGGCGTCATCAAGGCCTTCCACGGGCTGGGAACGCTCGGCAGCACGGGCGCCGAGGTCGTCATGCGCAGCATTTCGCGGGCGTTGTTGGCGACCGCCGCGGGCCTGTTTATCGCCATACCGGTTGTCATGGCGAACAACTACTTTTCAAAAAAAGTCAAAATCATCACGCAGCAGATGGAAATACTGGCAAAAGAATTCAGCGCGAGCATACGGTTCACGAAACAAAACACTAAAAAGAGGTGAGTTCCCATGGCTCTGCTTCCCGGCGACGACGACAGTGAAATAGGATATATCAACATAACTCCGATGGTTGACGTGCTTCTCGTCCTTCTGGTCATATTCATGGTGACGGCCAACTTTTTGAAGATGGAATCCGTCAACATCAACCTGCCCAAGGTGAACGCCGCGGACCCGAATGTGGCCAAGTCCGTGCAGGTTGCGATCACCAAGGACGGCAGGCTGTTGATGGAAGGAGTAGACACCGATGAAGAAAAGATGGTCTCGTATTTATCCCGTGAATCAAAATACCGGCCGAACATGCGGGTAACGCTCTCCGCGGACGAGCGCCTGACCTACGGGACCATAGCGCGCATAATGGGCATTATACGGCAATCGGGCGTCACGCGCATCGCGCTATCGGTAAAACAGTGAAACGGCTCTCTGTATATGGCAGTGCGCGTTTATCACACCATCAAAAAAAAGATCCGGCGGATGGATCTCTTCACACTGTGCCTATCCCTGTCAGTCATACTCCACGGCATCGGATACGGTGCGTATTTTTTTTCCAGCATGCCGAAATACTCGGACAATGATGACATCTATGACGCAAAGAACCTGAATTTCAAAGACGTCGATATAGATTTTATCAATATCCCGCTTTCAGTGCCCATCGGCGGGGACTCAAACCCGGCGCCGGTGGCAAAGGAGCAATGGATCGAGGGAACCGGCAAGGACGCGCACGACGCCGAAAACACCGACGTGAACATAAACAAGCTTTCCGGCAACGGTACGGATACTGACGGTTACATGTTTGCCGATTTAAGCGACCACCCACCGGTGCCGATTGTTGACTTTGACCTCAACAAATACTTTCCCCCGGCTGCAAGATCGGCCAACATCACCAGGAAAACGGTGCTCGTACAGATGCAGATCAATGAGGACGGATCGGTCAACAGCGCGAAGGTGATTTCACCGCCCGCCGGATATGGATTCGACGAGGCGGCGATGAAAGTGGTGGGGCGGATCCGTTTCAGGCCGGGGAAGATATCGGGCAGACCCGTAAAAATGCTGCTCCAGCTCCCGATCACGTTTCTGCTCGAGGACTGAATCGGCTTCTATATTTAAAAATTTTAATTTTTCAATCTCCCGTTCGTTTATCCAATGACAGGTTGCCGGCACATCAGCACGGTACCCGCTTGTACGGACGGTGTAATGAAAACGACTTGACATCTACGAGATTATTCATTACATTATAAGTAGGTAATGCAATATATAAAAGTAAGGAAATAATGATGTCCGCTACGGGAAAAATAACCAGCAAGGGGCAGATAACAATTCCTCGTGAAATACGAAAAGTCCTCGGCTCAGACGTCATCGAGTTTGAAGTTTCCGGTGAAGTAGTACTGCTGAAGCCGGTCAAGAGCGTCGCCGGGAGCCTTCATGCCTACGCCCGGCGGCAGGCCCCATTCGCGGAGATTCGAGATGCGACGTGGGGATCGGTCGTTAAGGATAAGTACGCGAAATGACCGCACTACCGGACACCAATGTCATTCTACGGTATCTGCTCGGTGACAATCCGGCACAGTCTCCGGCAGCGGAAGAGCTTTTCGAGAAGGTACGGGCCGGGAGGGAGAAGGCCCTCATACTGGAAAGCGTTCTCGTGGAATGCGTCTACGTTCTCTGCAAATACTACCGGGTACCACGAGGGGAGGCTGCGGCGCGGCTGTCCGTCCTTCTGCATTACCGCGGCATCGTGAACACCGACACGAACGAACTAGTCCGCGCCCTCGCTCTATTTGAGAAGGGTAAGCTTGACATCGTCGACTGCATTCTCAGCAGTAAGTCCGATGCCGGTGGATACCGTCTCTTCAGCTTTGACGAGAATCTCAAGAAAATGAAATGACCGCGCGGACCCGTCACGTTCTGAAATACTCTTTCTTCACCCGGTTGATCATCTGTATAGTGCTGTACTTACCGGATTTCTTCGCATCGTTCAGGAGCTTCATACCTTCCTTCTCGCAGTTCCCGCAGGCATGCAGTGGAATCTCGATCCCGAGCGAAAGGGGATACACCGAGGAATAGGTCTCAAGGCTGAACAGGCCGGCGCATTCCCCGCAACGCAGAATCGATTCGAGCTGCGTTTCCCTGATGCCGTCCGTGTCGTAAAAGATGTTCTTCTTGCGGGTCATGAACTCCCCGACAGGCGGCAGTCCCTGGTACGAAGGCGGGTTAAAATAGGATTCCAGCACCACGTCTTTCAGCTTCTTTATATAGCTGGTGATCCTGGCGTCCTGCCGCAGGGCATCCCTGTTGTAGTCGGGCTCGCGCACGTGGGAATAGTCGATACCGGCCATGGCCAGAATGATCCCCAGGTTCACATAGGGGAGCGCCCCCTGTATGGAATAGCCCCCTTCGAGCACAGCGATGTCGGGATTGAGCTTTTCGTTCAATATCGCGTACCCCTGGGCTGAGAAACTCATGTTGGTAATGGGGTCGGTGTAATGGTTGTCCTGGCCGGCGGAATTTACTATGAGCTCGGGCCCGAAGTCCGCCAGGATCGGGAGCACCATCTCGTCGATGGCGTAAAGGATTCCTTCGTCGCTGGTCTCCGGCGGCAGGGGAATATTGATGGTCTTCCCAATAGCGGCCGGACCGCCCAGCTCGTCCACGTGGCCCGATCCGGGGTAGAGGGTCCGTCCGTCCTGGTGGATTGAGATATAGAGAACGTCCGGGTCGTTCCAGTAGATATCCTGGGTTCCGTCGCCGTGGTGGCAATCCGTGTCAACCACCGCTATCTTTTTCAATCCGTAGGTGTCGCGGATATACTCTATCATGATCGCTTCATTATTAATATTGCAGAAGCCGCGGTTACCGTGAACCGACTTCATGGCATGGTGCCCGGGAGGCCGCACCAGGGCGAAGGCCTTGTCCGCCTGGCCGTCCATTACGATGCGGGCTGCCTTGATGGCGCCGCCGGCGGAAATCATGTGCGATTCCGTGGTCACGCCCGCCACGTCGGGAAAGCAGAAGTGGGTCCGCATAACGTCCTCTTCCGTGGCGATATCCGGCTTGAATTCCACAAGCCCCTCAATGTCAAATACGCCCTCCTCGCGGAGTTGGTCCTGCGTGTACAGGAGCCGTTCCTCCCGCTCGGGGTGCGTGGGAGATATGGCCCAGTCGAAAGCCGGGAAAAATATCAACCCCATCCGGTTTTTTGCTCTGATCATGACAGCCTCTTGATCACGCCGGGTTTGATCTGACACTTGACCCTGATATCCCTGCCCGAGCTGTAAAATCCTTCCACCATGTTGAACGACGACGATTCAATGATTTCAGTGTCCTGTTCGGTGACCGGCACGCCCAGGCTCTGTAGATGTTTCGCCAGGTGCGCGCGCACATCCCGTTCCGCATCCTTAACAGAATAGCCGGTGGAGACATTCTGCCGCACGCCGATGTTCGGGATGAGGAGCACGCCCCGGCCCGTATCGGCGAAGAGCTCGATATCGATGGTGGTTTTGGCCAGGGCGGCGCCGATGGCGTTGGCCACGTCATAGTTCTTTGGAATTACGACCGCCGCGCCGAATGCCTCGGCGAGCATATCTCGGAAGGCCTCGGCCGGACCGCCCATAACGTATACCGTATCGGGCGTTATCCTCTTCCCTTCCAGCATTTCATGAATTGTATAAACCGGCCGATTGTGGATATCATCCAGCATCCGGTACACCTCATCCTTAATCCGGGCCACGGCAAAATCAATCGCCGCACCAGCAAGGTTTTCCGGGGTCATTCCATTGTTGGCGGCAAGCCCGGATATCCCCCGTTCTGACGCTCCAGCATCCATAAAGGTGATAATTTTCAGATAGTTAAAAGCGTCCACCAGCGCAGGCTCTTTCCCGCCTGCGGCCATGGCCGGGCCCTTCCGATCCGGTCCCACTGACACGTCCCTTCCGTTCACGTGTATGACGGAGTCGCCGCCGACGCCGATCGAGCGGGTCTTGAGCGCCCGCACCAGAGTGGGGTTCGACTGGAGCGAAATGCCCTCCTTTTCTATGAGCGGAATGCCGTCGGCGAAAATGGCGATATCGGTGGTGGTGCCGCCGATATCCAGTATGATCGAATCGTGCGTGATGTCGCACAGGGCCGCGATGCCCATGACGCTGGCTGCAGGACCCGAGAGGATCGATTCAACCGGCAGGTCGCGGGAAAGGCCGAGCGGCATGGTGCCTCCGTCCGCTTTGAGAACATTGAGTTCGGCCTCAATCCCCAGTTCCCGGAGTCCCGCGTCAATGGCGTCGGCGAAACCGTTGTACAGGCGCCAGACCGCCGAGTTGAAATATGCGGTGACAATGCGGCGGGGAAAATTCAATTGCCCCGAAAGCATGTGTCCTCGCGTAACGAAATCAGATGCGGTCATAACCGCTTCGGCGATTTCATTCTCATGATCGGGATTCCGCGTGGAAAACTTGGTTACCGCCGCAAAAACTCTGATCCCGCTTCCGGCCGCCTCTTCCGCGATCCGGGATATGCCGTTCCGGTCAAGCCCCTTGATCTCTGTTCCCCGGTGGTCGATGGAGCCGTCGACCACATAAAACTGACTGCCGATTGTAAAATTGCCCGGATCGATGCCGGGACCGGCCGATATGATGACGCATACGTTTTCGAGCTTGTTTTCAACGATAGCGTTGGTGGAAAGGGTGGTGCTGAGGTTGACGCGCTTTATGTTCTTTTTTTTCGCATCCCGGGTGATCTCCTCGATTGCCGCGCGCACCGAGCGTAGCAGGTTGTCATGATCGGTTACGGCTTTGTAGTGGGCAACGATACCGTCGTCGTCGATAAGGACCGCGTCGGTGTGGGTGCCGCCGACATCAAGACCCAGGAACAGATCGAATTTAGCCATGATGCATCAATTCCCCGTCAGGCTTCATGAGCCTTTTTTCCGTAAACCCGTTCGTAGGCGGCGCAGTAGGGGCACAATCCATTCTCGATATACTTTACGAACCAATAGGCGAGGCCGCGCTGCTTTTTCCGCGCCCGTGAGCATACCGGGCACTCGACGCACCGCTGAGACATTTTTCTGTCCCGCTCGGTAATGGTTTCCATAGGTAATTGCTCCTGATATTAGATTCACGCAGGGCCTCACCGCGCATGTAGGGCGCCCCGGTATGCAATAATTCAACATGGCCAACTATCATCCAGATGTCAATAATTAATATGCCTGCCGGGCAGTCCGCGCAAGCGCCTCCACTGTCATATTTTATTCATTGACAAAAGACAGCTCTTTACGGTAGCTTAAATGCGAGGTACTCATGAGAATTATTGCCGTTTCAAATAACAAGGGCGGCGTGGGCAAGACGACCAGCACCGTTAACATAGCCGCCGCTCTTCAGATGAAGGGGAAAAGGGTCTGCGTTATCGACCTGGACCACCAGGCCCAGGCGACCTACCATCTGGGCTACAACCCAAAGCAGATAAAAAAGTCGATATTCCACGTCCTTAAAGGAGAGCTCCCGTATGACGAAATACTCATCGAGCGGAACGAGCTCCATCTCCTGCCCGCGAACCAGGAACTGAAGGATATTGAATTCCTTCCAATCCCCGCAAAGGAATTTCTCCTCAGGGACGCCCTGGAAGAGGTCAACACATACGATTTTATTCTCATCGACTGCCCCCCGTCCCTGGGGGTCCTCACGCTCAATGCCCTGGCCTATTCCAAGGAGATCCTGGTGCCGCTCCAGGTGCAGTTCCTTCCCTTTCACGGGATGTACAACCTGTTCGAGGCAGTGCAGATGGTGAAACGGCGGCTTAACAAGGGGATCGATATAACCGGCATTATCGGCACCATGTACAACGCCAAGCGGGCCATAAACCGGGAAGTCATCGAGGAGACCGAAAACCGGCTGCCGGGCAAGCTGTTTGACACTCTCATCCGCGAAAATGTCGCCCTCCAGGAAGCGCCCAGCTGGGGCAAAACCATCTTCGAGTATAAGCCGTCGAGCACCGGCGCGGAAGATTACATGAAGCTGACTGAAGAGATAATAGATCGGGATTGATCAGTTCTATTCCAGAAGCGCCCTGATTGTATTTATCACCGAATCGATATTATTAATAACATCTCTATTCTTAAATCGTATTGTTTTAATTCCGATGGTTCGCAGCAGCTCATCCCGGTAAACATTATATTCCTTTCTGCCCTCATGTTCATCATCATCGATTTCAATGGCCAGAAAGCGTTCATGACAGAAAAAATCCAGAATAAATCCGCAGACGGGGTGCTGGTTCCTGAACAGATACCCTAATTTATTATCTCTCAGGCACGCCCATAACAGGGATTCAGCCTCGGTCATAGTATTCCTCATGTCGTTTGCAAGCTGAGTTATATAATCAATCGAGTGTATTCCTTCATTCATAATTGCATCAAACGCATATCCTATGAAATTTCCCCCTACACTCCCCGATCGTGAACAGGATGATACCGCCCACAGGATTGAGTTGTTCCTTTTACTATATAGTGTCGTTTTTTTAAAAAAAATAACAAAAATTTTTTATGATTCCAGAATTTAATACGGATCTGCCTGGCGGCGGGATGATAAAAGATATATTTCCGATGCCACGGAACCACTAATAGAGGCGGGAACTATCACGACAGTGCGCTTTAGAAATGATTCAATACATACCGCTTGATAGCATGCTTGATCCTTCCCACCTTATCCTTAACCATGCTCAAAAAAATGGAGTAGGTGTTGTATGATTGCCCGTTGACTTTTTGGTACTGGTTCTTTATTTTTAAATGATATCCGCTCACCGTATATGCAACTCTGCCTTCCAGAACCGGATTATTACCCGTTCCGTTCATGTTCTCTTCCTGGGGATGATAGACTCCTGTCGGCGCTGCTTCCAGTATGGCGAACGGCGATCGTTTATCCCGCTCTCGGGGCGCGGCGGATCGGTCGGGTTCGAAGACATCAGGCCGGTCGATACGGTGCTCCCTCCTGTCCGGAACGGACGGGATACTGATATCAACCGGACCGGATAGTATCAGCCCTTCTCTTTCATATCGGCGCGAGTCGTTTGAGGCCGGACCCTTGTCCTGCTCCGCAGCTCGTGCCGGACCGAAGAGCATATCTGTCCGATTATCCTGTTTTTTTTTACGATTTTGATGTTCTGGCGGTTTTTTCTTCCAGTCGGTTTTGACGGCCCGTGCCGACTTTATGACGGCTTTATTCTCCAGCACCGTCTGAAGCTCGGCAACCGGATCGGGCCATCGCTCCCCGGCCCGGCTGTCGGTGATTATATCGGCCCTCTCCACTGGGGCCTTCAGCGCGGCGGCAACGCGGTGGGAACCCTTGGGCTGCGCGTTTTGCATCACCCGGCTGAAGCAGTAATTCCAGCTGGTCCGGGTCACCATGTAACGCGGAAGCTCGTACACCCCTTCGTTGAAACCGAACACCGGCATGTCGATTATACCGCCGTTGATGGTAAACGCGTACCGGTACCCGGCGTCCCTGAGCATCCTGATGGCCATATCTGACCGGAGTCCGAAGGGATACACAAATACGCTTATGGTTCGGTTCAGCTTTTCTTCCAGCACCTTCTTGGACTCGTATATCTCCCTTTTAAAATAACGGGGATTGTTATCGTAGAGCTCCTGGTTCAGTTTGAGGTGGAAGTAGCCGTGGGCGGCTATGTCGCACCCGCTGTTCGCCAGCGCGTCAAGCTCTTCCCAGGTGAGGGCGTATTTCTTTTTGCCGATGATATTGGGATATATTCCCAGGAGTGGCCTGATACCGTTCGGTCTGAACACCGTATTGTAGGCTTCAATCACACTCCTGTTACCGTCATCGACGGTGATGAGAACGTTCCGGGAGCCCCTGATTCTGCGGTCCATAACGTCACTGATGGAGACGAACCTGAACCCTTCATTTTTCAGCTGCTCGACCTGGGAACTCAATTCGTCCAGGGTGAAGCTGAACGGATCCTTTTTTTTCTTATCCAGGAATGAATGGTAGCAGAGGACGCTCACCGATGAGCCGCCGTACGCCGGCGACGCTGTCACGAACGAACCGCACATAACGGTGAACGCGACAGCAACCGCCGTTCCTTTATGAATTGTAATCATACCTCCACAGCTCCTCGAATTCTCTGCGCAGCATTTCTTTCCGTATTTTATTGTCTATGGATTTCTTTCTTTTTTCAATTTCATACTGGTAGTTATCTCTCCTGACTGCCTGCTTCTCCACCATGGCTGCGTAATGGTCGATAGACGGCAGCAGATATTTATTAATATATGTGTAGAATTTCCAGTTTCCGCTTTTTCCATATTCATCCATTTTTATGACGGTGAACTTCTTGAGCCAATATATCTTCTCGCTGAATGCGATTAGCGTATTGTCGTCCACACCGTCGAGGGCTTGAGATAGATCCCTGTCGCCCGGTTTGAATTCAGTGTAGCCCTGCGTCAGGGGAAACACATAATCCAGATCCATATCCTGGTCATATCCATAGTCAAAATCGATCGACTTGGTTGTTTTCTCCAGCAATTGTTTTTCCTGTTCAGTATAAAAAGTGCTCTGCGGGCCTTCAAATATATGATAGTACGTTGCACACTGCACCATGGACAGGCACAGGATCACAACAACCGCATTCCTGATCTTCATCGACGATACGCTCCCCTCAATAAATATACTCTTTTTTTATTAAAAAGTCAGCAGGAATATCAATCCTGCTCCGCTTTCCAATCACCTGCATCCGCTCATACACGGGAATTCCCACGCCCGGACGGAGTGCGGCCACATCGTCCTCATCGATCACCTTCCCGGTGGGGATATGCCGTCGTGCAAAAAGACTTCTACGGGAGGCCCGGGCCGTTGCCGCCTCGGCATTACCGGGAGACAGGGTCCCGGTTCCGAGCATCGTGACTGCCGTCTCCACCGCCTCTATCAGAGACGCGAATTCTTCCGGCGTGCACGATATAGCGTTATCCGGACCGTCGTGTAATCTGTCAATAGTAAAATGCTTTTCAAATATCCGCGCCCCCAGCGCCGCGGCCAGCGCCGGCGCCGCCGCTTCGCGGCTATGGTCCGAAAATCCCACCGGCAGATCGTACCGCTTCGAGAGCGCCGGAATTCTGGCCAGGTTCGCCTGTTCGGGCGGAGTCGGATAGAGTGAAACACAGTGCATCAACACCAGCTCGGCGCCGCTCCGCTTCTGATAGATATCCACGGCCATGCCGATTTCCTCTTCGGTGGACATGCCGGTTGAAATAATCGCCGGCTTTCCCGTTTCGGCAACCGCCTCTATGAGGGGGTGGTTGGTGACTTCTGAAGAGGCCAGCTTGTACAGGGGCGCTTCCAGCTCCTCCAACAGTTCCAGGGAATCAATATCAAACACGGATGAAAAAAAGAGGATTCCCCGCCCCACAGCCGCTGCTTTCAACTCCCGGTACTGGTCCCTGTCAAAGACAAACCTCCTGAAAAAATCCACCAGGCCCGTATCTCGCCGATGCTCCACACCGGTATCCAGCAGATCCCGCGTGTACACGGAACTCATCAGCTCCGGCACAAAGGTCTGGAACTTTACCGCGTCGGCTCCGGACCGCGCCGCAGCCGATATCATGGCGCGGGCGGTATCAATATCACCGTTATGGTTCAGTCCAATTTCGGCGATATAAAGCGCGTTTCGTTTGTTTAGTATGATAGAGTCAAGCATTGAAAAGTTACCGGCATAAACCAGATATCTGATTTATTCATAATCCACATCTACTATTATCGACGGAGACAAATCAATCGGCAAGTAAAAAGGGTTAAATTTTTAATTGACATTGTTTTTCATAAGCTATTACTATCACGGTACGTCTTCATAACCCCCCCAGCATGAGGAGCAGCGATGGGAAAAAGGTACATTATCGCGTTAGACTTAGGAACCACCGGGAACAGGGTATACTGCTTCGATCAAAAGGGGGTGCCCCTATCCAGCGCCTATAAGGAGTTTACCCAGCATTTCCCCAAGTCGGGCTGGGTCGAGCATGACGCGGAAGAAATCTGGGAGTCCTTGGGCGCCCTCATACCTCGGGCGATCGCCGAGGGCGGCCTATCCCCGTCAGATGCCATCGCCATCGGCATTACCAACCAGCGGGAGACCTCTCTCCTGTGGAACCGGGATACCGGCAAGCCCATCCACCGCGCCATCGTATGGCAGTGCCGTCGTACCGCCGCCATCTGCAATGAGCTTAAAGAGGCCGGCCACGAGGAGATATTCCGGAAAACCACGGGTCTGGTGATCGACGCCTACTTTTCCGGCACCAAGGTGAAGTGGCTCCTCGACAACGTGCAGGGCGCCCGCGCCAGCGCGGAAAGCGGTAAACTCCTGTTCGGAACCATCGACACCTGGATATTGTGGAAACTGACCGGCGGCGCGTCCCACGCCACGGACTATACCAACGCCTCCCGCACCCTGATGTTCGACATCAAACAGAAGAAATGGTCCGAACAATTGCTGGAGATACTGTCCGTGCCAAAGAAGATCCTGCCTGAGGTCAGGCCATCGGCGTGCAAATTCGGATCGACGAAAAATGCGCCGGGACTCCCCGACGGCATCGTCATCGGGGGGATCGCCGGCGACCAGCAGGCCGCCCTGGTAGGGCAGAACTGCGTCACTGTTGGCAGTTCTAAGAACACCTACGGAACCGGCTGTTTCCTCCTCATGAACAACGGTGAGCATTTCATCATCTCCCGGAACGGGCTTCTCACCACTCTGGCGTGCGATAAACTCGGAAACCCGACATACGCCCTCGAGGGATCGGTATTCATCGCCGGCGCCGTTGTGCAGTGGCTGCGGGATTACCTGAAATTCTTCACCGAGAGCGCCCAATCGGAGGCAATGGCCGCATCGGTCGCCAAGGAAAGTCAGGTGGCGATGGTGCCGGCCTTTGTCGGCCTGGGTGCCCCCCACTGGAAAATGGACGCCCGCGGCGCAATTTTTGGATTGACCAGAGACACAACACGGGAAGAAATAGTGATGGCGGCTCTGAAGTCCATCGCGTTTCAATCCAGGGACCTGGTTGAGGCGATGAAGGATGACACCGGCGCTGCCGTGACGGAGCTGCGTGTGGACGGGGGCGCTACTAAAAATGGCTTCCTCATGCAATTTCAGGCCGATATCCTGAATATACCGGTGCTGCTGCCGGGTATGATCGAATCGACCGCCCTCGGGGCGGCCTATCTGGCTGGAATTACGGGCGGCGTATACGGCTCCATCGGCGAAATCGCCAAGAACAATACCATAGCATCAACATTTGTTCCGCGAATGAGCGAATCAGAGCGTGAGAACCAGATCAATATCTGGAAAGACGCGATCAGGAGACTGTTGGCATAATAAACAGGTGCGATACATTCAATAAAAATGTGGCCCCGGCGGCGGCAGGGCCATGTCCATTGCAGATATATTATTTTGGGAGGAATGCCATGTCACGACCGTTATTGGGCGAGATACTGCTTGAAAACAAGGAAATAACTCAGGAACAGCTGGACAAAGCCATAGAGATCCAGAAAAAAGAAGGAGGATTGATCGGGATAATCCTTGTCACCATGGGCGCCATAACCGAACAAACGCTGGTCAAGTATCTGGCAATTCAAGCGGAAAGAGTTACTTCTTCGTAACCAGCCTAACGCACAGCACCATGGTTTCACACGGGCTACTTCCCGGCAGATTGCGAATCGATATATTTTTTCCGATCAAAAAAACAGCAACCGTGCCGATCGTATTGTGCTTAATTATAGCCGCTGCTGCGTTCTCCGGCTGCGCACGCAAGCATGTTAGGGATATCAACAAGCTGGAACGCACCGTTGAAGCGATACGGAAAAACAACAGAAACGCCTGCACCCCGGGATGCATTGCCTTCGACGGCGACAGCAATATGGAGATAATCAACTTCCAAGAATACCTGACCGAGCCGGCATGCAACTACGCCCTCCGGGGAAGCACGACTGAAGAAGTGCTAAAGCGAAAAGAGATGTTGCATTCATTAAATCCGGACGCCATTATCGTGCTCGTGGGCGGTAATGATATCATCAAGGGGACCACCCCAGGGGATATCAGCCGTAATTACCTGATGCTGATTCGCTACTACCGGACATTCTGCAAAAAAGTTTACTTCATCAGTAATCTGCCCGTAGATCCGAATATATACATCAAGAATTCCGACATGATGCGGCTGAACGAACGCCTCCGGCAGATATGCAAAAATCTTGGCGCCACCTACGTCAACGTCTATCCCCACCTCCTGAAAGATGGCGGACTCAACCCGGATTACGCAATCGATCCGGTCCATCTTAACAAGGCGGGACAGAATGTGCTCGTTGATATCCTTAAAAAATATTTACAGTGACGAATTCTCGGCAATGAAGGATGCCTCCGGCCGCGGTCTTTGTGTGCGGTTCCCTCGCTATTTCACTTCGAAAAGCCAGCCGTACCGGTCCTCATAATCACCGGACTGGATCTTGGTGAGGCGCTCGTAAAGCCTGGTGATAACCGGTCCGGCATGCTCACCGTCGCCGAAGCTGTACTCGCGGTCCCGGTACCGGATCAGGTTCACCGGCGTTATGACCGCCGCGGTGCCGACCGCGCCAACCTCGTCAAAGGTTTCAAGCTCGCCCGCTTCCACTGGCCGCCGCTCGTAGATCATTCCCATTTCCTGGGCGATGACGGACAGGCTGTCGTTGGTGATGCTCGGCAGGATGCTGTTCGATTTCGGCGTGATGTAGGTATTGTCCCTGATTGCAATGAAATTCGACGTGCTGAACTCGTCGATATAGCGTTTCTCCCGGGAGTCCAGGTACAGGACCACCGGGTAGCCCCGGTCTTTCCCGAACTGGCCGCCGCCAAGACCGGCTGCATAGTTGCCGCCCACCTTGCAGTCGCCCACGCCCAGGGGCGCAGCGCGGTCATACTCCTCAACCACGAGAGCCTTG
>MIBH01000014.1:43209-53668 GCA_001829455.1 Spirochaetes bacterium RBG_13_51_14
GCCGGACCGAGGCCGACGCGCGCCCCGGTGCCGATCACCAGGGGCCTGATATACATGCTGGCGCCCGTGCCGTAGGGTGGCACGTATTTCAGGTTTGCCTGCACCACCGTTCGCACCGCCTCCTTGAACATCTCGTCAGGGATGACCGGAATGAATATGCGCTCGCAGCTTTTCTGGAGCCGATGCGCATTCTCGATCGGACGAAAGACCACGACTCTGCCATCGGCGGTCTCGAAGGCCTTGAGGCCCTCGAAAGCCTCCTGCCCGTAATGGAGCGTCGGGGCGGCCATGTGGAGGGATATCTGCTCGTCAGGTACGGTCTCCCCGGCCGACCACCGACCGCCCTTCCAGTAATAGCGGATGTTGTAATCGGTCTTATGATAATCGAACGGAAGATTCTTCCAGTCCAGGGATGCTTTTGTTTTATGTTGCATATTCATATTCATATTCGAGCCCGGAACACTTATCATAATCGGCGAACGTTCATCAGCAGGCGCCCCGCGCGCTGGCGAGGACTACTTTTAATGTAAGGGATAGTTATCGGCTTGATGATAAAAATTGTCAAGGAGAAAGATACGGATCGACAAAATTAATACCGGGCCGCCCGTAAACCGCGGTCCGGTGCAGGTTACCGGATCATTTTTTTCAACGCCTCGATCTGGGCCAGTACTTCTTTCCTCGACGTGCCGCCGGATGATAATTTCAGCTCAACAGAACCTTCGGGTTTCACGATATCGATTATATCATCCTCAAATTCAGGAGAAAATTTTTTGAAATCACTCGCCTTCAGGCCGAAGAAGTCGATCCCCTGCTCTTCGCAGGAGCGGACAATCCGCCCCACGATCTCGTGGGACGTCCGGAAGGGAACGCCCTTCCGTGCCAGGTAATCGGCAATATCCGTGGCGGTGGAGAAATTGCTGGACAGGGCCTTTTTCATCCGTTCCGAATTGACGGTCATGGTGGATAGCATTTCCGCCATGCCCGCCAGCGAGAGGGTCACGGTATCGATGGAATCGAAGAGCCGTTCCTTGTCCTCCTGCAAATCGCGGTTATAGGTCATGGGCAGTCCCTTGAGCGTCATGAGGAGCGACGCCAGGTTGCCGGCAAGCCTGCCGGATTTCCCCCTGATGAGCTCGGCGATATCGGGATTCCGCTTCTGCGGCATGATTGAAGATCCCGTCGTCACTGCATCAGCCAGCCGGATGAAGCCAAACTCGGACGATGACCAGAGCACCAATTCCTCGCAGAAACGCGAGAGACGCACGCCGCAAACCGACGCGAAGTAGCAGAAATCCAAGATGAAGTCGCGGTCGCTCACTGCGTCCATGGAATTGGGAATTATGCCGGTGAATCCCAGCTCCTCCCGAAGAAACTCGCGATCGACCGGGTAGTTGAGCCCCGCCAGGGCCCCTGATCCGAGCGGAAGGTGCTCGCACGCCTTGACTGCCGACTCGAGACGTCCGGCATCGCGGAGAAACCCCCACGCATATGCCAGGAGGTGATGGCTGAAACGCACCGGTTGGGCCACCTGCAGGTGGGTGTACCCGGGCATGATGACATCAATATTTTTTTCAGAAAGCTCAACGAGTACCCTGATAAGCCCTTGGAGAAGCGTTCGTATCGATTCCGACTCGTCCCGCACATGGAGCCGCATATCCAGAGCGACCTGATCGTTCCGCGAACGGGCCGTGTGGAGTTTCCGCCCAGCGTCGCCAATCCGCTCGGTAAGCGCCGCTTCGATGTTCATGTGAATGTCCTCGAGTGACGCCGAAAACGAAAAGCCCCCCGCTTCAATCTCCTTTTCGATATCAGATAATCCCCGGAGAATGTCGTCCAGTTCCGCATCGGTAAGGAGTCCTATCCGGCGGAGCATTTTGGCGTGAGCCCTCGAACCGCGTATGTCCTGTCGCCAGAGTCTCGAATCGAACTGTATCGAGGCGGAAATCTTTTCGGCGATTCCAGATAGCCCTCCGGAAAAACGGCCTCCCCAGGGTTTTTTCTTTTCTTTGGCCTTTCCCATTTTTAATTCCTGTCTGATATGGTATGCATGTATCGGGGCGCTGGTGCCCCTATACGCTACTTCTCATGTTTTATTTTAAAAAATCAAGTCATTTTAGAACCCCCTGTCCCACCAAGGGGGAACCAAACAAAAACTTATGGCATTTCATCTGACCCTTGACTCGATTAATTCCCTCATGCGGGCCCCCGCGGGGGGAGGGGGGTGGTCTCAGAGTCCCCTATGAAGAAAACGCACGTAGTTCAATAACACGGCATGAGTGAGATAGGCGTTGCCAAGCGCAGAATCAGCGCAATCATTTGCAGGAAATATTGGACAGCAGCATGTCGATGTAACTGCCGAGGTTCTCGAGTGAGGGCAAGATCTCATACTCGAGAATATCTGACAGGCTGATGATATCGTTGTTTTCCATCACGGTTATAACTTCATGCAGCAGGTTCCGCATATCGTGGTTCTTCTTCTCCAGGCTCATCCCGCCGAAAATCACCCCGGCCAGATCAATCTTGAAGACCGGCCCGATCTGGTAGCAGGATCTGGTGTACCGGTAGATGAAATCAACGAATCGTTTCAGGCGTTCCGATCCTTCCGAGTCTTTGCCGATCTGGTATGCGACCGCCGCGGCCTGAATGTTCGCGAGCTCGCCCGCGAGCTCTTCCCTGGTCTGTTTGAGGGAAGAGATAATTACATCAGGCGAGTCGACGCTCTGGACTATCAGCGAGCGCATCGCGTCGCTCATGAGAAGCATCCTGAACATGTACTTGATGTCGGAGAAGAGGCCGGCATGCGCGCCGATGATGTTCCGCATCTCCGCCATATCGCCATCGGCTACCAGGGCATCGCGGAAATTTTCGATGGCGTTCACATGGTGTGATATGTCGCGGTCCCGGTATTTCAGGGTGCCCCGATCCACTCCCATGAGACCCGTAACCGTGGACAGCACTTCCAGGAGCCACGTTATGCCGGTCTGGAGATCCTCAATGTCGCCACGCTTCAGCTCGCCGGTCTCCAGGACCTGTTTGATGAACAGGGACGCACGATCGCAATACCGAGCCGCTTCATCCACAGTGGAAAATACAATATCGGCCCTGGACTGTACGATGCAGTTGATGGTCTTCACATCGGCGAGGCTGATGTCCGGGGCCGTGTCAATGGCGTAACGGTCCTTGTCGATATACAGCTCGTAGAAGATAAGGTCGCGCTCCCGGGTCCACGTCGATACGGAATCGATGATATCGGAGACGTTCTTCTCCTGTTCGAGATTAAAATCAACCGGACAATCATTAATAAGGACCTGCACAATGCACCTCTCGGAATATTATTTATCTTTTTTATTATCGGACCCGCCGCCGGAGAAGGAATCAAGCTGGTTCCGCATCCACTGTTTCTGCGCGTTCGTCTCGGAAATCGCCCGTTCCATCCGCGCAAACTTGACTCTCAGCTTCTCCTCGTATTTCTTCAAATGCTCTTCATGGCGCTTGATCCCTTCATCGGCCAGTTTGATGGAATTGTCCTCCATCTCGATCTGCGCGGCGATTATATTCTTGCCCGGCGTCACATACGGCTTCAGCACGTAGACGACCTTGAATGCCATGCCGTTGTCGGGCTTGTTGTCACCGTCGGTATCGGAACCGAAAAAGGCGGCGACCCCGTCTGGATTCTCCATAACGGCCTTCTTGAGCTGGGCTTCATCGACGATGAGCTTGCCCGATTTTATCGACTCCCACTCGGCATTTATCGCGCCGGTGGAGACACCTATCTGGGTCAACATCTTGATCGGCTGGTCCGCGTTGTTCGGGTAGGCACTGTTCACGGTCGTCTGAAGCGTGCCCTGAAGCCGCGTCAGGATCATATCGCCGACCAAGAGTCCCGACTGGGATGAGACCTTGTCAAAGTCCCCCGGTTTTTTTGTAATCGCCGCCTTGGTGACCTGCCGGTTATAATCCAGGTATTTGTTGTACGCGTCTACGAATTTCCTTATCTTCTCCACAGAGGTTTCAATGCTGTGCTCCACGGTCAGGTCTATCTCGTGCGACGACGGCCGCTTGAGGTTCAGTGATATACCTTTGATGACATCGGTCAGATCGTCATTCCGGTCCCTGGTCACTTCAATGCCGTCGACGGTGATCCTGGCGTCCTGGGGAAGGGCGATAACGTTTTTGGGTTCCAGCCAATCCTTCCGCTCCTCCGGCGTTGCGATCCTCACATTCGAAACATTCATCACGCCGCGGTTGCAGTAGAGGATGATCTTGCTGATGGTGGCGTTCTTGAAATCCCTGCCGACATCGATACTCTGGCCTCCCCGGGCATCCGTGCCGAGCGCGTATATCTTTTCCTTCCGCTTGCCGTTATCGACGGCAACCACGCCGATCCCCATGATACCGTCAAAAGATTTCGGCTCTTCTTTTTTGTCCTCCCGCTTGCGGTCTATGTTATATCCCTCAAGAATGATGCCCTTTATGTTCACCGTTTCCTTCGGACCCACCTTCAGGCGTCGTGGAAGGCCCGCACCCTCTTCGATTTTCTCCAGATATGAAACATCGAACTCAAGCCGCGTATCCTCCTTCACCGGCATGTCCACGGGCAGGGCGTACTCCCGCCACAGCAGGCCCCGCAGGGTTACGGATGCGCCGTTCTCGCCGACCTTGATATTCCCGTTTTCGGCTTCGGGCTTTTTATCACCCAGATACGACGTAAAGTATCGAGAATCGAACGATACGGCGATTTCGCTCTTCCGGTCTTTTGCCGCGCCGTCGACAAATCCGACCCGGGAAAGAAGTTCCTTGTCGCCGGTGAGCTTTATTTCACCCTTCGCGCCGCTCCTGTTGGATTGAATGGTGAGGATATAGGTATGTCCCGACTTGAGGATGTATGACGTGGTCACCAGCCCCGAAGCGGATTCATCGATCTTTTCTTTCAGGTCCTTCAGCTTGCCGCCCTTGAAATTGATGGCCGCTGACCCGCCGTTCACCTCAATTTTGAATTTGCCGGCGGGAAGATCGGCAGGCTCCTCCATGGGATCGGTCGAGATTCTGTGGGATGATGCGATCTGTATGACCTTTATCTTTTTCACTCCCTTGTCCGCGTCGTTGGTGGCTTTCGCGTCCAGGACCGAACTATCAGAAGAAACCGCATTCTTATCGGTATATGACGCTCTGAAGCCGAAGAGGTCTTTCGCGGCATCGTTGATATCATTGAGATGCCTGCCGAGCGTATTGAGTCCATCCTTACGGCTGTTGTGATTTTTTTTGCGAATTTCAAGCTGTCGTATCGGTCTTGACTCTACATTGACCAGCTTTTCTATTACGGCATCGGTATCCATCCCTGATGCCATTCCGCTGATTGTTATCGGCATGCTGGAGCCCTCCCTTGCTTAATATGGCACTGAATCATTTCCCTCATCTATCCTTCTGTCTCTCTCAATCCGGACATTACCGTTTTGCCATTTCGCAGTGGCAAACGCATAAATATTTATATGTATCCCGTATCCTTACTATCGACATAATATTATAATTTAATAAGAACATTATATATGTATCCATATTTTTTTAAATTAATAACTCGAGTTAGGTGAATTTTTTACCCCTCCCTCGATGGGAGGGGTAAGGGGAGGGTGATTGTAACGCCTGATTCATTCAGTAGTTATTCACCCCCACCCCGGCCCTCCCCCGTCAAGGGGGAGGAAGTTCTTGAATTAAATTCGCCTAACTCGAGTTATTAAATTTGATATAAGCGGCTATTGAAATGAAGAATACAAATTTTTATAGTTAAAATAACGTATTAAGTAATTTTAATGAATCGAATTTAATCTTTTAAAACAGGCTTCATCGGGCTTTTGGGGGAGGCTATTTTGTCATGGGCATAAATAGAGCACGAGACCATACCGGTCCCTACCGCACAATATGCGGAATCTTCAGCAATGTTCAAACGATATCAGCTACCGGGACTCGTCAACAATCATGCCGAGAAAATCCTGAATGTGCTCCAGAAGCTTGATGGCCTCCTTGGCGGGAATCTCTCGAATGACCTCATTAGTATCGGTATTGATAAACTTTACAACGACCCTCTGGGTCTTTTCATGAAACGAAAACGTCAACCGCTCATGAATTTCACGTACGCCGGTATTCAGTTTATTCACGATCTCTAAAATGTCATCTCGGCTCAATTCCCGGGAAACATTCTTCGGCTGAGACAGTGCAGCGCCGGTTTGCTCGGCCGCCTCCTTTCTCCGGGCGTACTTTCCGACGGTATCCATCGGCTCATAATTTACGCTCTTGATATTCATTGTGTAACCTCCCTGTTACCAAAAAAATCTCTCAACCTCCCTTTTAAAAGACATCCCTCCCCGGTCGATGGAACGGTAGCGCTCCAGCTCCCCCAACCGGAGAGGGACGGGGCAACCCGCACTGCATAGATGCCCCGCATAAGAAACGATCCTCATTCAAACAGCTTCATGATGAGCTTCGGCTTTGTATTGGCCTGAGCCAGCATCGCGGCGCTGGTCTGGACGAGAATCTGGTCCTTTGTGAATTCAACCATTTCAGACGCCATATCCGCATCCCGTATCCGTGAATCAGACGACATCATGTTTTCATACGTTTGTGCAAGGGCCTGTACCGTGTTCTCCAGCCGGTTGTAATACGCTCCAAGGTCTGCCCTCTGCCGGTTCAGCCGGTCCAAGGCCGAATCGACATACCCTATCATCGCGTTCGCACCACCAGCCGTGGAGATAGTCCGCTTGTTAGTTGCCTCATTTACCAGGTTGAAGGCCTTCGAGCCGACAGTCGCGATATAAACCCTGATGCGCTGATTCTGGTTGGCGCCAACATGGAAATACATGCTCCCGATTCTGCTGTTCTTAGCGAACTCGCCCCGGAGCATTTTCATCCTGTTGAACTCCGCGGAGGTGGCGATGCGGTCGATTTCGTCGATAAGCTGAGATACCTCAACCTGTATCTGAAACCGGTCGTCATTGGAATAAATTCCGTTAGCCGACTGGATCGCCAGCACTCTGATCCGCTGCATGATCTCGTTAAGCTGCTGGAACGACCCCTCTGCGACCTGGATAAAAGAAAGCCCGTTCTGGGCGTTTCTTTCAGCCTGGACCAAGCCGTGGATCTGGGTCCGCATCTTCTCAGATACGGCCAGACCGGCGGCGTCGTCGCCAGCGCGGTTGATCTGCTCGCCGGATGAGAGCCGCTCAATGGACTTATCCAGCCGGTTAGCGACCTCCCCGAGCTGCCTGCTTGCAAATACGGCGCTCATGTTGTGATTGATTCTCATGTGTTCCCTCCCTTGTTTTGATCCGGCCCGCACACTGTCTCTTCTTGCGAACCGAGTTTTTCAGCCGCAACATCATGCCGCGACTGGAACCGCCGAAGCGGTTCGAAGGTTGTCTCCTTATCATGCTGCCCTGACTGCCCATGATCATGACAACACCGGCTCCGGTAACTCCGGCAGCCGGTGATGCCCTCCCCGCATCACCGGCTGCCGGAGCAGCCGGGTGCAGGACAGTCTGGGCATCAGGAGGGATGAGAATCGTGATGAATTTTCAAAGAACCTGTTTTGCTTTACTCTCGAGATACTGAACGGTACGGTTAGGTACCGAGTAGCTTTAATACTGACTGACCCTGAAGATTCGCCTGGGCAAGCATTGCTGATCCGGTCTGGACAAGGATCTGGTTTTTTGAGAACTCTACCATCTCCTCTGCCATATCCGCGTCCCGGATCCGCGACTCGGACGCCTGCGTGTTTTCGTAGGCGGTCATGAGCCCTTTCGCGGTCATTTCCATCCGGTTGTAATAGGCCCCCAGATCGGCCCGCTGCTTGCCAAGCCTCTGCAGTGCGGCATCCATTATCCCGATGGTGTCATTGGCGCCGCCCGGAGCGGATATGGTCACCAGTATCTTACCGGTGCCGTCCCTGAACCTGAAGGACTGCGCCGTCATTGTCCCGATGTATACCCGCTCCCGCTGGTCCTTGTTGGCACCAAGGTGGAACCACATGCTCGCCTTGGGATTGGTCTTGGAATAACTTCCTGTCAGTATCTTAAATTTGTTGAACTCTGCTTGAGACGCAATCCTGTCAACTTCATCGACAAGTGCGGAAACCTCGACCTGGATCAGCTGCCGGTCTTCATTTGAATAAATACCGTTTGCAGCCTGAACCCCGAGAACCCGTATGCGTTGGATTATCGACGCGGTCTGGTTAAGATATCCTTCGGCGGTCTGTACGAAGGACATGCCGTCTTCAGTGTTCCGCTCGGCCTGACGCAATCCCTGGATCTGGGTCCTCATTTTTTCGGACACCGCCAGGCCTGACGCGTCATCTCCCGCCTTGTTGATCCTGAGTCCAGAAGAGAGTTTCTCCATGCTTGAATGGATATCCCACTCCTTGAACTTCAGCGACCGGTTGGCATTAATTGCAATCATATTGTGATTAATAATCATCTTACACTCCTTTGTCAGAAAATTTTCTGGCTTCCATGCCATCCAGATTCCGAGGGCAGGAGGAATCGAATGATTACTACCAGTTAAGGGGCTGAAGCCTTACGCATCAGCCAGATTAAGAGTCATTCCAGGCTTGAACTTGGGCTTACCCAAGACTGAAACACTCTCTACAGAATAGCCTTCCCAGTTGAAAAAAGTTTTAAAAGATCTCTGAGAGTAAAGAGGGACTTTTATCCCTATTCGAATTCTCGCCACCTTTGGTGACAACATTGAGGGCGTTTATAGCATATTAGAAGAAATTAGAGGAATTTATCTTAAAATATGATTAAAATTTATAAAAAATTATCCTTATTTAGAATTTTTTTGTGAAAATCAATATTTTTTGATAATTTATTTGAAATAAATGGTAATAAATAAACATTTAATAAATTTATGTCATTTTTATTGTTAATCGAGATATTAGAATCAATTTCATTCTTTGTTTTAATCATGTAATATCGTGAGGATAAAATGGTTTTGGACATCTCATTCCGGCTGAAGCGCATCGAAATGCCGGAATCTCCTGAAGATGTGAGAGATTGCCCCATTTGCGGGAATGAGTAACTGATCTGGGTATGGAGATGCATTCTTTTTGATGACATCTGTCATGAGACGTCATTAATAACTTTTCGAATGTTTTTCCCCAGGACCTGGCCGATTATGATATTTTTTCGTAAATCCTCTGACATCGATCGCAATGATTTTATGTCCAGATCGACTCCTTTTCTGATATTGTCATGGCACCGTAGATACATGGAGGTTGCAGGCGATATCAAACAAAACGGCGCGGTCACTGCACCGCGCCGCCCGGGGAAAAAGAATTGACGCAGTGCAGAACTGATGCCATTATTCCCGAGGTATCATCCTTGAATCACCGGGGAGGCCGCCATGAGACTGACCGTATCATCCATCATAGAAAAGAAAAAAAACAAAGAAAAAATAACCATGCTTACCGCGTATGACTTCTCATTTTCGACAATGGTCGACGCGGCGGGAATCGACATCATCCTCGTGGGAGACTCGATGGCGAACGTCATACTGGGCATGGACTCCACCACGGAAATAAGCCTTGATGAAATGATCAACCACAGTGCCGCAGTGGTCAAGGGATCGGAGCGCGCCCTGGTGGTGGGCGATATGCCCTACTGCTCGTATCAGATCAATCCGGACGACGCCGTGGACAGCGCACATCGGTTCTTTCATGATGCCGGATGCCATGCGGTGAAGCTGGAATGGTTCGACGATGTCCTGAAAGCGACGGCCCAGATCGTGCATCACAACATTCCGGTCATGGGTCACATCGGCTTCACGCCCCAGACGGCCGACAAACTGGTCGGCTCCAAGGTTCAGGGCAAGGATATTGAGACCGCGCATCGGCTCATCGAACAGGCCCGGGCGCTGGAGGCTGCCGGCTGCTTCGGCATCGTGCTGGAATGCGTCCCCTGGCAGATTGCAAAGATAATTACCGAAGACATTCAGATCCCCACCATCGGGATCGGCGCGGGCGTCCACTGCGACGGCCAGGTTCTGGTTCTTAATGACATGCTGGGTCTTTTCAAACGGTTCACGCCAAAGTTCGTGAAAATATACGAGGATTTATTCAGTGCCGCCGTGTCCGGCATTCAGAAATATGCGGACGAAGTCCGGTCGGGAGCCTTCCCTTCGGAAAAGGAAAGCTTTTCAATGAACGAAGAGGAATTCAATAAACTTAAGGAATTTCTTTAAAGCACGTCGAACCGCCAGCCCCGCACGATCATCATGATAATCATTGCCCTATCGTAAACCGGAGGTATGCCCAGTCGGATGCTGTCGCATTGCCAGTATACCGCTAAAAGCAACTCACCGGCCGTGGCTCGGTGTCCGGGCGACAATAAAAACCGCTTCTTAAAAACCATATGCTGAGGGCTCTCTATGCGCTATCGGTGCGGGAAAAACTGCTCTTCGACAGCCTGCGGCA
>MIBH01000015.1:0-167 GCA_001829455.1 Spirochaetes bacterium RBG_13_51_14
GCCCGGGCCATCCAGGAATCATTGGCTCAATGTATACCGATAACTATCGGTCAGTGTGCAATTAAGAGGTTTCCCGCAACAATCCCAATAGTATATAATTTTCGCGACAGGTGTTGTGTATGATCGCAGTATAACGAAAATCTGTCAAGCGCAAGTTTGCAGCGTTA
>MIBH01000015.1:205-2957 GCA_001829455.1 Spirochaetes bacterium RBG_13_51_14
GTATGACGCTCGCCGAGAATGTGTTCAGGCAACTTCCTCCTCTCCACCTTGGAGAGGAGGAAACGGGGGTGAGGTCAGTATCAGGTGTCCGGTAATAAATTCTTTACATTTTGCCTGCCATACCATACAAGTACCGATAACTATCTACTATTGTATTTTCATCTCATGTATGCCAATTTTTTATTGAATTTTTTGGGTACCGGTATTATTTTTCTGCAATATTTCCTGACGTTTTGTAAAAATATTACATTAATGGTTCAAAAATGCCGAGTCGGCACAGAGCCATGGGGTAAAGAAAATTTATTAATGATATTTGTCGACCTTTCCACATTTGTCCAGACACTCAAGGTAATATTTTCGCGGAAGTGGCGATCGCCGAAGCGAATACTGTGGACGTGTATCTCTCTCTTTTTCGTGACCACTGTCTACACCCTGAACGTCATCTTCCGCCTCATGGACGAGATCCTGTTCCACGGCTACCGGAAGATGACAATACGGCCTCCCCTTATCATAGCGGCCAATCCCCGAAGCGGCACCACGTACCTGCACCGGCTCCTCTGCCTTGACGGAGAGTCCTTCACCTATTTCAGGCTCTATCACACCATATTCCCGTCAATCACCCTGTACCGGATATTCGATTTCTTCGCTTGGATTGACACCCGCACCGGCAGGACGCTATCGAAATTCATCGAATGGATGAACCGGCTCTTCTTCGGCGGCTGGGAACATATCCACACCATGGGGCTCGATCGCGCGGAGGAGGACGAGGCGCTGTTTCTCTACAACTTTGCAACTCCGGCACTCTATATGCTCTTCCCAGTATTCAGGGACGTCGCTTCGCTCCGATTCGCCGACAGCCTGCCGGAATGGAAGCAGAAGGAGATCGCCCGATACTACAGGAGAAGCGTCCAGCGGTTCCTGTACGCCACCGGCAGCGAGCAAAAGATTTTTCTGCTGAAAAGCGTTCTGTTCAACAGCCGAATGAAGATCGTCACGAGCGTATTCCCCGACGCCAGGGTCGTGTATCTGGTTCGGAATCCCTACGAGGTCCTGCCGTCGA
The DNA here is from genome assembly GCA_001829455.1 of Spirochaetes bacterium RBG_13_51_14. GTDB lineage: Bacteria > Spirochaetota > UBA4802 > UBA4802 > UBA5550 > RBG-16-49-21. Next base: position 1,266 of record MIBH01000015.1, read on the forward strand.
CCATCAACATGTTCACCAAAATGTGGAAGCTCCATTCTCCCGAGATCCCGAAGGATTCCGACGTGACCCGCGAGTGGGCCCGTCTGGGCATCGACTACTACCGGTATTTTCACGACAACCGGAACCTGATGGACCGTTCGAATTACCTGGCACTCCTCTACTCGGATCTGGTGCTGGATCCGGTCGGCATGGTCAAGAAGATATACGATACGTTCAACATGACCATGAGCCGGGAGCTACTGGACCGTCTGGAGAATGAAGCGGGTGAGAACAACAATTTCAAAAGCAATCACGACTATTCCCTGGAGGAATACGGTATTGACCGGGAATGGGTCTACAATGAACTGAGAGATATATTCGATGAATACGGCCTGGAGCCCTGAATGCGGAAGTGATTGCGAGTGAAATGGGACAAGCGGAGTTTACCCTGAGCGTAGCGAGGGGCTTACGCGATAGCGGCTGTATCAAATGCCTCAATGCAACGCCTTTTAAGGAGAACACAAATGCACCAGAAAGAAAAAGACATCAAGATCGAGGTCAAGGTTGATGAAAGCATCGCAACGGGGATATTCTCAAACTTCTCCAATATCAGCCATTCGCCCGAGGAGTTCGTGTTCGATTTCATCTTCGTCCATCCGGCGCCGCCGCCTGGCTTCGGCAAGCTTATGTCGCGGATGGTGGTTACCCCGTCGCATGCGAAGCGGTTTCTGATGACGCTCGGCCAGAACGTCAGGGAATACGAGGAGCGTTTCGGCGACATCGATATTCACGCCGTGACGGACAACGGCGCGAGTCTGCAGTAGGCGGATCATGAGGTATTTCAGGCGCCACATCGTGCGGTTCTGCGCCGTTGTTGCCGCGCTGGCAGTGATGCAGTTCTTCGGCCCTATCATACCATCCGGCGCGAAGCTGGGAGCCGCTGAGATTTCGGAAGGCGTGAAGAATTATTTTTTGTTACAGAAGCATTATACCTCATGGCATGAGGGACTCTTCGGCAGCCGGCGGTTTCATGAACGCAAACTATGGGATTTTCTGCTGCGCCTGCTGGGAAAGGAGATAACCACGGACTATGACTTCATGCTGTCGTCTCCGGAAGGCTTATACGATAAAACCATGACCTGCGTATTCCAGTATAACCGCTGGCTTCATATCCACGGCGACCTGGATCTGGAATCGGTGAAGAAGGTCACCGGAATGGACGGGGCCGCAATGATGGGATGGTGGCGCTCCAAAGTCCTGGTGGCAGTGACCGGAAAGGTAAAAAAATTCAAGCTTGATTGGGACGCCCAGGGAGATACGGTGCACCTGTATCTCGATAAAGTGACGGTTTTGTATAATGATGAAAAGAAGTAAACCGTGTTTCACGAACTTGTCAATCTTCTTTAAAACACACTCAAAAAGCGCCGGGAGTGTCTGATGATGAAATAGGAGGGCATGGCATTCCCAGAGCGTATGTGTATAATTTTTTCAATCGCATACAGGTATATTGATTGACATAATCAGTGTGTTTTGAAACATATTGCATCAAGGCGGGGTAAGACCCGCCTTTTAAGTATCCCCCGGAGCACGTGATTATCATAAACGGAAGATCAGATTCAATATAATAGTGAGGTTCAAGAGGCCATAATGATAGTTATTGAAAGCATAAACCATATAGGAATTACCGTATCGAATCTTGAAGAGTCGATAAAA
>MIBH01000015.1:2971-16018 GCA_001829455.1 Spirochaetes bacterium RBG_13_51_14
GTTTGATTTCGATATCATCGACAAGGCGAACACGCCCGGCCTGGCGTTCATGCGGGTCGCAGACATCAGCATCGGCCTCTACGAAGTGCCGGGCTACAAGAATTCCGACAGCTCACGGAACCGCATATCTTTCTATGTCGATGAGGAGGACTTTGAGGACGCGGTTGATGAGCTGAGCGAGCGTAATATCCAGATCGTGTACGGACCTGAAAATATCAGGAAAGGGAAAACCGTGGTTTTTCTCGACCCCGACGGGAACCAGATTGAGCTCTCATACCCGATAATGGGATAATCTCAAGGAGGGTCTCGGGCCGGTGGCAATCGATTTACTGTCAATACTTAAAAAAAACAGGGTCATACCGGTAGCCCAGTTTGACGACGGGCAGTCCGCGCTCAGGACCGCGGAACTTCTCCAGAAGCATTCCATCGGAGTCATCGAGATTACGCTTCGTACCGAGAGCGCCGTGGAAAACATCAAAAGCGTGGCGGCGCGATATCCCGGACTTACCGTCGGTGCAGGGAGCGTGTTGTCGATGGATGCAATGAAGCGGGCGTTCGACGCCGGCGCTTCCTTCTGCGTCGCGCCGGGCATGGACAGTGAGCTGATCGAGTACGCGGCTTCTCAGGCGCACGCCTTTATCCCCGGCGTGTCCACTCCCACTGAACTGAACATGGCGCTTAAGAGCTGCGAGGTCATAAAGATATTCCCCATTTCACTCCTGGGCGGCGTTGAATACATAAAAGCGGTTTCAGCGCCCTTCAGGACGAAGAGCTTCCACCTGGTGCCCACCGGCGGTGTGAACCAGGATAATTACCTCGATTACCTGAAGCAGGATCGGGTCGTTTCGGTCGGCATGTCCTTTATCGTCGACAGTGCGCTCATTCAGAAGGGCGATTTCGCGGCCCTTGAGGAACGCATGGTAAAAATAGTGTCGGCGCTGCGATAATTTCATCCGGTAATGAATCTCACACCCTTCTTCACGAAAGCTTTTGAAAAAAGGCGGGACCTCTTTGACGACCCCGGGACGACCTGTTTTCGCCTCTTCAACGGCGCCGGCGACGGTGTGGCCGGGCTGACTCTTGACTGGTACGCCGGGTATATCCTGGTCCAGTATTTCAGCCCGCGGCTCAAGGACAAGGCCGATGATGTGATGCGTGGCATCGAAGCTGCCTCCGCCCTTCTTCCAGCGCAGCCGAAGGGCGTTTTACTGAAAAACCGGCTTAAATCAGCGGATACGAGCGAAATTTCGGCTGCAATGAAAAGCTCAATAATCCGGGGATCGAAGCCTCCGGAGGGCTATACCGTCACTCAGAACGGCGTCCTAGCAGCAGTGGATCTGGTGAGGGGTCAGAGTACGGGCATATTTCTTGACATGCGGGAGGTGCGTGACCGGCTTGCCGGATACTACGGTGCGAATGGCGCGGTGCTCAACCTTTTTTGCTACACGGCCCTCTTCTCCGTCCATGCCATCAAACAGGGGACCAGGAGCGCGGTCAACGTTGACCTTTCCCGGGCGGTACTGCAGCGCGCGAGGATCAACTACGCGCTCAACAGACTCCGGGTAGATGACCGGGACTTTATTACCGGCGATTCCCTGGACTGGATCCGGCGATTCAGAAAAAATGGCATGATTTTTTCCCTGGTTATCTTTGATCCGCCGACCTTTTCCCGCAACCGTTACAGAACATTCTCTTCCCGGAAGAACTACCGGGAATCCCTTGCTCTGATAGCGGATCTGGCCGTCCGCGGGCACGTGCTCACATCGGTGAACTCATATTCAATATCAGAGGATGAATACCGCAATTTTCATCCTGCCGGATGGAAGCTCGAATTTTTTTCCAATGAATCGTCGGACTTCACCCACACGGGGAAACCCTATCTTAAGACGGGGCTCTGGAAAGTACCGTAGTCCTGAACTGTTTCCGCGCCGTATAAAAAAATCTTGACAGAGGTCGTTTTACGGCCGATTATTCAACTATACGGATTCTGCCTGGTGTTGCATGTTATACTTTTCATTATCACTCATCTTTCTGGGAATACTTATATTTCTCTATTCATTTGCGCTGGACGCGAAGAAGCGACGTGAGGAGTCGTCGCTGCGGTTGGCCGGTGCGGCCGTCGGCAACACCACGGAATTTGCGCCCGCCGGGAAACGGAAGGTGAAGCCGGTCCGGAACACCGGGGTATTCGGCAAAAAAGAAGCCATGGCAAGAACCGATTCCGGTCAGACGGAGAGGGGAAACGTAGATGAACGGTCAGCCCGTGATGGCCAGGCCGCTCCTCCGCGACAGGCCGTGACTTCACCGGCCGAGCAGAAAGCCGTTCTGTACGAAGACAGCTCTCATGTCATCGATTACGGCAATGAATCGGGAAGGATCGATACCAGCCTGGATGGATATCGGAGCATTCGGCGGATCGGCAGCGGTCGTATCACCGTCGAGAAGGGCGGAATAAATTTTTACACGGGGAAAAAGATATACCGGTTCGACTTCCACCGGATCAGTGACATCAAATCGGGAAGCGGTTATCTGGCCCTTTTCACGGAAGGGAGCGAAACGGTGAAATTGTTCATATTTGAATCCGGAGTCGGCGCCGTTGACTCTATCAGCGGCGCGTACCGGCAATACCTGAGTAATTCGGCATAACATGTACGATAGATATAAAAGCAAGAGGAAAAATACCGGCCTCTACAAGACGCTCGGCTTTCTGCTGGTGGTGGCTGTTCTCGCGGCTCTCGGTGTCAAATATCACCGGTATCTGACTTTCTGGAAGTACAGCCAGAACAAGCTGGAGAAGACCGTTGAAGCCGTCAGGCTGATGAAGGACAGCGGCAAAAAGCGTGAAGCGCTTGTCGATTTATCAGACTCCTATCAACGTTATAAGGAAGAGCACCCGGTGGATCCCGAGTCATACTACCTTTCCGGTGAAATCCACTACCTGCTCGGGGAAGCATATCTTCCCGGAAGTTTTTCAGAACTCTATATCAATGACCGTGTTCATGAAATCAACAAGGACGCGAGGATCGAGTTTTTGAAGGCGATCAAAGATATAAATAAAGGATCCGCACTGGAGAACGGTCCTATGGACGATTCATACGGTTTAATGCTCGCCAGGGCCGCTTATTACACTGATTACTACACGCCGGCCGATATTTTCCATATGATCGAGAATGCCGGGGAATCGGTAAAACTGAAGGATGTTGAGGACATTAGGTTCTACGCCATCACCGCTATCATCAACAGGCGGGAGGATTACGGTCTGAAATTTCTAGCGGAGTACGGTATGGTGAGGGATAATATCCAGGGGCTTCTCTTTTATGCCACGGCCGAGCGAATGGCGAAAAAATACACCGGATCCATCATGACCTACAAGGATGTGCTTGCCCGCACATCGGACGATAAGATACGGAAGCTCGTTTACATCAACCTGGGCAAGATCTATTTCAACCAGTCGCTGTACCGGGAGTCGCTCGATCATTTCAATCTGGCGCTGAAGATCGATGACAAGGATTCCGTCCCCAAGATATGGATCGGGAAAAACTACTCGGCAATGGGTGAAAAGGACAAAGCAAAAGCGGTCTGGAGCGAAGTGCTGACGACTGACGGAACGAACGCCGAGGCCAAACAATTACTGGGAACGATGTAGATCGATGGCCCTATTTGCCTCATAGTGTATGACTGTATTATGACACGCCCCCGCTCATGCGGGGGCGTGTCATAATATGACAAAAATAACGTTAATCACTTGACAAAAAAAGTGCTTATTGTAGTAGAAAGGTCTGTATCTGCCATAATGAAGGTCCGGGAATTCATTGCTGTAACAGGGGTTTTCGCCGCCCCCCCCCACCCCCAGAGAGGGGCTTTTATTTATGCGAATGATGAAAATTTATCGCAACCAATCACAGGAGATTATACATGTTTCTTGATTCGCTCTACGGAATGTTTTCTAACGATATGGGTATCGATCTTGGCACCGCCAATACCCTGGTCCATGTCAAGGGCCAGGGTATAGTGCTCTCCGAGCCGTCAGTGGTGGCGGTCCAGACCAGCACCGGCAAGGTCATTGCCGTGGGACACGAGGCGAAGCGGATGCTCGGAAGAACGCCGGGCGATATCGTGGCAATACGGCCCATGAAGGACGGCGTTATAGCGGACTTCGAAACTGTTGAAAAGATGATCAGGTACTTCATCACGAAAGTCCACAAGCGGAAAACACTGGTGCGCCCCCGGGTCGTCATCGGAGTACCGTCGGGCATCACCGAGGTTGAGAAACGCGCGGTGCGGGAGTCCGCCGAGCAGGCGGGCGCGCGCGAGATTTTCCTTATCGAGGAGGCGCTTGCCGCCGCCATCGGCGCCAACATACCCATTCATGAACCCGCCGGCCACATGGTGGTGGATATCGGCGGCGGCACAACGGAAATCGCCGTCATTTCCCTGGGTGGCATGGTCATCGCCGATTCCATCCGCATCGCGGGCGATGAGTTCGATGAGGCCATTATCAAGTACATGCGGACTCAGTACAACCTGGTCATCGGCGAGCGGATGGCCGAGGAAGTGAAGTTCAGGATCGGGAACGCATTTCCCGAGAAGAGGATTGAGACGATGGAGCTGAAGGGCCGGGACGCCATATCCGGTCTTCCCCGGACCCTGGAAATAGACACAACCGAGGTTCGCAAGGCTCTTAAAGAGCCGGTGGACCAGGTGCTGGACGGCATCAAGCATGCGCTGGAGAAAACCCCGCCGGAGCTTGCTGCCGATATCGTGGAGCGAGGCATCGTCATGACCGGCGGCGGCTCCCTCCTGAAGGGTCTTGATAAGTATATCAGCAAGGAAACCGGCGTGCCGGTGATATTGGCCGAGAACCCGCTTACCTGCGTGGTACTGGGTGCGGGTAAATTCCTTGAGGAGCTGAAGCACCTGTACCGGGCGAATCTTAAATAGCGGGTGTGGTCTTTTGGTTACCCCTCCCTTGATGGGAGGGGTAAGGGGAGGGTGAAATAAGATACCATGCGGAATATCAGATTCGAGATGTGTAATATTTTCTCCCCCACCTCGCTCCTCCCCCATCAAGGGGGAGGAAGTGTGACTTTCATTTATAGTATTAACTTGAATATAAATTAGTAGCAAAGAGAAATATCAGAATTGGAATTTTTAATACGACATAAAAGCGTTGTCGCGTTCATATCCTTCACACTGTTTTGCATAGTATCCCTCTCCATACAATCGAGCACATTAACCCTCACCATGGAGGGAATTGTGAGCGCTCTCGTGATGCCCTTCCAGAAGGCCTATGACGGCGTCCAGGGAGGCGTCTCTCGTCTGTGGGCCGGATTTACCGAACTCACTGAAGTCCGTGAGGAGCTGATGAAGACACGCTCCAAGCTCCAGAAATTCGAATCAATGACTGATGAGATGAGCGAAATTAAGCGAGAGAACAGCCGGCTCCGTGAGCTCCTGGGAATGAAGGAACGGGTTGAGTACAGCTCCATACCCGCATCGGTCATCTCAAAAGACCCGGATAACTGGTTCCGAACCATCATCATCAACAAGGGTTCCGGCGACGGCATTAAGGAGAACATGCCGGTGATCGCCTACCAAGGCGGCCAGAAAGCCGTGGTGGGCAGGGTCATAGAGGTGCGCATGAGCATATCGCGGATAGCGCCCGTAATTTCACCCGATGTCAGAATCGGCGTAAAGCTTCAGGAGAGCCGGTTCCCGGGGCTGCTGTGTGGTTATTCCGGGAACTCCAATCTCTGTAAAATGGACTATATCAGCCGAGCGGCGTACGTGAGGTTCGGAGATACGGTGATCACTTCCGGCCAGGGAGGGGTGTTCCCGCCGGGGTTGGTCGTCGGCACGGTCATCAAGTCGTACGCGCTTGAGTCGAGCGCCTACCAGCGGGCTATCGTCAAGCCGGTTATCGATTACAACCTGGTTGAGGACGTATTCGTCATCAAGAAGAGCCTGGAAAAGGATTTGTTCGAGATTTTTGAGGAGGAAAAAGAAAAAACGGAATGATTCTGACATATGTTTTCACCGGCGTCATAATTCTCATCTCGCTCCTTATCCAGGGGCACACCTCCTTTGATGTTCTTCGCATCGCCGGGGTCAAGCCGGATCTTATCTTCATCGCCGTGGTTTACCTGTCCTACTGCTTCGGCTCATTTTACGGGGAGGTGACCGCCTTCATGGGCGGCCTGCTGCACGACGCGGTTTCGAACTCTCCGCTGGGACTTCTTACGTTCCCCAAGGTGGCGGTCGCGTTCGTCGCGGGTATGTTCGGCCGCTCAATATTCAAGAGCAATATCCTCACCATATCTCTCCTCCTCTTCGTGGCGTCGCTGGTAAAAGGGTTCATCACGCTTTTCCTGTGCTATGTGTTCCACGAATCCTCCGCGTCGTCAGTACTGAGCATCATACTGCCCGAGGCGTTCTACAACGCGTTGCTGGCACCGCCGCTTTTTTTTATTTATGACAAGATATTCGAACGCGAGCTGGAAAAAGAGGGGTACTTTTAACATGCTTATGCAGTCATCCTTACGGGCGAAGCTCCAGGAGGCATTCCGGGTTAGGATGTATTTTTACATGGCGGTTGCCGCCGTGGTCTTCGCGGTGCTGCTGCTCCAGCTCATGAACCTCCAACTCATCCAGGGGAAGGAATACGCCGTCAAGGCCCGGATCAACATGGAGAGCAATATACCGATTCCTGCGGGCCGTGGCGATATTTATGACAGAAACTTCAGGGAGGGCGAGAAAAACGTGGTCGTCGTTTCAAACCGGCCTTCGTTCAACCTGACCACCATACCCGCCAACTTCAAATCAAAAAAAAAATTGAATGAGATCCTGGACCTTCTCGCCCGGCTCCTGAACATCGACAAGGATGAAATCGTAAATGAAATCAGCAATAGCAATCCCTGGGAGCGGGTGATCCTCAAGGAGGACGTTGAATTCGACACTATCGTGAAAATAGCCTCGCACCAGAACCGCTTCCCCAACATCGACTGGGAAGACGCGTCGGTGCGCGTCTATAACTTCAGCGAGATGTTTGCCCATGTCATCGGCTATGTCGGGAGCATCAACCGGGAAGAATACCGCCGGCTCAAGTCCGAGGGATACAAGCATTACCAGAAGATAGGAAAATCGGGCATTGAAAAGCAGTACGACCGGCTCCTCCGCGGAAGGGACGGCTATGTCCGCCGGATCGTCGACGTGCGTCAGCGGACCGAGGGCGAGGAAGTCGGGCAGCGTCCCTCCGCCGGCAATAACCTGGTCCTCACCATCGACTACAATATTCAGAGCACGATCTACGAGGCCATGAAGGACCTGAAGGGGGCCGCCATCGCGCTGAAGCCGGCCACCGGCGAGATCATTGCCCTGGTGAGCAAGCCGGATTTCGATCCGAACGTCATCATATCGAAAAACAACGCCCGCGTCATAAAACAGCTTCAGACGGACAACGATCGCCCGTTCCTCAACCGAATGATCCAGTCCAAGTATCCGCCGGCGTCGACTTTCAAGCTCATCACCACAGTCGCCGCGCTCGAGACCGAAAAAGCGAAACCCGAGAAGACGTACTACTGCCCGGGGAAATACACCCTCAAGGGGTATATCGACCATGATTTTTATGATTATGACGCCCACGGCACCGTGGACCTCTATTGGGCCATTGCCAAGTCATGCAGTGTGTATTTTTACCAGCTGGGTCTATTGACCGGGCCTACCGACATCATCCGTTACGCCGAGGACTTCGGCCTCAACCAGAAGTCCGGTATCGATATTCCCGGCGAGGTTCCGGGCTTCGTGCCGTCGCGGCAGTGGAAGTACAAGGTCTTTGGCCAGACCTGGTTCGACGGCGATACGCTCAACATGGCCATCGGGCAGGGTTTTTTGCACGTGACGCCTATCGGCATGTGCAATTTCGTGGCGGCCATCGTCAATAACGGCGTCGTGTACCGGCCGCACCTGGTCAGGGAGATACGTTCGAACGACAATAGCCGGGTTATCAAGGCTTTCCACCGGCAGAAAGTGCGGGAGATACCCCTGTCACCCGTCACCCTGCAGGCGGTCAAAAAGGGGATGCGCCTCGGAGTCATGAGCGGAACGTCGGGCCGCCTGTCGTATCTCAAGGTTCCAGTGGCGGGAAAGACCGGGACGGCTCAGACCAGGTCCATACGGCAGGAAAAGTTTTCCCAGCACGCGTGGTGGATCGGTTATGCCCCGGCCGAAGGCCCGACTGAAAACGCCGTCGCATGCGCCGTCCTCATAGAGTACGGCATTGCCGGAGCAGCCAGCGCACTCCCGATCGCCGAGCGGATCTTCTACAAGCTGAACGAACTGGGCTATTTTGACGCCGCGCCCCTGGCGCAGATCGGGCCGAAGCAGAATGAAACCGATATCAGGAAGCCGGCCGTTCAGCCCCGGCTTCAGCCGAAAAAGGACGAGGCTGCGAACAAACTTCCCTGAATCCGGCCGGGGAAGAGGGGAAGCCTCATTGTATATAGCGTTGGGAGGCTGTCTAAAAAGCCCCCTATATCCCCCAAGGGGGGACTTTTTCGCCCTCATTAAGCTTGAAAAGCCCCCCTCTGGGGGGTTGGGGGGAACATTTCAGACAGTCTATGAGAGGAATCTCATGTTATTCAGTAAAGACGGATTGAGCAAGATTGATTACAACCTGGTCATCGCGATCATAGTAGCGGTCACCATCGGAATTTTGATGATCTACAGCGCCGGTTTTGATCCCATAGATAAGATGAACAATGGTCTCTACCGCAAGCAGATTCTCTGGTTTATATTCGGTTTCATCTTCATGGTGGGCATGACCGTCATCAATTACCAGGCACTGGGCGACTATTCGCTCCACATCTATATTGTTCTCGTGGTGCTCCTGATCATTACCACCATTTTCGGGACGCCGGTTCGCAACACCAGGGCCTGGCTCAATTTCGGTCTCTTTTCCATACAGCCCTCCGAGTTCATGAAGCTCGGGCTCGTCATCATTCTGGCGAAGTATCTGGAGATCCGCGAGCGGGATATCAACCGCCTCCGGGAGCTGGTGGTGCCCACGCTGGTGACCTTTGTTCCGGTGCTGGTAATATTACAGCAGCCCGATTTCGGAACCGCGATCATATTCATACCGATTCTCCTGACGATGCTCTTCGTCGGCGGCGCCGATGTTTCGCATCTGATTTCCATCGTGCTCATCGCCGCCATCGCTCTCGTTGTTCCCATGATTCTCACCTACCGGGAATGGGTCGGAGCCGAAGGGTCGAATTTCATCCTTGATTTCTTCACGGACATCAGGCTTCTCATGATTGTTTCGAGCGTCATGCTGCTCATAACCCTGGTTACGTTCGTGCTCCATTTTTTTTCGGTTAAAAAGTTCTTGCGGAAGATCTATGTTCCCGGCTCGATTCTCTCCCTGGGCCTTATGGCCTCCGTCATCATACAGAATCTGTTCAGGGTGTATCAAAAGAGAAGAATTCTGGTCTTCCTCAATCCCGACCTGGATCCGCAGGGGTCCGGATACAACATCATCCAGTCGAAGATCGCCATCGGATCCGGCGGTTTTTTCGGCAAGGGATTCCTGAAGGGATCGCAATCGCAGCTGGGCTTTCTCCCGGAGAAGACATCGGATTTCATATTCTCCGTGGTTGCGGAGGAGTGGGGCTTCATCGGGGGCCTGATTCTTCTCGGTATCTTCGGGTTCATCATCCTCAGGGGAATTCAGACCGCCTTCGACGCCAAGGATAAATTCGGGGCTCTCCTGGCCAGTGGAATCACAACGATATTCTTTTTCCATGTTCTGGTGAACATCGGCATGGCCGTGGGCATCATGCCGGTTACGGGCCTTCCGCTCTGTTTCATATCATACGGCGGCTCCAATCTCCTCATGTCCATGATCAGCATCGGGATACTGCTCAACATCCGGGCGCGTAAGTTCGTATACTGATATTATCCGCGCATGATGGATTCTTCTGGGGCGGGGTTATTATGAATCACGCATCATCAGCGGTAAAGGTGCTCGTTGCCGTTATTTTAATTGCGTCATGCAGAGGGGTAGCTGACGAATCATCGTTATACGGATCGGTCCCGGCTGTTCGGCACCTGACCGGCAGGTTTGATCCGGCGAAGCACGAGCTCTTCGTATGTCTGAACGATGTCGGCATCCCCACGAATAATCGGCGGCACTATGTGCGCAGAGAAGCAGCGGCCGCCTTAAAAGACCTTTACACGGCCTTTCGGAAGGAGCACCCGACGATCCCCTTCTGGGTGCAGAGCTCATTCAGGGGGTTTGATGATCAGAAGTATATCTGGGACGGGAAATGGACCGGAACGATAGAAGTCGCCGGACACCGCCTCAACACGATCAGGGATCCGCGGAAGCGGGCGCTTGAAATTCTGAAATACTCCGCCATGCCCGGCACATCGCGTCACCACTGGGGCGCCGACTTCGACATCAATGTTCTGAACAACAACTACTTCGAGACGGGAGAGGGGCGCGTTCTGTACCGGTGGCTCACGGCCAACGCGGGGCGCTATGGCTTCTGCCAGCCTTATACGGCCGGGAGGAGCGGCGGTTACAGCGTGGAGAAGTGGCACTGGTCGTACGCGCCCCTTGCGAAAAAATTCCTGGCGGGATGGAACGCGCATTACCGGAAAAGCCCGGGAGACTTTTCCCGGGAAGGCCTGTTCTGCGGATCTGACCTGACTGGTGATCTCGCCCCGGTCTATGTAAATTCGATCGATGCGGCGTGCGAATGACGGCGAGCCGGGATGGGTCAGCCCTTCTAATTAAAAATCACCATCATACCGAACAGTATCGAGGCGCCGGTCGTATCGTAGTCGAACCGGCCGCTCTTTTCGTTGAAGTATGAAATCACGGTCAGTCCCACATTGACTCTCGTCGTTTCAGTCGTTTTCACCAGAAAACCGAAACCGAAGTCCAGTGTCATGGAATGGAGATAATAATTCCTCTTCGCCATGCTGATGAGCGATGAACCATTGAAGGAGAACTTTCGGAAGCTGTATCCGATCCCGGCCGCGGCATAGGGCGTGTACGGGTATAATGACAGATCCAGTATGGAGTAGCTGAATTTGAAGGGAAGGCCGAATTCATAGATTTGCCCGCTCGTTTTCGTCCTGATGATCGTCTCGCGGATTCCCCCTTCGGTTTTTATTGATTTAGCGCTCATGTAGAGAAAGGCGGGCTCGGCCGTCACGGCGTAACGGCCGTACTGTATGCCGAGGGGGGCTGCCGCGAAGATACTGGCGGCACCTTCGCGGGCGTCCATGCCGCCGCCCAGGCCCATGATGAACCGGGGTCTGGCCTGCTCCATTTCCCGTTTTCGGTAATCAAGGACGCTCTTTCCTTTTGCGGCATTCTTTTCATCAGGAGCGTCTTCCTTGTCATCGGTTATATATTGAGCCAGCAGAATATCCGCGTTTCTTCCCGCTTTGCCGGATGCGTGGAGTTGCAGCGGACAGACGGCTGTCAGGGCCGTCAGGATGGCTGCTGATAGGAATGCTAAGCAGGGGGTTGATTGTAATTTCATCGTAGTTTCCTTATTATAGCGTTGCTGCCCGGATGTATCAGCCTTACCATAGTAAGCGATAAAATCAAGCAAAATACGATATCAGAAACAGGCCCTGCAGTGCAAATATTAATTTAATATTCTGTTTAGCAACAAGTCTATATTAATAGTTGACTTTATTATTATATTGACTATTATTTAAAATAACAATGTAGCCGAGATCCATGTCAGACATGGATGCGGGGGACCCGGTTTCAGGGGCGAATTCCAAAGATGGATAGGATACTTCCAGGTCCGAGCCCGTCAGCTAACCTCGTAGGCTTTTGGAAGGGCATTCGACAGAGAACAACTGCTGCCATGCCAGCGGTTTTTTTGTGCCTCCGCCATGCCGTTCACGAGGAGGAATCATGACTTCGGATGATAAAGAATCATCACTCATTAAGAGCTTTTTCAGGAAAATAATCGGCCCTCCCCGTGATATTAATGATCCGGGTATTTTCCATAAACTGGCTCTCATACCTTTCTTTGCCTGGATAGGGCTCGGTGCGGACGGCCTTTCATCGTCATCGTACGGCCCCGAGGAAGCCTTCAGGGCCCTGGGAGATCATACGTATCTGGCCTTTTTCCTCGCACTTGCCACAGCGCTGACTGTATTTATCATATCATATGCATATTCGCGCATCATCGAACACTTCCCGTATGGGGGCGGCGGCTACATTGTTGCTACCCACATGCTGGGAAAGCGGGCGGGTGTTGTTTCCGGCAGCGCTTTAATTGTCGATTACATATTGACAATTACCGTTTCAATGGCATCCTGCGCCGATGCGCTGTTCAGTTACTTGCCGCTTGAATTTCAGCAATTCAAGATCATGTTCGCGTCTGTTCTTATTCTCGTGCTGATAGTACTGAATATACGCGGCGTGAAAGAATCCATCACCATTCTTGCGCCAATATTTCTGGTTTTTATTATTACTCATGCGGTCCTCATCGTGTATGGCATATTCAGCCACATGGGAGAGTTGAACCCGGTTATACATCAAGTCAAAACCGGATTCGATCGCGACCTGTCGACTATAGGGGCCTTGGGAATCGTCCTTCTATTATTGCGTGCATATTCACTGGGCGGGGGAACCTACACGGGAATTGAAGCGGTATCAAACGGCTTACAGATAATGCGTGATCCCAAGGTCCACACAGGGAAACGAACAATGATCTACATGGCGAGCTCGCTCGCCATAACCGCGGCAGGTCTTTTTCTCTGCTACCTCCTTCTCAGAGTGCAGCCAGTTCAGGGAAAAACCCTCAACTCGGTTCTTGCCGACGCACTCTATGGACGATGGGAGCTGGGTCGTTGGCTCGCGATAATAACAATTTTTTCCGAGGGAGCGCTGCTTATGGTGGCGGCGCAGGCGGGATTCATAGACGCTCCCCGGGTCATGGCCAATATGGCCGTCGATTCATGGCTGCCTCACCGATTTTCCGCATTCTCGGAAAGGCTCACCATGCGCAATGGCGT
>MIBH01000015.1:16054-20361 GCA_001829455.1 Spirochaetes bacterium RBG_13_51_14
TTCGCCGAGGGCGGCTGGTTGACCCTTGTTATAACGTCTCTATTGATCATACTCTGCAATATGATCCGGAATCATTATGGTCGAATTCGGGATGATATGCGCAAGCTTGATGAACTCTTAAAAAATGTGCCCACATCAGGCACGTTCAACAAGGATCCTCTGGAAAAAAAGAGCATGACCGCGATTCAGCTTGTCGGAGGTTACAACGGCTTCGGGGTCCATACGTTTCTCAATATTAATAAATCATTTCCCGGTCTGTATAAAAACTTTATTTTTATATCCGTTGCGATCATCGACCAGGGATTGTTCAAAGGGGAAGAGGGCCTTGATGATTTAAAGAAATCGGTGCAGGAATCTCTTGTCAGATATGTCGATCTTGCGCGGAGGCTGGGATTTCCCGCTGAATACCGGATGGAAGTGGGTACGGATGTGATAGATACCGCAACTGAACTGTGCCTTAAAATTGGGAAAGAATTTCCACGCTCCACGGTTTTCACTGGCAAACTGTCATTCCGCCATGAAAAATTCTATCATAAATTGCTTCATAACGAAACAGCCTACGCGATTCAGCGGCGCCTTCAGTGGAGCGGTATCACCAATGTGATCATGCCGATACGGATGGAAATGTAAATAATAATACTAAGCCTGTAACCTATTCTGCTCGGCTTAGGCAATTTTTTTGCAAAGGATCCCGCTTATATGAATAGCGGCGTAAAAATTTTTCCTTTAATATCGGCGATGGTATTGTAGGGGATAACCTGTACAGTGCGCCGGGGCACGTGTCTGCCGCGTGGTAATTTTTTTATGAATAATTAAAAAATAATGACAGAATTCGCTTCTCTATTGATTATTGACAATCACCCTGGCGGTATGTGATGAAAGAAGAGCGTGATGTCCTAAACCGCGACAAGTATGTAATGCCCGGACCAGATGAGGTAAAATGCATTGCTCCGGGCCAGACCCTGATCCTGGTTCTCGGGTCGTGCATATCCACTGTTTTTATAGGCAGGAGCAGGGGATACTTCCTCGCCGCCAATCATATCATTATCGCTAAAGAGCTTCAAAGGGGCGTTATCGCCAAAAGAAGCGCACGGCATCAGATTGATGAAATCCTGGCGATCTTCCGTGACGAGCTTGATATTGCGGGAAAGGACCTCCGGTGCCTTCACCTGGTCGGCGCCGGGAGAAAGGTATCCGGTGAGTCATTCCGCGTGCACCGGGATAATATCGAGGAGACCAGGGCGGTATTATCATCCGGGGACATAGACATCATGTTTGAGGATATCATGAGCTACTACACTGCCTCCTATTCCCTGAGCGGCGAACAGCTGTCCGTGTTCATAGAGGATAAGCTGGCGGACATACACCTGTCCTATATCATAGACCTTGAGAGGCTTTTCGCTTTTGATCCGAAACAGAGCGAGAACATGCCCGCCTCGGCACTGAAGCCGCACAATCATGGATTTGAGGAGTTAGTAGATAAGGGCGTTATCGTATTTATCACCGGCGAAAAGAACAGGCCTGATGTATAACATGAAGAGGCGGCCGATATCGTGATGACCTGCGTCACGAAGTACCGCATTCCGGAGCCGATCCGCAGAGCCGATATCAAGGTTCGAATATATAATGCAGAATTTACATGATAACGATGCCGCCTGTACAGAGCGTGCCCGACAGATGAGACGGTCATCCTAAAAGGATGAGTCGGAGCCGGATAACAGCGAACCGTATTGGAATTGCGGATATATTATTACTCGAGTTAGGCGAATTTTGCCTGTTTATCAATTTATCTGTGCAAAAAACGCCTGAGTCTAGTAATTAATTCGACTTAGGAGACTTTTATTCCCCTCCCCCCTCAAGGGGGAGGGAGGCCTTATTTCAATTTTTGCCTAAGTCGAGTTATTATTATTTTTTATTTGATTTTTATATCGCTTTTTCTGACCATGGAGATGACGGCATGAGATGAAAAAAAATCAGACAGATGAAAAAATCAACGGACTGAATGTCCTGATGTTTTCCGACCGACTCGCCAGTTTTGATTTCGGTCCCACCCACCCATTCAAGCCGATTCGGGCAAAACAGATGATGGAGCTGCTGACGAGGTATTCACTGTTACAGGAGAAGAACCAGCGGGTCATCGACCCGGAGCCCATTCCCGAGGAATTTTTGTATCTCTTCCACGACCGCGCATATATCGATCTGTTAAAAAAGGCGGGCCGTGGAGATTTTACCCTGGATATGCTCGAAGCGGGACTCGGCACGGAAGACAATCCTGTCCTGCCTGGTTTATACGATTTCTGCCTCACATCAGCCGGCGCTACCCACCAGGGCGCCCTGATGCTCATCAACGACGAAGCTGACCGGGTGTTCAATCCCTTGGGCGGTTTTCACCATGCCGGCGCAGCTCATGCCGAGGGGTTCTGCTACGTCAACGACTGCGCCGTCGCCATCATGGACCTGACCAGGCGGGGGAAGCGGGTGGCCTACATCGACATCGACGTCCATTTCGGTAACGGCGTACGGGATGCCTTCGTCAATCGGAACGACGTCCTGTGCGTTTCAATACACGAGTCCGGCGCGACGATCTATCCCTGGTCCGGCTTTCAGGATGACATCGGCGAGGGAGAGGGCAGGGGATACACGGTGAACATTCCACTCTTGCAGGGGAGCGACGATGAGGTCTTCCTCTACGCTTTCGAGTCCGTGGTGCCGCCCCTGGTCGCGGCCTTCAGCCCTGACGTCGTAATCGCCGTCATAGGCGCCGATACGCACCGGGACGACCCCCTGGGGCACCTCTACCTCACCACGAACGGGTACGAGCGGGCGGTCAGAATCATCAGGGATATATCGCCCAAACTTCTCGCAACCGGAGGTGGTGGGTACAACCTGTACAAGACCGCCGCGCTCTGGGCCCTGGCCTGGGCGTCCTTCTGCGGCCTAGAGCCTGAGGATACATTCGCCGGCCTTATCGGCGGCATGATGTATGGGCCCGAAGCCCAGTCGGGAACCCTGCGCGACCGGCCCCAGGCCGCGTCAGGCGCTCTCAAGGAACAGTGTCTTGATCACGCCCGGGACGTGGTCGCGTATCTGAAAAAGAACGTGTTTCCCACACATGGTATATCATAACAGTCTGGGCTTCTGACGGTACCGAAGGCGCTTCCGGTTGATCGGTTCAAACCATTCGTCCAAGGATCTGCCCCATGCCGAAATTTATCGACTGCAGCATTGCGATTGAAAACGATCTTCCCTCTGATTAATTTCCATAGTACATGGAGAATAACCTCGCCACGATCGCGTCAAGCACTCCGTTGGGAATAAGAATTTCAAGGAATGACATCAGCCTGTTTTTCGCAATGATATATCTCGCCTTCGGCCTTTTACTTGTGATGAGCCTGAAAATCTGGGATGCGGCCCTGTCCGTATTCATCCCACTATTTCCGCCGGCGATAAAATTGTCCCTGAACTTCTGGAGGCTTGCGACGTATTTCTCATCGGAAAACGAAGAGTCCTGTTCCAGGGCCTTGTTCCAGATCGGGGTGGCGATGCCGGCTGGTTCAATCAATATCGTCCTGATCCCGAAAGGGTTCAATTCCCGCCGGACAGAATCGCACCAGCCCTCCAGCGCGAACTTCGATGCCGTGTAGGGTGAAAGGAAGGGAAGGGCGATTCTCCCGGCCAGGGAGCCGTTGACCACGAGCCTACCCCTGCTTTTGATGAGGCAGGGGATGATTTTCTGCGTCAACGACACCAGGCCGAAAAAATTTACTTCGAACACGGTACGGTAAATCTCGAGGGGTATGTTCTCAAAGGGACCTCCCAGTGCAACGCCGGCGTTATTGATGAAATAGTCCAGCCGGGATCCATCCTCAAGAGCGCGCCTGACCGTAGCGGCAAATGATTCGATCTGATTTTCATGGCGCAGGTCGAGTTTCTGCGCGATGATATTGCTCATGCCTTCGAAAGGATTGCGCTCCAGGTAGGATATGATGACCGCATACCCGTTGGCCGTGAAAATCCGGCAGAGCGATTCTCCGATGCCACTGTCGCATCCGGTAATGACCGCACATTTCATGGCTACGCCTCCTGGAAGTGATGAACTGAGTGAATTCATCCGAATGCGATCCGGACATCATGAGCGATGCATAGTTCGCCGCACCGCATCAGCTCGTCCCTCGTCCAGACCCTGCCCACGGGATTGTGCGGGCTGCAGAGTATCATCAACCGGACCGCCGGATCCTTTGCTTTTTTCTTTAAATCACTGAAATCCATGAGGTACCGGCCATTTTCAAGCTTCAGTGGATTATTGG
>MIBH01000015.1:20384-32548 GCA_001829455.1 Spirochaetes bacterium RBG_13_51_14
AAAAATGCCGTGCCTCGCCCTTTTGACGAGGGCCTCGGTTACTTCCGGGGGTGATTCAAAGTCCATATCCGCCACCCAGAGGGGGAGCAGCCCCGTACCGCCGAAAATGTTGTCAACAAGGTCCCATTTTACCGAACCCGTGCCGGTGCGCTGAATGATCCTGTCGAAGTCATATTTCATTGAATAGTGCCTGAAAGAGAAAGAATGTATTAATATAATGGTTCCTGGAAGCGTGTCCACTCATTTCCCGGTTGCGGCGAACCTATCGAACTTTGTCGTCAAGCTGCAGGAGTACCTCGTTCGCGGTTTTAACGAGAGCTGCATCAAAATCATATCGATCTTCCCGCATCATGCGCCGCAGTTCCTCAACGCGGGTATGCCGGATGATATCGAAATCCTTCTCCGATGCCTGAAGCGGCTCAATAATATCGCTGGTCTGGGATTGAATCGCTCTCATCACTCCCTTCACCAGGGGAGAGTAGTTGTCCTCCATGTGCCGGATTCGGCCGCGTTCTGATATTTCAATGATATCGCTGCCGTATTCAATACCGGCGCTTCTTCTGAAATATTTCGGCGCCCTTTCTATTCCAGTCTGGAAGGAGCGACGGTAATTAATGAATTCCAGAGTCCTGTTGATTATCATATTGATCCTCCTTTATTGTCTGTGACATAATTATTATCGGTATATACAAACAAGTGTTTAGCTATTTTTTGTATAGTAAATTATTTTTTTTGATTTTTTATCGGTGTTTGAGAATGCGTGTTTAATACTACGGAAATAGAATAAAAAGCAGACGGGGTGCTTGATAAGTCTCGTTTCCGATTTGATTGAAGCGGGACAGGGATGGTTATGTTTTAAAGAATTCAACCATTTCTTTCATCCTCCTGGCGTGTTCAGCCACATTTTCGGAATTTGCCGATAGTTCTTCGCTTGAAGATGAATTGGCGTATGTTGCTTCATTAATGGCCTGAATTGATTTTGAGATCTCATTAATCGCGAGTTTCTGTTCTTCCATGGATTTTAATATATCATCAGCACGCTTTAAGAAGTGAACGGTATCATCTTGGAGAATAGTATTGATGTCTAAATTATCATGCGCCAGATCGCTTATTTTATTAACAGCTTTACCAAATAAATTAAGTCCGTCAAATATTTCTTCGATTGTCCCAATCGCCGCACTTAAAGATTGATATGACTTTTCCATACTGGTGTTGGTTGTACCTACAATCTGGGAAATGGTTTTTGCATTCTCACCGGTCTGATCGGCAAGTTTTCCAATTTCATCAGCAACAACAGCAAATCCCTTGCCAGATTCTCCAGCACGTGCAGCTTCTATGCTTGCGTTAAGGCTCAGCAAATTTGTTCGATCGGAGATGTCATTAATCGACGCTGTATGATCCAGCATCCGGGCGGCATCGCCGATCGCGGTCTTCATTAGTTCGATTGTCTCGTTAATCTTGAGATTGACCATCTCTATTTTTTCGTCCAAGGCTGACTTAACGGTAAGAGCCTTTCCCATTTCTTCTTCTTCGTCATTAACAATTTTATGAAGTTTGCGGATATTCTCGATAAGGATTTGGGTTCTTCTATGTTGATACTCAATTGAGGCATAAATCGATTCACTCGCTGCAGAGATCTCTTCCAAGGTTGAAGTTATCTCCTCTACCGTTGACGCAGTGGTTTGACTTTGTTCGGCAAAATTAGCAGCTGCTGATGCCATGTCTTTTGACGATAATGACAAGTTCTGTGATAGTGAATGAATTTCAGTAATTACATCTCTTAATTTAGTAATAAGGAGATTGATATAGATGACCATTGAGCCCATTTCGTCGGTTGATATCATTGCTATGGCTTTATCGAAAAGCTCACCCCTGGCAATATTATTAAGTGATTCTTTAACATCAGATATTATTTTCTTTGATGATTTTGCATAAAAAAAAGCAGCCACTATTGCTGTCGTAATCAAAACCGTTGAGACGAATACGATGTGGATAATTATATTATCAAGGTGTAACATATCCATATTGATCAGTATCACGAAAGTAACAAATAAAATTAACGGCATTAAAAGAATCGATATAAGTACTATTAATATCCTAGTAAACTGGTCAAGGGCCTTGTAAGAATCTTCGTTAATGCTTATCCCTGCGAGCCGCGGATCATGAAGGTATTGAGATAGTGTAATTTCGGATTGAAACAGAAAAAATGATGAAGTTATGGGCATAACCATGGCAGCACCGGCCATAGTTACCGCAATTCTTGTGGCCGTAAGTTCACCTGACAGACCGATTATAAGCATAAATACGAAAACTCCGACGGGATAGCGTAGAAAGACAGTAAGCGCCTCAAATCGCGGATGCATTAAGAGCTTTAATTTAACTTCACGGAGCCGATCGACATCTGTTTTAGAGAGGATCTGTAGTGACTGAAAGAGGGGCGCGATTTTTTTCTTTCGGATAAAGAGGTATGGAATGAGTGCGGCCAGGGAACCGGAAACGGCGCCGATTAAAACGATCGTTATTATTTGAAGCATATTTCCGGCAATGACTATAAAATAAACAAGAAGTACGACCGGCAGCATATATGCATATATTTCAAGCGCCAGTGATAATTTAACAAACGGTGATATGTTATTTTTCATATGGAATAAAATATTGTATGCAATAATTATTCGAAGTAAACAACTGGCTCACTCGGTGAGACTTTTAAAGGCTTTTCCGCGTATTTTGATTTATCATGGGCTCCCTAGAAATAATCTTCGCTGTTTGCGGGGTTTCATCGCGTTACCGGCAAAGCCGACAAGGTAGTGATTTTAGTTTGAATGATAATAGTAGTCAATCATATTTTTTAATATAAAGCCAATAAGGGTGTGAATTAAATTCTGGGAGAAATTGCAACGCCTGTTTTTTCAACCCCCCCAACCCCCCAAAGGGGGGCCTCTTAAGTCAACATGAAGTTAAAAGTCCCCCTCTGGAGGATTTAGGGGGTTCTTAGATTCAGAATTACCCGAAAATTAATTCACACCCGCCAATAATGATGATGATGATGAATCTATTACAATACGTGTTTTTTCCTAAGAAATAGATCCTGAACATCCATGCCAATCCCGAATATGAAGTCAAAACCGTAGGGCCTTACGTACTGATCGTGCTGGTCGAAACGGTAATATCCCCTCACTCCCAGGATGACGGGAACCTCGATGGTGAAAAAGTGCAATTCGAAGTTGAGCTCCATGCCTGTCGATCGGTAATAGTACCTTGAATCACCCAGCCCCACCGCATAATCTCCGAAAAGGTTGGCGAATATCCTCTTAAAGTGTAGAACGTGTACCAGGTTCCAGTCGGGGTCATAGATCGGGAAGGTGTAGTTGACGCCGCTTTTTACCAGGGTTCTCGAAAATTCGTATTTGTACCCGCGGGCGAAAAGCATCTGGCTGGCAAAGCGGTAGTCGTGGGGTGTTTGCCGCTCATATCCTCCCTGGATGAAGAAGCTCTGGTGCTTCAGAATGCCGGGGAAATAGAGAGTGCCGGTTATCGAAAGGAGGCTCCCCTGGTATGGCCCCCGGAAGGGCATGTGCCGATACACGATGTCGAGGGTCTGGCCCCAGACCGGGTTGATATCAGCGAACCACCGGTACCCGTTGTAGAGGCTTGCGAAGTAGGAGATTGGTATGAACTGCCCGTTGTGGTTGCGCTCCGGCGTCCAGTACCGGGAGACCAGGTCCATCCCGTCCACCATGGTGTAGCTTCCCCGGACGCCCACGGTGAGGCGCGTGCTGAACCGGGTCCGGGTGAGGTTGAAAGGGAACCGCACGCCCAGCGACGGGCGGAGCTCGCGCCAGGAGTAAGTCTGGGTATCCTCGATAAGGCCGTGATAATATGATGCGTCATAGGTGGAGGACCTGCCGCCGTAGAAGCATGCTGCATCGATAACGGGATACCAGCCGGCGTAGCTGATCTCCGCCATGCCGGCGTGGGTGCGCTCGTTCCAGTTGTAGATATATCCTGCCGTTACCTCCGTGGTATTGAGAAGATTCCGCGAGGTGACCGTAAGGGCGAGTTCACTCGAAAAGGGATCCACCAGCGGCATCCAGCTGTGGACGTTTACCAGGTGTGTGAAATGGTTAAACTTTCTGGACTCGTATGTGTCGTCGGGGACGGTTCTGGTAATATCGCCGTCCGCCTCCTGCGCGATCAGCGGATCGTAATAGCGGATGCTCCGGTCCTCGACTTTCTCCAGCGGGATCCATTTCAAAGGATCGAGAGTCATCTCCGCGGCTATGTAGCCGTCGGCCGTAACGTCGTTGAAGGCAAGCTTTTTCCCGTCCGGGGACAGGGCGGGATAATAGGCGCCGAATCTCCGGCTCGTCACCTGAAAGATTTTTTTCGTTGCGATCTGCACCGCGTAGATATTGTCGATGCCGGAATAGGGGGACACAAAAAAGATGTAGGTGCCGTCCGACACGGGGTAGTATATATTATGCATCGTGTAGGGGACGATGATCTGTTCGGTGCCTGTTTTTTCGTTCATGAGTGCGACCGCCTTCCCGTTGCGGCGGTGTATTGTGCAGTAGGTGACCGATGACCCGTCCAGGGACCAGTGAGGTGTCTGGATGAATTCATTTTCCGGATTGGGGAAGCGTTTCAGCAGGGCACCGGTTTCCGCGTCAAGCGTCACCAGCGAGCATTCGTTGCTGGCGGTAAACTCAACGGCGGCGATTTTTCTCCCGTCCGGAGACAGGGCGGGTGCGAAGAGCCTGGTTTTTTTCGTGAGGAATTTTTTCTTTTTCGTGTTCAAATCGCATGAGACAATGACCGAATAGCTCCGTTGCCCCCACCGGAGGTCCGGCACCTGTTCGGACCAGACCACGCGGCCGCCGCCCGCTGATGGAGCGGTAAAATTAACTTGGCCCGGGTAGCAGAGCCGTGTTTCCTTCCCGGCTGCTGGGTCGACTTTAATCAGTGTATAAATATCCTTCATGCCGTACCGGAGAAGAATAATACTCCCGTCCGACGCGTACTGCGGCGCGCTATTGTATGTCCAGTTCTTCTTGTCGACCGTATGGAGGGGTGTGGCGTCCGTTACGGCGAGCCCTTCCAGCTGTTTACGCCAGAGCATCTCCATCTCATCCATGGTGTCGTTGTAGAGGGAATAAGCGCTGCTTCCGGTTTTTGATATAAGCATGAAGTCGAACCAGTGCGGTACAAATGGGCACCAGGTGGCGCGGTAAAGCATATCGGCCCATACGTCGGGTCCATAATTCCGCTTCACGTGCGTTGTGAGGTAGTAGCCAAGGAGATAGGGCGATGTGAGGGGGTCCCAGTCCCGGTAGGAGCCGAACAGCGCCTTGAAGTACTTGTACCGCTTTCCTGACAGGAGAAGGGCGCGGAGCTCAACATCGAATTCCGGGATGCGTCCACGGCCGCTGGAGGTGAGGGCCGTTTCCGTGCCCACAGCGTCGCCCTCGATGAACCACCAGGGCACGGAGAGTGCGCCCATGACAAAAGCACCGGTCTCGCCGAAGAGTATGTACAGGGCCCTGTTGAACCCGCGGTTAAGTCCGTCCATCTGCACAATATGCCGGAATTCATGGATGGCAAGGTCGGTGTACCAGTCGGTGGTTCCAGAAAAGGATCTCTGAGGCGGCGTGTTCCACCACTCGGTACGACGCGGCATGTATACTGACATGCCGTTGGATTCAACCGATTGCGTAAAGAGGAGCACCGGTAGGCGCCGTGGCTTGAACTTCAGGGTCTTGGTAACATGGGGATACGCGTGCTCCAGGGTGGCGGCCACACGCTCCGCGTCTTTTTCAATTTCAGCCGGGTAGATGACTTTAAAGTGTGGTGTCACAATCACCCGCCACTTTATACCGCAGGGGTTCTGGTCGCTGTTGATGGCGAGAGCGGGATATAATCCGGCGAGGCATACTATCACTATCGCGCAGCAGAGCGTAGTTCTGGTTAAGACCCAGATATAACGTGCTTTAAAGTTACTTTTATCTGTATGTGTCACGATGAACCCCTGTTCACAGAAATAACGGATACATTTCTGGGATGCTGTCTGGGGAAGCAAGTTCAGCAATATGTTGATTATTTTAAATATTTAAATTCTATAATACTAGAATTGTTGCATAACTACCCATAATTATTCATTTTTGCCCCGCCGCCTCAGGCGGCGGGGCAAAAATCAGTGATTTATCTTCAGCTCGTTCATTAAGGGGTCAGAGTAAATAAGGATTCAAGTCAAAAAATATATAATATCTCCATTTGAGTACTTTACAAGTTATAATAATATAATACAATGATCAGTAAATAATAGACTTGTTGAATATCTAAATAAAATTTGATATGGGGCTGTCTAATAAGTTCCCCCAACCCCCCAAAGGGGGGCTTTTCAAGCCAAATTAGGGCGAAAAAGTTCCTCTCTGGGGGATATAGGGGGCTTTTGGGACAGCCCCATATCAAATTTTATATCAGTTTAGCAACAAGTCAAATATATCTGAATGTTGAACTTGATTGCCCGGGAGGAGGCTATGTTGATCGTTCAAGTGCATGTGCACGTAAAACCAGACCGCAGCCAGGCCCGTATGGCGAGCAGCATGAAGGCGAACCCGGTGGAATTGACGGTTGAGGAATTGATCGGTATCCTGCGCGCTGCACTGTGACCGGCGGCCCAAAAAAAAGGATCGGAGAGGTGATAAAATGAATTTCACAAACATCCTGGCCAGGATACTTCTCCATCTTATGGCTGCTATCTATAACCGCAGATCTTCCATGCGTGAATATCTTAAAAGCGATAAGGGATGGATCAATTTTACTATCGGTATTCGGATCGAAGACGGCAGCATCGGATCAGCCGTCCGGTTCAGGTACGGGAAGGGATGCTCCATGCACCGGTTCGCGATACCGGTGTGAAATACCTGCCCGATCTTGAATGCTGTTCGGAAAGCGGCTTACAATTTTATAGATTGATTCACGAGAATAGTCATCAACCGCTATTTTTTTTATAAATGTATTGACATAATCCACCCAATGTACAACAAGAATCAGGCATATCATACACATATTAAAACCGTTTTTCAATTTTGAATAATAAAAGTATTCTTCTGTCAATAGTGTCCTGGAAGAAGCATCCAGATATATACCGGATTTTTTTGAATAATCAAACGTCTGAATAGATGTGAGCTATGACCAAGAGAATTCCTTGAACGATTACAGAGTTTTAATTGTAGAAGACGAGGCCCTTATCGCGCACGACATCAGCGAAACGCTTCGGAATTTCGGCTTCTCGGTTGTTGGCTCAGTGTCCACGGCAGAGGAATCGATTCAGGCAGCGCGGGATTTGAAACCCGACATAGTCATCATGGATATCGTCCTGAAAGGAGAGATGGACGGTATTGCCGCGGCTGAGAAGATCCGGAGCGAGCACGATATCCCGATCATTTTTCTCACCACCTTCACCGAGGATCATTTCGTCGAGCGTGCGGCGAGCCAGATACCGTACGGCTACCTCCTGAAGCCCTTCCGAAGCAAGGAGCTCGGCATCCTCATCGAGCTGACGCGACAACGCCATCAGCACATACAGCTCCTCCAGCGGAACAACCGCATGCTTGCCAACAAGCTCATGAAAAGCAAAAAGCGGGAGCGTCTGCTGGAGGATATCTCTCTGGTGGACGATCTCACCGGCGCATATAACCGGCGTGGATTCCGACAGCTCGCCCGCCAGCAGATCGATATCGCGAGGAGATCGAACCGGAGCATGCGTATCTGCTTTTTCGATTGCGACTACCTGAAAGAAATCAATGATTCATTCGGCCACCGAGAGGGTGATAATGCCCTCCGGGCGGCGACCGGCATCCTCAAGAAGACATTCCGCTGTTCCGATATCATATCACGCTGGGGCGGCGACGAATTCGTCGTGCTGATGATAAACGCGGAATGCGACGACATCCTCTTTATCGAGGAAA
Source organism: Spirochaetes bacterium RBG_13_51_14 (assembly GCA_001829455.1). GTDB lineage: Bacteria > Spirochaetota > UBA4802 > UBA4802 > UBA5550 > RBG-16-49-21. Next base: position 28,355 of record MIBH01000015.1, read on the forward strand.
GAATCGCCCGCCATATCAATGAATACAACGACGCGGCCGAACACCGGTACGTGGTATCGATGAGCTGTGGGATTGAAAAATGCGAACCAAATGACACGGCTGATATAGATGAACTGGTAACCCGCGCTGACGAAAAAATGTGTAATAACCGGATGTGCAATAGAATATGATTGCAGCAACACCGTAGCAGTTCCATTGGCGCGTCCGGTGTTCGTCTTGAATGGCGCGGGGACCACGAGCTCATTTAATTTTAACAGTCGTTAAAATATTATTAACAAATACAGCTGATCTGAGTTTCTAGGAGTGCATCCCAAAACCTGGGACGCACTCTAGATCGCATTCTCAAGAGCTGTAATTTTTTTTAAGGGGGTATCTATGGCTTTAAATCCACTTGTAGACTCTCGGGATGTCCGGTTTGTGCTCTTCGAAATGCTGGAGGCCGAAAAACTGCTGCAGTATCCCCAATTCAGTCATCTTGACAAAGAAACATTTGAAAGTACGCTTGAACTTGCGGAGAAGATAGCGGTGAATTATTTCTATCCGTCCAACGCACAGGGGGACAAGGAGGGCGGCTGCAAGTATAATCCGGAAACGAAAGAAGTCACGGTACCGGAAGGTGTCAAAGCGGCGCTGAAGGCCTACAACGAAGCGGGCTTTTTGTCCATGCGGGTCAGCACCGAGCTCGGCGGTATGGGTATGCCGCATGCCATCGCAACGGCCTGCAACGAATATTTTGAGGCCGGGAATACCGCGGCCCATATGTACGCCGGGTTGACGATGGGCGCCGCGTATCTCATTTCACTCTACGGAACCCAGGAACAGACAACCACGTACTGTCCGAAGATGATCGCGGGTGAATGGGGCGGCTCCATGTGCCTCACAGAACCGGACGCCGGAACGGACGTTGGAAATCTGAAGACGAAAGCCGTCCGGCAGCCCGACGGCACCTACCTGATATCCGGGCAGAAAATATTCATTTCCGCCGGAGAGCAGGATATGGCGAGCAACATCATCCATACGGTCCTGGCGCGCATCGAGGGAGATCCTCCCGGCACCAAGGGGATATCGATTTTTATCGTTCCCAAATACAGGGTCAATCCCGACGGCTCGCTGGGTCAGCGGAACGACCTTGTCTGCACCGGCATAGAGCACAAGATGGGGATAAAGAGCAGCGCCACGGCGTCTCTGAGCTTCGGCGATAACGGGAAATGCGTCGGCTATCTCCTGGGCCAGGAGCGGCAGGGGATGCAGGTCATGTTCAACCTGATGAATGCGGCGCGGATCGAAACCGGCATCCAGGCCATGGGACAGTCAAGCGCGGCGTACCTGCACGCGGTTGCGTATGCGCGCGGCAGGATTCAGGGCCAGCACTTCACCCAGATGCTGAATCCCGAATCTCCGAAGGTGGTCATCATGGAGCATCCCGACGTGAAGAGAATGCTGCTCTGGATGAAGGGATACGTGGAGGGGATGCGGATGCTCGTCTATTTTAACGCCTGGTGCATGGACATGAACCATCTGCTTCATGACGATGCCGGGAAAAAGTACAACGGCATGGTGGAGCTCCTCACGCCCATCGTGAAGGCGGGTATCTCCGACGCGTCTTGGCTCGTAACCGCAGAGGCGATCCAGGTCTACGGCGGTTACGGCTTCTGTTCCGATTACCCGGTTGAACAGTACGCTCGGGACACCAAGATATTCTCCATATATGAAGGGGCGAACGGTATTCAGTCCCTCGATCTGACGTTCAGGAAGATCATCATGAATCCCGATCAGTACAACTACAAGACATGGCGCGATCTCACCAGGGAGACAATCGCCGCGGCAAAGGGCATCGTGGAAGATAAATACACGGCCAAAGTCGAGAAGGGACTGCAGAAGCTTGATGAAGTGATCACCATGCTCCTTGACAATAGCAAAACCGGCAAATTCATGCTCATCGCGATCCAAGCGACGCCGCTGGAAAAGGCTATGTTCATGGTCGTGCTGGCATGGCTTCACCTCTGGAGCCTGGTGAAAACAATTCCCAAAATGAAAGAGATCGTGGGCGATGCCAAAGGCGAGCAGAGGCAGAAGATGGTTGATGAGAACATCGAAGCCGCATACTATTCGGGCAGGGTATTGTCCTCCCAATTCTATATCGGCTCGGAATTCGCGAAATATTTCGGGATGATCGATTCGATACTGGAAGGCGAGACCGCCGTGGTCAAGGCGTCGAGCTCCGTTTTCTCCGGCGCTCTGGAAGAATAGAATTGTGGATTCTTGATTTTCTCTCACCGGAAAATAGCGCCGATAGCCGGCGAGACCATTCTGGTCGAGGGAGGAATGCATCTCCTCTGATCCGGCATGACCTCCGCCCGGCGCTGTCGTGCCGCACATTATTACCGTGAGGTTGCCATGAAAAAGCATTGGGTCGCGTCAGCAGCTCTTATATTTCTTCTCATCGCGCCGGCTTCGTCTGGTAATCTAAGTATTGATGACTTGAAGCTCCCGAAGACTGATCTGCCCCAGGGCTATGATTTCGGGAAGGAAATCATGTCGATATCGATACAGCCGGTCACGTTTTACGAGATGCCGGAACAGAGCGGCGTTGTGCCGAAGCCTGAAAAGAAAGATTTTCAGACCCTTGAGTTTGACGGCAAGCACCGGGGTTCGCTCCTTCTGTTCCAGTATAAGGACAAGCATGCGGCGGAACGGGTGAAAAGTTTCCTCTCGGGACTTTTATGGGGCGATCAGGGCGGCCCAACGAACATGCACCCGGAGGAGATGTATGTTTTTGAGAATATTATATTGATCTTCTGCTTCGGGTACCAGAGCGATGAATCGCTCCTGGTGAAGAATTTTCTTAGGGACAGGAAGGGAATCAACCTCGGGAGCCAGGATGAGCAGTTCCGGCAGGTGATCGCCACGGCCCATGCTTACTATAACAGCAACGATGTCGGCAAGGGCATAGAATATCTGAAAAAAAATTATGACGCCATCAGGAATTACAGCTTCGGCAACTATTTCCTGGCTGAATTTTATTACCTGTCCCACGACTGGGTCAATGCCAACCGGCATTATGCGCAGGCCCTGGGACTGCATAATTCGACAAATAAGCTGCCGGATGACGGATCTCTCTGGGCCACCTATCACGGGCTCGGCATGTCATGCGCCATGACCGGCAGGGTGCCGGAGTCAGTGGAGCCTTTCGCAAAATCATTGGAGATAGCTAGAAAAATAAACCGCGGGACCATGATCGCCGGTTCGGCCTATGATCTTTCCTGTTCCCACGCCGTACTGAAGCATTTCGATAAAGCTTTCGCGCTGCTGGCGGAAGCGATAAAACTTGACGGCAAGTACCGGGCTATGGCGCGGAGCGATACCTGTTTCAAGGATGCCATGGCCCAGCAGCGGTTCAAGGATCTTTGCAAGTAACATTCTGCATCTCTTTTTCCACAGCATGCCTCATATGAGGGAATGTTGCAACAACTTTTCGCCGGTGGTTAAGCGTCTCAACTTGGTTTCTGTAATAATAATTGACACCGGAGCATGAACATGTATAGATCGGAATTGCTGGATTTATTGTTTGATGATAGCCGACAGTCAGGCTGATATCTACATATGATTATTCACCGGGAGGTTTGTATGCCGACACAAGCATCGTTACAGGCGCTGCAGGGTCTCAGGGACCTGTCGACGCTGAAGTGGTATGTGATACCATTGCTGGCGATAGTGCTGTATATCTACGCTGTCGAGATAAAGAAGGCGCGGGAAACCAGGTCCTGGGACGCCGTGTTCGCCGGACTCACGCTCTTCGGCATGGATTTTGTCAATGAGACCTGGAACGGATGGGTGTTTCACCTTACCCAGCGATCAGCTTTCTGGACCACGCCGGGCGAGACCGCCCTGCGGACCATGGTGGGCTGGAACATCGAGATCATGTTCATGTTCGCCATTGCAGGCATTATTTTTTATCACATGCTGCTGCCGGACAGGAAAACAAGAATTCTCGGTATGCCAAACCGATGGTTCATGGCCATTGGCTTTTCCATTTTCTGTGTCTTCGTTGAGGTTCTCCTGAATATCGGAGGGCACCTGGTGTGGGAATATCCCTGGTGGAACCGTTCGCTGGCGGGGATCTGGCTCATCTTCTTGTTCGGATATTTCCATTTCTATGTGGCCATCATCTTCATGCTCAGCCTGAAGTCCATG
>MIBH01000015.1:32564-44568 GCA_001829455.1 Spirochaetes bacterium RBG_13_51_14
TCATCTCTTCTCTCTATGGCATCGCGATTATCTTGAATATCATCGGCATGGGAATACTCGGGTTTGTTTATTGAGAAAATAGCCGATGATAGGGCTGTCTAAAAAGTTCCCCCCAACCCCCCCGAAGGGGGGCTGTTCAAGCCGAATTAGGGCGAAAAAGTCCCCCTCTGGTGGATATAGGGGGCTTGTGGGACAGCCTCATCATTCACATTAACGTCAATGCTCGAGATGAAGGACATCGATTATGAAAACTATCGTGGACAGTATCGCTGTTTCCTTGTGCGTCATATTCTTTCTCCACTGCGGGAAAAACATACGGGAGATGGAGGCAGGCCCCGCACATGCAAAGCATAAAATTATTATCGCGGCATTTTACAGCGATTTCAAGGAAACCATCGTGGAGGGACTCGTCGACCGCTTAAAGGACAAGGCCATGGTCACGGTAGTTCCTCTCAACAAACTTGAAGATATCGATGTCAGCGCCTACCATGCGGTTGCGATCATCGATTCTCTGCGGGCATGGAAATTATTCAATGTCCGGACGAGGTCTTTCATCGAAAAGATCAAAGACCCGGAAGAAAAGAAAAAAATAATTCTTTTCCTGTCGGCGGGGAACCCGAAAAAAAATTATAACATCGCCGGCGTCGACAGCATCACCGCCGCTTCGGTGCGGGATTCAAACCGGGAAATCGTGGACGCCCTGGCGGCGAAAATCGAAGCCGTCTTGCCATGACGGTGCTTTATTGCGCGGCCGCCGCTGTATGCGTTCTCTGAAACGTCGTTACGACATGCCGGCCATTCGGGATGCAGGCGCAGCGCGGCGCCTCACTTCTTTTTCGCCACCAGGAGGTTGGACTTGCCCCGGCCGAGAATAATACCATATCCGAAATTGAAGGGAAGGGGACGGCTCTCCTTCCGGTAGCTCTGCAGAAGATCGTTCTGCACCACCACGCTGCATCCCCCCAGCTGCAGGTACGGCCAGTACGTGCCGAAGAGTTTGACGTCCCATTTCTCGTCAAAGGCGCCATACGCGATGCCGGAATCGTCCTGAACAATCAGCCGGCTCCGCTGGAGAATGAAATCGCGCAGCGGCTCATATCGCCTGGTCTGGAGGATATAGACGGCTGACTTGAGCATGGTTCTCACATTGTGAAGGCTGTTTAAAAAGCGGCCCTCGGGAGTGGAGGGATCCACTGAATTTGCTTCCAGCCGCATTGAAAGGTACACGAGTTCCCTGGGCCTCGACACCCCCTGTCCGGTAAAGCGTATCCTGACGCCGCTGATACGCCTTCCCGGATGCTCTGCCGCCGGCGCTTCCGCATGGGGCGCGATCGAGCCTGACTCGCCGAGGGTAATATTTTCCACCTGCCTGATCGTGAGCCCCAGCCGGGCCATAAAGATGAGCAGCACCGGGGATATGCCGGGGAGGAGTGTGTTATTCATCTCGCGGTACATGACTTTTGTCTGGAAATAGTTGTTAACGCCGAACATATATATGCTTCTATGGATGGGCATAAGACCGTCGATTAACCGCTGCGAACCATAGTCGCGAAGGGCCTCGACCTCGCCCGGCTGTTCCAGGGCTATCATGAGATAGGTGCGCGCGTCGGGAAACATGGCGTAGAGGTTGATGAAATCCGCGCCGCTCAGCGGGTAGAGGGCAACCGAGCTTCTTTTCATGGAAGGGATATGTTCCTGGCGCCAGGGCACGATCAGGTCGATGGTCTCCTTCTGTATCATGGACCAGAGATCGTTCATGAAACGGACGTGTTCCTTATAGCGGGGTTCTTTAGTGAGGGGCAGCAGAACGCTGGATTCCCCGATCTCAAGGCCAGCCAGGTACCGGGACACGTCGTTCCAGTAGGGATCGGCTGCTCCATGCCTGGTCTGTCGCAGGCAGGTGGCGTTGATGCCCGCCGCTATGACCGGGAGGATCAATATGCATGAAAGGACCAGCTTCTTCATGAATGATGAAGCGCCGTTCCTGACCAGGCTTTTCCCGTAGAGCCGCTTTGCCGCTCTGCGCGGCTTCAGCGATACAATGATATTATATGGTCCGGTTTTCATGAGTGCCAACTATATAGAGGGGCTTCAGGGTTTAAAGCATTTTTTTGTTGATTCTACCGTGGCGGGATGAAAAATAGGGCAGCGGAAAGCACCGGCTGTGAGGAAAAAATTGATAACCTGTTGAATCTATTATTGTCCTTATACAGAAGAGGAGGCGTTACTGCATTGATGCCGTCATTGTATGATGAATCGATGTTATAGCGATCGCAGGCGATGAAAAATGGTTATATTAAAATCTATACCACGCTCAATACTGCTGAAGCGCACTTGATCGGATTCCTGTTCGAAAACAACGGGATCGAATCGATCATTGATAATGAGGACATGACGCCCCTGTTTGGAATGATTTCCGCGAAGGACGCCGGTGCGCGGGTATGGGTGCGCGCGGAGCAGTACCAGAAGGCATCGGCGTTGCTGAGCGAATCCTCATCCATTGATCTTTCAAACAAAAAGATGGTGCGCTGTAAGCGGTGCGGAGAAATGGTTTGCGACATATTCGAATACTGCTGGAGCTGCATGGCTGATATGAAGTCTGGAGAGCCGGACCCAGACCGAACCGAACCGATAAACGGAGATGCCGGGAGATCCGAGTGGTTTTCGGTGCTGTTGTACGCCTCTCTCGCGGTGGCGCTGCTCGGCGTATTGATATATCTTGCGTATCAATGGTTTCACTCAGTCTGAGCCGGACTGAGAATTGCCCTCCACAGACAGCTGTCTCGCACCATAGATCGCCCTCCCGTCGGCCGCGGCTGCCGGCGTTGTTCTGTCATCTATCGCGCAGGATGTGGCACGACCGCCCGGGATTTTTGTTGAAGTAATCCTGGTGATATTCCTCGGCGTCGTAGAATGCGCCTGCCGGCTTGATTTCCGTTACCGTTTTTTTGCTGAACACGCCGGACCGGTCGAATTGTTCCTTTGATTTTTCCGCCGCCCTCTTCTGCTCCTGGTTATGATAAAAGATAACGGACCGGTACTGCGTTCCGATGTCCGGGCCCTGACGATTGAGCTGTGTCGGGTCGTGGAGCCGCCAGAAATAATTCAGCAGCTCATCGTACGAAATGACGGACGGATCGTATTCCACGCGCACGGCCTCGGCATGACCGGTGTTGCCGGTCGACACGTTCCGGTACGTGGGATTTTCCATACCGCCGCCCGTGTAACCCACCGTTGTCTTCACCACTCCCTTCACTCCCTTGAATATATGCTCGACGCCCCAGAAACATCCTGCGGCAAAAGTCGCCGCCTCTGTCGTTTTCGTCGATGATTCATTTCTTGAAGAGCTTTGCATATTCTCCGTAGCCCTCTTTTTCAAGATTTTCCGCCGGGATAAATCTCAGCGCAGCGGAGTTCATGCAGTATCGCAGGCCGGTGGGAGCGGGCCCGTCGTTGAATACATGGCCCAGGTGCGAATCCCCTTTTACGCTCCGCACTTCAGTCCTGGTCATGAAAAAACCGCGGTCCGTTTTTAGAACGATATTGTTTTTCACGATCGGCCCGGTAAAGCTGGGCCAACCGGTGCCGGAATCATACTTGTCAAGGGAGCTGAACAGGGGCTCGCCCGAGACCACATCCACGTATATGCCGGGCCGATGGTTGTCCCAGTATTCATTTTTGAAAGGCGGCTCGGTCCCGTTTTTCTGGGTAACCTGGTACTGTTCCGGAGTCAGTTTCTTCAACAATTCCTGCGTATTTGATTTATTCATGGCGGAATATCCCTCGTTTCTACAAGATGGGCAGAACGGCAGTCCTGCGAGTAATAGAATTAATAATGAGAATTTTATGAATCGGATCATAGATCCTCCAGTAGTTTCTAAAATACTTTATTGTTAATACTAAGGGTTAAAAAATCAGGCAAGGATACAAAAAAATCAACCGTGCTGCATATCGTCAGGACGGCGGTGGAGGATTATTTTTTCGATATGCCTTTGATGAAAACCCGAAGAACCTCGGCCAGATCGCTCTGGATTTCCTTGTACTTCTCACCCTGAAAGATGAAAAAATCGAATCCCCTCATCAATTTGATGAAAGACCTCGACGTTAACGAAATATCGGGTATGCTGAACACTTTTTGGTCTATGCCTTCTTGTAAAATATTCTCCAGGATTTTCTGCTCATCCATTTTATAGGTATCCAGCGACATCCAGATGAATGAATAGCGCAAAAAGTATTCTTCAATTATCGATTTATAGAAGTTCCATAATTTATAGACGTTTTTCGTCCTGTTTATAAAAAAGGCCTGGAGTTTTTTCCGGGGATCCGTTTCATTTTCAATTGCCTCGATTATCGACTTTTTTACCTGTTCCCCCTCATAATGGATGACGGCCTTGAGTATTTCCTCCCTATTTTCAAAATAATGGTATAATGCGCTTTTGGTTTTGTTGAGTGACTTGGCGATTTCTTCCGTGCTTGTTTTTCTAAATCCCATCTTGGAGATGACTTCACGGGATTTTTTTATAATTTCTTTTTTAATCTCATCTTTGTTTTTCATATTTCTTGGATTCATAGGTGCCGGATTTTGATAATAAATTTTAGTAGTTTTTGGTATCAGAAATTTAAAAAAGAAGCGTATGTGTTTCCCCCGGTTGCTTGCATATAAACAAACCTAGACGGCAACAGGCCGTATGTCAAGACATAAAATGAAATAGCAAGATTTAAAGCCCTTCCCGGCGGGATATGTAATACTTCTGTAAAAAAATGTTCGCAGCATTAAATTTTTATTAAACAAATCATTTACAATTATTCATCAAACAACATCAAAGTGTCGGGGGAGATAAAAAAATAAATTTTTTTGACCACGCATGAAAAAAAAGAATTGAAAAATTGTCCCGTTTCCAATATATAGAACAATTTATAAAAACGTTAAAAGATTAAAAGACTAAAATGTTTAATTGTTCAATTAATACGGAGGCCGAACCATGAAATTTTCAGTCGCGTGCAGTTTTAATGAAGCCCTGCTGGAAGGTCTTTCCCCGTATCCCGTGTACGAACTCTACGGGAAGTTGACATCCGATTATTTCGGCGGCGGCAGGCCGTCTTTTTATCTGCCCTCAATCGGGAAAAATGAGCTTGAACGTTATGTTAAAAAAACCCATGAGAAGGGGCTGGAATTCAACTATTTATTGAACGCGTCAAGCATGGGAAACATGGAGTATACCATCGAGGGCCAGCGCGAGATCAACCGGATGCTCGGGTGGCTCAACGAAATTAAAATAGATTCCGTGACCGTGGCGAACGTGTTTTTCCTGAAACTCATTAAAAAGCGGTACCCGAACATCAAGGTCCGCGTGAGCTCCCACCGGTATACCGATAACCCGCGGAAGATCCGGTTCTGGAAGGACGCCGGGGCGGATTGTATCGTCATATCCGAAGTGAATATCCACCGCGAATTCAAGGTCCTCGAGGCCATGCGGGAGGCGGCCGGTGATACCGTGGAGCTCTCGCTCATCGTGAACAACTGGTGCCGTCAGGACTGCGCCATCGCCGGGAACCACGCCGTGGGTCTGTCGGCGGCGTCCCAGAAAAAATCGAAGGGATTTCCCCTCGATTTCTGCTCCCTATACTGCAACCACATGCGTCTTAACGATCCGGTCAATTATATCCGCGCCAACTGGATACGGCCCGAAGACCTTCACCTGTACGAAAAACTGGGATACACCAACTACAAGATCGTGGAGAGAAACACACCCACCTCGATCCTGCTGGACAGGGTCAAGGCCTATCATGACCGGCGGTATGACGGCAATCTATTATATCTCTTCCAAAACTACGCGTATCCCCTTGAAAAGTTTGCCGATCGGGAAAAAGACGCGTTTTCCCGGAAGAGGATGATAAAGTATTTCATCAAGCCGAAGGCGGTCAACCTGGTGAAATTCCTGAAAGTCGTGGAGTTCGGCGACAAGGGAAGCGTCCTGTTCCCGCTGCGCGGAAAAAATCCTGTGTATATCGATAACAGAAAGCTGGACGGGTTTATAGACTTCTTTCTCGCCAACAGTTGCAAATCGAAAGACTGTGATACCTGCCGTTACTGCCACCGGTGGGCTGAAAAGGCCGTCGAAATTGATCCGCAATGGAAAGAAGAGATGAGTCCCATATACGAACGATTACTCGGTGAGATATATGGCGGCGGATTCTGGGAAAGCTACTTTGACACCGCTAAGAACGCTTTGGTCAAAGACGTATCGCAGAGGCGTGAAATTTTTCATGATATCAAGTATTTCACGAGAATACTTAAGACCATGTCCTAGAACCGCGACCGGGTGATTATTAATTCATTATAAGGGGATGAAGCGCCTATGAATGAAACGGCCATTGAAACCAAAGAAAAAATCAGGGAATCAATAAAGAGGGGGGCTGATTATCTGGTCTCGATCCAGGAAGAGAACGGTTGCTGGCAGGGGGATTACGGCGGGCCGATGTTCCTTCTGCCGATGTATATCGGGGCCTGTTACATTACCGGGAAAGAGACCGACCCCCGGGAGAGGGAGGGATTCATCAGATATTTCAGGAACGTACAGAACAATGACGGGAGCATAGGTTTGCATGCCGAGGATTCCGGCTGTATGTTTACCACCGTGCTCGGCTATGCGGCGTTGCGTTTCCTCGGCGTAGGCCGCAACGAGCCGGAGTTGAGGAACATGAGGACATGGATACTGTCCAACGGGACCGCTCTCGGGTCCGCGAGCTGGGGCAAATTCTTCATGAGCCTGCTAAACCTCTATCCCTATGAAGGGTTGAATCCCCTTCTTCCCGAGCTCTGGATCATTTCCCGTTGGATGCCGTTTCATCCTGCAAAGCTCTGGTGCCACGCCCGTCAGGTGTATCTCCCGATGGCGTACCTGTACGGAATCAGGGCGCGGATGCCCGAAAACGAGCTGATCCGCGAAATCAGGAATGATATATATGAGACTGATTATAACACGATTGATTTCATGAAGCATAGAAACACGGTCGCTCCCGCCGACAATTACCGGCCGTACGGCGCTCTGCTGAAAATGATAAACAGGATCCAGCTCTTTTATGAAAAACATCATATAAAGAAATTCCGAAAACGCTCACTTGCCGCCGTATTTGATCATATCCAGTTTGAAGACCGGGTGACGAATTATATCGATATCGGGCCCGTTAACAGCGTTTTGAATACCCTGGTCCATTATTTTGTTGATCCGGGGGGATGGCACTTTAAAAAAAGCCATGAGGCCCTTAGAAAGTACCTGTTCGAAGGCCACGATGGAATCAAGATGAATGGATATAACTCCACCGCGCTCTGGGACACCGCATTCGCCGTGCAGTCCATTTTCGCGGCTGCCGAACCGGGAAATTACGAGCGGTGCTTGAGGAAGGCTTATGATTTTATCAGGGACAACCAGGTTGTGGATGACGTGCCGGATAATAAAAAATATTATCGGCATCCTTCGCGCGGTGGATGGCCGTTCAGCGACAGGGACCACGGGTGGCCGATAACTGATTGCACGGCTGAGGGTTATAAAAGCGAAGCCCTGATACGCGGGACATTCGGCATCAACGATCAGGCCCCTGCTGAATTGCGGGAGGCCGCCATAAAACTTATCCTTTCATTCCAGAACAGCGACGGCGGGTGGGCGACCTACGAGAAACAGCGCGGCGGTACATGGCTTGAATTGTTAAACCCGTCAAACGTGTTCGGGGATATCATGATCGATTACTCCTATGTTGAATGCACCTCGTCATGCATACAGGCGTTGGCTCGGGCGCGGGATACATACGGAGGCGGATTGAGGAAAGGCATTGAAAAAGCCATCAAGCGGGGCGCGCGGTTCATCATGTCAAGGCAGAAGCCGGACGGAAGCTTCGAAGGTTCCTGGGCCGTTTGTTTCACGTACGGCACGTGGTTCGGCGTATGGGGCCTCCTCGATGCGGGCGTATTTCCCGAATCTCCCGAGATACAGAAGGCTTGCCGTTTCCTGATGGAGCATCAAAATGATGACGGCGGATGGGGTGAGAGTCATATAAGCTGCAAGGAAGGGCGGTGGATCGGTCACGATATGAGTCAGGTCGTTAACACCTCATGGGCGCTCATGACGCTGGCGAGGGCAGGGCGGGGTAACTCGGCCCCGGCGGAAAAAGCCGCGCGGTTTCTCATGGAAAAACAGATGCTGAACGGCGACTGGCCGCGGGAATCGCTCGTCGGTGTTTTTAATAAAACGGCATTGATAAATTATGAAAATTATCGCCGATATTTTCCGATCTGGGCGCTGGGGCTCTATGCCCATACCGGTGAATAGTCGTGTCTGAAGAGCGTGTTTCGGCGGGCCGCGGCCCCGTGCCGCCGCTGTTGAACAATTGAACAATTGAACAAAATAATAAATTGTTAAAAAATGATTGACAGGTATTTATTTACCAGTATCATATCGCAACGTGATTAAACATAGAGAAAAAAAGAGGGAGGAACAACGTGATGAAAAACAGAGCCCTATCCCCATAACAGGCACGCCATGCGTTTAAAGGCTTTTTACAACCGGTAAGCATCCACTATCATGCGATGCTGCCGCGCGGGTCTTGATGGAATGAATACGCGAGCTCCCGTGCGACGGAAGGTGATACGCGACGAACCGGGATTCGCTGTCACCTCTTGGTAATTCATCGACGCGATCGGTGAACAGGCGGCAGCTGTACTCTAAAAACAAGTGAATAACCATGCACTCCATACTACATACAGTCAATTGCCCGGAAGACTTGAAAAATCTTAACCGGGAAGAGCTTGAGAGGTTGAGTCGGGAAATCCGGGAAACAATAGTGCATACCATTTCCCGCAACGGCGGCCACCTGGCCTCGAGCCTCGGCGCCGTGGAACTGGCAATCGCTCTGCACCGGGTCTACGACAGTCCCCGCGACAGGATCATCTGGGACGTTGGGCATCAGAGCTACGCCCATAAAATTCTGACGGGCCGGCGCGAAAGCTTCTCCACGATTCGTACGCATGACGGGCTGTCCGGTTTCCCCGATCCCTTTGAGAGCCTTCATGATCCTTTTTCCGGGGGCCACGCAGGGACATCGATTTCCGCCGCGCTGGGAATGGCCGTTGCCGGCGATCTGGACGGCGCCGATACTAACGTGGTCGCGGTTATCGGCGACGGCTCCATCGGTTCCGGCATGGCCTTTGAAGCGATGAACCATGCCGGCCATCTGGGCACGAAGCTGATTGTCGTGCTGAATGACAACGGCATGGCAATTTCACCCAGCATCGGGTCTTTGTGCCGGCTTCTCAACGGGGTTCGAAACGCGTTTCTTTCCGGCTTGTCCGGGGAAAAACAGGTGAAATCGCTTCCGGTTGTTGCCATGGATAAGGTGGCACTGGCTGTCAGCAGCATATTTAGAAACCGCATCAGCAGCCTGATGCTTTTGAATACAATATGGGATGAGCTGGGGTTCAATTATATCGGTCCCCTTGACGGGCATAACATCCCCGTGATTGAATCAGGTTTGCGGAAAGTCCAATACGGAGGGCGGCGTCCCGCCATCGTTCACGTCATAACAAAGAAAGGGAAGGGGTATGAACCGGCGGAGAGGGATGCCGTGAAATATCATGGGATATCGCCAAAAAAAAATAATCCGCATACCTCTTACAGCCAGGTCTTTTCCCGGACGCTGCTCAGGCTTATGGCGGGCAATGAAAAGATCGTCGCCATCACCGCGGCCATGCTTCACGGGACCGGACTTGACGAAGCGGCACAGCAGTTCCCCGGCCGCGTGTTCGACGTGGGTATCTGCGAGCAGCATGCCGTCACCATGGCAGCGGGGCTGGCGACGCGGGGGTACATTCCCGTCGTGGCCATATATTCCGCGTTTTTGCAGAGATCCTATGACCAGATTATCAACGATGTCTGCCTTCAGCAGCTGCCGGTGATTTTCGCGATCGACAGGGCCGGCATCGTCGGCGAGGACGGGAAGACCCACCAGGGCGCCTTCGATATTTCTTTCCTGAGAAGCATTCCGCACATGATCGTGTCCGCGCCGAAGGATGAGGATGAGTTGCAGCATCTGCTGTTCACCGCCGCCGGTTCGGGCAGGCCGATGGCGGTGCGGTACCCCCGGGGAAGAGGGGAAGGAGTACCGCTGCAAACGGATTTCAGGGAATTGCCCATCGGCAGGGGGGAATTGATCAAGAACGGCGGCGACGTCGCGATACTGGCCATCGGCTCAACCGTGTATCCCGCCATGATGGCCGCTGAACAGCTGGCCGAGATGGACATCGACTGCGCGGTCGTCAACGCCCGGTTCGCCAAACCGCTTGATGAAGATCTCATCATCGAACTGGCCCGGAAGACTGAGAGAATCCTGACCGTGGAGGATAACGCCGCGGCCGGGGGGTTCGGCAGCGCCGTTATGGAGCTCCTGGCGCGGCAGAGCGTTGCCGTCCGGATCGATTGCATCGGGCTTCCCGACCGGTTCATCGAGCACGGGCCCCAGGAATTTATGCGCGCCGCGTTTGACCTTGACGCCGACGGGATCGTACGGCGCGTCAAACAATCGTTCCCCGCGCTCATGTTTAACGTATATGATCAAAAGATGGAGAATATAAGCTGATGCAAATGCCATTCGTGTTTGATAGATACCGGTCCGTCATCGATGCCCAGCTGAAATCGGTAATGGCGCCCTACCGGTCGCCGCTGTACGATATGATGCGTTACCATCTCGGATGGATCGACGAGCGCGGGAACGATCTGACCGACGCGTCGGGCAAGGCGCTCAGGCCCACACTCTGCCTGCTCTCGTGCGAGGCAACGGGCTCGGACATTGCCCGGGCGCTGCCGGCGGCGGCGGCCGTTGAACTGATACATAATTTTTCGCTCATCCATGATGACATCCAGGATGACGACGGCGAGCGACGCCACCGTCCCACGGTGTGGAAGGTTTGGGGCAAGGCCCAGGCCATCAACGCGGGGACTGCCATGAAGATACTGGCGAACATGTCACTGGCGCGATCGTCCCGGGACGCTCTTCCGCCGGAAAAACAGCAGCGGATGCTGGCGTCCCTGGATGACGCCACGCTGAAGCTGATCGAGGGGCAATACCTCGATATCGATTTCGAGCAGAGGTCCGAAATCGATATCGATGATTACCTGGCCATGATCAAGGGCAAAACCGCGGCCCTGATAGCATGCTCCATGGAACTGGGGGTACTGAGCGGCACCGACGATGCTGACACGATTCAGCGATTCCGCGATTTCGGCGAAAACCTGGGCATCGCCTTTCAGATCCGCGATGATATTCTCGGAATATGGGGGGACCCGAACATGACGGGTAAGCCGCTGGGCAGCGACATCAGGCGGAAAAAGAAATCGCTGCCGGTGGTATTCGCTCTGTCACGCGCGGCAGACCGGCAGCGGGACGCTATTTTCAAGATGCTTCAAAAAGAAATCCTCGCCGATGACGACGTTGAAACATTTCTCGGGATCCTGGATGACATGCATGTGCGCGCCTCCGTTCAGGAAATGGCCGACGGGTATTGCGATAAAGCACGGCGGAAGATCCGTGAGGCCGGCATCGAACCCGGTTCACGGGGCGATTTTGAGCATATACTGGAGTTCCTGTCCGCCAGGAATTATTAAGGGTGTATCCCAAAACATGGGATTCACTCTCAGCGGTGCAGGATGTACCGCCATTCAGCATCAATGTACAGGAGCTCGTTCATGAATGCTAAGAAAGTATCCTCGATTAATATACTGAGCAAGCGTAAGACGGAGCATATTGATATATCGCTCCAGCGGGATGTCGACTTTAAAAATGTTTCAACCGGGCTCGAATATTACCGTTTCATACACCAGGCTCTGCCGGAGATTGATCTGGACAGGGTGGACCTTTCGACGAACCTGTTCGGGAAGGCGCTGCGGGCGCCACTTATTATTTCATCGATGGTGGGGGGCGTTGAAGAAGCGGCGCGCATCAACCGAAACCTGGC
>MIBH01000015.1:44591-44692 GCA_001829455.1 Spirochaetes bacterium RBG_13_51_14
CACCTGAACCCTCTTCAAGAGGCCCTCCAGCGGGAAGGAAACACTCGCTTCTCCGGACTGCTGAAAAAGATAGAATCGATCTGCCGCATGGTTCCGGTACC
>MIBH01000015.1:44829-64345 GCA_001829455.1 Spirochaetes bacterium RBG_13_51_14
CACAGCACGCGTTTAATGTCGCCGCGTCGTTCGCTTCATGGGGGATCCCAACGGCGGAATCGATCCTTATGGCGAAGCGGGGGGCGCCGGGACTGCCGGTCATCGCCAGCGGCGGCATTCGTACCGGCCTTGACGTCGCCACGGCGGTGGCCCTCGGGGCAAGCGCTGCGGGCGTCGCCCTGCCGATGCTCAAAGCCGCATCCGTTTCGGCGGAATCGGCCGCCGCCGCTCTCGGCGAGATTATCGACGTTCTCAGGATAGCCATGTTCTGCGCGGGAGCTCCCGACATCACGGCGTTGAAAAACACACCGCTCTATGTGCGCACATCAGGGGGATATCAGACATGAGACAATCAACCGCTGAAGCATTGAACGATCGTGAGTTTTTTGGACGGAACATGCTGAGCGACGACTACCGGTTATCGCAGGTGGAACCGTCCCAACGGGTCCTGCTCCTTTCACATTGCCTGCGCAGCAGCTCGGGATGCAAGGCGAAATTGGAGGCCTGGGGCCTGGAATGTGTCGAATGTAAGCCCTCCTGCCAGATAAACCGGTTACGACGCCGGGCTCTCGACCTCGGCTATCGGGCGGTATGCGTTGCCCCGGGAGGATCGCTGGCGCTGAAATTCGTAAAGGAACTGGCACCCCGCGGCATCGTTGCTGTGGCGTGTATGAGGGAACTCGAGGAAGGGATTAACATCGTCAGGAAGCTGGCGGAACTGGACACAGCCGCCGTTCCATCGATCGTGGTCGTACCACTCAGCAAGGAAGGCTGTATCGATACCGAGGTGAATATCGAACTCGCCTTCGGCAAGCTCTCGTTGGGATGCCCGCCGGCCCCGGGCGGCCGGTGATTGTTTACGGAGCAAAATCTGAAATACATCTATGCCGGAATAGCAAAATGCTTTTCGGGATCGATTATGACGACATCGCCGGATTGAATCATTGAATTGGTTGATAATAGAATGCGATTGAAACTGTAATGAGCAGGCATTGCGGGCCATGAGGGATACTTCCAAGCAAATGCAGGTCGGTAATACGGTCATCGGGGGGAAATATGTGCCAATACAGACCATGATAAAAAACCCGGTGATCGATATCGATACGACCTTGAGAAAAATCGAGAACCTGGTCGCGAAAAAAATATTTGAGGCAACCGGGAGAAGGGGGCCAGACTATGAAATTATCAGCTGTCCCACCTGCGGCAGGACCAATGGCGACATACACCTTATGGTGCAGTCGATTAAGAGCCATCTTGCCGGCAAGATCCTGAACCGGCAGATAAAAATAGCGGTCATGGGTTGCGTCGTCAACGGCCCGGGAGAGGCGGAGCACGCTGATTTGGGGGTCGCCTGCGGCAAGGGGAAGTCCATGCTGTTCAAGCACGGCAAGAGAATAAAAATTATTAATAATGAAGATGTAATAAACGAACTGTTTCTTCTACTGGAAGAATACACCGGCTTACAAGATACACCTGTTATCCAGTGAGGATCATCCCGCCGCGAAGTATCCCCTCCATTGATAATTCAGTCGACCATTTAGCGTCTTAATCAGTTCGCCGGTCTGATCATGCACACGGCCTTATTTTTTCGGACAGATTGCCCGGGGCATTAAATAAAATCATTGTAAAATCCATGGAGTTAAAATACTATCACCTTCAATAGTAAGTTGAAGTTCCGCCTCCTCAGGGAGCGGTTTTTCTTATCCATCCACGCGCGTAAAGGTATTCCATGTCGTTAACGAGGCGAATCAGGGCGATTATTATCAGCACAGGTGCGGCCATATGGATGCTGCACCCGGGAGCGATGATGGCTGACTCGGGGAGCACGCCTTTTCAGAAGGACGATGGTAAAAAGCCGAATGCGGAAGAAACGGCGCCTCCGGTCGACGAAGATTCGGCCCGGCCGGCAGGAGAGATGAAGACATACCGTGAGGAAGGGTTGGTCATTACGGTGACACAACTGCCGGATGAGGTGGAAAGCTACAGCTCCTTCGAGGTTGCGGTAGAGAACCAGAACGCGCTCAAAAAAACGCTGAGCGGAAGGATATGTCTTTTTGATCTGCAGATAAAACAGCGCGAATGCGGTTCCGGCGAATGCGCGGTATACATGGACCTGCCGCCGAAATCAAAAGAGAAGAAAAAATTGCGGTGCAAAAGGAAATCATTTTTCAATGCGTGGATATTCGAAATAGCAAAGATTTACGGAATTTAACTCTACAATAACGAGGAGGTATCGTTAATGAAAAAAATCATTCTTTCGGCCGTAGCGGTAATGGCGGCTCTCTTCATCATTTCGGTTGTCGGATTCACCCAGGAAGAGGGAGAGCGTAAAGGCGTCTGCAAGGCCGACGTACAGAAATTCTGCAAGGGGATCCGGCCGGGTCAGGGAAGAATCTGGGCGTGCCTGAAGAGCCGCGAGGCGGAGCTCTCCCAGCAATGCGTCGATCACATGAATAAGCAGCGGGAGAAGGCCAAGGGATTCAGGAGCGCCTGCAAAGATGACAGCAAGAAGTTCTGCAAGGGAATTCCGCACGGCAAGGGCAGAATCATATCGTGCCTGAAGAGCCATAAGGCTGAACTGTCACCCGGATGCCAGTCGTTTTTTAAAAAAAATTGACCGAATCGAACTGGCACTATCAATCAATAATTAATAAAAAAGGGCTGCCCCCCAAAGGGCCAGCCCTTTTTTATTAATAAAGCTTCCTTGTATAAATAAACAATAGACTTGTTGGATAACTACTCATAATTATTCATTTTTGCCCCCGCCGCCTCTGGCGGCGGGGGCAAAAATCACTGATTATTGAGTTTAGCAACAAGTCTAATAATTTAAATTAATCATTGTTTCCTCTTGACAAAGTACCGGCTTTTTATTTAATTACTACTTGCAGTATCAAGTTACTAGTATATATTTGAGTAGGAACGTCACGAGTAAGAGTGATACGCAATTAAAAGTTGAATCCCTGGCGTTACTTGGCGGTCAGGAACCTTACCCAACTGACGGGTCGAGAGCGGTGCCTATATATCAAACGACTTCATATCAATTCAATGATACTGATCATGCGGCCAATCTTTTTGCGTTAAAAGAGTTCGGCAATTTCTATACCAGGCGCTCAAAAAGGCAACGGCCAGTCGGAAAGAATTGTTAAGTTCGGAACATACCAGGAGTACATATATGGGAAAAGTATTTAATAATATAACGGAAACCATCGGCAATACGCCGCTGGTGCGGATCAATAAATTGAACGGCTCGCAGGGAGTCACCATCCTCGCGAAGCTGGAATCGTTCAATCCCCTTTCAAGCGTCAAGGACCGGATCGGAGTGGCTATGATCGAGGCGGCAGAGAAGGAGGGAAAGATCAAGAAAAAGACGGTCATCATTGAACCTACCAGCGGCAACACCGGAATCGCGCTGGCTTTTGTATGCGCTGTCAGGGGATATAAGCTGATTCTCACCATGCCGGACACGATGAGTATTGAGCGGCGGCAGCTTCTTCAGATTTTTGGAGCCGAGCTGGTGATCACCGAAGGTGCGAAAGGGATGAAGGGAGCCATAGAGAAAGCGGAAGAGCTGGTAAAATCCACGCCCGGCAGCTTCATGCCGCAGCAGTTCAACAACCCGTCGAACCCTGAAATCCACCGGAAAACCACGGCCGAAGAGATATGGAACGACACCGACGGAGCCGTAGACATTTTCGTCTGCGGCATCGGCACCGGCGGCACCATTACCGGCGTGGGGGAGATAATTAAAAAAAGAAAGCCTTCATTAAAAGTGGTGGCGGTGGAGCCGTCAGATTCCCCGGTGCTATCCGGGGGAAACCCGGGACCGCATAAGATCCAGGGGATCGGTGCGGGATTCGTGCCGCGGATTTTGAACAGGGATGTTATCGACGAGATCATTACCGTATCGAACATGGAGGCCAGGGAGACCACCCGGCGGCTCGCAAGTGAAGAAGGAATCCTTGCAGGCATCTCCAGTGGTGCCGCGTTATGGGCGGCGCTGAAAGTAGCGAGACGCAAGGAAGCGGCAGGAAAAACTATCGTCGTTGTAATGCCGGATACCGGGGAGAGATATCTATCCACATGGTTGTTTAACAGGCAGCAATCGACTCCTTGATAAAATTCTCGAGGTTTATTGACGGGATACTGCCAATTCAATGACGTATATAGTAGACTTATTGCATATCTAAATAGAAATTGACATTTGTCCCAGCCGCATGCGGCGGCAGGGGACAAAAATTCAACTATTATATTAGTTTAGCAACAAGTCTACTATATATGCAATAAATAATAAACCGGGAGAAAAACAATGAGACTTTCCACGCGGTCACGGTATGGAGTTCGATTAATGCTGGTGCTTGGCATTAAAAACAACCAAGGCCCGATTTTCCTCAAGGATATCGCGCGCTCCGAGGAGATATCGGGAAAATACCTGAGCCAGATTATAATTCCATTAAAAGCGAAGGGCCTGGTAACCACCTTCAGGGGTGCTCATGGCGGATATATCCTCAGCCGGCCCGCGTCGGAGATCAAGCTGAGAGAAATAATCGAGCCGCTTGAGGGTGATTTATGCCTCGTGGACTGCGTGACAAATGCGGAAGTGTGCAACCGTTCGACGGAATGCGTTACCAGGGATGTCTGGATACAAATGAGCGCCCATATGTTGGAATTTCTTGAAACCTTAACCCTGGAGGACCTCGTCCAAAAATACAAAAAGAAGCAACGAAAAGGTAAAAATATCAGTGATTATTCGATTTAACGTAATTATATGAAAGCAATAGCGCTCCTCTCCGGCGGGCTTGACTCGACCCTTGCCGTGCGGATAATACTTGATCAGGGGATTGAGATAGAAGCCTTGAAATTCACGTCGCCTTTCTGCAAGTGCGACCGTGAGGGACGGTGCTATTCGGCGGAAGTGGCGAATGAATTAAAGATACCGGTTAAAACGATCGCGAAAGGAGCCGATTACCTGGAGATTATAAAAAGGCCGAAATTCGGATACGGCTCCGGGATGAATCCCTGTATCGATTGCAGAATTTACATGCTGAAAAAGGCGAAAGAATACGCCGAATACGCCGGAGCGCAATTTATTTTCACCGGGGAAGTTCTTGGTCAAAGACCGATGAGTCAGCAGCGCAGGGCGCTGAAAATCATAGAGGAAGAGGCGGGACTCGGCGGGAAATTATTACGGCCGCTCTCGGCGAAACTTCTTCCCGAAACGGAAGCAGAAAAAAACGGCTGGGTCGACAGGGAAAAACTGCTCGCTATCACCGGCAGAGGCAGACGATCGCAATATAAACTGATTAAACAATACAATATAACGGCATTTTCCTGTCCTGCCGGCGGTTGCCTCCTTACCGATAAGAATTTCGCGAGAAAGATGAGGGATTTGATGCGGAGAAAAGAAAATCTTACTCCGTGCGATATTACCATTCTCAAGACGGGAAGGCATTTCCGTTACAATGACAGTAGAATCGTAGTGGGGAGAAATCAAAATGAGAACGGCGTCCTGTTGAGAAATAAATATGAAAATGATTTGTTGTTTCTGGTGCCGGAGGTGGGGAGTCCCATTGTGATATTGCAGGGCAGCCATGATGAGCAATACATACAATTGGCCGCCTCCTTAACAGCCGCATATTCTGATGCCCCATCAGGTGATGTAACGGTGCTTTTTGGGAATGATGAAAAAGAAGTCTGCTCTATAAATGTCATCAAACCGGAAAAAGAGAAATTTGCTCAATATTTGATTTGATATCAAGTGATTATGTTATATTCGGAAAATTCTCAGTTTTTAGGCGCTGAAAATTACAGTATGTCCACACACCAGAAAAAACGGCCGGTTTTGGTATAAATCCTATAATCCTATAAAATAAAAAGTTAAAAAAACTGATAATTTTTATTGACAACAAATAGTATTTTAATTACTAGTTATTTAATACTATTACTAGTAATTAAAATACATTACGAAACACAATATAGGTAAAATTTTTGATGTTATGAACTTTATCACCTACAGACTAATTGAATTAAACATTAACGGAGGTGGTTCATTATGATTGCTATCGTCAATGGGGAAATGGAGGAGATTGACGGAAACCCGAGCATCCTGGAGCTTCTTGCGATAAAGAACGTAGAGAGGCCGGATATGGTATCGGTCGAGTTGAACGGCGTCATCCTGAAAAGGAACGAATTCGGTTCCGTTAAACTCAATGAAAACGATGCGATAGAGTTTCTTTATTTCATGGGAGGCGGATTCAATTAATGAAACTGAATGATGAACAAATCGAGCGATATGGCAGGAACATTATACTGAAAGAAGTGGGAGGCAGTGGCCAGGAACGGCTGCTCGAATCGAAGGTCCTCATTATCGGAGCGGGAGGGCTCGGCTCTCCAGCGGCCCTGTATTTGGCCGCCGCCGGTGTTGGAACAATCGGCATAGTAGACGGAGACAGGGTCGATTTAAGCAATCTCCAGCGGCAGATTATTCATTTTACTGGAGATGTCGGAGAACGTAAAACCGAATCAGCAAAGGAAAAAATAGAATTTCTCAATCCCGATGTACGAGTTAAAACATACGACGAAATTGCAACATCAAATAATATTCTGGATATAATACATGATTATGACTTCATCGTGGATGGCACTGATAATTTCCCGGCGAAATTTCTCATCAATGACGCCTGCGTCATGAGCGGCAGACCCTTTTCCCATGCCGGAATTCTGATGTTTTACGGACAAACAATAACCGTGCTCCCGCATGAAAGCGCCTGTTTTCGGTGCCTGTTCCTCGGCCCTCCTCCACCGGGCTCCGTCCCGAGCTGCAGAGAGGCCGGCATACTGGGCGGCGTCGCGGGTTTGTTCGGCACCATCCAGGCAGTGGAGGCATTGAAGTATATCCTGGGT
Organism: Spirochaetes bacterium RBG_13_51_14; assembly: GCA_001829455.1. GTDB lineage: Bacteria > Spirochaetota > UBA4802 > UBA4802 > UBA5550 > RBG-16-49-21. The sequence continues at coordinate 51,730 of MIBH01000015.1, forward strand.
ACGGGCGGGCTTCTTGCAGGTCGCCTGTTGACGGTGGACACCCTGACGATGAGTTTTCGCGAAATAAAAGTAAAAAAAAATCCCCGTTGCCCGGTCTGCGGCGAAAACCCGGCGATAACATCGCTGGTGGATTATGAACAAGAAGCGTGCAATTTAAAAATATGATATTATCCAGGGACATTTTTGAAAGTATTTTCGAACAGGCGGAACGAGAAGCTCCTGTTGAGGCCTGCGGATATTGTGCCGGTACCGAGGGGCGTGTCGTGAAACACTATCCCATGATCAACGTGGAGGGGCGGGATGACCACTTTTCCATTGATCCGAAGGAGCAATTCGCCGTTTATAAGGCGGTTCGAGAAGAAGGATTTCAGATTATAGGCGTCTATCACAGCCATCCCGCTTCCCCGGCCCGGCCATCGGCCGAGGATATCAAGCTGGCCTATGATCCAACGGTCGTTTACGTCATTGTATCGCTGATGGATCGCATTAATACTATCAGAGGGTTCCGTATAGTGAAGGGGCGCATTGAAGAGGAACCCGTGATAATCGAGGGTAGTTAGAATTGGCGAAATATATCTTTCTCATCAGGGGAAACGCGATGGAAGAAAAAATTGATATTGAAGGCTTGAAAGCAGAATTAAAGAAAGAATCGAAAGAATTGCAGCTCGATTTCAATGAACTCAAGAGCGGCGGATACATAAAGCAGACGCAGAAGGATCTCTTTACCGTACGCCTGCGCTGTCCCGGCGGGAAGGTGACCAGCGAAAGGTTGCGGAAGGCCGCGGAAATATCCGATAGATACGGGACAGGACAAGTTCACATTTCAGTCAGACAGTCTATCGAGGTTCCCTATGTCCACTATAAGAATTTCGATGAAGTGGCTGAGTCTCTGCGGCAGATCGATTGGTCGGTGGCCTCCTGCGGTCCGAGAGTGCGCGTCCCCACCGCCTGCGCGGGCTGCACCTATAATCCAAACGGGATTACAGACTGTCAGGGAATATGCGCCGCGGTCGATCGAAAGTATTTCGGCGCCCCGACCGGTCATCACAAGTTTAAAATATCGTTTTCCGGGTGTCCCATCGACTGCTTCAGAACCAGGGAAATGGATCTCGGTTTTCAGGGCATGCTTGAGCCCGCACTGGATGAGGATCTCTGCACCGGGTGTGAACTGTGCGTCAAGGCCTGCGAGGAGGATGCACTGCGGATGGAGGGGGGCCTTCCGGTGCGCGATCTCGGCAGATGCATAAATTGCGGCGATTGCGTCAAGGTATGCCCCATTAACGCAATGATAAGCAAAAGAATCGGATGGCTGGCGCGGGTCGGCGGTAAGCATGGTAAACATCCCTATTTTGCCTATGAGGTTGCTGCTTTCCTTGCGGATGACCAGGTTTTCAGTTTGATTGAGAAGACAATCGAATGGTACACCCGGAATGCGACCGGTCGGGAAAGAATCGGCAGGACCATAGAACGACTGGGTCTCAATAAATACCTTGATGAAGTTGTCGTTCTCCTCGGACTTGAATCCATTCGAGACGACGCTGGACGAGCAAAATTTTATTCAAGGGGTAACTTTTATGGTACATGAAGTGAAACCGACGCCGGATAGAACGCTCGATCTGCGCACTGTTCTGTGCCCTCTTAACTTTGTGCGCGCCAAATTAGCACTTGAAGAGATGACCTCCGGTCAGGTTCTCGAGGTCATACTGGATGACGGCGAACCGATGCGCAACGTTCCCCGCAGCATAAAGTCAGAGGGTCACATGATCATTGATGTACTGAAGCTGGCGGATGACTCCTACCGTCTTCTTATACGCAAATAAGAAGGATAGGATAGACCATACGTATCAAGGGATGAGCATGAAAAGAAATGACATCACTATGCTGGCGCGGGAACTCGCCGACAAAAGCGTTGAGGATATTTTAAAATATTTTATATCGGAATATACTTATCGCGGCGCCGGTGCGGCCGGTCAAAGTGGCATGGACCGAATCGCGCTCGGGACGGGCCTCGGCGTGGAAGGGCAGGTGCTCACCCATATGATTGCAACCATTCATCCGAAGGCGCGTATTTTCGTCATAGATACGGGGAGACTCCCTGAGGAGACCTATGATCTCATGATGCGCTCGATGAACCGTTACGGCGTACGGTATGAAATTTATTTTCCCGAGGCATCCGACGTTGAAGAGATCGAAAGAATGAACGGGCCCAACCTATTTTACGAAAATGCCGATCTCCGCAAAAAATGCTGCTATGTGCGGAAGGTAAAACCGCTGCGGAGGGTGCTCCAGACTCTGGACGTATGGATAACCGGATTGCGGCGCGGCCAGTCGGTGACGAGAAGCTCGATTGAAAAAATCGAATGGGACGAGACTAACGGCCTCATCAAGCTCAACCCTCTCGCCGATTGGAGTGAAGACGATGTGTGGAAATATATAAGGGGGAATAATATTCCTTACAATAGACTTCATGATCAGGGGTATCCGAGCATCGGTTGCGCCCCCTGCACCCGCGCGGTATCGCCCGGGGAGGACATCCGGGCCGGCAGGTGGTGGTGGGAACAGCCTGAACAGAGGGAGTGCGGCCTGCATTTTGTTGACGGAAAGCATGCCGGCGCCACCGCCGGCAGAGCCCGGTAGTTCGTACGCCGGCGCGGATCGGACATCGACCGGGACGTCACTGATGAACCGCACCGACGAAGCCAACAGCGGCATGATAATCCGGTTCGATGATGCGGCTCTGCAAGAGATCTTCAGACATCTGAGTTACACAGAGACTATATAAAACATATTATGTAACATAATTTATTATATTTCAACACATACATATGTATTATTTACTAGTTATATGATAGGATAAATAGTAATAATACATATGAATGAAGCATATAAATATGCGCTTTTGGAAACTACTGGAGCGTATGTAAAAATTACAATAAATGGATTGAAATAGAAATGTTATTTGCTATAATAGACTTGTTGCTAAACTCAATAATAAATGATTTTTACCCCCGCCGCCGAAGGCGGCAGGGGTAAAAATGAATAATTATGATTAGTTATGCAACAAGTCTATTATAGCAAATTCATGGAATTATGAAATAAAAAGAGGTTACATTATGAATCCGCAGGGAATGAAAAAAAGCATTGTCTCCGGAATTCTTATACTTGCAGCGTTGCTATTAATGGCCGGCTGCGCTTCATGGAACAAGGCATACCATAAATATGTCATGCGCGGAACGATACTTGAAGCCACCGGCAAGGATGTTTATCTCTGCATCGGCAGCAAAGACGGCGCACAGGTGGGTCAGAAATTCGAAGTGTATAAAATATCAAGACAGCCTGGAAGTTATACCGGAAAAGGCGGCTGGATCCCTTACGGGACATATACCAGATATAAAACAGGGAATGTAAAAATAACTGAAATTGTAAATGAGCATTTTGCAAAAGCGATCATTCTTTCAGGAACAGCCCATAAGGATTATATCGTCGAGCTTGCGTATCCCCTGACGTGCAAGTGCGAATAATATGAAATTAATGTATACGTTAGTTATTTAGTCAAGTTAGGCGAATTTAATTCAAGAGCTCCCTCCCCCTTGATGAGGGAGGTTAGGTGGGGGTGAATAACTGCTGGATGCATCAGGCGTTACAATCACCCTCCCCTATCCCCTCCCATCAAGGGAGGGGGATGTTTCATCCAAATTGACTTGTTAGACAGCTCCAATAAAAAATTTGCCTGACTCGAGTTAATTAGTTTCAATAATAAAGGAGTTCAAACATGAAAAAATTAATATTTGTTTCAGTATTACTGTTAGCGGCAGGGCTCTTTACAACCGGTTTCGCAATAAAAAAGGCGGAGGCCGCGGAAGAGAAGGCCAAACCACAGACCATCTGTCCGGTCATGGGCGACCCGATAAACAAACAGTATTACGTCGATTATAAAGGATATCGTATATACTTTTGCTGTAAGGATTGCCCGGAAACATTCAAAGAGAATCCTGAAAAATATATGAAAATACTGAAAGAGAGCGGGGTGAAGCTCGATAAGGCTCCCACGGGAGAAGGAGAAAAAGAAACTGAAGATCATTCGAAGCATGAACATAACCATTAGAACGCTAGCGGTTTCGTTTATGCGCGCATGATTTCATGATCCGGAAGTGGACTTTGTCCCACGGTTCCCTTCCGGATATATTGATGGAACCTATTATCACCGATGAGACATCATTATGAAGAAGATTGTGATTTTATTATCCGTGCTTGTCCAGTCCGCGGTCTACGGCGAATCGGCATCCATCGCTGAATTGCAGAGAATGGCGCTTTCGGAGAACCCCCGCATCAAGGCGATGGAAGCGGAAATGCAGGCGATGAAAAAGCGGGTTCCGCAGAGCGACGCGCTGGAAGACCCGAAGGTGAAGCTGGGCGTAAACAATCTTCCGGCCAAATCGTTTTCCTTTACAAAGGAGGATATGACCTCTAAGGAGATCGGCATATCCCAGATGATTCCGCTGGGGAAACTTCCGTATCAGAAGAGAATCGCTGTGCAAGAATATGAAAGAGCGCTGGTAAAGCTCAAGGCGGAGAAGGTGGAGATCCTGCACATGCTCCGCATGAATTACTACGAGCTGATATACACGGGGTCCTCCATCAAGATACTGGAGGATATAAAGAAGCAGATCAAGCTGGTGATAGAGAGCGAAGTGGCCGCGGCCAAGGCGGGGATGGGGAGCATCACCAACGTCATAAAAGCGAAAATCGAGTATGCCATGATCGACGAGGAGATAATCACGCTCAGGCAGAAGCGGAAGGAAATCGAGCAGAATATAAATTATCTTGTCGGGAGCGAGGCGGATATCAAAATCGACGCGTTATCGGAGCCCGGTTTCAAAGAGATTCCCGTTGAGTCTGTCAAGAAAGAGATTTTCGCTTCAAACCCGGAATTGAAATTGTTTTCCCTGGGTGTCGAGATAAGCAAAAATGAGATTTTACTGAAAAAATCGGAATACGCACCAGACTTGGAGATCGGGCTCTCGTACATGCAGCGCCAGGACGGGCGGAGGCGGAACGCCTTCGATACGATGCTTGATATGGGCGGCGCGACGACGGTGTATAAATCCGAGAAGATGAAGCGGGACGATATGATATCCGCCATGGTGACCCTCTCCATTCCCTTCTGGTTCTGGAAAAAGAACATTCCCATGGTGGATGAGATGAAGAAAAAAAACGAATCGGCGAAGAACCTTTATCAGGATAAATTGAACGATATGAACGCGCGCGCGGAAACGCTCCTGAGCCAGCTTGTCAAGTGGCGCGACCTGTACCGGCTCTACCATGACCGGCTGATCCCCCAGACGAAGCTGGCGCTGGAAACGAGCCTGGCGCGGTACCGGACCAGCTCGGTCGAATTTATGCCCGTGATCGACACGGTTCGGATGCTGCTGAGATATGAAAAGGATCTTATTATGGCGGTCAAGGAATATTACGCGTCGTACTCGGAGCTGAACGCGCTGATGGGCGTGGAGGTGCTGCCGTGAAATTAAACTGGAAAATCATAGTGATAGTTATCACCGTTGCTTTGACCGGCGGTTATCTGCTGATTACCTATATCCCCCGCGGACATAAATCCCATCAGGCGGAGCAGAAGCAGCTCTACACCTGCCCGATGCACCCCCAGATAATCCGGGATCGGCCCGGTGACTGCCCCATATGCGGGATGAAGCTGGTTCCCTTAAAAAAAGAAGAAAAAAAGAAAGAGAAAAAAATCATGTACCGATCGTCCATGAACCCGAACGAGGTGAGCGATCGCCCGGGCAAGGATTCCATGGGAATGGAGATGGTCCCCTTCGAGGCGGGGAGCGAGGAAGAGGAGATCAACACGCCACCCGGACTCGCGCCCGTAACCATAACGAAGGATAAACGGGAAATGATCGGAATTTCCTTTGAGGAAGTGAAGAAGAGAACTATCACGCGGGAGATACGCACATCGACCCGGATCGTTCCTGACGAAAGGCGCCAGTTTAAGGTAACCACGAAGGTAAACGGATGGGTGGAAAGATTGTACGTGAACCAGACCGGTCAGTTCGTAAAAAGAGGAAACCCTTTATTGTCCATATACAGCCCCGAGCTGTTATCGGCGCAACAGGAATATCTTTCCGTCATTAAGGCTAAGCAAAAATTAACCGGCGATGCCGATTCCGATATTTCCGGCAGTATGGACGAAATCGAGATGGCGGCACGGGAGAGGCTGAGACTCCTGGAGGTATCCGATGCTCAGATAGAACGAATCAGGAACACAGGAAAATTCGAGCGGGCGGTGACCCTGCACGCACCCGCGTCCGGATATGTGACAGAAAAGATGGTGCTGGAAGGCCAGAGGATAATGATGAACGATCCGCTTATGACGATCGTGGACCTCTCCCGGGTATGGGGGGAAATCGATCTTCATGAAACCGATCTTCCGTATGTTAAGATCGGGATGGCGGTGGAAGTGACGCTGTCGTACTGGCAGGGAAAAACATTCAAAGGCAGGGTCAGCTTCCTGAATCCTTTTATGGACCCGGAGACGCGCGTCCTGAAGGCCCGGGTGGAGATTCCAAACGCCGGTTTGATCCTCAAGCCGAACATGTATGGAGACGCGAAATTATCATATAACATCGGCAAAAAGATGTCTGTTTCTGACCAGGCAGTCATGCAAACCGGCGTGCGGAATTATGTTTTTATTCAGGGGAAGGGCGATCTGATCGTGCCCTATGAGGTAAAGCTCGGGGCCAGGTCGGACGACGGTTACTACGAAGTCATATCAGGATTGAAGGGGGGTGAAAGGGTGGTTACATCGGCGAATTTCCTCGTCGATTCGGAGTCTTCGCTTAAGGCCGCGTTCAAGGAAGCGGCCGGCGGAGGGAAGAAATAGTATTACAGTTGATTGTATGATAAAAAAGATCATATCATTTTCCGCGCACAACAGGCTCCTGGTGATCATGCTCATGTCCGCGCTGATCGCCTATGCCGTGTATTCGATGTACAACATTCCCCTTGACGCCATCCCGGACCTCTCGGACACGCAGGTCATCGTGTACACGAAGTGGGACCGCAGTCCGGACATACTCGAGGACCAGGTTACCTATCCGATAATATCGGCGCTTTTAGGCGCGCCCCGAGTTAAAGCCATTCGCGGATACAGCGATTTCGGGTTTTCCTACGTGTACGTTATCTTTCAGGATGGAACGGACATTTACTGGGCGCGGAGCCGCGTGCTCGAGTACCTGTCCAAGATACAGGGGAGCCTCCCGCCGGGCGTGAAGTCAGAGCTTGGACCCGACGCCACAGGAGTGGGATGGGTCTTTCAATACGTCCTAATCGATAAATCCGGCAAACATGACCTGGCGAGCCTCCGGTCATTCCAGGACTGGACCCTTAAATATGCGCTCCAGAGCGTTCCGGGCGTTTCGGAAGTCGCCAGCATCGGCGGTTTCGAAAAGCAATACCAGGTCATCGTGGACCCTGATCGTCTCCACGCGTACAAGCTTTCGCTTATGAATGTCATAGAAGCGATCAAACGAAACAACAACGAGGCGGGCGGACGTATGATAGAGTGGTCCGGCAAGGAATTCATGGTGCGGGCCAAAGGATATGTCAGGAGCGTCGATGATCTCAGGAAAGTCGCCGTGAAAGAGAGCAAGGGAACGCCGGTACTCCTGGAGAACGTGGCTACTATAACCCTGGGACCCCAGATACGGCGCGGACTGGCCGAACTCAACGGCCTCGGAGATGTTACGGGCGGCATCGTCGTCATACGGCACGGGGAAAATGCCCTCAACGTCATAGAGCGGGTAAAAGCTAAAATCGAAGACCTCAAGCATTCTCTTCCGGAAGGCGTGGAAATAAAAACCGTGTACGACCGCTCAGACCTGATACGGAGATCCATCGATAACCTGAAGGAAGAGCTTATTGTAGAAATGGTGATCGTGAGCATGGTCATCCTCCTGTTTCTGTGGCATTTCCCATCAGCCATGGTGCCGATCATCACCATTCCCATATCCGTAGCGCTTGCCTTCATCCCCATGTATTTTTTCGGCATCTCGTCCAACATCATGAGCCTCGCGGGCATAGCCATATCCATCGGCGTGCTTGTGGACGGGGCCATCGTGGAGGTGGAAAACGCCTATAAGAAAATCGAACTCTGGATAGAAGGAGGACGCAAAGGCGACTTCCATGAGGTGCGCCTGGAGGCGCTTATGGAAGTGGGGCCGTCAGTTTTTTTCTCACTTCTGGTAATTGTCGTGGCGTTCCTTCCCGTTTTTACGCTGGTGGACCAGGAGGGGAGGCTCTTCACTCCCCTGGCGTGGACGAAAACGCTCACGATAGCCATTGCCTCGCTCCTTGCCGTGACCCTTGACCCGGCGGTCCGCATGCTCTTCACCCGCCTGGAGCCGTTCCACTTAAAGCCGAAATGGCTCGCATGGGCCGCGACGAACCTTTTCGTCGGCAAGTACTACCCGGAAGAAAAGCACCCGGTCAGCCGGATCCTGTTCAGGCTGTATGAGGGGCCCTGCCGGTGGGTGCTGGAGCACCCGAAACAGGTCATCGCCGGCGCCGTGCTGGTGGTGATGATATCCATTCCCGTGTATTTTAAGCTCGGGTCGGAATTCATGCCGCCCCTTAACGAAGGCACGATCCTGTATATGCCCACGACACTCCCCGGAATATCAGTAACCGAAGCGCGGAACCTGCTCATCATGCAGGATAAAATATTAAAATCCTTTCCCGAGGTGCACACGGTGTTCGGCAAGGCGGGAAGGGCGGATACCTCGACCGATCCGGCCCCCTTTTCCATGATGGAAACCACGATACATTTAAAGCCGCAAAGCGAATGGCGGGAGAAGAAGCGTTGGTATTCAGCATGGGCGCCGGCGCCGCTTAGATGGCTGTTACGCCATATCTGGCCCGATAAAATCTCATATGACGAGCTTATCGCCATGATGGACCAAAAACTGCAAATTCCGGGCAACAGCAACGCATGGACCATGCCGATAAAGGGACGCATCGACATGCTCACCACGGGTGTGCGAACGCCGGTGGGCATCAAGATATTCGGCTCCGATCTCAATGAAATACAGCGGGTCGGGGGTGAAATTGAAGCTGTATTGAAAAAGGTCAAGGGTACCAGGAGCGTATTCGCAGAGCGTGTCGGCGGCGGATTTTACGTTGATCTCATCCCCAAGCGTGAAGCCCTGGCGCGGTATGGATTAAATATCGAAGATTTTCAAGAAGTCGTCATGAGCGCCATAGGCGGCGATACCGTTTCAACGACCATCGAGGGCAGGGAGCGATATTCAATCAACGTCCGGTATCCCCGCGGCCTGCGGACCCAGGTGGACGAGCTGGAGCGGGTATATATCACAGCCATGAACGGGGCCCAGGTGCCCATGAAGGAAGTCGCCGACATTAAACTGACGTACGGCCCGTCCATGATCCGCGATGAAAACGGCAGGCTGGCGGGCTATGTTTATGTCGATATCGCCGACCGTGACATCGGGTCGTACGTTGAAGAAGCTAAACAGGTTGTCAAAAAGCACATCAAAATGCCCACCGGTTATACACTCACCTGGAGCGGACAGTATGAGAACATGCAGCGCGTCGCGGATCGGCTGAAGATCGTATTACCGATAACTATCTTATTGATATTTGTCCTCCTGTACATGAACACGAAGTCGGCCTTCAAGGCGGCCGTGGTCATGCTGGCGGTTCCCTTCTCGGTCGTGGGCGCGGTGTGGCTCATGCTTCTCCTCGGCTACCACGCCTCGATCGCCGCCTGGGTCGGCATGATCGCGCTCATGGGCCTGGACGCGGAGACCGGCGTGTTCATGCTGCTTTTCCTCGATCTCTCGCACGACGAAGCGAAAAAGAAGGGAAGGTTGCACACCCTCGGCGACCTCAAAGAAGCCATCATCCACGGGGCGGTCAAGCGGATACGGCCGAAGATCATGACCGTGATGGCCGCTACCATGGGCCTCATGCCCATCATGTGGTCCATGGGCGCGGGCGCGGACGTCATGAAGCGGATAGCCGCTCCCATGGTGGGCGGGCTCTTTACCTCTTTCATCATGGAGCTTCTGGTGTACCCGGCAATCTATCTGCTCTGGAAGAAGCGTGAGATACAATAAAATTAATAGAAAATTGAAATATTAATTTGACATAATAATATACTTTCATTATGTTAGTATATATGCATATTCTTTAATAATCTCATTATGAATAAACCTGCTGAGTTATTCAAAATATTATCGGTGGATACAAGGATTGAGATCATCGAACTCCTCAAAAAAGGGGCGATAAGCGTTAATTCAATAGCTGAACATTTAGGGATCACCCATTCGGCCGTATCGCAACACTTGCGGATATTAAAAGCGGCTGGAGTGGTAACCGACCAAAGACAGGGATATTACGTTTATTACCAACTTAATGAAGAAACTCTTGAAGAATGCCGCAAGCGTTTGAATAGAATCTGTACCTGTGGATGCACAAATACTAAATAAAAAATTTTTTTTAAAATTTATGTTAGTATTTGCATATAAACTTAATATATTGGAGGCTTCAATTATGTCCAAATCAAACAACAATGCCGACCTGAAACAGTCTCAATCAAAAAAAACCGGAACGGCAGATAATTCAAAGGAAGGCTCATGCTGTTGCGGTTGCACTGAAGATAAAAAATAGACTTGTTGCTGGAATGGCATAACAATTGATTTTATGTCCCGCCGCCGCAGGCGGCGGGACATAAATCGATTTTTTAATTTCGATATCCAATAAGTCTTACGATTATCTGGCCTGAATTTTATAGTATCACGCTGGCTTTCATCCTCACCGTGAATGACAGATGAGGAGGAAAGTCATTTATTTCGAATTCTATCTCATTGTCTTTAAACCAAGAAAAAATACTGACAGGGGCGGATGCCGGCTCCGGCTTTTCCTGACTGTGACGCGGCCCGTCATGACCAGTCGAAGAAAAATTAGACATACAGTCGTTTTCAACGCAGACGGATTCAAAAAATAATTGACGATCGAGTAATAATATCATATATTGATATCACAATACGATATCGGAATAAGATATTTACTAACTCCATGAACAGCATTAAACCATATGCTCTATGCAGCACCTGCACCATTATGTTGGTCAAAAAGACATACGAAAGGGCATGGTGGTTCAGGATGGTGCGCGAACCCCTGCGATGGGGAATGATAGCCCTGGGATGGCTTTACGGGATCGATCCGGAAGGCTATCCGGTGCGGAGCGAGCAATGCCGGGGCTGCCTGCGGTTCATGAAGACGGCATTGAAAGATAGATCAGCGCTGTTTAACCGGCTTAACGGGTTAATGAATCCCCTGTTCGACAGGATTATCGAACGCATCGTCACTGCTGAGGAGATAGGCGAGGCGAAGCGATTCGCGAAGGAATCTGCCAGGCCGATATATAAAGACAAGGTAAAATATGGAAAGTGAAGGCTGTGGCCGAAGTGTTCATTACGTCCCTGAAGTTGGGACTTACCTCCTTCGGCGGTCCCGTGGCGCACCTGGGATATTTCCATGACGAGTACGTGCGCCGGCGGCGGTGGCTCGACGAAGAGGGCTATGCGGAGCTCGTGGCCCTCTGCCAGCTTCTGCCGGGGCCGGCGAGCAGCCAGTTCGGGATGGCCGTGGGAACAATGCGTGCGGGATTTGCCGGCGCCATCGCTGCGTGGATCGGCTTCACCCTGCCGTCAGCCGCGGCCATGACCTGCTTCGCCCTCGTCATGAAGAGCGCGGCCCTTGATCCGAACGCGGGATGGCTCCATGGACTGAAGATCGTGGCGGTGGCGATCGTGGCCCAGGCGGTCATCGCCATGGGCAAATCGCTGGCGCCGGACCGACTGCGCGCTACGATGGCCATCATTTCTTCGGCCGTGGTACTTCTCTGGGCCACGGCTGCGAGTCAGGTCATCGTCATAGTGGCAGCGGCAGCCATGGGTGTATTCCTGTTCCGGGACAATGCCGCCACGTCTGGCATGGGCATCAGGGTCAAAACGAGCATACGCGCCGGAGCGGCCTGCTTTATTCTGTTCGCAGCCATCCTCATCATGTTTCCACTGGCACGGTATCTCTCCGGCAATCAGTGGGTCGCTTTTGGCGACGGGATGTACCGCGCCGGGGCCCTGGTATTCGGCGGCGGACATGTTATCCTGCCGCTGCTGGAGCGTGAAGTCGTTCCGCCGGGGTGGGTGTGAGCTCCGGCGAGTTTTTGGCCGGCTACGGCGCGGCCCAGGCCCTTACCGGGCCGCTCTTCACTTTCACTGCCTACCTGGGGGCAATGATGGGCGGCGCAGGCGGTGCGGTTCTCGCCATCGGCGTGATCTTTCTCCCCGCCTATCTGCTCATTATGGGGGCCCTTCCCTTCTGGGGCAGGGTGCGGGCAATGCCGAGTGTGCGTGGTGCTATAACCGGCATTAATGCCGCCGTGGTGGGAATTCTCATAGCGGCGCTGTATAGGCCCCTCTGGATATCCTCAATCGGGAAACCGGCGGATTTCGCCCTGGCGGCGGCGCTCTTCGGTATGCTCGTTTTTTGGAAGCTTCCGCCCTGGGCCGTT
>MIBH01000015.1:64404-64595 GCA_001829455.1 Spirochaetes bacterium RBG_13_51_14
ATTTCAACGAGTAGAATTATTGTATTCGAGGTAATACATGTTAAATATGCTTAATAAAGCTCTGAGAATAAAATTACTGCCGATCGGACTATTAAAAGTGAGGATCCATGAATAAAATCGAATCATCGGATGACCTGGTACGGGAATTTCTGCTGGGTTTTATAAAAATACACATTCTACACCATGCGGCA
>MIBH01000016.1:0-216 GCA_001829455.1 Spirochaetes bacterium RBG_13_51_14
AAATACGAATGAATTCCCAGCTCCCATGTATCACGAAAAGCCTTGATCATCTCCGGCTCCGCAGTCAGGTCATCGTCCTTGCCGTCCCTCACGTCGCGTTTGTTAACAAAGGGCTGGAAATTAGAACCATATTTAATACCATAGGGCGGATCAATATATATCATCTGCACCTGACCGGCCATGCCCTCTTTTTCAAGAAGTGAGTTCATCACCAGT
>MIBH01000016.1:359-1015 GCA_001829455.1 Spirochaetes bacterium RBG_13_51_14
TTCGATTATGGTTTTTGGGTCTATTCGTTCATGAACATGCAGGGAAACTATCGGCACTTCGAAGGAAGTATGCTCTGCCTTTCCCGCCCATACGAGCTGGGGGTCAAGATGCGGGTCAAACTGGTAGACCCGCTTGCCCCTATCCTGGTCTAATTCAGGCGTTACCAAGCCTACGGGAGGGTTGTTGACCCGCTCCTTATCGCGGTGATCGTATTGCTCGATGGGGCGTTTTGTTGATTTTTTTGGAGGCATACACGACTCCTTTTATAATTCATGCGGAAGGAAAAACTGATTTGTCGATTCTACCGGAATCAATTTGTCCCTGCCTATATCGTCTCGTATTGAATTGAAAATAGATATTTGATCATGCGCGCTGGGATACTGGAAATATACTTTTTTTAATCCCTGCATCCCGTTTATCATTTTCCTGTCAATTTCCCTATTAAAAAAAGGGAAAGAATATCCAATTACAACAAGAATTTGAGTTTTTTCTGATAAAATATATGCTGCTTCACGTGTTTTTTCTGAAATGGAATTATACGATTCCCAAGCGAAATTGAGAAAAGAGCTTTTAAGAAACTGATCGAAATTATTAATCATGCCCTCAATTTTATCATAATTTTTTTTTAATAAATTTTTCGAATACTTCAATACTG
>MIBH01000016.1:1063-9832 GCA_001829455.1 Spirochaetes bacterium RBG_13_51_14
TGCTACCAGCAGTGCCATTGAGTTTGACCATTGCAAATTCATTTGGATTAACTTCCTCGGTATAAAATGGATAAGATTTAAAATCATATAATATATTTGGTAAGTTATATTCAAAATAAAGCAAATTGATATTTTCATTATCCTCAGGACCATACGAACCTGTGTGTCGATCATAGGCCATTTCAAATTGTATATCATAATTCCATGTTATTATCTTTTCAAATATGATGAAAAAACAGCTTTCAGCTCGTTTAATTGTTTTGCATCTCGTGCAAGATAAAGCTTCTTGGCGAATGTATCGATAGATGCGTGATAGTCTAGATCCAATATCAGCCAATTGAGCAACTTATGGGTATTTACAGTATCAGCTTCTATTGCTGAGGTTACATCTGTGATTGCAGTACGAAATTGAATCAATCGATCTTTAATTTGATCAACGACCGGCAGTTTTTGAGCGCTCGCACCGGCACCTAATAGATATGTTACATTCATCAAAACTTAACTTTTCATCAACTTTGAGTTTTGCAAATATTATCACTGCTGTCTCATAGATTTTAGAATCCCAAGAGCAACTGCAAATCACCCGTATACTTTTGACTCATGATCGGCGGTGATTTTTTCATTAGCAATGGATGCGTGCCTGCATGCGCGTCCAGGATGGACAAAATTCGCCTGCCGCCTGAGGAGAAGGGTGATGGCCACCGCTTTTTCACCATCCTGCCGGCGGTAGCAGGCGGGCTTCCTCACCGTTAGATGAGAGGCCTGGGAGTCGACTGACAGGACGTCAGAAGTGCCGGCGATTACACGGATGTAAAATCGCCGGCCCTCGTCTCCTCGTAACATTGCCCGACCAGCCCCTGGTCATGCTTCGATCCCGAAATGTCGGGATCCCGAGCTTGTCGAGGGGCTAAGCATTACATCCCCCAGCCCCGGGCAAGAAGTACACACATAACAAGTCCTTTTATTACAGAAGTGCTGTGGATAATCAGATTATATCCCTCATTAAATAAATAAAGTCAATAATTTACTCGACTGAGGCGATTTTTTTGCATAGGTAAACTTATAGAAAGGCGAATTTTGCCCGTTTAGGGTTGCGTGTTTTGGATTCACATTGCCGGCATTGGTTTGAAGGGCTGCTCTATTTTCTCACAGCTTCGCCGCATCGAGAAATCGCGGTATTTTGCCCTCCCAGCCCAGGGGGATCAGGTGCACCCCGTGGCAGATATCCTTCAAACCCTTGATGATATCGGTGAAGATCTCGATGCTGGCCTTCTCCTTGTCCGGCGCCTTCGCCAGCTTCTGGATGATGCGCCCCGGAACGAGGCCCTTCTTCAGATAGCGGTTGATGAAATGGCCCGTGTTCGCGGATTTAAGCAGGATGACCTCGGCGATTACCGGCACCTTGAAGGGCTCGACCCGTTTCATGAACTTCTGAAACTCGTCCAGGTCGAACACGGGTGTCGTCAGGAAATAGCCGGTGCCCAGCCTCACCATCTCCTCCATCTCCTTCAGCTCAAGGTCGGGAACGTTCCTCCCGCATGCCGAGTCTATCCCGGAGCCGACAAAGAACTCGGCGGACTTTTTAAGGTCCTTGCCGGCCACATCATGCCCCCCCTTGAGGCTGTCGACCACTGAAAAGAGCTTTCCGGAATCCACGTGAAAGAACATGATCTCCTGCAGGCTGTCGCCGGTAATGCGGTAGTCCTCGGTGAAGGCGAGGATATTTTTCACCCCTTTCTCGAACGCCTTAACGAGAAATGACTGGAGATCCAGCCTGTTCTTTTCCCGGGTGCCGGTCTGCAGTATGGGGTCGAACTTGTTTTCGCGCAATATGCCGCACGTTCCGATCGAATCGGCGACAACCCCCTCGATGTCGAACTCCGGAACCGTCACCGCATCCAGCCTGCCCCGTATCTTTTCAATGTTTTCGATGAGCTCCCTGAAATCCTCGTCCAGGGGAGGCTGGATCTCGGAGGTGATGACAAACCTGTTTTTTATGAATGACTCCTTCAGATCCATGTTCTGTACCTCGATATGTGGTCTCAGCTCAGCAGATTCTCAACCTGCTGTTTGAGCTTGGGGAGCGGCAGCGGCTTGGAAAAACACGCGTCGGCCCCGAATTCCTTCATCTTCCTGTTATTATCATCATCCATATACGCGGACAGGACGATGATCTTGATATCACGGGTGTCTCTGTCGGATTTGATCTTCTTGCACAGCTCATACCCGTTGATATCGGGCATCATGATGTCCAGTATCAGGAGGTCGGGCCTGAAGTGCTTGATCTGGGCCTCGGCCTCAAACCCGTCCATCGCGGAGATAAGCTCATAACAGTGCTCATCCTCTTCAAGGCACTGAACGATCGTTTCAACGATGATCTTGTCGTCATCCACCACAAGGATCTTTCTCCGCTCCTCAGCCCGCGACAGGTTTCCCGGCCCGAGACTGTTCTCCTTCAGGAACCGATCGATATCATCCTTCCTGACCCGCCGGTGACCGCCGGTGGTCACTTCCGCCGTAAGTTTGCATTCATCGATCCAGCTGAGAACCGTTTCAGGAGAAACCTCGCAATATTTGCCTGCCTGAGAAATAGTAAAAATTTTCATTGGTTTTCCCCGCTATTATTTTTGATCGTGCATCACCATGTCGTATGTTCCGTTCCCCCGACAAGTATCATCTTCAAGAATCACACTGCGTGGGGAATATTATTGAAACGGTGGTCCCTTTACCCGTTTCGCTTTTTACCTGCAAGTCACCGCCGTGATCCTTCACGATGCCATAGCATACGGAGAGCCCGAGTCCGACGCCCTTGACCGCCTGTTTGGTCGTGAAAAAAGCATCGAATATCTTGTCCCGAATATTTTCCGGGATGCCGGTGCCGGTGTCGGAAATATTGATAACGATAGTGGCGCTGTTATACCCGGTCTCAAAGGTCAGGCTCCCCCCGTTCGGCATGGCGTCCTTTGCGTTGCTGATGATGTTCAACAGCACCTGTATGAGCTGGTTTGGAGAGGCCGTAATGTCGGGAAGCTCCGGATCGAGGAGTGATTCCGCCGCGATGTTCGACTCGGACAACTGCTTTTCATGGACCAGTATGATATCCTCGATCAGCTTATTTATGCTGATTACTTTCCGCGCCTCCTCCTGGGGCTTCGAGAAGCTCAGCATGTTTCTCAGCATTTCCGATACCCGCTCCGTCTCGGACAGGGCCATCTCCAGGAGGCGCCGGCGCCGGCTTTTGGGGGGTATCTCGGTTTTGAGAAGCTCCAGGGTATTCATGATGCCGTATATGGGATTATTGAGCTCGTGCGCGATCTGCGATGTGAGCCTTCCCATGGCGGCGAGCTTTTCAGACTGGAGCAGCTGTTGCTGGGTCTCGCGGAGCTTCTTTTCCATGGTGAGCCGCTGCCTCAGATCGGTGAATATGCCGACCGTGGCGATCTCCTTCCCCTCGTCGTCGTAGATGATGCTCGCCGAAATGCTGCCGTCGATCATCTCACCGTACCTGTTTGTATGAATCATCGGCATGGACCGCAGCCTTCCGACGCCGCCGTAGTCCGAGCTCCTCATCCTCTCCATCACTTCCTTCGCCACGCCGGGCGGATAGATGTTTCTTATGTTCATCGTGCCGATCACCTCTTCGGCCCGGTATCCCAGGAGCTCCTCCGCTCCCCGGTTGAAGATGAGGATGTTTCCATCCATGTCGGTCACCACGATCGAGTCAACCGAGCTGTCGATCAGCTTGGTGAGAAATTCATTGGCCTCGCGGATTTTCCGCTCCATGCTTTTCCGGTGCGTGATGTCCCGCATGTAGGCGTATGTCTTCACCTTGCCTTCCTCATCCTTGGCGATGGTGATGCAGAGATCAACATCCTTCGTTTCTTTGAGGGCCGTTTTTATCTGTGTTTCCATGCAGACGCGCCGGTTCTCGTCCTCTCCCAGCTGTGTGTGCAGTTCGGCAAGGATGTGCTGCTCCCGCTCGCTCAGCAAAAGGTTGAAGTTCATGCCGATCATATCGTCCGGATCATGGCCGGTGATATCGGCCGAGAGGAAATTGGCGAATTCGATGTGGAAATCCTGGTTCAGAACAACGATGGCGTCCTCCCCCATCTCGGCGATTTTCTGGAACTTCTTGGTCGCGGCGCGTAAATCCTTTTCCATCTTCTCGCGTTCCGTTATGTCGATGATGAGGCCCTGGTAGCCGATAATCTTATCCCTCTTGCCGTAGCGGGGACTGATGGTCATCAGCACCGACACGGCCTCACCCGTCTTTTTCTTGAAACGGACAGGGTAGTCCTTCACGAAGCCCCTGTACTCGACCTCCTGCTGGAATTTTTTCCTGTCCCCGGGATCCACATACAGGTCCTTTTCAATGTCAATCGACAAGAACTCGTCCTTCCCGTCATAGCCGAGCATGTCGAGAAGCGCCTGGTTGCAATCGACCACCCCCCCCTCCCATGTGCTGATGATGATGCCGTGCCGCACCTGTTCGAAAAGACTCCGGTACCGCTCCTCGGAAGCCTTCAGCTCCTCCTCGAGAAACATCTTGCGGATATCCTGTTGCCGTTGTCGCTGGTTCCTGGGTATCATGGTTGGCCCGATAATGTTTTCATGTTCTAATTGCGAACCATCCTTTATTCCATTCCCGCCGCCTTCAGAATATCCGGCACCACCTCTTCCTTCCCTATGGCCATGATGTGCGCTCCGTCGCATAATTTTTTTTCCCTGATCTCGCGGATCATGCGTCCCGCGATCTCGATTCCCCGGCGCAGGGCCTCGCCCTTGGGAGCGCCTGCGAGCTCGTCGATGAGAGGCTGCGGAACAACAATGCCGGGCACGTTCTTGTTCATGAACTTCGCCATCGGCGCGGAGGTGAGCAGGACGATGCCGGCCAGCACCTTGACCTTGAATTTTCTGGCATGGTCCATGAAACGCCGGAAATTATCCAGGTCATAGATGGCCTGCGTCTGAAAGAATTCAGCGCCCGCGTCGATCTTTTTTTCGAATTTTATCATCTGCGGACCGGGCGGATCGGCCTCCGGCGTGACTATGGCGCCGGCGCAGAAGGCAACCCCGCCGTCAAGATCGTTCCCGCCCATGTCCTTGCCCGATTCCAGGAGGCGTATCATCCGGAGGAGCTGGCTTGAATCCAGGTCAAAAACGCCCTTGGCCGTCTTGTGGTCCCCCACCACCACGGCATCGCCCGTCAGGCAGAGCACGTTCCGTACGCCCCGGGTATGGGCGAAGAGGAGCTCCGCCTGCAGGGCGAGACGGTTGCGGTCCCGGCAGGTCATCTGCAGAATCGCCTCTCCCCCCCGCTCGACGATCGCCAGCGCCCCGCCGATGGAGGGGAACCGCATGACGGAGCTCTGATGGTCGGTGACATTCAGGGCGTCCACCCTGCCTTTGAGAATATCGATGTGGTGAAGCATTGTGCCGATGTTGCTTCCCTTGGGCGGGCCGATCTCGCTCGTAATAACGAATTTGCCGGAATTGAGTATATCCTTAAAGCTTTGTGCCATCGTCTTCACTCCTTGCGTCAAATGGGATGATGATCCTGCCCGGTCGCGGCTCGACATGGTAATTCTTGGGCGGCTGGTACGCGCGCATGCGGTCGAGCCTCCCGAGCTTCTCCAGCTTTTCATAGATGAGGGTCCAGACGCAGTCCTTGTTGGAATCAATTTCGCATTTGCCCTTGTTGGTGCCTCCGCAGGGTCCGTTCACCATGCCCTTGTGGCACCCGGCCACCGGGCATATGCCGCCGGTGTCCGCCAGCACGCATTCGCCGCACTGGACGCAGATTTCGCCGAAGAGGCCGGGGGCTTTCTCCTTTCCTATGAAGAGGGTATCGAGCGCGGGAACCACCGGTTTGTCAATGTGCATCGCTATGGTCTGGACCCCGAAGGCGCAGGTCATGATGAGAAGCGTATCGGCGCCCGCAATGGCGTCCCGGTTCTCTTCCAGGGCTTCGCTGGTCAGCTCGTCGCAGGCCACGGGAAGCACCATCCATCCCGTAACCTCTTTATTCGCTTCTCGGAGCCGGTCCGCCATTTTCACGACTTCAGGCTGACCGCCGGTCCTGGTAAGGGTGGTGCAGGTCCCGCATCCGACGATAAATACCTTTGACGCGCCTTCACAATGACCGATGATCTCCGCCATCGGTTTCTGCTGGGTTATGGATCGAATCATGGGTACCTCCTTCCCCCTTGGCTATTTTTCCAGGTCGCAGCGCAGGCATCGTTTCGCTTCTTCGCGCGCCTTTTCCTCTGTAAAGCCGAGCTCTATTTCCCGAAAGTCGCCCGTCCGCTCTTCAGGAGGAGCGACGGGCATTTTGACCCTCAGCTTTTCCTGTTCAACTTCCTTCAGTTCGTCTTCAAGGGCCCTATCAGCTGCCTTGCTTTTTTCATCCGCGAACACGATCCGCGACGTGTCGCCGCGCAGGTATTTGTCTATCGCCACGGCGCCTCTCCTGCCCGCCGCTATGGACAGGATGATGTATGTCGGCCCGGTGACGAAGTCTCCGCCGGCAAATATCCCGGGCAGGTTGGTCGAGAGCGTATTGGAGTCCACGACCAGGGTCTCCCATTTCGTCCTCTCCAGAGCGCTGTCCGGCGGGAGGAAGGAAAGATCGGGCGCCTGGCCGACGGACATGATGACGGTATCCGCCGGAAATATCCCCTCGCTTTCGGGAACGTAGGTCGGATTGAACTTCCCGTTTTCGTCAAAAATCGACGCCACGGCCAGGGTCTCAATCCCCGTCACCGCGCCCCTGTCGGAGAGTACTCTTTTCACGCCCAGTGAATGATGTATGAAAACGCCCTCTTCGATCGCTTCCTGTATATCCTCCTCAAAGGCGGGCATCTCGTCGCGCGTCTCAAGGCAGACGACATGGACCTCCCGTTTCCCTTCGCCCTCCCAGGGCATCCTCAGCGCGGATCGCGCAACGTCAAGAGCCACATTACCGCCGCCGATGACCGCAACCTGTTTCCCGATGTATATCCCCCTCTCAAGCTTTACGTCCCTCAGGAACGAAAGGCCGTAGTAAAGGCCGTGAAGGCTTTCATCCTCGCCGGGGACGCCAACGCGCTGGCTCTTCTGCGCTCCTGCGCCGATGAAAATCGCCTCGTAACCCATTTCCTTGATGTCATTAATGGTAAAATTCACGTTCACCGGCGTGCTGTACCGTATTTCAACGCCGCGTTGCTGGATATATTCAATCTCCTTCTGTACCACCGCCTTGGGCAGGCGGAATTCCGGCACGCCCACCATCAGCATGCCGCCGCCGACCGGAAGCGCCTCGAATACCGTTACCGGGTATCCCATCCGGGCGAGATAGAAGGCGCAGGTCAGGCCGGTGGGGCCGGCCCCGATGACCGCCACCTTCCGGGTCTGTGTCCTGGGAAAGGGGGGCGGCGGCGCATTCATGGTCTCGAAGTATTTGTCCGCTGCGAATCTCTTCAGCGACCGGATCGCCATGGCTTCATCGAGGACGCCCCGGCGGCACCTTATCTCGCAGGGATGGTGGCATATGCGGCCGCAGATGGCCGGGAAGGGGTTCCGCTCCCGGACAATCTCCGCGGCCTCCACGTAATCACCCTCGCCAATGGCCGCGATGTAGTGCGGTACGTTGATCCCCACCGGGCAGGTATGCTGGCAGGCTGAAATAACCAGCGCTTCACAGACCGCGCCCGGGCACCGCTTGTCCCGTATGTGCGCCTCGTACTCGTCCCTGAAGAACTTGATGGTGGATAGGACAGGCTTGCCGCAGGTCTGTCCCAGCCCGCAGAGGGAGCTCATGATTACATTTTCGCCGATCGTTGTGAGCATGTCGATATCGCCTTCGCGCCCCCTGCCCTCGGTAATCCTGGTAAGGATTTCCAGCATCTCTTTAGTCCCGAGGCGGCAGGGCGCGCATTTGCCGCACGATTCGGAACGGGTGAATTCAAGAAAGAAGCGGGCGATCTCCACCATGCAGTTGTTCTCATCCATCACGACCATCCCGCCGGATCCCATGATGGACCCTATGGTCTGAAGGGTTTCATAATCCGCCGGCAAGTTGAGATGCTTCTCAGGCACGCACCCGCCGGATGGTCCGCCCATCTGCACGGCCTTGAATTTCCTCCCTTTGGGGATGCCGCCACCGATATTGAATATTATCTCCTTGACGGACATGCCGATGGGAACCTCGACGAGGCCGGTGTTGTTGACTTTGCCGGCCAGGGAAAACACCTTGGTGCCCTTGCTCTTTTCAGTGCCCACGCCGGCGTACCATTCGGCGCCGTTCAGGATGATCAGGGCTATATTCGCGTAGGTTTCAACATTGTTGATATTGGTCGGTTTGCCGTCAATTCCCGCCTGGGCGGGGAACGGGGGCCGGGGACGCGGCATGCCCCGCTTTCCCTCAATTGAGGCTATGAGCGCCGTCTCCTCGCCGCATACAAACGCGCCAGCCCCTTCCTTCAGCTGGATGTCGAAGCTGAATGAAGATCCGAAAATTCTGTCTCCCAGGAGGCCCATGTCCCGCGCCTGTGCGATGGCGATCTTCAAGTGCTCCACCGCAATGGGATATTCTTCCCGCACGTATATGAAGCCGTGCCGGGCGCCGATGGCGTAGGCGCCGATGATCATACCCTCGATCACCTTGTGAGGATCGCCTTCCAGCACCGCCCGGTCCATGAACGCCCCCGGGTCGCCCTCGTCCGCGTTGCAGACCATGTACTTAGGCTCGCCAGACGATTGCCGGGCGAACTTCCACTTGGTCCCGGTGTG
>MIBH01000016.1:9842-12528 GCA_001829455.1 Spirochaetes bacterium RBG_13_51_14
TCCTTCGTGGGCATCTTGATGCCGGTTTTGGTGTCTTCATACAGAAGATTGCCCAGTATATCCCCGTGCTGAATCGTTTTCACCACGATGTCAGCCGCGTCAGCCGGCGTCACTTCCTGATAAAAAATTCCGAGGGGGTCTATGCTCAACACCGGCGCCTTTGCGCAAAATCCCTGACAGCCGGTTTCGCGTATCTCAACGGACTTGTCCAGGCCCCTCATCCGTATCTCTCTATCCAGCGCCTCCTTGACCTCTTCAGCCCCGTATGCCCTGCATCCCGTCATGCAGATCCTCACGCAGTACTTCTTTGATGACATCTCTTTCTTGCATTCTTCCTTTACGGTAGCGAGGGATTTTATGGTGAGGTGTGCGGTCATGTGGGGTGATCCATCCTATTTCTCATACTGCTTTATAATTGAATTAATTTTTGGAGGAGACAGCTTCCCGAAGTACGTTTTATTCACCATCATGGTCGGGGCCAGAAAGCACGCGCCGAGGCAGGCGACCGTTTCAAGGCTGAACAGATAGTCCTCAGAGGTTTGTCCCACGTCAAGCGCCAGCTCCCTCCTGATTATTTTGAGGATGCTCTTGCCGCCCCGGACATGGCACGCGGTGCCCCTGCAGACCCTGATGACGTACTTCCCCCGCGGCTTAAGGGAGAACTGCGCGTAGAAGGTTATCACCCCCTGGACCTGGCTGGGAAAGAGATGAAGCGCCTCGGCAATGGGCACAATCGATTCCGGGGGTATGTATCCGAATTCTTCCTGTATCTTCTGCATCAGGGGGATGAGGGCCCATTTCTGGTCTTTCTGCTCCTCGATAATGGCGTTGACTCTGTTCAGATCAACCGGCTCATTCTTCATTTTGACGTCCTCTCGATCTTGATATTACAGGACTTATATCCCCCGCCCGCCTCCTTGAGGGAAATCAGTGATGTTCCTACGGCAAAGGGCCGGGGCAAAAATACAACGCCGGCCGGCACCCTCGCGTTAATATGTGTTTGAACCATCTTCTCTCCCGACGCGGATATCAGTTTCACGGCATCGCCTTCGCGCAGTCCCAGTTCTGAGGCGTCGGTAGGACTTATCTCCGCGTATTCTTCATTCAAAACCCCTGCCAGACGGGGCGAACGGAACGTCTGATGCCCTGAGCCGAGCTGAAAGAGGATACTGCCGATGACGAGCCGGTACGGATAGCTGCTATCTCCTGCCGGAACCTCCGAAACTTGTTCAGGTAAAAACCGGGGCCTGCTTTTCTTTCCTCCCGTGGGCAGCATGTGGGAAAGGCCCTGATCGGAATTCTTTGGAAGCTTCAATTCAGAGTAAAGCGGCACGGATTTTATTATCTCCCGGATAATATCGTCCTCGGAACCGTACCGGAAGGGACTGCCGAGACGTTCCGCCATGAGGCTGAGGATACGCCAGTCTGGTTTGCTCTCCCCAACGCATTCGATGGCTTGATTGATCCGCTGTACGCGCCCCTCCATACTGGTTATTGTCCCCGATTTTTCCGCAAATGTTGCTGACGGAAATACGACATCAGCTTTTTTTGCGGCTCCGGAAAGGAAGGAGTCGGATACGACGAGAAACTCCAGCGAATCCAGCGCTCTATCAGCGTCGCCGCCGAAGGGAAGGCTCGTGCGCGGATCTTCCCCGATAATCCAGAGCCCCTTTATATCACCGCTCAATATGCTGCTGAAAATAACTTCCGGCTTCCGCATGCAGGCCCCCATGTGGAAGCTGCCCAGTGCATTTGAATGGTACAGGAGGGGAAACAGCGTTGTTTTTCTTTTCGTGAGCAGTTCCGCCAGGGAGCCGACGGCGAAGATCATCTTTACCAGATCCGCGCCGCCACTCTGCTGCGCGATGCCGTTTCCGAATACCAGGGCTCTCCTTTCTGCTGAAAGGAAGAGTGCCGCGGCATTTTTGATGCTTTCAGATGAGACGCCGGTCTTTTTCTCAGCATCCACTATGACGAGCTTTTTTACTTTTTTTTCTATGTCTTTGATTTTTTTTCTAACTGTATCGGTAGGCTTTTTATGCAGGTCTTTCAGCCCGAGCATGAAGCTCATGAAGCTCAGAAGGAGCAGCTCGTCGGTGTTTACTTTAAGATTGATCCACAGCTTTGCGTACTTCGTCAGCTTTATTTTAAAAGGGTCAATGACGATGAGGACCGCTCCCCGGACGCGGACCCCCCGTTTAATTTCGTAACCGACAACGGGAGCGGATTCGGTCGGATTTGCGCCTATGACCACGATTACATCCGCTTTTCCCAGGTCTTCCATCCTGCTGACGGTGCTCGAGCGGCCGGGGACTTCGCCCATGCCGAGGAGACCGTCCAGGGATAGCATGCCGCTGCTGGACAGATTGCCTGTTTCAAGCGACTCCGCGAGCTTTACAGTCAGATACAACTCCTCATTGGTGGCATGGGGGCTGCAGAGCAGCGCGAGCCCCGCACCGCCGGTTTTATTCTTAATTTCCGACAGGCCCTTCGCGGCCGCGTCGAGCGCATCATCCCATGATGACTCTACCAGCTCCCCGTCCCGCCGCACGAGCGGCTTTGTGAGACGTTCCGGGCTATTAATGTAATCATTCCCGTAATGGCCTTTCACGCACAGGGTCATCCCGTTTGCGGAGCCCCCTATGCCGGGCCGTACGCCGGTAACCTGATCGTTCGAGACGCCGAG
>MIBH01000016.1:12546-14965 GCA_001829455.1 Spirochaetes bacterium RBG_13_51_14
GGCGCCCTCGACCACCAGTTCGTGGTCGGCCCTGATGCACTTGGCGCAGAGGATGCATTTTGAGAGATCCCTCAGTATGAACGGGTTTAGCTCATGGGTGCCGGTATAGTTGGGCATGGGATAGTAATCTACAGATCCGATACCGAGATCTGCGGCGACCTGACGCAATTTGCAACGGTTGCCCTTTTCACAGAGGATACATGATTCCGGATGATTGGCAATCATCAATTTAACGACGACCTTTCTCGCATTGATTACTTTCGCCGAATCGGTTCGAATCGACATTCCATCCGCAATCGGCGTCACGCAGGCGGCCAGCAGGCTGCCTCTTTTTTCATCTTCAACGAGGCATATCCTGCATGAGCCGTATGGCTCAAGATAAGGGTCATGGCAGAGGGAGGGTATTTTGATCTTATACTTTAAAGCAACATCAAGAATTGTAGAACCCGTTGCTCCCCTCACGCTTTGCCCGTTGATAGTAAGGGAAATTGTGTCCACCGGATATTCCTTAATAAATAAAAAAGATATACATTGTGACAGATGTGTTTAAAACATCAAGTAATAAAATATTTAAAAAAGGCAAAATAAAGAGGCCGGTCAGAGCGCTATCTCCAGGCCCTCATGGGCAATATCGACATTAAGACCGCCCGCCCGCTTCGGGCTCATGCCCAGGTAGGTCCTCGCATTGAAGAGCATGTACTCCAGTTTTTCGTCGTCGTAATTCGGCTCATGATGGAAAAGAATGAGTCGCTTGATGTTGAACATGCCGGCTATATCTATTGCGATGGCTGACGATGAATGCCCGAAATCCAGCTTGTTAATGGCTTCATCGAAGGTATACTGGGTGTCGAAAATCGCAACATCGGCATCGGCGAAGAATTGATGGTAGTTCTCGATATTGTCAATCTCGTTGATGTTGAACTCGCAGTCGCTGGTATAGACCAGCACCCTCCCGTTATCCTCAATCCGGAACCCGTACGCGCCGCCGGGATGCGGCATTATCTTATTAAGTACCCGGGTGCCGTTGAGAAAGAGTTCATCTTCAGCGCCGAGGGTGAAGAATTCTTTCGTGGACTGGAGGTAGTCAAAGGTGACCGGAAAATGGGAAAAAACCTGCTGGTGATCCAGCCGTTTTTTCAAATCGGGGAACGCCGAGTAAAAATTAAACCGGTTTCCCTTGATATAAAAAGGTACAAAAAAGGGTATGCCCTGGATGTGATCCCAATGCGTGTGCGATAGAAATATATTCGCGACACCCTTCCCCTGGCCGAAGTCGCCCTTCATCAGCTCCGTGCCGAGGGGCCTGAGCCCGCTCCCGCAGTCGAGGATGATGACGTCCCCGGATCCCGTCTCCACCTGTATGGAGGTTGTGTTCCCGCCGTATGTGCCGCGGACAGAAAGGGGAAGTGATCGGATGAATGAATCGATGGATTCTTCCGATGATATATCGCCGGGCTTGGCAAGGGATAACGCCTTCCGAATTTTGCTTTCGATATTATCGCCGGACAGAGGACTCGGGAGGGAGCCTCTGACCCCCCACAGCTTGATTCTCATGCCATCACTCTGCTATTAAATTACCGTCATCGCGCCGATTGAACCGCGGCATGTTTCATGGACGTCCGCTCGGCCAAGCATCGCGAATAAGCCGGTCTCCGGTTCGTACCGTTCGGACATACATGATTGTAATACCGACAATTTTTTAGTCAATAGAAATATGCCTTCATGAACCGGAGATGAAGGGAATAGTTTTTCAATGGGCCATGCTCAAAAGCGTCGGCAGCCAGCGGCATGACAAGCGCTGCGTGAGCGGGGTACTAAGCATAAAAAACTTGACACAATACCAACCACTAATTATCTGATAGAGCACGACAAAGATACCACCATTCAGGACAAGCACATGAAATTTTCCAACAGGATTCTTCAGGTGAAGCCCTCTCCGACGCTCGAGGTCGCGGCGCTGGCCAATGCCCTTAAAGCGAAGGGCATTGACGTCATCGGATTCGGCACCGGCGAACCTGACTTCGACACGCCTGATAACATCAAGCAGGCGGCCATTCGCGCCATCGAAAGCGGCAAAACGAAATATACCCCTGCCGGAGGAATTCCCGAGCTCAAGGCAGCGGTCATCGAAAAATTCAGGCGGGACAACAACCTTGAATACAAACAAACGGAAGTGATCATCAATTCCGGAGGCAAGCACTCGTTTTACAACCTGATGCAGGTCATCCTCAACAACGGCGATGAGGTTATCATTCCAGCCCCCTACTGGGTATCCTACCCGCCCATGACCCTCCTGGCCGACGGAACCCCGGTCATTATCGAGACCACGGAGGAGCGCGGTTTCAAGATGCTGCCTGATCAGCTTGATAAAGCCATAACCGGCCGGACCAGGGCCGTGGTCATCAACTCTCCCTCTAAC
>MIBH01000016.1:14974-15292 GCA_001829455.1 Spirochaetes bacterium RBG_13_51_14
TCCGCGTACACCAGGCGGGATATAGAAGCCCTCGCCGAGGTAGCGGGCGGCCGCGACATACTCCTCATATCAGACGACATGTACGAGGCGATCCTCTACGACGGGTTCGAGTTTTTCAATATCGCCAATGTATCGGAGAAGATTAAAAAAAAGACCGTTGTCATGAACGGCGTTTCAAAGACCTACGCCATGACCGGCTGGCGCATCGGGTACATGGCCGGCGACGCCGCCATCATGGAGCAGGTGGAAACGCTCCAGAGCCAGTCAACGTCAAATCCGACGTCCATATCACAGTGGGCAGCGGGGGAAGCCCTGAAC
>MIBH01000016.1:15314-21558 GCA_001829455.1 Spirochaetes bacterium RBG_13_51_14
AGATGGTTGCCGCATTCGACCGGCGGCGGAAGATCATCGTGGACGGCCTGAACAGGGTCCCCGGATTCACCTGCGTGAATCCCAACGGAGCCTTTTACGCATTCCCGGGCGTTGAAAAAGTCTACCGGATGAAGGGTTGGGCGAAGATCGGGGAAAAATACAAGAGCGAGTATGCATCGTCCCAGCTGACCTCATATCTTCTTGAAGAAGCCCGGGTAGCCGTTGTGCCCGGCATCGCCTTCGGCTCCGACAGGCACATACGTCTCAGCTTCGCCACGTCGGACAAGAATATAACCGAGGGCGTGAAGCGCATTGACGAAGCGATCCGGAAGCTCGCCTGAGCATACTACCCGATGCTGTCGAAGAAAAGGCCCTCTCCCTGCTGGATGTGCTGGATGAGTTCGGTGAATTCCTGGTGGGTAATGTTTTTTCGCTTGGTCTCCATGAGGTTGCCCGCGTCGTCCAGCCTCACCAGATTAATAAATACATCATCAAATTCGCGGTATATGTAGAACCGATAGGGTGAATTTTTCCGCTCCAGCTCGCGATTGGCCAGGTCAGCGGCGCTTTTCAGGCTGTCGAAATGCTCCCCGGCCTCGTTGTTTTCCTTTTCCTGTCGTTCATCGCCGGTTTCCCGTTTTCTTTTATCCTGGTCAACACCAGCGTCCCGGGAGCTGACAAAATCAGACCGATTAATTTTATCAAGATTCGAGCTCATAGCCTTTTCCATTACCGCTGTTCTTTCAAAATACGGAAACAGATCCATACGGTTACCGCTTCCTCCTCAGGGTGCGCTGTCTAAGAAGCCCCCTCTGGGGGGTTGGGGGGGCTTGGGGACAGTCCCTCTCTGTATCGCAGTAATAGTATCGACATGAGGGACGTGAAAATTTATCGGATTATCGAAGAAACGCCTCGGGGTCACAGGCGGTGCCGCCCCGCCGGACCTCAAAATGGAGATGGGGCCCGGTCGCCCGTCCGGTCTTCCCCACCGTGCCGACGATGTCCCCGCAAGAAATCTTCTGTCCCTTCCGCACCCTGATATCCGCCAGGTGCCCGTAGTAGGTCGACAGTTCCTTTTCATGTTCGATGATGACCATGTTCCCGTAACCGCTACGCCGGAACTCGGCAGATATCACGGTTCCGTCCGCCGACGCCTTGACCGGGGTCCCTTCCGGCGCCGCGATATCCAGACCTCGATGGAATGACTCGCTCCGCTTGGTCACCGGATTTACCCGGTACCCGAACTTGCTCGTCACGGTTCCCGCAACGGGCGCGCTGAAGTAACCGCGTCCTCTCTCCCTGCCGGACGAATAGGGATCCCTCTTCTTTTCCGGTTCGGTTTTCTGGAGAAAGGCGCCGAATATCCACCCTTCGTCTCCATTGTCGCGCCGCACCAGTATCCAGGGCGCCTCCGTCTCTTTGATCGAATCAAGCCGCTCGGTCTGCGCCAGGACCTCGACCCGCTCGCGGAATTTGAGACGGCCGACGACAGCGCTCTCCCGGTTCCCCTCAGACCGCAGGGGAACCTGATCGCCGCCGGCATACGCGTATTCACGGGCCGGAATTTTTTTCCGGGAATGGGAATGATCGATTCTCCCTATATCTTCGATATTGTCAACATCGATGGGATCAACGATGCGTGTTCTGTTGTCAGCACCGAGCCTCTTGTTGATGTCATCCATGAACTCTCGAAGCTCTTTTTTTATTTTATCGATCCGTTCACGGTCGGCCGCGCGTTGACGTTCCATCGCTTCCTTATCACTCGACCGTCGGTCGCTTACAATGCCTCCGGAATTTAAAGTGGCATTGCCGGCGACCATTCCCGCGAGAAATAGTAGGACGATTATCCGATATCGCTGCAGCATCCGCTCTCCTCCGCTGTTCTCCAGACATATATCGACATTAAATATGATTCTACTTAGAACAGATATCAGCTTTCAAAATTGTACAAAATTGGATAGTAAATTTTTTATATAAATCAGGCGGATGTATTCACAAACTGACGTTTCTATTTTTTTGTTGACATGTAATATTTTTTGGTTTATAAAATAGCAGTATTATATACATCCAATTATCATATCTCTTTAATATTACTCTGACAAAAAAATTATACCGGGGGGTTCAAACTTCAAATCATCATTTATAGTTCAAGGGTCAGAGCAATCAATCTGTATTTTAATTGGATCATAATGTTTATTAATTCCGATACCTCATACATTAAAATGCGCTCTATCCGGTAGAGGATGTACCGATATTTTTTTAAAGCATGGTTGAAAAATATGCAGGCTTTCGGAAGATTTCCTTCCGAAAAAGATGTCCTTAACCCAGATAAATGTCGGTTTGAAAACGCAATCTTTAGCCGCTCTTTATAATATTGATGAAAAGAATCTTTAATGGAGTCAAGCAACATGGATAATTTTGGGTGCACCTTATAATTGCCAGATTTGATTTCTTATTTATATTATATATAACCATATATATATAATTTTGATGCCTGTTTGTTGAAAGAAGATTTTATAATTTTTGGAGTTTTATTTTATTCTAGTCTCAAACCTTGATTTTTAATTAACATATGCAGAAGCTTGTAAGTGATTATTCATAATTTACTTATAAGTTAAAATTTTTATATTTAAATGACATTATTTATATATAAAAATTTTTAGATACCGGCCGGACGGTTCAATATAATGCTGATAGTATTATATCATAAAAAAGAGGCTAGTAGATGATTCGGTTATTACTTTATTTCCTCGGAGCTTTCATTACAGTGCATGTTAATATGCTCCTCTCTCGTAAAAAGCTTCTAAAAAAAACTGAGAAAAGATTAATACGCAATATACGACAAGCCTATAAGAATGTGCCCCACTATAAAAAAATTTATGACGCGTGCGGAGTAAATATTGATGATATTAAAACGCTTGATGATCTGACTAAATTCCCCCTCATCACCAAAGATGAGATCAGAAACCAGTTCCCGGATGGAATAGTATCCAAAAAATACAAAGTCACCGACTGTCATTATTCCGCCACCACCGGTTCCACCGGGAGGTCCCTCCCCTTCATATTCAGCAAGGCTACCTTTGGGTTTTATATCGCAACCGGTGTCCGCATGTACACGATGATCGGTCTCCGGCCTTGGCATAAAACAGTGTACATCAAATACACCGCTATTAAATATCCCCGGCTCGGACCCCTGTTCCGCAACGAGCATATCCCGTCGACCATTTCGGTGGAGGAACAGATCGCCATGCTCAGGAATATGAAGCCGGATCTCCTGATCGGCTACGCCTCAATTGTTTTCGAGATCGCTCAGAGAGTTAACCAGGAAGACCTGCGATATATCAAACCAAAATTCATCGGAATCAATTCAGAGCTTTCAACCGGCGACCAGCGCGAGTTCATATCGCGGGTGTTCGGGTGCCCGGTTTATGACGAGTATTCAACCGAAGAGACCTGGATGGTAGCTTCTCAGTGCAAAGAGGGGAGTTATCACCTATTCACTGATAACGTATGGGTTGAATTCATCGACAAGAGCGGCAATCCGGTAAAGCCGGGCGAGGAAGGGGAGATGGTCATAACCACCACCAGAAGTCCGGCCATGCCCTTTATACGATACCGCATCGGCGATCTCGGACGATACAGCAATGAAGCCTGCCCCTGCGGGATGGGATTTCCGATCCTGAAATCATTCGAAGGAAGAGCCGATGACTCTTTCATTCTGCCCAGCGGCCGATATATTTCATCCCTGAAGCTGCTCAACACGTTCACCAAGTACATTAAAAAGTACCTGCATCTCATGGAAGAATTTAAAATCATCCAGAAAGACAAGGGATTCATTTTCATTCAGCTGGTCAAAGGCAAAGAATACAACGAACGCCATTTTCAGGAATTGATCGACAGCCTTCACGCAGTTCTGGGAGAACCCGTGACCATCAGCGTCGAATTCGCAAGCCATATCGACCAAAGGGGCATCAAACGAAAAGCGATAGAATCATGGGTGCATAAAAGAAAAGAATCGGCTCTTACGTCAGCCCGAGAGGCCGGATAAAGCAAAGAGCCGCAACTCGAACAGGGAAAAGACGACAGGCATGAATTTGACATCGTACATTCAGAAAATGATCGACCGCTTCGGAGACATGCCGGCAGGCCGCGATGGATCCGCTCCGGGAGTAATGCCGTTTTCCCGCGACCGGCTGCATCTCATCAAGAGACTGCTTCCATGGCTCGTGGGCGCCGCCATTCTCGGGTACCTTATCTGGCGTATCGAGTATTATTCACTGATAAACGCGCTTTCCCGGGCGCACGTCGCCATATACATGTCGGCGCTGTTCTCCTTCATTATACTCAATTTATTCGCAGACACCCACAATCTGTATGCGCTCCTGAAGCACACGAAAAATCGCACCCCCTTCGGCGACTGCCTGATCATCAGGGGAGCTTCATACCTTCTTATGATCGTCGATTACACCCTGGGCATGGGAAGCATCGCATACTACTTGAAGAGGTTGAAAAACATACCCCTCGCCCGCGGAACCGGGTTGATGTTTCTGTTTAACTACACCACCCATACGTCCCTCCTGTTGGTGGCGCTGGCCGGATGCCTTCTCGCTGTTGACGCCCCGCCTCCCTGGCTCAAACAGATCGCGGTGACCTGTACGTCCCTGCTGGCCTTCAGCATCGTATTCGTCATCGCGTTAAAACTTCTTCCCGACCGAACGTTCTTCAGAAAATTGAAACAGAGCGATCTGGTGAAAGACTATATCGAAAGCTCCCTGGGCGTTTATGTTATAAACATTCTCTATCGAGGCGGATTTTATTTCACCTTCATCATATTCTTCTATGTTGCCGTTCGCGCCTTCAACATGGATATACCGTTCATGGCGCTGATCCTCTATGTCCCGGTCATATTGCTGATCATCAGCAT
Organism: Spirochaetes bacterium RBG_13_51_14; assembly: GCA_001829455.1. Lineage (GTDB taxonomy): Bacteria > Spirochaetota > UBA4802 > UBA4802 > UBA5550 > RBG-16-49-21. The sequence continues at coordinate 20,239 of MIBH01000016.1, forward strand.
GCCGATATCGGCCTTCGGACTGGGTACCTCGCAGGCGGCCATGCTTATACTCTTTAAGAATTACGGCACCCCGGCCCAGGTCCTGGCGTTCAGCCTTGCCTATTCAGCGTCAATAATCATAGTGCGCGGCGTCATCGGGGCCTGTTTTTACGGCATTATAACAAGGCGTATTTCAAATAAACGGAGCGAATCCCTCATCAGGAGCGGAATTATAAAAAAATCCGAATGCAATGACCTGTTTCCTCAGGCCGATGGATCAAAAATGTATGCCGGAACGAAAAACTGATGAATCTTGCGTAACCGGTGATGACAGAGAAAGTATCATGATAAGTTTCAGAATTGACAGTACCGTTAAAGAAAAACCAGCTGAAAAGCTGCTTGAGGAGAAGCTGGCGAGCCTGGTCCCGCTCAGGCACTTCATCGTAACCGGATTCGCGAGGAACGGGCTTTTTCTGCTCATCAAGGCGTTACAGTGGGACGGCACCGTGGAAATCATTGTGCCGGCCTTTACCTGTTCGATCATAAAGCATACGATTGAGCAGGCGGGAGCCATTCCGGTTCCGGTCGACGCCGAGGATGAGGGGCTCAACATCGATCCGGAAAAAATAGTCAGATCGATTACTGTCAGAACGAGGGCGATTTACGTGGTTCACACGTACGGCTCTGCCGCGCGGATCGACGTCATACGCGGAATCGCGGAAAAACACAAGCTGGTGGTTATTGAAGACCTTGCCCATGCGCCGTTCTCCCTGTACCGGGGCAAACAGCTGGGAACCTATGGTGATTTTGCCGTTTTCAGTTTCACCAAAAAAAACATAAATTATGAAGGGGGGGCCATCGGAACGAATAATACGGCGGTATATGAAAAAATGATGTCACTACAGAAAGAATACCGGCGCCGGAAGCCGCGGTCCATCAACTATTACCTCGATAATTACGTCCGGTTCATAGGATCATGGTGGGAGACGAAGTTTTCCCTCATGGCCCTGATCCTCATGAAATTGAACGATGCCATCAACATCCTCCTGTATAAGGGCTCATACGGCATCACCATTGATAATACCAGATTTACCGCGAGCGAACGCAGCTGCAGGATCACCAGCCGCCAGCTCGACTCGCTCTATAGAAAATTCCGGGTGGGAAGAGCGGATTATCTCTCCTTCAAAGATGCATTCAGCGGTATTCGAACGTATGAAACGCAACAGGGCGCATCGGGCACGCCGCCCCTCTATTTCACCGGGGCTGTTACTCGGCGGAGCGGCCTGTATCGGCTTTTATCCTTCAGAACATGGCGCAACAGCAATAAGGCCGGTGACTTCC
>MIBH01000016.1:21588-32590 GCA_001829455.1 Spirochaetes bacterium RBG_13_51_14
GGATCTTCTCAAGGGCCATTCTGATCTTTCGAGAAAGGAGGTATTGAATCCGCAGATTCAATACCATACAGCTGGGTATTTAAGATGATTGAAACATATATAAGCAAAAGGAGAAATATATGAATATCACAACGTCACATGAAGCAGCAGCGCAGGCATTTGAAAAAGTAATCAAGAGCATCAGACAGGTGCCCATTACATGCCCCGAAAATTTTTTGTTGCACGTCAAAGGGTTCAATTTTTACGGCGTTGACATCAGCAATTCCCGGATTGATGAGCTTGATAGGATCATAAGCGCATGCGAAGCGGTCGAAAACGACACCTGGAAGGCGCAGGAAGATTTTTTTTCATACTGCAAAAAGTCCGACCTTCTGTTCTACGCGGAAAAGGGAGGGCAGATTGTCGGGTTCTGCCTGGTATCATTGCTCCTGGTCAATGAATACTGCTTCTATACGGTCGATGAAGCTATGGTGCTCAGGGCCTTTCAGGGGCACAATATAGCGCTGAATCTCGTCACTACCTCGTCTCTGTACTTCATGAAAAAAATCCGCCTTGACAAATCTATAAAAAAAGCAACCTACGTGTCGATTTCGGCCAATCCCAAGGTGGTGAATAACTACCTCAAGAACAAGTATATAACCAGGGTGTTCGATAACTCGTTTCTCCCGTCGGAGGACCTGATCAACGTTCACCGGGCCTATCTCGCAAAATACAATCACTCACTCGTTGATCAGAATTATCCGTTCTGTGTTAAAAATCTGTTTCCCGGATCGCAGCAGGTAGACTGGTGCAACAAACGATATCAGTTCTGCGATGATGTCAAAAAACTGCTCCCTCCGGACTTCGATCATAAAGAGCGGGGCGACGCATGGGCTTTCATGTTTGTCACCAACATACGGTTAGCGTATATCCTCATCACATTCGTGAGTCTTTTCTTCATCGGCTGGAGGGCACTTTTTAACAAAAAGCTTGGCCTTTTAAGAAGGAAAAAACGCCTGCTGGCAAATCCGAAACTGACCAGGGTGAGGCTGATTGACGGAAAATTCAACGAACAGGTGTCTGTTGAAAGACGAATCGCCGACCGGAGGGTATTCAATCTCGGATGCGATGCGAACGGCGTCGACCGGAGGATATCGGAACGGCGGATGGTCGTCAGAGGAGCAACAATAAGCTGATAAGGTGATTATGCTATGAGTAAACGATTTACCCGTCAATTGACAGCAACCGAGCGCCTGTACCTCATCAACGCCGAGATCTGTCCGCCGTTCGCGAACCAGTTCTTTCTAGAAGGCACCGGCGTGCTCGACGCAAAGCTGTGGAGGAAAGCGGTTGAAGTCGCAGCCGCGGCCAATCCGGGAAGCCGCCTTGTGCTGAAGGGAAAGCTGAATTTCAGCCGCTGGGTGGATTCCGGGAAAACGCCCCCCGTGAGGGAGGTAGACGGATCCTCCTGGGACTGCATGAGTCCAGAGGGCGCTCCGTTCCTGAACGATCCCCTGTCTCCCGACGGTCCCACCTGCGAAGTGATTCTCATCCACGGTGACCCGCTGCGGGTTTGCATAAGAACGCTCCATGCGGTAATGGACGGACGCGGAACCGCTCAATGGATGTATGACATCTCACGGGTGCTCAGAGGAGAACAGCCCATCGGCTTCAATTCCACCATGACGGAATACCAGGTGGCAAAGAGCTTCCAGAAAAAAGGCCGGGTCCCCAAGCCCCACGTATACATCGCGCCCACCGGCATGCCGTCCGGAACCGAGCGGGGATTTACCTGGCGCCGTGTCAAATTAAACGGAGCTCATTACCCCAATGGGTTGGGCCAGGCTGCCCTTATTCTCGCCCGCGAAGCATGGCGTCACGCAGACGGCCCGGTGCGGTTCGCCATTCCGGTTGACATGCGGGCGCGAATACCGAACATGCTCAACAACGGCAATATAACCAATTTAATATATATCGACATCACGAACCACGATACCCCTGAATCGCTGTCGAAGAACGTGAAACAGCAACTCGAAGAGCGCCGCGACGGCGAGCTCTACTGGGCCGACCAGCTGATTCGGTACATGCCTCTGTCGATGATCCGGCGTGCGCTACTGAAAGAAATAGCAGTAAAGAACGCCACAGGACGCTACCGGAACTCCGGCATTATTTCGAACATGGGAGAAATTCCGCGGGAATTGCATGTCGGTGGAGGGTTTACCCCGCATGACTTCCTGGGGATTCCTCCCTGTGTTGACAACATCCCATTTTTCATGGGGATTGCGCGGAACAGCTATCTCAAGGTCTTTGAGATAACCATCAGCATACCCAAAGTGCTCGCAAGCGACGGACGTTTTGACGCGATCATACAGCGCATCAGAAATGAAATGAAGCCAGGGCCTCCCAAATGAATAATAAGCGTACGGAAACGAGGCCGCTCTCGCTGGCCGCCCGTCTCTGGATAGCGGTGGACCGGCTCTACCCGCCCTGCGCGAATCAGGTCTTTTTCGAGGGGATGGGCTCGTTTGATCCGGAGCAATGGAAGGCGGCGGTTACAAAGGCATCGGACGCGAATCCGGGAACCAGGCTCGTATTGAGGGGCGCGCTGCGGTCGTGCAGATGGATAGATTCAGGCGTGGCGCCGCCCATACGGGAGATTCACGGAAGCGGCTGGGATGGTCAGGGGTCGGACGGTGCCCCCTTTCTTGAGTCGAGCTTCTCGCCCAGGCAGGGCCCCACCTGCGAGGTCCTCCTCGTGCACGGCAATCCGGCGCGGGTCGCCTTCAGGAGCCATCACGCCATCATGGACGGCCTCGGAGTCGCAACCTGGGCTGAGGACGTCTTCCGCGCACTTCGCGGCGAAGAGCCGCTTGGCTCCGAGCACCTGATGACCGAATACGATCTTCTCAATCTGCAGAAAGGTAATAAGAGCAAGCCCCTTCCCCACCAGTACATCGCACCGACGGGAAAGGCCGACGGTCAAGAGACTGATATGGTGTGGAAGCGGAAGACCTTGACGAAAAAGTATCCCCGGCTGCTTATCCAGCTGCTGCTGCTCGCGGCGCAGGAAGCGTGGCGGCACGCAGACGGCAAGGTTCGCTTCGGCATACCGGTGGACCTCAGATACCGGCAAAAAAACCTTCGATCGACAGGCAACCTCGCCAACGCCATTTATATGGATATCGATCCGACCACAACCGCCGATCAGATAACCGCGGAAATAGAAAAAAGACTGTCAAGTTTCTCCGACGGACAGCTCACCTGGGAGGATACGGTCGGCAATTATGTTCCGGTTTGGCTTATGTGCAAAGGGATCAGGTTTGAAGGATCGCGGAGTCAGCGATCGGGCCGGTATCGGCTGTCAGGGCTCATATCAAACGGCGGGAGAATTGATATCGACAAATTCTCCTGCGATGATTTCAAAGCCGCCACTCTTTTCGGGATTCCCGTGGCCGCGCCGTTTATTCCGTTCAGCATGTCTCTGGTGGGTACGAAAAACGGCATTGAGATGCTCCTCAGGATGCCCAAAAACATGTCAACCGACGGAAGGCTGGAAGCCGCACTCGATACTATAGCCAACAGCCTGCAGTCAATAAGCTGAAGGACGGGCCCTGCAACTCCCTGACAAAATGACACATGACAAAGAGATATACGAGAAAGGTATCATTTAACGAGCGCGTTTTTCTTGCCGCGGCCCAACTGTCCCCTCCTATGGCGAATCAGATGATTTTCGAAGGAAGAGGCTCCCTCGATTATCAGCACTTACAGAAGGCGGTTGAAACAGCTTCGGAAGCGAACCCGGGAAGCCGCTTAATCCTGAAAGGAATTCTCGGCGGTTGCCGCTGGGTTGATTCCGGCACGACTCCGCCGGTGATCGATATTCCGCACAGCCGCTGGACCGGATACGACTCCGAGAACGCGCCGTTTCTCGAAAAACCGCTCTGCCCGAAACAGGGCCCGACCTGCGAGGTCGTTCTCGTTCAGGGCGATCCGGTGCGGGTGATTTTTCGATCGCTGCACGGGGTTATGGACGGCAGGGGCACGTTCATCTGGGCCGAGGACGTATTTCGCTCCCTCCGCGGCGAGCCCTGTATCGGCTCCCGTTCAATTATAACTGACACCGAACTGGCGCGAAGCTTTCAAAAAAGATACAGAAGGCCGTATCCGACCGAACACATCCCGCCCACCGGCGCGTCCGATATGAATGAGACCGGCTTTGCATGGCGCCGGGTCCGCGTGACCGCGCGCCCCCACAACCTGGTCGGGCAGATCGCGATGCAGACCGCGCGAGAGGCATGGCGCCATGCGGATGGCATCGTCAGATTCGGGATTCCGGTGGATATGCGGCCGAGAATGCCCGGGCTGCTCTCAACGGCGAATCTGACATTCGCCATATATATCCATGTAACAAAAGATTCAACACCTGAGCTGATTGCGGAAGACATATCGCTCCAGCTGAAAGAGAAACGGGAGGGGATGCTTTCGAGGGAGGACGATTTAATACGATTCGTCCCTCTCCGACTTATTGGCCGGATGGGGAGAAAAATTATAGCGAAAAGACATGAATCCGGTATCTTCAGTATTTCCGGATTCATATCCAATTTCGGCAGACTCAATCTAAAGAAATATTCCGGCGGCGGATTCGAGTCCATAGGGATTTTTACCATCCCTCCCGCGAGTGATTACGTTCCTTTTTTTATTGTGGCGGCCGGTTATGAAAACACCGTGGAATTAATTCTTGCGCTTCCGCGTAAACTATCGACCAATAATCGCCTGGATCTTCTATTGAACAAAATCGTATCAAACATACATTAAACCTTGACGTTCCATACGGATACGGGTACATATACAAATATAATCGCAGAAGGAGCATCCGGCCATTGCCATGATCCGATTTCTTTTCCTTTTCGTTCTTGCATTGACCGCAGGGGTCATGATCGGGTTTCCCGCCCTGTGCATCGACCAGGTTATTAAGCTTTACATCTGCCAGACGGAGCACGACCTTGATGAAATCACGTCATGGGAATATTCCGCACCGGACAAATACCGGGAGGCGACGAAGAACGGAACCCTGACCCCCCTTGACGCGGCCCGGGCAAAGGCCGGGAGTATGGTGGCAGCCGAAAAAATTCAGTGCAATTCCGAACAGCAGGTGGTTATCGAAGAATACAGGGATATCAGCGACCCGAGCTCGTTGCGGATTGATCCTCTGGAGGGCGCTGAACTGGAACGGTACTGTCCTCAAACGATAAAACAATACGGTAACCCGTGCAGGGACCTCCCCGCGGGACTCCATCATTAATTCCGCAAATGATGTTCTTTTTTACTTACAGCCTGCGCTTCATCTCATCATAGAGCATTTTCGACAGGCCCAGGTTGGAATTCCGGGACAGGCTCAGTGCGTACTCATCGTACAGCATGTCTTCGAAGATCTCTTCCGCGTGACCGCCATTGATCCAGCCGGTCTTGTCCACGGTATTGCGCATCACCTTGAGCATCTTGCCGACGAGGAGCGATTCCATCTCGATGCATGCCTCCCAGAGCCGCTTCTCTTCCCGTGACGCTTTCCCGCTCCGGGCCGGCGTGTCCGGGCTCCTCCGGATCGTCTCGGACAGGGTGTCGCTGAACGACGCGCCGCCGGTACCGTCGCCGGAGCCCCGCTTGGGCATCCGCACCAGCCTGGCGGCGAAATCTTCCTCGCTTAACCTTATTTCCGATGGGGGAATAGAGCCCATACCCGGCATAGATCACCTCACGATAAGTTCAGCATGGAGGGCGCCGGAAACCTCCAGCGCCTTGAGGATCGAGATAATGTCGGCGGTCGTGGCGCCGATTGCGTTCAGGGAATCAACCAGCTCCTTCACCGTGGCGGAATCATTCACCTCGGAAGCGGAAACCTTCTTCCCGGTCTCCTTTACCTCGACCGTGAGCCCTTCCCTGCTCACCATGGCCGCCGAGATCTTGACCCCGCCCCCGGTGACGATCGTTCCGTCCCGCTCGTTCACCACGACCTTCGCCCGATAGGCCGGGGTTATTTCGATATTTTCGATTGTTGATATGAATTCCGGCAGACTCACGTCTTTCACCAGATGTATCAGGATTTTCCCTCCCTTCGCCATCTCCGGCTTCGCGTCCTGATACTTGCCCGCAACCGCCTTTATGATGCTGTTCGCCACCGTGTAGTCCCACTCCCTCAGGACGATGAAGATGGTATCGTCGAACACGATCTCCGGATTTATCTCCCGCTCGATCACCGCTCCTCCGGCGATCTGGGCCACGGTCCTCACGGTGCGGCGGCTTCCGGTCATCTTCGGCAACGAGAGCGGCCCCTGCGCCACGGCGTATATCGCATCGTCAGCGCCCCGGAGCGGCGATTGAATGAGTATTCCCCCGTCAATGGACTTCGCATCGCCAATGGATGAGACGGTCACATCGATCCGGTCGCCAATCCGTACGAACGGCGGCAGCTTGGCGGTCACGAGCACCGCGGCGGTATTGACCGAAGCCACGTCATCGCCCTCCATCCCGAGATTCTTCAACACATTCTTGAGCGAAGACTTGGTGAGCGGCGATTTTCTGGTGTCCCCGGTCCCCTGCAGGCCCACCACCAGGCCGTATCCATATATCTGGTTCTCCTTCAGCCCATCGATGAAGGAAAGGTCCTTCACCTTCACCGAGACTTCGGCACGACCGGTAGAGGCCAGAATGAGAAAGAGGGCAGTCGTTATGATAGTCGCTTGTTTCATGATACTGTCACCGCGTGAGCTCACCCAGCATCTTCTTCAAATAATCTATGATGATCAGCTGTTTTTCCTGTTCGGTCAGCACGCTGCTGGCGGTCTCGTCTTTTTTAAGCGGCGGCCGCTGGATGTTGATCCCCTGCTTCACGCCCTGCACTTCAAGGGTGAAATCCGCAACGTTATTGGAATCGATGGCCCTGCCTTTCATCAGGGCCGGGTCAACGAGCCCGGTGACGGTTATGATATGCGTCACGCCGCTGAAGGTGTAGGTTCTGCTTCCGGCCACGTTCAACATGGGGCCGACCCTGTTAAGCACCCGCGTGGCAATGGAAAAGGATATCTTACCTTTGCCGGTAAACTGGGTGCTGTCGTCGCTATTTATTTTTTTTGTGGCCGCCACTTTCGGGAGAAAGCCGGTAATGGTCACGTCGGGACTCGACGACACGACGGCATTGCTTTTGTTGCCCATCGAGAGGGTGAATTTCATGTCGGATATGTCGTTTATGGAGACGACGATCACCGTTCCGACCTTGATATCGCCCTCCGTGGCGTAGGGGTTCCTGTCCTTCCATATCGACTTGGCATTCAGGATGCAGCCGAATATGACGAGTATCAAGTATGCCAGTAACGCCCTTCTCATAGTTCTAGCTCGACAATCTTTTCATTCAGTATTTTTCCGCTCGTCACCGTGGAACCCCTCAATTTAACCGGTATCACGTCGCCCGCCGCGCCGTCCTTCATTGCCGTGCCGATAATCTCCACCTTGACGCACGCGTTGACCACCTGGAACCGGACCGTCTCCCCTTTCTTCACCATGATCCGAGAAGAGCCGGTGGCGGATTCCCCGCCGGGATCGGCAACCCGCACGCCGCTGCCGTAAACATTGACCCTGCCCCTGACGCGGTCCGCAAGGACATGGATGATTTCCCTGCGGTCAAGATAGCCGTCCGAGGCCAGCCTTGCATCAATGCCGATTTCGCTTATCGCGGCCACGGTATCGGTGTCGGCGTCGATCTCGGCTATGTCAGAGAGCACGAGCCCGCCGGGCTTCTGGCCGACCCGGGGATAAAGGTAAATGCTCACGTCCGCGAATGCGGCCCCGGTAAAAAAAACCACGACGATGACGGCACTATACAGCGTTTTCATTACCTCTTCAATCCAATGGCCGTCCCCAGCATCGAGTCGGACGTCTGAATGGCCTTTGAGTTCACCTCGTAGGCCCGCTGGGCCACGATCATGTTCACCATCTCCTCGACGATCTTGACATTGGACATCTCCAGGAAGCCCTGGTGCGTCTTGGCCATGCCGTCGATGCCCGGAAGGCCCGGAATCTCGTCGCCGGATGCGGGGGTCGTCTTGAATAAATTTCCGCCGATGCTCTGGAGCCCGGCGGGGTTGATGAAGCGGTATATCTCCAGCTGTCCCACCTCGATCGGGTCATCCTCTCCGATTATCTTCACCGTCACCTTGCCGGTCTGGCTGATGGCAAGGCTGTCCGCAATGAAATTCTCCGGCAGTACCAGGGGCGGTTCCAAAAGGTAGCCGTTTGCGGTTACCACCTGACGGTTGGAGTCGATCTTGAATGATCCGTCGCGCGTATACGCGAACGTTCCGTCATAGAGCTGTATCTTGAAGAAGCCCTCTCCCTCGAGAGCGAGGTCCAGCTTATTTTCGGTGCTCTGCAGCGAGCCCTGGGAGAACATCTTCTGGGTGGCTGAAACCTTCACGCCGTGGCCCACCTGGATTCCCGTAGGCACCTCTGAGACCTCGGTCGCCGGCGTGCCCGCCATGAGGAGGGTCTGATAAATCAGGTCCTCGAACTCGGCCCTCATCTTTTTGAATCCGGTGGTATTTACGTTGGCAAGATTATTGGATATGGTGTCGATATTGAACTGCTGGCCCACCATGCCGGAAGCCGCTGTCCACAATGATCTCATCATAGTTGTTCACCCCTGTACAAATAATAAAATATGCCCATAATGGATAATGACAAAAAAACTATTTGACTAATAACAAATCTATTTCAAGGATTACCCATTCTATCACTCATTATATTTTCGGATAAAAATCCTCTGGAAAATACGATTTTTTATTATAGCGGAGTCATATCATGCATAACAAGGGAATCATCGCACTTACCTGCTGCGTAGCGCTCTGTTTCGGCTGCTTTGCTGCCGGAAATAACGGCCTCCGGGAAATACCGGACCTTGCCATGAACATAACAATTTCAGGCATGACGGATGGAACGACATACAGGGCGTACTGGCTTGATAAATCCTTGAAGGCCGAAGGCCCGGTGTCTTCCAATAAGAAAAACGGGCTCTGGAAGATATTTTTCAAAGGAACGAACGGTACATCGGTCATGGCGGAGATCAATTTTAAAAATGACCTGATCGACGGTGAACTGAAGGAATACTATCCCTCAGGAAGGGTGCGGACGGTAACCGATTATAGCAATGGAATCATGAACGGCCGGCATATGACGTACTATGAGTCCGGCATTGGTAATCTCGAAGAAAGCTTTCGGGACGGGAAAAAAATCGGCAAGTCTCTTGAATATTTTGAAAACGGCAACATCAAGGAAAACGCATACTTCCTTAACGACCTCCGAAACGGCGCATCAACAACCTTTTACGAAAACGGCAAGCGGCAGGCCATCGGCAGGTATATCGACGGCAAAAAAAACGGCCCCTGGGAGCATTTCTTCGAAAATGGGATGCTCCAGTCGAAAGGCAGCTATAGAGACGACAAAAAAATCGGTGTCTGGAGCTATTACAATGAGAGCGGAAAAAAAGTGGAAGATGAACACTACGATTAGCTTCCCATGAAACCGGTGCTTGAGTTCTATCGCAAGCGAGGAATGCTTCATTCAATAGACGGCGAACAGGACCCCGGGAAAATATTCCGGGAAATTGTCGGGATTCTTGTGATGGATAGATTGCAGCGCGATCGTCAGATGCGGCTGCTCCACCGGCACTCAATCTGAAAAATCCTTCTCGAGCTTCTCAGTCAGGGGCATGTTTGAAGCATGCCGAATTATAAAAAATCAGCCAATTCCAGAATCAATTTCTCTGAATCCTCCCAGCCCAGGCAGGGATCGGTGATGGATTTGCCGAACTCGTCCCCCGACGGGTCCTGCGAGCCTTCAAGCAGGAAGCTCTCAATCATGAAGCCCTTGACCATTTTCCTGAGTAGGTCATTGTACTTCAGGCTCCGCATGACCTCCATCACGATGCGGGGCTGCTCCCGGTATTTCTTGCCGGAGTTTGAATGGTTGGTATCGACAATGATCGAGGGATTCTCGAGCGAACGGTCGAGAAACATCTCCGTCAGAATGATCAAATCCTCATAGTGGTAGTTTGGGAAGTGGTTACCGTACCGGTCGACGGATCCGCGGACCACGCCGTGGGCGAGCTTGTTTCCGCCGGTTTCAACCTCCCAGCCGTTGTAGACGAACACGTGCGGTTGCTGCGCGGCGTATATGGAGTCAATCATGACCCGTAAATCTCCGGAAGTGGGATTCTTCATCCCGACGGGCACGTCGAGGCCGCTGACCGTCAGACGGTGGGCCTGGTTCTCCACGGAGCGCGCGCCGACCGCCACATATGAAAGAATATCAGCGAGATACGGATAGTTTCCCGGGTAGAGCATCTCGTCAGCAGCCGGCAGGTGCGAAAGAGACATGGCCTTAATATGCATCTCCCGGATGGCCTTGAGACCCTTGGTCATATCAGGCTTATCGCGGTGATCCGGCTGATGCAGCATTCCCTTGTATCCCTTGCCCGTGGTGCGCGGCTTGTTGGTGTAGATGCGGGGCAGAATGACTATTTTTTCATTCACCCTTTCTTGCAAATGGAACAGCCTGGAGACGTATTCATACACCGCCTCGGCATGGTGGGCCGAACAGGGCCCGATGAGCATCAGAATACGCCGGTCGCTTCCGATGAAAATGTTCCGGATCGTCTCGTCTCGCTTTTTCTTTATCTCCTTCAGATTGTTCGAAAGAGGCTGGTCACGGAGAATCTCCTCCACTGAGGGATATTCATGTATATAATTGAAACTCATAGAAAATACTCCACAGCGTTTTTAAAAATCATCAGCCCGTCAGAATCCTCCGGGATATCCTTTCCTTCCCGAACGAGTTTCTCCTTTAAAAAGGTCCAGTCATCCCGCTGGGTGAAGAACATGCCCCGTTCCGGATGCGGCATCATTCCCATTATCCGGCCGCTCCGGTCGCATATCGACGCGATATCATTCATGGAGCCGTTGGGGTTATGGGGAAA
>MIBH01000016.1:32611-33247 GCA_001829455.1 Spirochaetes bacterium RBG_13_51_14
GTCCGATCTCACGTACCGCATGGTGACAATACCGCTCGCTTCAATGCGCTTCAGAACATCATCAACGGCGAAAAAATTCCCTTCGCCGTGCGCAACCGGGATATGCAACCGCTCGATCCCGCGCGTGAATACCGCCGGTGAATTTTTCTCAACAACCAGGTCAACCCACCGGCACTGATACCGGAACGTTTTGTTGTGTTCAAGGGCCGCCTGGGCCTCGCCGGTGAAGCCCGAGAGGGCGGGGATTATGCCGATATTGACCATCACCTGAAAGCCGTTGCAGAGGCCCAGCATAAGGGTATCCCGCTCGGCAAAACCCCTGATCTCATCCATCAGGTTGTTTTTGATGCGGTTTGCCAGAGCTTTTCCGCTTCCCGTGTCGTCACCGTATGAAAAGCCGCCGGGAAAGGAAAATATCTGGTACCGGTCGAGCTTATCGCGGCTCTGAATAAGGTCATTAATGTGCACGATATCCGCCTCGGCGCCCGCCTTTCGGAACGCGAAAGCGGTCTCGTCGTCACAGTTAATGCCGTATCCGGTAAGAACTAGTACGTGTGGTTTTATCATATTTATGTTATAACTACGTTATTAAAATACTTGAATGCAACATCCCCCTCCCTTGATGGGAGGGGTTAG
>MIBH01000016.1:33378-33531 GCA_001829455.1 Spirochaetes bacterium RBG_13_51_14
CCTTCCCTGCGACTCTGAATAGAGTATAAAATCATTCCTGTCCACGAGCGCCGGTACGTCGGACAGACTCACCGTAACGCCCAGCATGCCGGCCAGTGCCGTTTTCGCCAGGGCCACGCCGAGGCCGCCCCGCTCAATGCTGATGCTGGACGA
>MIBH01000016.1:33587-35730 GCA_001829455.1 Spirochaetes bacterium RBG_13_51_14
CGGCTGAAACATTCGGCACCGTGTTGCCGATGTAACGTTTTCCGGATATCGTCTCGCCCCGGTACGCCAGGTACTCGCTTCCGCCGGTTTCATCTCCGGTCACGCCGACGACATATATCAGGTCGCCGGGAAATTTAAGGTCGATGCTCTGGCACATCCTGATATCATTGACAACGCCGATACTGGAGATCAGGATCGTCGGCGGTATTGAAATCATGACGGGGCGGAAATTCTCGTCATATCCCCTGAAGTCGTTAAACATGCTGTCCTTCCCGGAGATGAAGGGCGTTCGAAAAGCGACGGCGAAATCATAACAGGCCCGGGCCGCCTCGCGCAGCTGACCCAGTCGCTCCGGGTTGTTGGAGTCGCACCAGCAGAAGTTGTCGAGAATGGCCAGCCGTTCCAGGCTCCCGCCCGCTGCAACGGCGTTCCGGATGGCGGTATCGATGGAACAGGCCGTCATCCAGTAGGTGTCGATGTCGCCGTAGGAAGGGTAGAGGCCCTGGGAGAGCACGATGCCCCGGTATGAATCAAGCACCGGTCTGATGACCGTTGCGCTGCCATTCACCTTCCCCCTCCCCTGCAGCGGCTTGATCACGGAGTTGCCCTGCACCTCATGGTCAAACTGCGTGGATACGAACTCAAAGGACGCGGTGTTAAGCCTGCTTACCATATCGCTGAACACGGCGTTCATGTCCGATGGTACCGGGAAATCGGGGTAGTCGTTTGGTTTTTTATGATACGATGACTTCAGCCTCTTCCGGGGCAGCCCCTCGTGGAGGAAGGTCATGTCCATATCGAAAATCTTCTTCCCGCCGAAGCGCACGATGCCGCGGGTGCCGGCGTTAAACGTTCCGATCACCGTGGACTCAACGCCCCTCTTTTCCATGAGGCCGATGAATTCGTCCAGCCTGTCACCGGGCACCGCCACGGTCATACGTTCCTGGGATTCGGAGAGCCATATCTGCCAGGGTCCAAGTCCCGGATACTTGAGGGGCACCCGGTCCAGGTCAACCTCGAAGCCGCCGCATTCCCGGGCCATCTCGGCCACGGAGCAGGAGAGACCGCCGGCGCCGTTATCCGTAATGGAGTTGTACAGGCCCCGGTCACGGGCCTCCTTCACGATCGCGTCTGAAAGCTTCTTCTGGGTGATCGGGTCCCCGATCTGCACCGCCGTTGCGGGGCTTCCCGAAGAAAGCGCTTCCGACGAAAAGGTGGCGCCGTGGATGCCGTCCCGGCCCACCCGGCCACCTATCATGACGATGCTGTCGCCCGGCATGGCGCGCTTCGCGTACGCCGGCCTGCCGTTCACGTATTTCGGCAAAAGCCCCACAGTGCCGACAAACACCAGCGGCTTCCCCTTGTATCGCTCGTCAAAATAGAGAAAGCCCTGCGGCGTGGGTATTCCGGATGTGTTCCCGCCCGCGTTCACGCCGTGAACCACACCCTCCAGGATGCGCCGCGGCGGAAGCATCGCACTGTTTGGATCCTCGCTTTTAAAAAGCGGCCTCTGATCGAAGGGATCGGCGAAGCAGAACCCGTACCGGTTGGCGATCGGTCTGGCCCCCATGCCGAACCCGATGGCGTCCCGGTTCACGCCCACGATGCCGGTTATGGCACCTCCGAAGGGATCAAGCGCGCTGGGACTGTTATGGGTCTCCACCTTATCGGAGACGATGAAATGTTCATCGAACTCGATGCCGCCGGAATTATCCTCGAATACCGAGACGCAGAAATCGTCCTCTCCCTTATCACGGCGGATCCGTGTGGTGGCCTCTTTGATGTATTTTTTGAAAATCCCTTCCGAAATATCGTCATCCATCTCCGCGGCAAAGATGGTATGCTTGCAGTGCTCGCTCCAGGTCTGCGCGATGGACTCCAGCTCGACATCCGTGGGATTTCTCTTTTCACTGCCCAGGAAGTAATCGCGGATGGCATGCATGGATAGCATGTCAAGCGCCAGGGGGCCGCGCCGGTACCCTTCACGGTCCTTGATGCCCTCTTTCGCGATTGTCATGAGCTCCCGGTCGTCCACGGCCAGATCCACCTCGTCGGCCTCGGGGCGCTCGGCGATGCTGACCACGGGCAGCTCCATGCCCATGCCGGATTCCCTCCGGTATTCATCGGAGGCAAGGATCTTTTT
>MIBH01000016.1:35753-53262 GCA_001829455.1 Spirochaetes bacterium RBG_13_51_14
GCTCGCCGCTGATATGTTCGATATCCCGGGAAGAGAGGCCACCTGAAAAAAAATACGTGGTGGATGAAAAAACCGATTTTTCGATGTCGAGATGGATTTTAAGCAGATCCTCAATGGATTCGCGCACCGTATGGGCGACATTGTCGGTCACACCGGGGAGGAACCCGATCTCAATTGCATAGTTAAAACCCTCGGGACAGTCGGGCGTGTTTATCAGGGAATCCTGTATCACCGGTTGGATGAGGAGCCCGGCCACGGCTTTTACCTGATTGTCGTCGATATCGGCATTAATCAGATAATTATCGGAAATATGAACTCCGCGCACGTTGAATCCAAGGCCATGCAGCTTCTCCCGCACCACCCCGCACCGGGGATCGCTGAACCGGTGAAATACCTCGATTCTGTACTTAGCGTTCGTCATTGAAATCCTCGAATGATGAACTGCTAAAGGATAAGCCCCCTGTTGTCCAGAATTTTTTATTGTAGGAGCTTCCGCCCACCGCTGAAAACGCCGGACGACAGTCAACAGTAATCTTCAAGCATCATCCCTGAAATCATTGCAGATCGCAGCCACACCACCCGAGCCGCAAAGCAAAAAAGGAGCCGGGGGCTCCTTTTTTATGCAGCGGGAATGCCTGTTTTTAATCAAGACCGGGAGGATACATGCTAGCGATTTCCTTGGCATATCTCGATTCAATGATCCGCCGCTTTACTTTCTGGGTCGGCGTCAACTCGCCGCTATCCTGGGTCCACTCCACGTTGAGAATCCTGAACTTCCGTATCTGTTCGACCCGGGAGAACTGTTTGGTATACTTCTCGATTTCGGACGCCATAAGCTTGATCACCTCGTCCTTCTCTAAGAGATCCTTGCGGCTTGAAAATGCTATGCCATTCCGTTTCGCCCATTTTTCCAGGGACTCGAATGCCGGAATGATGAGCGTCGAGAGGTATTTCCTCCGGTCGCCAATTACCGCGGCCTGTTCGATAAACTGCGACGTCTTCAGGCTGTTCTCGATATTCTGCGGCGATATGTTCTTCCCGCCGGCGGTCACGATGATGTCCTTGATCCTGCCGGTGATTTTGAGGAAGCCCTCCTCGTCGATGACGGCGATGTCTCCGGTTCTGAACCATCCGTCCCTGGTGAAGGCCTCCTTGGTTGCCTTGGGATTCTTGTAGTACCCCTTCATGACCTGCGGGCCTTTTATCAGCAGCTCGCCGTCATCGGCGATCTTGACCTTTGTCTGTGGAATCGGAAGGCCGACCGTGCCGGGTTTGATGTTTTCTGCCCGGTTGAAATGCGTTACCGGCGTGGTTTCGGTGAGTCCGAATCCTTCCACGATTTTCAGGCCCATGCCGATGAAAAATTCGCAGTCGGACACGGACAGAGGGCCGCCGCCTGAAATGGCGAACCGCAGCTTGTCGAGGCCAAGCTTGTGTTTGAGCTTCGAGAACACGAGCTTGTCGGCAAGATTGTACTTGAACGCGAACAGTCCCGTGCGCGGGATGTCCTTGCATTCATAGGGAAGGTTCTTGGCGGCTATCGAATTGGCCCAGTTGAATATCTTTCTCTTGAGTCCGGGGCTTTCTGCGACCTTCAGCAGGATTCCCGCGTGCACCTTTTCATATATGCGCGGCACGCTGATGATGATGGTGGGCCGCACCTCCTGGAAGTTCTCCATGAGTTTTGATATATCCTCGGCAAAGGCCACCTTGGCACCGACCGTTATGGGGATGTAATAGCCGGCGGTCATTTCAAGTGAATGGGACAGCGGCAGAAAAGAAAGGAAGGTGTCATCGATCGTGACATATTCTTTAACCTCTTTCTGAATAATTGTCGCGTTTGAAACGAAATTATTGTGGGTGAGCATGACTCCTTTGGGATTGCCGGTGGTGCCGGATGTGTATATGAGCGTGGAAATATCGCCGGGTTTGATCGACGTGAGCCGCTTCTCGAACTCGCCCTTTTTCTTATAGCCCTGCCCGATCTTCATCGCCTCGGCCATGGTGAGGAGATTCTTCACCTTCTTTTTGGTCTGATCGAAAATGATGATCTGTTTGATTTTCTTGATCTTGCCCCGCACCTTCAATAACCGTTCAAGGTGTTCTTCGGTGCCTGCGAAGCAGAGCCGGGAATCGGAATTTTTAATGATGTACTCGGCTTCCTCGGAAGAGTTGGTCGCGTATATCGGCACGCTCACCGCACCGATCGAGAGCGTCGCCTGGCTCGCGACCCACCACTCATACCGGTTGGGCGAGAAGAGCGCCACCTTATCGTTCTTCTTGATGCCGACCGACAGAAGATAATAAGCGAGATCATGGATCATGCGGTTCATTTCGGTCCATGATATATCGACATATATACCGTCCTTCTTATATGCAACGCAGGCCTTGCTTCCCAATTTTTCAGCCTGATTCTGGAAAATTGCCGGCATGCATGTTTCTTTAAACTTTGCCATGAATACCCCCTCAATAATTTAATTTTTAATTTTTATATATGATAAGGAATACACTCAATACAATCGTATGATGGTTCCTTATTTACAAAAATAATGATAGAACCGCTTTTATACAATAGAAAAAATCTTGACTGTGATTCTCAATCATTATCGTACCGTTAACTGCTGTTTTTATGGCAGCGATATAACAAAATGTCAACTTATTAATTTTCATCATGATTAAAAACTCGGGTTTTCTGACACCATGTACAACACTCCGATCAACCGATGACAAAAAGAACCCCGCTCAAGCGATCGGTCAGGCCACGCTTACAGACAGAGATCGCGCGCCTGTTCGCTGCGGAACTGTTGCGTCAAGAGCTGATTCCGGATGATCACAGGAAAAAGTCCGCCGTAAATCGAAAATACTTGACAGCCTCTATCATACTAAACAACATACCCCATACTATCTGCAAGGAGCGCGCCCGTGGCTTCATCAAAAGATCTTACATCGGACCGGAACAAGAAACTGCCTGCGAAGAAAAAGAAATCAGCAAAGAAAAAAACATCAAAAAAATCGACCCGGTTCGGTGATAAGGCCAAGACCAGGAGCGCGGCACCGCGCCGCAGGGCCAAACCCGCGCGGAGAGACAGTATCATCAATCCGCTTATAACACAGAACACGGTGGAAGGCAGCCCGGGAAAAACCACCACTCATCAGAAAGACCTTATCACGACCCTGACCGAGTACGATGATGCCAATAAGGACGTGGACGCCAACGACGAAGATATCGACCCGGAAGCCGACGACCGGGGCGACGCGCCCATGACCGTGGTCGGCCACCTTGATGAACTCCGATCTCGGATCCTCATATCCCTGATCACAATCGTCATCCTGACAGTCGGCGCGTTTGTCTTTTCAGACAAGATACTCCACTTCATTACCAAACCGTTTACCATAACTGGATTCAAGCTCAATGTGTTTAAACTGACTGAGGGATTCATGATACGGCTCAAGGTGTCCGCCATCACGGCTCTCCTCATAGGATTTCCCTTCCTCATGTGGCAGACGTGGAGGTTTATACTGCCCGCCATCACAAAAAACGACCGGATGTTTTCACGCCTTTCGGTTATATCATCAGTCCTGCTTTTTTATGCCGGCGTGGTTTTCGTATTCATTCTGCTGGTCCCCTTTACGGTTAAAATGCTTCTCGGTTTTGTGTCCAGGGAGATGATGAGCACCATCGGAGCCAATGACTACATATCCCTGGTTTTTTTCTTCTGCGTCATAATGGGAATCCTGTTCGAGCTGCCTATCATTATGATGATACTTACCAGGATCGGAATAATAACCCCGTCGTTCCTTGTCAGAAAAAGAAAGTACGCCATCGTTCTCGCGTTTGTTATTTCAGCCGTCATAACTCCGACGCAGGACTTACTGAGTCAGCTCATCGTGACCGTTCCTCTTATTCTGCTCTACGAGGCGTCCGTCATTGTTTCAAAATTGACTACGGTACGAAAAAAGAAACGTGAGCTGGAAGGTTGAGCCTGTACCTGCTGCCGCTCCCGTACCAATGATAGACCGTGAGCAGGGAAAGAATCTTGTATCGCGGCAATAATATATTTCGAGGTGCAGCCATGACAATCAAGTACATCGACAATGTCAATCTCAAAGGAAAACGGGTCATGATCCGCGTGGATTATAACGTCCCTTACGACAAAGACATGAACATCACCGACGACACCAGGATCACCGCGACACTCCCGACAATCAACTATTGCCTAAAGCAGGGCTGCAGCATCATTCTGGTATCACACCTTGGCAGGCCGAAGGGAAAACCCGTTCCCGAGTTGAGTCTGAGACCCGTGTCGGTCCGTCTCGGCGCGCTGCTGGGAAGGAACGTGCGCTTCATTGACGCGCCGCTCGGCGAGGAAGTAAAAAAAATCACGGACGCGCTCAGGGAGGGGGAAATCGCCCTTCTGGAAAACATCAGGTTTTACCCCGGTGAAGAGAAAAACGACCCTGAACTGGGAAAACTCCTCGGTTCCCTCTGCGAGGTGTATATTGACGACGCTTTCGCCGCGGCTCACCGCGGCCATTCTTCTAACGACGCCGTTACGAAATACGTGAAAGAGTGCGCGGCCGGATTCCTGCTGGAAAACGAAATTGAATATTTCAAAAAGGCGATGGACAAACCGCAGCGCCCCCTGGGCGCCATCATCGGCGGAGCAAAGATATCTACTAAACTGGACGCCCTGAAAAATATACTCAACAAGGTTGATTATATCATCATCGGCGGAGCAATGGCCTTCACCTTCCTGAAGGCGAAGGGGACCGGTGTCGGCAAGTCCCTGGTCGAGAACGACCTGCTGAATTCGGTGAAGGATATCATGGAAACAGCGAAAAAGAACGGTGTCGAAATCCTCCTGCCGGTGGATATCGTGGCCGCACCCGAGTTCGACAATAACGCGCCGCGGATCGTGGTTCCGGCCAACAGCATTCCTGAAAACATGATTGGCCTCGATATCGGGCCGGAGTCGGCAAAGCTATTCGGCGAGAAAATCGCTTCATCAAAAACCGTAATCTGGAACGGCCCCATGGGCGCTTTCGAGATGCCCAATTTCGCCGGGGGAACCAACGCCGTGGCCAGAGCCCTTGCCAATTCAGGTTGTCTGAGCATCATTGGCGGCGGCGACAGCGTGTCCGCGGTTCACCTATCTGGCGTGGCGGACAAGATATCGTATATTTCAACCGGCGGCGGCGCATGGCTCGAACTCCTTGCAGGGAAGACGCTTCCCGGTATCGCGGCACTTGACAAGTGATGATATAATGCCAAGGGGTCATTGCGGCCCGTTGCCTTTATCATGTTACAATGTTCATGGAGACAAAAACAAAAATCTTCGGCATGCCGGTCTTCTCCTTCGGTTTCGCCGCCAAAGGTTTTATCGCTGTTGGTTTCGCCGGCAGGGGCGTTATCACCATCGCCCAGTTCGGCTATGGTTTCATCGCGATAACCCAGTTCGGATTCGGCGTGGTTTCAATCTCCCAATTCGGTTTCGGCCTCATCGCCGTCGCCCAGGGCGCGCTCGGGATACTGGTGGCTATCGGCCAGGGAGCGCTGGGATTTATAGCCGCCGGCCTTAACGCGAAAGGTTACTATTCCATGTCCGGTCCGGGAGTGTGGCGTAATGTACCGGTGGTGCTGGATCAGGCGATCTCCAACCCCGCCCCGCTCATTGTATGGGCATCCATCTGGGCGGTCATATTCCTGTTTTTCTGGAGCCAGCGCGATAAGTTTTCCCTGAAAATGTCTAGGGATCTGTTCCGATCCAGGAAAAAACACCGGGATGACCGGATACGCGCCAGGGCGGTATCAAATCTCACCGACCAGGACGAACTTCTCCGCATCATCCTGAACGATCCATCGGATTACGTCAAAACGACCGCGATAAAAAATATTACCGATCCTGATAAACGCGTCAGAATCGCGAAAGCGACCCGGAGCGAGGAAGTGGCTGGCATCATCGTTGCTGTGATCAGCGATCCGGATGCCCTGTTCGATATAGCCCGCGACGCCATCCTCCCATCGGTTAAAATAGCCGCCGCGGTCAAGCTCGCCCGCGCAGACCCATCCCGGCTCACGGCGTTGGCGTGCTCGGAAATCGATAAAGGGGTGATAGAGGGTATCATAGAATGCATAACGGACCAGGACGCCCTTGAAACTATCATTCGAACCGCAGCGTCGCCGCACGCAAAAACCAGAGCCATTTACAATCTCGAAAAACCCGGCCAGGAGTTTCTATACTCGATCGTGAAGAGCGAAGCTGATATATCCGTATGCCAGTCCGCCGTCTACCGCATCAGCGACACACGGATACTGTCCGAGATCATACATGGGGATTATCACTCAACGGTGAAAACAGCCGCAGTTGAGAGAATCGAGGACAAGCAGCTTCTTACCGAATTTTCTCGAACCGATCTTCCCGGCGCGGTGCTCTCGGCAATCGACCACCGTCTCAACGAGATTCGGCCGGTTTACCATTCACTCAAGATCGAATTTATCTGCCCCTATTGCAGTCAGCCGGTCTTTGTGAATGCTCCCCTGAGAAAGACGACGTGCCAATCGTGCCTTCGCGAGACGGCCATTGCCGGTACTATCTGGAAGGGGATACGGGACGCAGGGTTCGGCGTGACCAGATTCACCTCTCCCCTGAACCTCACCGTTGAAAAAACAAGAAGCACGCCCTTCTGCGGTACCTGCAGGGAGCCGCTTCTCACCGACGAAGTGCCGAACGGAAGCAAAAAACCGGTGAAATGCGGATCCTGCGGTGCCGAGCAGACCTCCTGCCCGGTTCCCGGTTGGTTACGCTGGTCAAAATACGCGGAGCAGGTATTCTGTACGGAAGAAGATGGGGCGACCGCTCCGGGAGAGAAGGACATCAAACCGGTCGCCGTATCCTGCATCAAATGCGGCGCGCCTCTTGAAATAACCGCGGCGACCCCCAGAAACGCGACATGCAGATACTGCAACACGGTGCAGTATCTTCCGGACCCGCTCTGGCACTCGCTCCACCCGGTGAAGATCAAGCATGCCTGGTACATCCGCAACAGCTTCAAAGAACGCTCGTAGTATGTAACGCCATACCGGCGGATGTCGTAAGCGGGATGGAGCCTTCACTGTCTGTTTTAAATACGAGAATTCTGTCCTTCAGTTGGCCCAGTCCATATTCCCTGCTCTCGCCCGCGGCGATGAAACCGCCGTCAAACGTCTCGCTGAAAGAATTCATCACAATAGAATTAAAGTATATATATGTAAGTCGACTAATAACGCCTAACAACCAATTGTCAACAAATTTATTATCGCTGTCTATATTAATTGAAATGATGTGTTTATTTCGAAAGAATTACTCTGAAAGAAATCCGGCCGGCATGCGTATCGTGAGTGGCCTCCCTGAAAAAAGCCCCTCACTATCAGCAATGTCGATATATTATTGTTCCGCCTGCTTCATCTGGTTTATAATATTTATCTGCGCAATCCCCAGCTTTGCCAGCGGTATCGCGTACGGCGAGCAGGACACGTAATTGAGGCCCGCTTCCATGCAGAACTGTATGTTGTCCGGATTGGCGCCGTGCTCGCCGCAGAGGCCCAGCTTGATGTCCGGCCGCGACAGCCTGCCGCGCAGGGCCGCGATGCCGATGAGCTCCTTCACTTCTTCGCCCAAATATTTGAACAGGTTGAACTTCATCAGGTCGAAGAGGGAATAGCTCGGGAAGAAAGAATTGGAGTCGTCCCGCGACAATCCGTACGTGGTCTGGGTAAGGTCGTTGGTGCCGAAGCTGAAGAACTCCGCATACTGCGCGATCTCGCCTGCCCCGAGGGCCGCGGCGGGAAGCTCGATCATGGTCCCGACTTCGTACTCGAGATCCTCGATGCCGTAGTCATCCACGACCTCGTTCTTGATGTCCCGGATGCCCTTGACCTCATTGCCCTCGATCTTTTTGCCGTTCTTGATGAACTTGATCTCCTCCTTGCTCATAACGATGGGGATCATGATCTCGGGCTTTATCTTGTGCCCCTCCTTGCGCAGCATGCAGGCCGCCTCGAAGAGCGCCCGGCACTGCATCTCATAGATTTCCGGATAGGTGACCGCGACCCGGCATCCCCGGTGGCCGAGCATTGGGTTCATCTCTCCCAACTCCTCGCACCGGGCAATGATTTCAGTCGGCCTGAGCCGCCGGTTTCTGCTCAGCATGTACCGGATGAACTGCCTCATGCTCTCCTCGGTCCTTGGCAGAAACTCATGGAGCGGCGCATCCAGGAGCCGTATGGTCACCGGTGATCCCTCCATGATCTTGAAGAGGTCATAGAAGTCGGAGCGCTGCATGGGGAGCAGCACCTTTAACGCCTTCCGCCGCTCCTCTTCGGTGTCGGCTATGATCATCTCGCGGAACTTCATGATCCTCCGCTCGTTAAAGAACATGTGCTCAGTGCGGCACAGCCCGATTCCTTTGGCCTTGAAATCCTTGGCCAGCAGCGCGTCACGCGGCTGGTCCGCGTTGGCCCGGACGTTGAAATCGCCGATGTGCTTTTCCACGATATCCAGGAACTCGAAAAGTCCGTTCCTCTTCCAGTCGGGCTCGATCAGGCCAACCGTGCCCATAAAGATGGTGGGCGGCTCGTAGTAGGGCACGTTGATCGATACAAAATCACCCTCGCGTACGGTCTTCCCTGCCAGAATAAAGCTGTTGCCACGTATCTTCATGTCGGGCTGAACCATGGAAACCTTGCCAAGGCTCCGCGCCACGACCGGCGCGTGTGAGGAGAATCCGCCCTCGCAGGTAATGACGCCCTGGGCGACCTCGATGGCCTTTACGTCTTCCGCGTACGTGGCCAGCATCACCAGGATGAGATTGGTGTTGCCGCCTTTCATGATGGCCCGCTTGTGCTCCTCCAAAAGCTTCGTCGTGGAGAAAAATACCCGACCAATGGCTGCTCCGGTGGATCCGGCGATGCCGCCCTTGATGAATTTCACGCCCTTGATGGTACGCGAATCAATGACCGGATGGAGCAGCTCGTTCAGCTGATTCGGTTTGATCCGCGCGATCATATCGGTCTCGGATACAATCTTTCTCCTGGTCAGGTCAAGGAGCGCCTTTATCTGGGATTGAGTCGACTTGTCATCCACTTCCTTCTGCTCCACGAGCCAGAAATCACCCTCTTCAATGGTGAATTTGATCTCGCGTATCTCCTTGAAATTGTCCTCAACCTTGCGCGCTATTTCGGTAAAGTGGGAGAAATGCTTCTTTTCTATCCTGCTGATATCCTTTGCTTTACCGGTTTCGATATCAAATTCGCTCTGGCCGAACTCGCCCTGGATTTCGGGGTCGCCGGTGACGATGTTTCTCGTGTAATAATTGCCCGCGTAGGAATTTTTGCCCCAGTTCCCGTACACCATGACCTGTATCATGATCGACAGGGAGTTGTCGACGTCGATGGCAGAATCGCAATATCGCGAAGAGGCCCCTTTCACAATCATGCCGAGCTGGTCGTATACGTCTTCGCTGAATTTTTCCTCGAAAAGTTTCTTGTACGAATCTATCGCCTTTTTCATGTCATCGATGTAAATCTTCCGGGGGATCTTCCCTTCTATTTTCTTTATTTCCTTTTCGTCAACTTCATAAATCTTCCGCGCCAGGTTCCTCAGTAAAAATAGATATTCGCCGTAGGCGAACTCCTTCCCGGTATAGTTGCCGAACGCCTCGACCGTGAGGCTGTTCATGCCGATGTTATGGATCGACGGAAAGTGGGGCACGTTCAGGTCGGAGCTCAGGACGACCTTGAGCATGAGCGGCTTATTGACATCGCCGTAAATCTTTTTTGTGTCCTTTTCAAGCTGGCCGATATGGGTGCTCAGTATTTCATTCAGGTTGATCTGGGGAAGCTTCTGTGTCAGGATTGAATCGATGATGAAGCCCGGCGCGATCGGGAGTCCCATCATGGCGAGGTCAACCGCCCTCCTGCCCCGGATGCCGAGACGCGCCCGCACTTTTTCATCGACCTCCCTCAGGTTTTTATTAAAATATACTATATTTTCCATCTTAATATCTCCTGCGTACGGTATGATATCGTCTACTCTGCTAGAAAAGTCTGAGCACCTGACCGACTCCAATCTTCAAAAACTGCTCGAAACGCGGGCTGGCTCCCTCATAGAAGTATTTCTGCAATTTCGATACTCCCTTTATATTATCGCCGGCCACCTGGAAGAAAATTGAATCGCCGTGCTTCACCTTGCCCCATTTGAAAAGTGAATTAATGTCATTGACCAGCTCTCCGCCGTGATAGATATACACCTTCGAGCCGGGATAGGTCGTTGTGTAGCTCTCCACGATCTTTTTCCACGCCTCCACGTTCCCGTTGTGGAACAGCTCGTTGGATACTTCGATGGCGTACTTCGGCGTTATGTTCGCCGCCCCTTTCCCTGGCTCTTCCTGCTTCTTTTCTTTTTTCACCGGTTTCCGCTGAATGATGGTGTGGTCGATGAAGGACCTGTTGATGAAGACGTCTCTCCCGGCAAGCATCTCCTCGAGGGTGTTAATGGCCGCCTTCTCCAGTTTTCTGTTTTCTTCCTTGAGGAACTTCGCATAGATCACCATCAGCTGGTCGCAGTGGAGTTCCCTGGCCCGCTCCCAGTGCTCGATATTTTTCGGGTTGATGAGAAAAACCTGTCCGCCGGGATTGTAATACACACATACGATATCAATGGCCGACCATCTCATGGTTTCATCTGCTATCTTTTGGAATTCAGTGACCGGCTCCGCGATATTGTATGAATCATAGCTGTAGCCGTATTTATCACGTATGACGGCCCCCACGATGGGGAGCATCTGGTCTTCGCTGATTTCATTCGCGTCAAGCTCTTCGTTTATCACATCAGCCAGATTTTTATTCATCTCAATATCATCGACGGCGTCCGTCACCTTATAGAAGTGCCTGAGCGCCTTGTTGAAATTTGATTTTGAAGCCAGTGTCAAGTAGGTGCTTTCCATGTCCGTACTCCCGTTATTACTAGTAGGGGTGAAGGATACCCTGGAACCTGAATCCACTTCATGAAAATCGCTCTTGATGCGTGTTTCGATTGGACGTCTTCCAGATAAGCTCGTTACCCGTTATCCCCGGTAGTGCTGATACTATAAAATTCCCTACTATAATTGCAAGCATTTTGTATGAGGGCCCCCGGTAAAATTATCTCCGAACATCACCATAAAGCGCCGTGATCAAGCCTTCCGTCAGCGGCCGGGGTATCACCTGCATCCTCAGGCATTCCCTGCTGCTCGCCTGTCATGATCGATTCTCTCTTATGAAACAAGCCCCTCCCTATACATGAACCGATTGGCACCAACAGAAAGAGGCTGACCCGCATGAGTCAGCCTCTCCAATTTTTTTCATGTAACCGTTTAACGCATCAATGCATTCTACAGCTCTTTCAATCCTGATTTTTTTGCGGCTTTTGATTTCGGCGTGAGACTTACCGCGCCTCGTATCTCGCTGGCCTGTGATGTTTTATATGCTTCTTCAATGATGCTTTCGGTCGTCTCTTCAGCTGCAAACGATTGATCGATGTCCTCGCGTGTGGTTGACCGTCGCCGCGAATACTGCGCGAAGGCGGCGTCTGAGAATCCCTTCGATACGCCATACAGGAACTCGTTCAGCACGTTGGCCATCCCCCTCAGCATGAACTGCTTTCTCTTGATGGTGGTGATATCGATATCAAGAATCAGTCCCGGCTGGATATGGTGCGGATTTACCCGGTAGGTGAACTCGTTGAACCGCTTGGTCAGGAAGCTGATGCGCTCATCTATTATGACCCGCTCTATGGGGTTCTGAAAACCATGCATCTTCTGGAGCATTTCTTTCAAATAGTTCATCTTGCTCTTGAGGTTGACGATCCGGTGCTCATAGGTCCGGTTGTTCTTTTCAACAAAGGAATCCTCGGGATACATATCACCGATCTCATTCCACAGAACGGTTTCAGGATCCTCCTCGCGTTCCTTCTTGGCCCGCTTCCATTCCTTGGACATGATCCGGTTGGCCAGGTCATCGAAATCCTTCAATGCCCGAAAGCGCTTCTTGGATTCGTAGTAACCGTGACATACATCCCAGAGCATCTTGATCTCTACC
Source organism: Spirochaetes bacterium RBG_13_51_14 (assembly GCA_001829455.1). Lineage (GTDB taxonomy): Bacteria > Spirochaetota > UBA4802 > UBA4802 > UBA5550 > RBG-16-49-21. The sequence continues at coordinate 47,869 of MIBH01000016.1, forward strand.
GAGAATGCGTCCATCTGCTTGTCATATTCTTTTTTCTCAATCTTAAGCTGGTTCTGATCATAGAAGGCCAGCCTCATGGCGTAGCGCTCGTCCGGAAGAACCGTGGTGTCGGTCTCTTCGTATTCCCTGATATGGCAGATCCGGGCGTTCTTCATGTTGTTGCATACCTGATAGCCCAGTTTGCTGGTGTCAAGGATTGACGTGATGGAGTTAATCGCCGTGTTGTAACCACGGTTCCGCACGTTTTCCTCATCGATAACGTATTTGATGTTTTCCCGGACGTTGAGGGGATCAAATTCCTCAACATCGATCTCGGCCCGAAGGCCCTCGATCTTATCGAGGAACTTCTTGGCGAGAATGGTGTACCGCTTCGATTTCTCGTCGTCCTTTTCGTCGTCGGTGAAGTTTTCTATCCGCTTGATCTTCTCGAACATCTTCTCGCTGCCGGTCAGCTCCCGTTTCCCCTGATCAACCAGCTCGTCGTTGAACGCCTGCACCTGACGATCGATCAGATCCTGGATATGTTTCTGAATCGCGTCTTTCAGGAGGTTCTCGACCGTAACCTGATAGTGATACATCGGGCTTATGAGTTCGCTCTCGAGGATATTGATTGAAAGCTTCACGTCATAAACGTATTTGGGCCGGAACTCATTGTCTTTGAAGACGCATTTCAGTATCGCGTATGCGTTTTGACCGCGCACAAAGGCGCCGATATCGGTTTTCTGACGCAGTATCGAGTTTGTTTCGGTTTCGAGGTCGTTCACGCCCCGCTGAATATGGCCATGAAGGTGACCATACATGTTGATGATTGATTTCTCGATCTCACCGGTATGAAACTTGTCGGGACCGGCGATCTTATCCATAAGCTCGATGATTTCACGCGGCGTGTAACGGGCGAGGCCGCGGAGCTCTTCTTTGTCAACGAAGTCCCTGACCTTTTTCAGGAATTCGTCTTCCATGGTAACCGTGTAGCGGTTGAACATGTTGACATAGGTCTGGTTTACATAGTTATATAATTTCTCCTTCAGACCACCCATAACATCCATTTTTAGCAGGACTTCCTCAGGAAGCTTATTGATAATCTGATTAATAACCCGATCGGTTGTCTCATTAACAATCAGCCTCTGTTCAGCTATTTTGTCCCGCCCTTCCTGCGCGTACGATTCTCGTGAACCGACGGCATTGGGAATGGTCGGGTGAAACTTATTCGGACTCTTCGGAAATTGTGTAAAAGCCATGTATTATTCCTCCTTTATTTCAATAGGCTTTTTAAAGTCATGCTTTATAGTACAGGAAAAAAATATATATTAATCTAATTGTATTATATTAGTAGTGAAGCGTTTTCTGTCAAGATTTATTTACAATAATTTTAAAATCTTGACTATTGTAACATAATATCGTCGGCATCAGATTAATTATTTACTTTTTATTTTTCTCCTGAATTTCCTTATTTGAAGTATTTAAAAGTATAGTTCCCCACCTTGAATAGATCTCCGTCTTGAAGAAGACCGTCCGACTGCCGGTTCACCATCTCCACCTTGGTGCTCTCGTTGCCGACCAGCTGCATCCTGATTGAACCTTCGTGACGGACCGCCTGTATTTTAAAGGGCGCCTTGATGTTGATGTCCCGTATATTTAGCACGCAACCGAGCCCCTTGCCGATCAAGGCCTCCCGCGCAGGCCGACGCGCCAGGTCGAAGCGCTGCGTATAGGGCTCAATGATCTCATTGTTCCAGAATTCAAGCTTCCCGAAAACCTTGAGCTCGGAAAGGCGCTTCACCAAGAAGAGTATCAGCAGCACGGCGAGTATGCAGGCCGCGGCGATGATGACCGGAATAACGATGCTGCGGCTTTCCGCTTCCCACATCTGCTCATGGGCGATGAGTTCGTGCTTGCCCTTTTCCGGCTCACTGGTTTCGATAATCTTGACCTTATCGGTAACCGCGCCCACGACCTTGCTCAGTTTATTGGCCGCGGTGCTGTCCTTGACGTTGGAGAAGCTGAGTATATAGACCCACATGTCGCGTTTCTTGCCGTACTTCGATGCAAAATCAGTCAGGTTGAATTTCTTGAGTTCGCTGGGAGGCGGATCATCGATGGCATCGGTCAAGATGACAATTTCAGTCTGCCGGCCGTCCTTCTCCGTCTCGAGCCGCTCGGCAGATTCAAACACCTTGTAGATCATCTTATAGGTGTATGTCCAGAGCCCCGTCGCCTCGGTCATGGTGATATATTTCTTGATGATATCGCGATCATTTTCATCGTCGACGAGAACCGTCGGATAAATTTTCGTGTCCACATCAAACGTTACGAACGTGACCCGATCTCCGTCCTCCACCTGATCGATATAATCCTCGACGATCCGCTTTACTTTATCGAGAATATTCTGCCCGCCGCCCTGTCCGACCATGCTCAGCGATGTATCGAGGACAAGGATGATGTCCTTGTTCTGCCGCGCATGGGCTGAACCCGCGGTCACGGTAAACTGTACCGTCAATAGTAATACAAGAATTGGAATAATTGCTTTAAATAATTTCGTTCCCAAAACCTTTCTCCTCTTTATATTTTTGGGTTCTTTCTCATTGTCCAGCATCCCTCTCACACCCTCTCCGGAGCACAACAAACGTGAACCAACGCGGTTTTTTCTTGAAGTACCCGCCCGGGAAACAACTACTGTTATCTGACTTAAACAAATATCATTATAGATAATTAATAATATGTCAAGAATATTAATCGAATTATGCTAAATTTAATTCAATGCCTATATTTGACTGTTGCATATCGTAATAACAATCGACCTGCGCCCTGGCCGCCTGCTGCGGGGCGCATATCTCCTTATTATTTTATTTAATTAACAAGTCTGATATTTCAAATTTTCAGAGAAATAATAATTCTCCATTATACTGTTAAGAACTATTGGTATATGGTTACCTATCCTGCATTCACAGTATTTCGCAATAACTCTAAAATTCATTATAAATGACTTCTTTCTTAACATATTTTCGAAAATCTAAAGAGCGATCCTTCTTGATATCCAGGTATTCATTCATCAGAATGAAAAACCACATGAAGGTGTCCTCATTTGTCTCAAGGGCGATAAAACTCCTCTTTTCCCTCCAGTTTTTCACGATGATACCCTTATGCATCACCATGAGTACATCAATCTCGTACTGGTATTCAATGTTCTTTGACAGATAGTAGTTCATGATGTCATTTTTTAGTTCGATAAACTGATACTGAGTCGACCCTGTAATCGCAAACGAGGGGATCAACGACCGTTCCCCCTCTTCTTCGGGAGCGGGAGCGTACATGTTCAACTTCTTTGCTGTGGCGATCCTGTTCAATAACTCGGTCAGCAAATCCTTATTCAGATTCTGGATCACATGAAACATGCCGTACGCCAGCTCGTAGGGGACATATCCTCCCATCAGATCGATGATGTCCTGACAGTATTTCTCATACGCCAGGAAATCGATGCCGTCGGGGGAAAATCCGGCCGTGTCGATGCACCTGACAGTGCCGATCGTGAGATGCGTCGGAATAATCCGTGAGATGCTATCCATCAGCATGCGCTTGTCAACCGACACTTTCGGCGAGCCTTTCCCCTTCTTTTGCGGGGTTTTAGCCGATCCCTTCTGTTTTTTGATTATCTTCTTATCAAAATCCCTGAAATACTTTGAAATCATCCAGACACCTCATATATTTTCCAATAGTACTGATCCGTTCAGCATGTCGTGCGTCCCTTCCTGTTGCCATTTTTACGCTACAAGGGACTCCTTTTATTTAGCCGCGGATTGAATCCGGGCTTGCGTTGCCGCCTACACCATACGGAACGATATATTACAGAGGGCAAATTGTCCGACATTGCGGCAATGATGTCAAATATTAAAATAGTTTAATTAACCCCCAAAACCTGTTTAAGTTATTCATAGTCCGTTCCTTTTTCAAATAAAAAATAAAATAATTTTGTATTAAATCAAAAAAAAGCGGATTTACCCGGATAAAGGGCACTGATGCGACCATAATCCACGCCATAATTGAATCCGTGGCTTTATATCAAATGTCGATTTCATGCATAATGCCAATTATGGTTCATATAAATCTCATCACAGGGCTGACACGGTACGCGGTTTTTTAAAAAAATGATTGCCTATTTTTATGATGACCATTCCATATGAAGCGCCTGCGCTGTTGGTGATAGGACTGTATTTTTTTGAGCCTAAAGCTTTTTAAGGGATCCCAATATCTGGCTGCAATGGCCGCGCCCCTCACGGGGATGGCCTGACCTTCCGTGCGGGAACCCACCTGTATACCAGGTTCAAAAAGCTATCCTACACGGCAGCGCGGGTTTTTTATCAGATCCATTTGACCATCCTGATCGCCGCTTCGCCGGCCGCCAGCGCCGCCCCGGTCAGGAGAACCGACTCCTCAACAAAGGAGCCATCACCGACCCGACAGTTATCGCCGATGACGGATCGTACGACGACAGCGCCCCCGCCGATGCGCGCACTCCCGGCAACAGCTGACGGCTTCAATCCTACCATCTCATGGATTCTGTTCCTGAAGGTTTCGTTCATGTCCAGAAGAGCTATGTTGGCTTCGCGGTATGATTCCAGGGAGCCGATGTCATGCCAGGGGCCCGCCTGCTCATAAAATCCGAGGGATCCCTTCTTCATCAGCCCGATGAAGCCCGTTTCTACGATGTCTGAGAACCCTTTCTTCAGATGGGTAAAAATATCGGGCGTCAGGAGCGCCGCTCCCAAAAAATCATATTCAGGCGTTTCATTAACTGGAAGAATCGCCCGGAGATTCACGATTCGATCTCCTTTAACAGTAACGCGTCCTCCGGCCGCGCTTCTGCCGATCACGAGAGAACCGCCCGGGCGGGATGATGCACAAGATTCGATAACCGCCTTCAGGTCGATATCAGCGACAATATCGGTGTTGATATACACGAAGGGCCCTTCCTGGAAATGTCCGCGGCAGTTCATAAGCCCACCGCCCGTGCCCAGGATCCTCGGTTCATAGGAGAATATGACATTGAGTCCGAAATTATCATGCTTCTGGAAAAATTCTTCGATCTGCGCATGAAGATAATGAATGTTGCACACAATTTCGGTTATGCCGGATTCTTTCAGAAGGGTGAGTGCGTAGCAGATGGAAGGCACGTTCATCACCGGAACCAGGGGCTTCGGAATCGTATCGGTCAGGGGACGGAGCCGCTCGCCGTAACCGGCTGCGAGGAGGAATGCTTTCACCACGCCTCACTTTGCGCGGATATATCTGCTCAGGATCCGCCACGCCTTGGACAGCTCATCCTGCCGCTCGGCGTAACCGCCCAGGTAAGCGGCCGTGGGCCTGATGTAGCGCTCGTACCTGGCGTTTCCCCGGACG
>MIBH01000017.1:0-23746 GCA_001829455.1 Spirochaetes bacterium RBG_13_51_14
GCTGAGCTTTGTCGAAGCGAATTCGCGAAAAGCTTCGGCTTAAACCAGCATTAATGTATTTCATGGAAGGCTCCTATACTTCGACAAGCTCGGCACAAGTTCATGCGACAATATGGCCTTTACCTGTGAGCCTGCCGAAGTATCGGCTGTGAATTCTCACCAGAGGGGATTTATCCTTTGCAAAAAGACCACTCTGTGCAAGCAGTTGCTTTAAATTTAAATATCAGCTCAAAACCAATCGAACATTAATAAAAGATTGCACCCCTATAATTCAAAAGGATCATCTTACGGAAGATTACGACATAATCACTCCATTGATTATTATACATAAGTCTTACCGAAGCCTTTGGTTTCAATCAAATAGGATGAGAGGGTGAGATTGTTTAAAAAGTTACCATGAAGCTTAAACAAATTTGATTGATGAGGCGTTTCGCGCGCTTGCGGTGCGCGAAACGCCTCATCAATCTAGTGGTTTCAGAAATTGAATGAGTGAAAAATCACGCGGGCTCGGCAATAGTATGGCGATAGGCGCACTGCATACATCAATCATGCGAATGCAAAGCGCCTAAACCAATAGTTATGAAGCGCATAGTACAACCAGCCACGGAAAAAATCAGTCAACCCAAAAATTTTTCGCAAGCGCTCTGCGCTTTTTCCATAGTTCGCCCTTTTTCTTAAAATCAAGCACGCCGACGCCCTGATCGGCGTCCTGGACCTGCCAGAAGCCGTTAACCGCGGCGCTTAACCCGCCTGAAAGCATCTCAAATCCCTGGGCGGTGTACAGATCCGTTTCGCAGCCTCGATTAATGATATACTTAAGCTGGCGGCACGCCTGCTGGTTTTTCAAGTGGAGCAATTCCAGTAACGCCTCGACCTCTTGTTCGAGTTTGTCATTCGGCACTACTCTGTTCCACAAGTTCCAGTCCACGGCGCGTTTTGCAGGCATAAGCGCGCCGATAATGTTGACTTCTTTCGTACGCCGTTTCCCGATATATCGCGACATCCGCGTCGTGCCGCCCCATCCGGGCGTAAGACCGCTGTCGACTTCAGGCATCCCCCATATCGAGCGTTCGGTCGCGATGACAAAATCGCATGCCATGGTTATTTCAAGGCCGCCCCCCACGGCCACACCGTCAACAGCGCAGATTGTTATTTTATCCAGATCTTCAAGCGAATTTGCCATATCCTGGTATATCCTCACGCGACGCATCACCCCGTTTGCGCCCTGTGTGCTGTTCCCGTGTTCATCATCCCCCCATTTCAACATCTCTGTAATGTCGTCACCGGCGCAGAACGTGCCCCCAGCTCCCTTGATGACGACGAATTTGATGTCTGTGGATTTTTTGACCTGCTGTATAGCATCAATAAGCATGTCGGAGAGTTCGATGCTCAAGCAGTTGTGGACTTTAGGCCTGTTGAGCAAAATTGTGGCAGTATCGCTATGTTTGCTTAAAACTAATATTTTTTCAGACATAGTATACCTCCCCATTACAGTGGATATAGCTTGCAATATGCAAGCTATATCCACTGTAAATAATTACTTGTTTTTTACAAGCTATTTTTTATAATGGGAATAGTTTCTGTAATTTTTTATCAAAGGAGACCGGTTATTGTCATGACACAGCTTAGCAATAGAATAAGCTCGGTTGATAGAACACTGTTGTTACTGGGCGACAGATGGATTTATTTAATCTTAGGTGAAGCCTTCTTTGGAGTTCACGGGTATGACGAATTTCAATCGCGGCTGGGAATTGCCACAAATATCCTATCCAATCGCCTTAAGAAGCTGGTTAAACACGGAATCATGGAAAAAGAAAAGAATCCGAAGGATGGGAGACGATTTATATACAGGCTTACAAAAAAGGGCCTAAACCTCTATCCTATACCTCTTGCCATGATGAGTTGGGGAGATCGCTGGCTCTCGGGAACGGACGGCCCGCCTCTTATTCTTCATCATAAATCATGCGGGAAAAGTTTTCAGCCGGTAATGTGCTGCTCGGAATGCGGTGAAGCCATTAATGCCCGGGATGTCAGTTTTACCTATACCCTGGGTGCTCATAAGACATCCAAGCGGTAGATTTTTGTTTTAGGAATTTCCTGCGAGAAGAGGGTCCCGGTAAGGCCGATGCTTCGACCAGGCTCAGCACAAGCGATTGCGCTGGTCCGGATGACCGAGTGGCACATGTTTTTTAAGCCCTCCTGGCTTACATGTGCAGGCTCACATATTGTGAGCACCCGAAGTGCGGCAGACGATGCGCTGAGCTTTGTCGAAGCGAAGTCGCGAAAAGCTTCGGCTTAAAACAGAATTAATGTATTTCATGGAAGGCTCCTATACTTCGACAAGCTCAGAACAAGTTCATGCGACAGAATAGCCTTAACCTGTACTGAGCCTGCCGAAGTATCGGCTGTGATTCCGTGCAATAAAGGATTCCTTGAGCGAACAGGATGCCGGCCGGTCAGCATTGACGCGATGTCGCTGAAAAGCTGGTCTTGACAGAAGGCCTGGATTGAGTCCGTCGAAATGTCCCCTGTGTGGAACTGCTTGCCGGGGTTGCTCAATTTTATTTATGATCATGCGCACTTCCTTGTTGACGCAGCGCTGATTGTAAGTGTTACCGATACCAAAATTATTGTCATGACACCGGCGCGCATCATTTTGCTTTCATATATTACAGCCTGTTATCACGGCCACCGCGAATAGAAGTGGTTTTGAAAATACTCTGAATCCCTTACTGAACATCATGGTGATCTTCCTCCTTATTGAGTATTTTTTCCTGGAATGCATCTGAGAGATAAGTGTACCGGAAAGGCAGAGAAATTGTATAAACGGCAATAGTGTATTTCATGAGAGCCTCCTGCACTTCGAGCTCAGTGCGGCGCCTGTATTCGCCCGCTTTTTCCGTAAAGTTCACGCCACTTAATAGAGGACAGCATAGCCGCTCCGCTCCTCGGCGCCTTAATGGCGCCTGCGGACGCTCGGCCTCCGCGCCAAAATATGAAGATGGCGCTCGGCACACCGCCGGCAAGGGCGGCGTCGGCTATGTTTGAGACGAAATGCGATTTGATGATGTAACGATGTGCCGTATGCTACGCGCAATGCAGGATTATTGATTAATCCTGTCAGTATGCTACACAGAGGAGAAAATTGGTATTCGTGTTGCAGGGCGGTGAGCCCCAGTTAATCCACTGGGTGTCGGTAAAATTTGAGTTCCCCATCCTTCCGAAATCTATGGACGAAGATGAAGTCCAGTTCAAGCAGTTATTGGTATTAAGTGTTCCGTCAGTATTGCTGCCGTTCCACCATTCCACACCTACGCCAAGGACCCCGGCCGTGGATAATGTCATGTCAATGTTATCGTCCCAGAGATTGGTCCAGGTGGAGGAGATAACATTCGCCCCGGTGACGTCATAAACGGTCAGGCCCTGGTATGCGGAGGGCACAAGGTCACGGATCTGGTCCGATGCAGATACTGACAGGAAGGCATGCACTGTGGTGGTCCCGGCCGGGGGAGCGAGAGTTTGGCACAGGGCGTCCGCGCCGGCCCTCCCGCCCTGATTGCCGACCTGCGTTGTAGGATAGCTGTAGATATATATGGCCGTAGGGTTGTTAAAATCCAGGTTTATTAAGGAGAGAAAGTCATCATTAGTGCTGTCAAAGAGATCGTTTCTCTCGCACGTGAGTGAGATAACAGCTGCCCCCAAAATCATAATTATTAATAAAATCTTTTTCATACTCAATTTTATAATATGTACATTTAAAGTCAAAGTCAAAGAAAATAATTGATAAGATCTTTTTAAAGGATGCGCTTTTCAAGGTTCATCAATTATCATGATGAAGTACTTGTTGTTATGTCACGATATGGCATGTAAAATAAGGATATCTTAAAATGATTTGAAAACACAAAAAATTAATTGACGGTCACACCCATATCGGGAATCTCCTGTAACCAGAGAGTTAAAGACAAGCCAAAAATTATTCAAACAGCCAGAAAGTATTCTATAGAACCCATTTATGAGAGACATATTGGCCTTATCGGATTTGAATTCTCTACAGAGAGGATTCATCCATGACAAAAAGAACACTCTGTGTCCCGACTAGTCGGGATTGGTTAAAATTTACCATACTTCATACGAAAATGAAAATAAATGCAAAATATGACACCCATCCGGTATATATCGAGCTGGCAAAGATGTTCAGCTCGGTTAAGATAATGGGACCACCAATGAGCGAAAAACTTGTAGCGCTTATTTCTCACATATTCAGCCTGGAAGAGGCGTGTATATGCAGGCACCTGTCTTTTATATACCCAAAAACCATAGAGAAAATTGCTCGAAAATCAGGTTGTCCTCCGGGCGTTATAACTCCGATGCTGAAGGAGATGAGCCGGAAAAGGATCATCATCACCATCGCGAACCGATATATGCTCTATCCGCTGATCCCCGGTACATTCGAACATATATTAAGGACCGGGGAAGATGACGCGTGGCATAATAAATATGCGGAACTTATTAACGAATTAATTAACTCCGGGTATCTGCGCGAATATTTCAGTAGGCCGATCAACGCAATCCGGAACATTCCAGTTCAGCAGGCAGTCGATAGCAAGAATATCATTGCCGATACCGATCTGATATCGGAGATGATCGACTCCCATAAAAATTTCGCGGTTTTTCATACGTGCCCGTGCAGACACTCAATGCATTTGACCGGCCATGCATGCAGTCGGGCTTCGCCGCAGGATGGTTGCCTAACCTTCGGTGACTATTCCCTCGGTATCGCGTCAGAGGGAAACGGCAGGTCCGTTAGCAAGAAAGAAATGTATGATATTGTTGCGGAGAGGAGGGATAAAAACCTGGTTTTTTTCACTTCAAATGTTTTGCCGTCGTCCCCGACCGCCATTTGCACGTGCTGCGATTGCTGCTGTCGGGCGTTAAAAATACATAATAGTTTTAGCAAGAATTTGGTGACGCCTTCGCACTTGATCGCGGAAATCGACGAATCGCTATGCAATAACTGCGGGAGGTGTATAAAGGCTTGCAATACACATGCCCATTATTTCGACAACAAAAAGCACGTTTACAATCATGATAATTGCATCGGATGCGGCAATTGCATCATACCATGCAGGAAAAAAGCCATCAAGATGATAGAAAACAGATTATACAAGCCGCCCCTTAAGAGCTACACAAGGCTCATCTTGAATATGCTGCCCCCGGTAATTCTTACCGGCGTCAAAATAAAACTAAGGAGATATTTTTCAAGAAGCTGAAATTTCATCTTAACAAAGGCACAGCGATGTTATTGTAACAGTAGAACTGTCGCCTGTCCTGAAAAAGTTAAGTACGAACTTTCTCCTGGATTGATCCCGCCTGCCGGCGGGATGTTATATGAAATTGAGCCGCCCCTTCATTTCCTGCACTTAATGCAAAATCCAAATTAATTAGTTGACAAAAGAACTCAGATGTGTTACATTGTAGCACAGGAGGTTGTTTATGAATAAGACATTGACAATACGAATTACAGACGAATTAAAAAAAGAATTAGAAGAAATAAGTAAAATTGAACAAAAACCCATTAGCGATCTTGTCCGTGATTCGCTAAGAAGATATGTTGCTATTCAACGGTTCCGCCAACTTCGGAATATGGTTCTTCCATTTGCAGAAGCCCAAGGAATTCTTACCGATGAAGATGTTTTTAAACTTATTTCATGAAATTAGTACTCGATAGTAACATTATTGTCGCCGCTTATGCTGGTAGAGGATTATGTAATTCTTTATTTGAACTATGTCTTGATAGATATTCAATCATCATTAGTGATTTTATATTAGCTGAAGTATATAGAACATTAAATAACAAATTGAAAATGCCGCCAAAAAATGTTCAAATTATCATTGATTATTTAAAAGAGTTTTGTGATTTAACTGCCTACACTAAATTAAATGAAAGTATTTGTCGTGATAAAAATGATAATGATATTATTGCTCTAGCTATCAGCAATAATGTTGATTATTTGATAACTGGCGATAAAGATCTATTAATTTTAAAAAAATATAAAAAAGTCAAAATTATTTCTCCAAGAGAATTCTGGTTGATAGTCAAAGGAAATAATCAAAGACAATAAAATTGTAGGGGCGGCTCAACTTCATAGGAAAGCATGGCCGCTTTGCTCCCTGGCGCTCCTCGGCATCCTCGCTATGGGATGAAACTCGGCGCTACGGCAAACCCCGGCTTCCAGGTGCTGGAACGATGGGCGAAAGTCGCGCGCGATTGTTATAAATTATATTTCATTTTGTTATGATAAACGGTTTAAGCCATATTACGCTTGTCGTGCATGATATACATAAAACAACCGAGTTGTTCAATTTTCTTTTCGATGCAAAAGAAATTTATTACAGCGCTGACACGTACTACTCACTCTCAAAAGAAAAATTTCTTTTAGTTAATGATTTATGGATCGCTATAATGGAGGGAGATCCGTTACCGGTTAAAACATATAATCATATTGCTTTCAAAATATCTGAAGGCGATTTTGATATGTATTTAGATAAAATCACTAAATTGGGCCTTGAAATAATAGACGATAGAAGTCGCCTCCCTGGTGAAGGGAAATCTATTTATTTTTTCGATTATGATAATCATTTATTTGAATTGCATACCGGTTCATTAGAAGAGAGATTGAGGGAATATCAAAAAGAATAATACGCGTTGGAATCCACGCCCTGTTAGGGGGGATAAAACAACTAGCCATCAAACCGCTGTGAGCGGCACAAACCCTACTGCACCTTTTCCAGCGGCGTGTACTTTTCCAGAAAGGTCTTGCTCGATCTTCCGAACAGTATGGTGAGCTTCAGGTTGTCGCCGGAGCCTTCTATGCGGATGACGTGGCCGACGCCGTATTTCGGATGCATAACGCTGTCACTGACCCTGAATTTTGACTCGTTCGGACCGTCGATGACGATTTCCTCCTGCGATATATCAGACTGATCATCGCCGTCGTTGTCGTTGTCGTCATAGTGCGACTCGCTATATATTTTCTTATCATAGTAATTGCCCCGCGCGAACGGTGCTGTCTGAAATCCGTTTGATTGATAAGCCTGCACGTCCAGCAGGTGCTCGGGGATCTCGAATATAAAGCGGGAGGGCTCCTTGATATAGACATCGTGAAACGCTCTCCGCAGTTCAGCGCTGGTCAAAAAAATACGATCCATGGCGCGGGTGATCCCCACGTAGCAGAGGCGGCGTTCCTCTTCGATGCCCTCCTCGGTATCGGAAGAAAGCTTGTGCGGGAAGATATCCTCCTCCATACCGGTGAGGAACACGACCGGGAATTCAAGACCCTTGGCGTTATGGACGGTCATCAGGGTCACCAGGTTATTGTTGTTGTCGGGGTTGTCGTCCGGGTTCTCTTCGGAGGTGTACAGGGAGATGTCCTGTAAAAACCCGTCTAGGGTCGCGTCCGGATAGGCCAGCTCGTATTCGTACACGCTGTTCATGAATTCGCTGATATTCTCAAGCCGTGAACGGCTCTCCGCCGTGTCCTCATCCTCGAGGCTCTTCACGTAGCCGGAGAGTTCCAGGACCCGGCCCGTGACATCGGACAGCTTCACCGCCGGTATGTCCCGCGCCAGGTCCATGCATTGTGAGAGAATGCTCTTGAAATCGGCCAGCCCCTTGGGCAGCTTGCCGCCCAGGCGGCCGTCCCTGATCACGGTCCACTCGGGGATGTTCCCGCGGCCGGCCTCTTCCCGTATCCTTTCAACGGTAGCGGCGCCGATGCCCCGCGAAGGCGTGTTGATGATCCGCAGCAGGGAGACCAGGTCGAGGGGATTGGCGATGAATTTCAGGTAGGCGAGCAGGTCCTTGATCTCCTTGCGCTCGTAGAACTTCATGCCGCCCACCACCCGGTAGGGGATGTTCTCCCGGCGGAGCCGGTCCTCAAAGACCCGCGACTGGGCGTTGGTCCGGTAGAACACGGCGAAGTTGCTGTTGCCCAGACCCTCGCGGTGCTTGAGCGAGATGATCGTGTTCACCACGTATTCGGCCTCGCCGTACTCGTTATTGGCGCGGCACCAGACCACCGGCTCGCCGTCGCCCTTGTGAGCGGTGAGATTCTTTTCCTTGCGGTTTATATTGTTCCTGATCACGGAGGATGCGGCGGTAAGTATCGGTTCCGTGGAGCGGTAATTTTTCTCGAGGGTTACGACCGCGGCCTCGAGGTAGTCCTTTTCAAAATTCAGGATGTTCCGGATATCCGCCCCGCGCCAGGAATAGATGGACTGGTCGTCGTCGCCGACGACGCAGATGTTCCTGCTTGACGACGCCAGGTGCTTGGCGATGAGGTACTGCGCATAGTTGGTATCCTGGTATTCGTCGACCATGAAGTAGTGCCACTGACGCTGAAGACGCGCCAGGGACTCCGGATCGGACCTGAGGAGCTCCACGGTCCTGATGAGCAGGTCGTTGAAGTCCAGGGCGTTGCTTCTGGCAAGCTCGTCATTGTATCTTTTATAGATTTCGTTAAAATCGAACGGCAGGTTCTTCTGTATGAGCTGGCCGGGATCCGCTCCGTCGATCAGCTCGGCCCGGTCCTTAATCTCCGATATCCTCGAGGCGATCGCTTCCGGCCGAATCTTTTTCGGGTCGAGGCGCATGGCCTTGAGAATTTCCTTGATCACCGAGGCCTGGTCTGACTGGTCGTATATCGAGAAAGACGGCTGGATGCCGATACGCTCCCCGTATCGCCTGAGGATGTACACGGAAGCGGAGTGAAAGGTCTTGATGAACACGCTGGATCCCTGGGGGCCGATGAGCTTCATGATCCGGTTTCTCATCTCTTCCGTTGCCTTGTTGGTGAAGGTGACGGCGAAGATGCCGGTGGGGTACACCTTCTTTTCGCTCACCAGGTAGGCTATTCGGTGGGTGATGACCCGTGTTTTGCCGGATCCGGCGCCCGCCAGTATAAGGAGGGGCCCCTCGGTGTGGGCAACCGCCTTTCTCTGGTTTTCGTTCAGGTTTTCGAGGATGGACATGATCATTCCTTTATACTATACATTGCCGTCACACAGACTCCCAGATTCATTCTTCGCCGTATCAGAGGCAAGAAGAAAACATAGCCGTTGCTTATTTTATTATCAGACGGGTCCGGGACAGGATGGTTTCCGTCGGTATCGGCTGACGATCGCTGCTGGAAAACAGCGGCGGCGCGGGAAAGCATGAAGGAGATCGATGTCCTGTCTAAAAAAAGCTTGCAATTATAATCGGCATATCTGATAGTGACACCGCTAGGATGATTGAGTGTTTTAATGTGCGATAGACGAGAGAGTGGCCAGCCCCACTCTCTTTTACTATGGATTGCCCGCTGCCGGTACGGGTACGGCACATTTTAAATGCGAATAATAGTAGAGAATGATGCAATGGGAGATCCTCCGCAAGCTTAGGCTGCGGTGGATTTTAAGTCATGACATAGCATCTATAATGCATTGAGACAATAGTGCAGATAAAAGAGAGAATATCGAAGCTGATAGAGGAGACGGCGGAGAGGCTGGGGTACATGGTATATGAAACATCGTTCCTGTTAAAAGGGGAAAATTCCAGGATTAATGTGAAGCTGGACACCCTCGCCGGAATAACGCTCCGCGACTGCGAAACATTTTCACGGGAGCTCTCGGGCAGGCTTGACGAGGAGGAGGTCCTCCCGAACTACTCCCTGGAAGTATCGTCTCCGGGGCTTGACCGGCAGCTTCGGAGCAGCGATGAGTTCAGACGGTTTTCCGGTGCACCGGTCAAGGTCATATACCAGGAAGGAGCTGAACGCAGAGTCGCCAAGGGAACTCTCGCACAGGTGACCGGCACGGCAGTGATAGTATCGTCCGAAACGGGCGAACTCGAAATTCTCCATGACACGATTATCAGTGCCAATCTTGATTATTAGCAGTTTGCTGAAAAATCCCGATGGTAATCGGGACTGAGCGATACATTGAAGTATCGACCCCTGAAAAACACACGGATGGAGTTTTTCAGGAAACTGTTAGAGGGTGCAAGAGCCATGAGCAAAAACTTTTTTGAAGCCTTACACGAGATAGCGACCGATAAAGGCATACCCCGGGAAAATATCGAGCAGATCGTTGAGTCCGCGATGCTTTCGGCGTTCAAAAAGCAGTACGGCATGATCGACAACGTTCGGGTCGTCTTTGACCGTGACAAGAACAGCGTGAATGTGGTATCCAGAAAGATGGTCGTCAAGAACGCGCGGAACAGGGCGGAAGAGATATCATACGGCGATGCGGTCAAACTTCGCCCGACGGTTGAGCTGGGCGATGAGATCGACGTCGAGGAGAATCCCCTCGAGTCGTTCGGCAGGATCGCCGCGCAAACAGCCAAACAGGTTATCATACAGAAAATCAAGGAAGCGGAAAAGAGCATCATATATGGAGAATTTGTCGACAAGGAGGGGGAACTGATTAACGGTTTCCTCCAGCGGAAAACCAAGGACGCCATTTATATCGACCTGGGACGGACCGAGGGAATACTTCCCGCGCGGGAGCAGTCGCCGCTCGAGCATTATAAGATCGGCGACCGGGTCAAGGCGCTCATACTGGCCGTGCAGAAAAACTCCAAGGGCCCGAGCATTATCCTATCGCGCACCCATCCCAAGTTCATCGAAAAGCTCTTCGAGATGGAGATCCCAGAAATATACGACGGCGTTGTGCGGATCATCCATATCGTCCGAGAGCCCGGCATGCGCACCAAGGTGGCCGTCACCAGCGAGCGGGACGACGTGGATTCCGTGGGTGCCTGCGTGGGGATGAAGGGAATACGGATTCAGTCGATCGTGCGGGAGCTGGAAGGCGAAAAGATCGACGTGGTTGAATGGTTCGAGGACCGGAAGATTATGGCCGGCAACGCCCTCACGCCGGCCAGGGTTGTCGAGATCGTCGAAAAGTCCGACGGTGGCGTCATCGCCGTTGTGGACAACGACCAGAAACACCTGGCCCTGGGCAAGGCCGGCCACAATGTACGGCTTGCATCGAAGCTGTCCGGATTCGATATCGACATCAAGACCGAAGACCAGTATCGCGATTTCCTGTCTTCGAGCGAGTCCCGGGCCATCGTCGAGCAGCTCTTTTCGCGCACCGACGAAAACGAGACGCCGCTCTCCGAGCTGCCCGGGCTTGAGCCGCGGATCATTAAGCTTCTTGAAAACGGCGGCGTTTTCTCGGTCGAGGATCTGGTTGAGAAGTCGCTGGAGGATCTCCTGGCCATCGATGGCATCGGGGAGAAGACCGCCAAAAAAATACTTGAGATAATAGAAGAAAGTGTTGATTTTGAGGATTCAGATCAGGAGAATGAGGAGGATTCTGGCACGGAAGAACATTCAACGGAAGAACATTCAACAGAGGAACATTCAACAGAGGAACATTCAGAAGAAGGCGGCGTTGATACCGGAGAAAAAGCCGAAGCTGATGACCAGGGAGACCCGAAGCAGGGTGAATGATGCGTCCAGGAACGATCGAGACAGGTTTCCGCGCGGAGACACACCGTCGGGAATTCAGTAGCCTTAATTACATACGGTAAGGAAGACAGACTGATACATGAAAGCCATTGAAATAGCAAGAAGAAATCATATCTCAATTGAAGATATGATGGAGGTATGCCGGGAGCTTGAAATTAAGTGCGAGAACGACGATTCCGATTTTCAGGAAAAAGATATATTTTTAATCGAGAAAAAGATTGAAGCGATAAAAAAGCGTATAGCTCAGCAGATTGAAGACAGCAAAAAGGGCAAGAAGATCAAGCTGAAAAGGAAGGTGCAGGTACCCAAGGAAACGAAGGAAGCCGGTGAAGCGGCGGATAGGCCCCCACAGAAAGTTGTCTTGAAAAAGACCGAGAAAGAAACCGCCCGGCCCAGAACCGCGGAAGAGAAGCGCGGAGCGGGCGCCCGGCCTCAACAGCGGGATCGGGGCGCCCGGCCTCACCCACGGGACCGTGATGGCCGGCCACAGAGAAGGGAAGGGGGCCCGGAACGGCCGCGGAGAGACGTAGTCCAGCGGAAGGATGGAAGGGTAGGGGCCCTCGCAGTGGGTGAAAAGCCGGCTGTGGCGATCGTTGAAGGAAAAGACAAAAAGAGAAAGAAAACCAAGGAAAAGGACAAAGACAAAAGAAAGTATAAGAAGGAACAAGAAGAAAAAGAAATCATTATCCGCAAGAAGCCGTCCCCTGAAGAAAAGAAACGGGAGTCGGCTGCACCTGCTGAAATCCACATCACCGAAAACATATCCGTGGGCGAGCTGGCGAAAAAGCTGAACATCAAAGCGGCTGATGTGATCGCCAAGCTAATGAAACTGGGCGTCATGGCCACGATAAACCAGGTCATAGATGCGGAAACCGCCGAGATCCTGTCAGCGGAATACGGGACCAGCGTTAAGGTGGTTTCCCTGTATGACGAGACGGTCATCAAGCACGTGGAAGATGACCGACGCGAGGATTACGAATGGAGACCGCCCGTCGTCACGGTCATGGGCCACGTGGACCACGGAAAAACCAAGCTCCTGGACGCAATCCGGAAGACGAACATCATCGACAAGGAGTTCGGCGGCATCACCCAGCACATCGGCGCGTACAGCGTGACCATAGAAAACAAGAAGATTACCTTCCTTGACACGCCCGGTCACGAGGCCTTTACCACCATGCGGGCCCGCGGCGCGAAGGTGACGGATATCGTCGTTCTCGTGGTTGCGGCCAATGACGGCGTGATGCCCCAGACCATTGAGGCCATCAACCACGCCAAGGACGCCGGCGTTCCCATCATCGCCGCCATCAACAAGATTGACCTCCCCGAGGCGAATCCCGAAAAGGTGATGCACGAGCTCGCGAAATATGATCTGGTTCAGGAGTCATGGGGCGGCACCACGCTCTTCGCGGAAATCAGCGCCAAATTCCAGAAGAACATTGACGCGCTCCTCGAGCTCATCCTCATCCAGGCTGAAATGCTTGAGCTGAAGGCGAACCCGAAGCTGGTGGCCAAAGGAACCGTCATCGAGTCGAAGCTTGATATGGGCCGCGGCGCCGTATCGACGGTCCTCATTCAGAATGGAACGCTCCACGTGGGCGATCCCTTCGTTATCGGCGTGTTTTCCGGAAAGGTCCGTGCCATGTTCGACGAACTCGGCAGGCCGATGGAGACAGCCGGTCCCTCGACGCCGGTGGAGGTTCTGGGGATATCCGGGGTTCCCTCGGCCGGCGATCCTTTCGAGGGGGTTGACTCGGAAAAGACAGCCCGGCAGATCTCGCAGAAGCGGCTTGAATACAAGCGGGCCGAATCCGCCAAGAAGATCAAAAAGGTAACCCTGGAGTCTCTGAACGAGATGATTCTCGAGGGCGAGGTGAAGGAGATCAGGATCATCGTCAAAGCCGATGTGGACGGCTCATGCCAGGCCTTGAAAGAATCACTGGAAAAACTCTCGACCGGCGAGGTGCGGGTCAAGGTTATTCACACCGGGACCGGCGGTATTAACGAGTCGGATGTAATGCTGGCGTCGGCGTCAAATGCCCTGATCATCGGGTACCACGTGCGGCCCACCGGCAGGGTTTCCGAGATCGCGGAACGGGAAAACGTTTCGATCAAGTTTTACAACATCATTTTCGAGGCCACCGACGCCATCAAGGCCGCCATGGAGGGCATGCTCACTCCGGAGATCAGGGAGGAGGTTCTCGGCTCCGGCGATGTCAAACAGATATTCAAGATATCCAAGGTGGGGACCATCGCCGGATCGGTCCTCAACACCGGCAGGGTGGAGCGGAGCTGTAAGATCAGGCTCATCCGGGACGGTGTGGTGGTGTACGATGGCGTGATGAAGTCCCTCAAACGCTACAAGGACGACGTCTCCGAAGTGGCCGCCGGCCAGGAGTTCGGCTTTGGCTTCGATGGATTCAATGACATCAAGGAAGGCGACAGCTTCGAAGCCTATAAATTGGTTGAAATCACGAAAGCGCTATGAGTCCGGAAATTTATTTTTTTTACGGGGTAATTTCGATATCCAGCTATTAGCCGCTTTAAGCTTTTTCCGGGTATCGGAGAGCAGGCAGCCGCCGAGCGGGATTCGGAATGCAAGAAAACATCATGAGCTATAGAAAAGAAAAACTTGAAGAGCAGATAAAGCGAATCGTTTCCGAACTGCTCATACGGGAGATTAAGGATCCTCGCATCGGATTTGCCACCATCACCGGCGTGGAGCTCTCAAAGGACTTATCCATTGCTAAGATCGGTATTTCAGTGCTGGGCGACGCCCGGGACCTCCGCAAGACCTTGGAAGGACTCCAGTCCGCCACGCCGTATATACAGCACCGGGTCGGCAAAAGCCTGGGTGTCAGGGTCACACCGAAAGTTACGTTCTACCTTGATTCATCAATAGCCGACGGCGTGAAGATGGTTGATCTGTTGGAAAGCCTGGAATACTCTGAAGCGGCGAAAGAAGATAAGCATGAGGCGGGTGGCGATGCTTCCGGTGAAGGATAACGGCTGCTGCTGCATGGAACGATCGCGGGCGCGGGATTTGAGGAACGCGGTCCTGCTCATTGACAAGCACGAAGGCACAACTTCCTATGAAACAGTCAGGGAAATCAGACGTGTCACCGGCGCCCGTAAAGCAGGGCATTCCGGTACCCTGGACCGGTTCGCATCCGGATTGCTCATCGTGTGCACCGGCCAGGCCACCAAAGTGGCGCGTTTTCTGCTCGAGGATGATAAGACATACGTCGGCGCGGTTAAGCTCGGAACGAGCACAGAGACCGATGACCGCGAAGGGGCCGTCATCGACGAACGGCCGGTGGGACCGGTGACCAGGGCGGATATAGTGTCCTGCGCGCGGAAATTCACGGGTGATCTGCTTCAGTTGCCGCCGCGGTATTCCGCCCTGAAGATAAACGGCCGGAGGGCGTCGGACCGCGCCCGTAACGGCGAGAGCGTAAACATCGCGGCGCGGTGGGTCAGAATATATGATTTCGAGGTTCGCGCTGTGGACCTGGATCACGCCCGCTTCTTTTTTCGCGTGCGGTGCTCAAAGGGCACCTACGTCCGGTCGCTGGCGCGGGACATGGGGCGGGAACTGGGGACCGGGGCCCACCTGGAACGCCTGCGGAGGACCGACGCCGGCCTTTTCAGCATCGGGGACGCCGTCACGGTTCCGGAACTGAGTGCGTATGTCGCGGCCGGCACGACTGACAAGCGGTTTGCGCTAACGCCGGCGGAAGCGCTGCGGAATTACGGCAGGATCCTGGTAAGCGACGGCGCCCGGAGGCGGATTTTAAACGGCGCCGTTTTTCCTTATGAAGAGGTCCTGGAAATCGAGGATAACGGCGGAAAAAAATTCATTATTATCGACGAAAACGAAAATCTTATTGCAATTGCGGATGTGGATATCGGACAATGGCAAATAAAATATTTGAATGTGTTTAAAGAGCAACTATGATCGGATTGAAGATTCGGCAGCTTTAGCTGATCGTTGGACATGTTGCATATCTGAAAAAATATTGATATCCGCCCCCGACCGCCTGCGGCGCCGGGGGATGAAATTTCAAATATTATGTCAGTTCGGCAACAAGTCTATTTATAAAACTCGTACGGAGGATATCAGTAATAATGAATGAGAAACATGAGATCATCGAAAAATACAAAACTCATGACAAGGATACCGGTTCTCCAGAAGTGCAGGTCGCCCTTCTGACCGATCGCATTAATCATCTGACGGAGCATTTCAAGATACACGCGAAGGATTTTCATTCACGGAGAGGCCTGTTGAAACTTGTCGGTCAGAGAAGAAGACATCTTGATTATCTGAAAAGCAAAGATCTGAAGAGGTATCGCGGACTGATCAAAGAGCTGGGCATCCGCAGATAGCGGGGCCCATCGAGAGCTCCGCGGAGATGAGCAGAGGCCATCGTTGGCGATGAAACAGAATGTCAGAATATAGGCGCCAGATAGCGCAATAACGACGCTTGTTGCACTTTCTGACCTCTATATTCTGGCATGCCCATGGATACGCTCGGCATCTCCCGGGAGCATAACGTACTATAGTGAGGTAAAAACCATGTCTATTGAATGCAGCGTAGAGGTAGGGAGAGAGAAGCTGAGCTTTAATACCGGGTATCTGGCAAAGCAGGCTGACGGCGCGGTCGCGGTATCGTACGGAGAGGTGGTGGTGTTCGCCTCCGCGGTCGCATCGCGCGAAGTAAAGGAAGGGCAGGATTTTTTCCCCCTGACAGTCGACTACCGGGAGAAATTCTATGCCGCCGGAAAGATCCCGGGCGGGTTCATCAAGCGGGAGTCGCGACCCAGCGACAAGGAGGTCCTGACGAGCAGGCTCACGGACCGTCCGATTCGCCCCCTGTTTTCAAAAGATTTCATCAGCGAGGTCCAGATCATCATTTACGTACTGTCGGCGGACCAGAAAAATCAGCACGATATTTTTGCGATCAACGCCGCGTCCGCGGCGCTCTCCATTTCCGGGATTCCCTTCAAGGGTCCCGTGGGCGCCGTGCGCGTCGGAAGGCTGGGCGGCCAGTGGATCGTGAATCCCACGTTCGCCGAATCGGAGGAGAGCGATATCGACCTGGTCGTCGCCGGTACCAAGAAAGCCGTGACCATGATCGAGGGGTCGTCGAAGAACGTAACAGAGGACGATATGATCGCCGCCGTGGAATTCGCTCACCGGCAGATCATCAAAATCTGCGAAACCCAGGAGGAGCTGGCGAAGTCGGTGAACAAGCCGCCCGTCGAGTATGATCCTTTCATAATAGACGAAAAGCTGAAGGATGAGATAAAAAACCGGTACCTGACGAAGATAGACCAGCTTTCGAAGTACAGAATAAAGCATGAGCGGGAAAACGCCAAGAACGCGATTATGGATACGGCGAAACAGGAACTGGCGGAGATGTTCCCGGAAACCATCGGGCAGGCTGCCGGCATCATCGACGAGCTGGACGGGTCGTTTGTCCGCGCGCGGATTCTCGAGAGAGGAGAGCGCGCCGACGGCCGCGGTATGTCCGATATCCGTCCCATCGACATCATGGTGGGAATTTTGCCGCGCGCGCACGGGTCGGCGGTTTTTACCCGGGGCGAAACCCAGAGTCTGGGAATCACCACGCTCGGATCTGTCGACGACGTGCAGCGCATGGATGATATCGAAGGCGAGGGAGAGAAACACTTCATGCTTCACTACCACTTCCCGCCCTTTTCCGTGGGCGAAACGGGACGGCACGGGGGCGTGGGCCGCCGGGAGATCGGCCATGGCATACTGGCCGAGCGCGCCCTTGAATACGTAATACCCCACGAGGATGATTTTCCCTACACCATCAGGCAGGTCTCGGAGATTCTGGAATCAAATGGCTCCTCCTCCATGGCCTCGGTCTGCTCCGCGTCGCTCTCGCTTTTTAACGCGGGTGTGCCGCTCAAGGCGGCCGTGGCCGGTATCGCCATGGGACTCGTTATGGAGGATGACCGGCATGCGGTCCTGAGCGATATAATCGGTCTCGAGGATCACCTGGGCGACATGGACTTCAAGGTCGCCGGCACCGAGGAGGGCATAACCGCGTTTCAGATGGATATCAAGATCCAGGGCATTACGCCGGAGATCATGCGGTCGGCGCTTGAGCAGGCGAAGCAGGGCCGGCTGCATATTCTCGGGATAATGAAACAAATCCTGCCCCAGCCGGAGAAGCAGCTTTCGCCGTACGCGCCGAAGATGAAGACCATAAAGATCAATCCCGAAAAGATCGGCGCGGTCATCGGGCCCGGCGGCAAGGTCATCCGTCAGATCATCGATGAGACCGGCGCCGATATAAACGTCGAGGACGACGGTACGGTCACCCTGACCGGCCCCACGCAGGAGTCGGTTGAACGGGCGGAGCAGTATATCATGGGGCTGACGGAAGAAGTCGAGATTAATCGTATATACGAGGGAACGGTGAAGCGCCTCTTCGAGTTCGGTGCCATGGTGGAGATCCTGCCCGGCAAGGAAGGGCTCATTCATATTTCAAAGCTGGACACCAAACGCGTCAACAAGGTCATTGACGTGGTGAAAATCGGAGACCGGGTAAAGGTCAAGGTTATTAAAATCGATGACAAGGGAAGAATCGACCTTAGCAGAAAAGACGCCATCTGATTGATCCGGGTAGCTAATGGTTTTCAGATACAAACAGGATAACGGAATATCCGTGCTTCTCGAGCCCGTTGACGGTGTCGTATCTGTGTCAGTGGGGCTGTGGATCAAATCGGGATCGCGGAACGAGATTGAGAACCAGCACGGATACGCGCATTTTATCGAGCATATGCTCTTCAAGGGCACGAAGAATTACTCCGCCCGCGACATAGCCCGAATCGTTGATCGGGTCGGCGGCCAGCATAACGCTGCCACGAACAGGGAGTACACCTGCTACTACATCAACGTCGTATCCGATTATTGTGAACTCGCGGTCCGCCTTCTTTCCGAGATGTACTACGATTCCCTCTTCGATTCCTCCGAGCTGGATAAAGAAAAAAACGTCGTCATGGAAGAGATCAGGATGTATGAGGACACGCCTGACGAGTTGATTCATGACATGTTCATGGAAAGCATGCTCAAGGAACACCCCCTGAGCCATTCCATCCTCGGATCGTATGAGAGCATCCGCGCGACCTCGCGCGCGACGCTATGGGATTTTTTTGAGGGCCAGTACCGGAGCGATAACGTCATTCTCGCCGTGGCGGGGAATTTCGCGCGGGACGAGGCGGAGCGGCTCATTGCGAAATATTTTTTACGCTCCAACGGGAAGGCCCCAGCACTGGCACAGCCGCCTCCACGGCCCCGGCGCGTTGATTACCGCCACCTGGAGAAGGACCTTGAGCAGGTTCATTTCTGCCTGGGCACCGAAGGGATCAACCGGGACGACAATGACCGGTGGGGACTCTATATACTGAGCACCGTCCTCGGCGGAAGCATGTCGTCGCGGCTCTTCCAGAACATCCGGGAGAAGGAGGGAATCAGCTACTCCATATATTCATTCCACTCCTCCTACAGCGACAGCGGAGTCTTCGGCATATACTGCGCAACCCTGCCGGAAAATTACGCCCGCACCGTGGAGCTGATCGTCAACGAGTGCCGGGAAATCGCCACGCACGGCATCACCGGTGAAGAGCTGCAGGAAGCGAAGGATTTCATGAAGGGGAATCTGGCGCTCAGCCTTGAGAGCGTCGAGGTTCGCATGGGTCAGCTCGCGAAAGATGAAATCACCTTCCAGCGGAGCTTCAGCTACAGCGAAATCGTCGAATGCATAAACCGGGTCACCCGTGAAGACTTTATGAGGATCTGCGGCCGGATTTTCGGTGTAAGAAAATTGTCGGTCGTGTCAGTGGGCAAGCTGGCGGCCCAGAACGTGCCGGAATCATTCATAACGCTGTAGCGAGTGATGTACCGAGTCCCGAGCCGTTCGAGATAAGCCACGGACCGGGCTCCGGCGATACAGTCCTGAATTTTAAGCGGGAATAACCTCCCGATCGGCCCAGTGCCGGTTGCCGGGCTTGGGAATAAAAATTTTTACCAATACATTTTTTTTGCTTTACTTTGTACCATAATGCTTTTATTGATCTAAAGGCACGTCCAAAAAACCCTTTTTCTGTGTGTGAAATAAAAAAGTGGTTTTATTGATATAGTGCCCAAACGGGAACATCAGGAAAAGATTTTCCGCATCGCGTGCGGAGCGCTGATGTTTAAAGAATAAAAAAATTCCATTTTCATATTCGGGGTTATGCTATGGCGTCAAAAAATGACGGTATGAACAGCACCATCGGCGAGGGATCTGTTTTTGAAGGAAAGTTTTATATTAGCGGATCGCTGCGTATCGATGGCAAGTTTGAAGGTGAAATTAAAACCGACGAGGAGCTCGTTGTCGGTGAGACCGGCAAGGTCAAGACTGACATAACCGCCAAATCCGTGGTTATTGCCGGCACTGTGATCGGGAATATCACGGCCCGGAGCGAGGTGCGCCTGTTAGAAACAGGTAAAATTCTGGGGGACATCAACGCGCCGACCGTGTCGCTCCAGAAAGGCGTCGTTGTTAATGGGAATTTCAATATCACCGGCGGGCATAAAAAGGATTCCAAGAAAGTCATAGAGGAATCCTTTCATGGCGGGTCTGTACAAACCGACACGACAGAAATCAGAAATATAGGTACGCGATAGTTCCGGTTGAGAAAAAGATCGGTTTCCGGCGCGGATTTACACGATGAACCGCTTCTTCATTGTATAACAGCGGTTACTGGGTCCATACCGGTATCTTAACCCGGTCCCGATAAACAATTAAATAAATTTGTCACTTAAACCGAATATTATGGAGTAGGATATCTTCGCTTCATTGTGGGAATCACTGGTGTTGCGGCATGGCGAATAGGATATTTTCCAGGACATTCAAAATCAAACGGTTCTCCATCTCGTTTTTTTCAAATGAGATCGTCATTGTTTTTATCGGTGATAAAAAGATCCATATCAAAACCATCCGGGCGAGGATCCCGTCCCGGGGCCTCAAACGGAAGCGTGCCCCGAGGATCAATCCGTCGATACGTACCAGAATCCCTCCACGGAAAAAGAAGCTGGCATTCGCCCTTTCTTCCGCTATCATAGCAATTGTCCTCGTGTTTTCTCTGTACCCTTCGCGGCAGAAGGAAGCCGGCGTGGTCGACGATGAGACAATCAAGAAAAACCTGCTCGAGTCGAAGCAGACCGATTACTCTTCCCCTGAAAAATCACAGAAACTGGTCATCAATGAACACAGGGTCGTCAGCGGGGAGTCCCTGCACAAGATCGCAAAAAAATACGGTGTATCCGTCGATACCATACGGGGTACAAACAACCTCACCTCTGAATTCTTGCAAATCGGGGTCGTTCTGAAGATCCCCAACAAGGACGGGATCCTGTATAAAGTCCCGAAAGGCGGCGGGCTGGTCGCGATCGCCCGTAAATACAGGGTTTCCCTGAAAAAGATTATCGAGGAGAACAATCTGAAAAATCCCGATTTCGTCGCGACGAACGCGGTGCTCTTCATCCCGGACGCGAAACCCCTGAATATCTTCTCCGGCTTTCTATGGCCGTCGGGAGGCAGGTCCATCACCTGCGGATACGGATGGCGGCGCAACCCATTTGATCTGAAAAGCACGGAGTTTCATCCCGGACTGGATATCCGCTCCAACTTTCAGTCGGTCCGGGCGTCGAAATACGGAAAGGTCACCTATTCCGGCTGGCTCGGCAGCTACGGCAAGTGTATTATTATCGCCCACCCCGGAGGATGGAAAACCCTGTACGCTCACCTATCGCGGATATATGTGCGATCAGGCCAGTACGTGAAGCAGGGACAGGGCATCGCCCTGAGCGGCAACACGGGCCGCTCAACCGGCGCCCACCTTCACTTCGAGATACTGAAAGACAGCCGCAACATCAATCCCTTTATCTATTTCCGCAAAAGGCGACGCTGACGTCGCCCGGTGACCGGCGCTTTGCCGAAGCACTGCTCGAACACATTATACTGAAAAAAAATGTATTGACTCATCTCCTCGGCGTCCCCTGTTATAGTCATGCATAGTGCGGAGCGGAGCCGCAGACACGACATGCGCAGTATATCGGAGCTATGCACATGATGAAAGAAGCGAATTTTTTGCTGGAGCTGGGTACCGAGGAAATCCCCGCCGGATACATTCAGCCCGCGATCGAGGCGATACGAACAGTTTTCGTGGAAAGCCTTGAGGGCGGCAGAATAGAGTTCGGCATGATCGAGGTGCACGCCACGCCCCGGCGCATCGCGGTTCTCATCTCGAAGCTTGCCGAATCGCAGCGTGAGGAAGAAGCGGAAATCAAGGGACCGTCGGTGAAGGCTGCCTACGACGCGGCGGGGAAGCCGACGAAGGCCCTCGAAGGCTTCATGAAGGGGAACGGCATCGCGCCCGGCGATGTTTTCACCAGGGAATCGGATAAGGGCGCCTATGTGTTCGGGAAAAAGAGGCTTGAAGCGAAAAAAACCGAGACCCTGCTCCCCGATATCATCACGCGGATCGTCGACACGATCCCTTTTCCCAAGAGAATGCGCTGGAGCGTCAAGAGCGTAACGTTTCCCCGTCCCATCCGCTATTTCCTCGTTCTCTTTAACGACCGGGTGGTTCCCTACGAGATTGACGGGATCCCGTCGTCCAATAAAACCCGCGGACACTACATCCAGCATAACCGGATGGTTGATGTAAAGAGTATTCGTCACTATGATGACATTCTTAAAAAAAACGGCGTCATCGTGGATCAGGGCGAACGTAAGGAACGGATACGGTCGGAGCTGACCGCCGCGGCGGAAAAGACCGGCGGAAGACTCCTGGAGGATGAGGAGCTCCTTGACTCGGTAACCTACCTTGTGGAGAACCCTTCGGTGTGCGAATGCCGGTTCGACAAGAATTTCCTCAACCTTCCCGAGATTATCCTTATCGCCGAGATGCGCGAACATCAGAAGTATTTTTCCGTGCTGGACAAGAGCGGGAGGCTTTCCGACCGGTTTCTCGTCGTGTCCAACAATCCTACCAACGCACACGTGAAAGCGGGAAACGAACGGGTCATTTCCGCCCGGTTCAACGATGCCCGTTTTTTTTATGACGAGGACCGGAAAATAAAGCTCGCCGATCGGGTCGAGTCGCTCAAAAGCGTCCTCTTCCACAAGGAGCTGGGCTCAATCCATGATAAAGTCAGCCGTATGCAGATCATCGCGGATCACGTTTCCGAACGCATGAACCTTGATAACAAGACCCGGGGAAAAATATCACGCGCCGTGTCCCTGTGTAAAACGGACCTAATGACGGCAGTGGTGTTCGAATTTCCGTCCCTGCAGGGGAAAATCGGGAGGATATATGCGCTTGAAGACGGTGAAGACAGGGAGACGGCTGATGCGATCGAAGATCATTACAAACCGCGCTTCAGCCGCGAACCGCAGCCGGCGGTCATGACCTCCATCGTGGTTTCCCTGGCCGAGAAGATCGACAACATGTTCGGTTCCTTCAGCGTCGGCAACATACCCAAGGGCTCCGCCGACCCCTACGCCCTGCGCCGTCAGGCCAACGCCGTTGTTGAACTGCTCCTCGGGAATGGGATCAATCTGTCGTTGCGGGATATGTTCAATTCGATTTCTTCGAATTATCGGGACGGGGCAGCGCTGGTTGACAAGATCGTCGAGTTTACGGCCGCGCGGGCCAGGACGATATTTTCTGAAAACGGCCTCTCGCATGACGAGATTGACGCCTGTCTCACAACAGGCGGGAGCGATTTTCTCGAGCTGTTCCGCCGCGCCACAAGCATCAATGATTTCAGGAAAAACGAAAAGTTCTCGCAGATGCTCCTGAGCTTCAAGCGGATGAACAACATCGTCTCGGCTTTCCGGAAGGAGAACGGCGGTTACGCCCTTTCTTTCGATCAATCCCTGTTCCAGTGCGATGAGGAAAAGGAGCTGTACCGTTTTTTCGAGTCGCGGGCGGATGCGATCGACACGTTTATTTCATCAAGCAATTACCTGGAATTATTCGAGCTCCTCATCGAGGGCAAGCCGATTATCGACAGCTTATTCGACAGAGTCCTGGTTATGGAAAAGGATATAAAACTGCGTGACAACAGGCTCGCCCTGCTGGAGGGTATATTACGGCATTTTACAACGCTCATGGATTTTTCAAGGATTGAAGACCGGTAAGGGATTATT
>MIBH01000017.1:23856-31512 GCA_001829455.1 Spirochaetes bacterium RBG_13_51_14
CCGACGCGGACTGGCATGACGTCCATGACCGCACCAGCATGCCCGGCGGCACCGCGCCCATCGTGCTGGAGCGGGGCGCCTGGATCGGCGACTCGGCCATCGTGTGCAAGGGGGTGCGTATCGGGGAAAATTCCATCGTGGGCGCCGGCGCCGTGGTTACCAGGAATGTGCCGCCCAACGTGATCGTCGCCGGCAACCCGGCACGCGTGGTCAAAAAGCTTGATCCGGACCGAATTATCCTGATGGGCGAGTGGGAAAAAAAGAAACGCATCGCCATTGCTGAGGCGGCCGGACTCGGAGCGCTTCAATGACCGCGGACCGGTCCCTGCGGGTTTGCTTTCTCTGCTACCGGGGAAATCCCTATTCGGGCGGACAGGGGATATACCTTAAATACGTCGCAGAGGAGATGGTTCGCCAGGGGCATGAAGTACATGCCATTGTGGGGCCGCCCTACCCCTTTCCCCTGAAGGGGGTCACGATCCACAAGATCCATAATAATCAGTATTTCATAAGAAAGAAGCTGGACATCATAGAGCCCGGAGATCCCTTCGGTATTTTCAAGCCGCTCAACTTCTATGAGTACCTGTCGAGCCGCGTCGGCGCCTTTTCCGAGATCAGCGCGTTCGGGTACCGTGCTTTCTCGCTTCTCAGGAAGCTTCACCGGCGATTCCGGTTCGACATCATACACGACAACCAGTCCATCGGGTATGGCCTGCTCCTGATGAAACTGTTCGGGATTCCGGTGGTGGCCACCATCCATCACCCTCTCTCAATCGACCTCGTGAACGTGCTGGAGCGCACCCGGTTGTTTAAGAACAAAGTCAAAACGGTCATGTTCTATCCCACCCTGATGCAGGCCCTGGTCTCACGGAGGCTCGACCACATCATCACCGTATCGGAGGATTCGAAAAAGATGATCAACCGCGATTTCGGCGTGCCCCTGGACAGGCAGACCGTGGTCTACAACGGCATCGACCGGAACGTGTTCCGCCCGTTGCCAGGCGTGAAAAAAAAGAAGGGCAAAATCATCTTCGTGGGCAACATCGAGGACGGGAAAAAGGGATTCGTATATCTTTTGAAGGCGATGCCGTGCGTCGACAGAAAGGCGACGCTCACCGTGGTCGACGGCGGAGCTCCGCACCGGAAGGTGACGGACCGGCTCATGGCGAAACTCGGCCTTGCCGATCGGGTTGAATTCACCGGCAAGACCTCAAACGAAGAGCTCGTTCACCACTACAGCGAGTCGGAGCTGGCCGTCGTCCCCTCGGTGTACGAGGGGTTCGGACTCCCCGCGGCCGAGGCCATGTCCTGCGGCGTGCCGGTCGTATCGAGCGACGGCGGCGCACTCCCGGAGGTGGTGGGAGACGCCGGTGTTGTGGTGCCGGCCCGGGACGAGACGGCGATCGCCGAAGCGATCAACCGGCTCATGGCCGATCCCGGCCGGGCCAAGGAAATGGGCGGGGCCGGCATCGAGCGCGTGAAGAAACACTTCAACTGGGAGACGGCGGTCGAGGAGATGGTGGCCGTGTACCGTCGGTTTACGTGAGGTTAAAGGAAACGCCATTCTGCCGGAGAGATCCCGGCAGGGACCCGACATAGTCTCGTATCTCGTCGCGCACGCGGCGGTAATGGGCAAGGGCCAACTCCTCGCCGGCGGCGTTTCGCGCCAGCTCGGGCGGGTCATCGAACCCGCGGTGAACGGTTTTCGTTTTGCCCGGGAACATGGGGCATATCTCCTGCACGCCGCCGCACAGGGTTATCACGTAATCGAACTCAATGCCGGCGAATTCGTCGACGTGCTTTGAACGCTGGGCCGAGATATCGACGCCGATTTCCTTCATTACGGCAACCGCGCGCGGGTCAAGGCCTCTCGGCTCCGTGCCGGCGGAGTATGCCTCGATCTCGCCGCCTTTCAGGTGCCGCGCCATGCCCTCGGCCATCTGGCTCCGGCAGGAATTGCCGGTGCAGAGGAATAATATGTTCAACCTTACATCATTCACGAAAGCACCCCCTCACTGGTTGTTTTGGTTCCTTATCCTGAGACGCTCAATAAGTTCTTTCGCTCTGTCCACCGCATCCTGTTCCTTTTCATCGGTTGGCATGCTCCACGGCTGGGTCACCTTCCACAGTACCGTTCCTGCGAGCGGTGGTTCCGGGTACGCCCCGATATCATACACCAGGTGTGTCCCGAATTCCACCGGATTCTCCTGGCAACATGACCAGACCGCCTTGCGAATCAAGTCGGGATCTCCCTGGAACTGAAGGTCAATCAGGTTTAGCTGCTTTCTGAACCGCTCGATAAATTCCTGAGGAATATTGTACAGATATGGATGCATGGCTTCGGTGCCGATGATCATTTTCCGGTCATTCACGCCGTTAGCTATGAGTGCCTTGAGCGCCTGTCCGGTCTGGTGGCCTTCGGATTCGGGGCCGCCCAGAATGAGATAGCGGATATTGGGGTTTGCCACGATATTGCAGATCATTTTTTCAAAGCCGATGTTGGGGGTTTGAACGGTTCCAGAGAGGGCGGCGCCGCTCTCGATCCCCGCGCGTACCAGGCGCTCGATTTCGGGCGGGATTTTATCTTCGTCGGTATTGAGAATAATGGCCACCGCGACCGGGGAAAAGTCGTTGCCCCGGACGTAGCGTCCCGGTTCACAGGGATAATCGGGATGCGGTTTTGATTTCAGCATATATTTTCATTCAATTTGAAGGCGAGGTCACGCGACCTCGCCTTCAAAAGGCTTAAAAAAATTTCTTATTAAAATACAGCGCTACGTTCACCAGCCCGATGAGCACCGGCACCTCCACCAGGGGCCCGATGACCGCGGCGAACGCAACCCCCGAGTTGATGCCAAAGATGGCAACAGCCACTGCAATGGCCAGCTCGAAGTTATTGCTCGCGGCCGTGAATGAAAGGGTCGCGGCCACCGGGTATCCGGCCCCGATTTTTTTACTCATGAAGAAGCTCACCAGAAACATGACCACGAAATAAATGAGGAGCGGGATCGCGATACGCACGACATCAAGCGGTATCTTCACGATGTACTCGCCCTTAAGGCTGAACATAACCAGTATTGTAAACAGAAGAGCGATGAGCGTGACGGGGCTGATTTTCGGGATGAATTTCGTATTGTACCACTCCTTGTTTTTCAGCTTGATGAGGGTGAAGCGTGTGATTATACCTGCGATAAACGGTATGCCCAGATAAATGAATACGCTCTTGGCGATCTGGCCGATGGTGACGTCCACCGCGCTGCCGCGGAGTCCGAACAGGGGCGGCAGGACCGTGATGAAGAACCACGCGTACACGCTGAAAAAGAGCACCTGGAAGATGCTGTTGAAGGCTACCAGTCCGGCTGCGTACTCCGCGTCGCCGCATGCCAGGTCGTTCCATACGATCACCATGGCAATGCATCGCGCCAGGCCGATCATGATAAGCCCCACCATGTATTCCGGATATCCGCTCAGGAAGAGAATCGCAAGGAAAAACATGAGCACAGGGCCGATGACCCAGTTCTGGACGAGGGAGAGCCCCAGGACCTTCCAGTTTTTAAACACGTCGCCCAGCTCTTCGTATTTGACCTTGGCAAGTGGCGGATACATCATGAGGATGAGGCCGACTGCGATTGGAATATTGGTTGTGCCTGTCTGAAACCGGTTCCAGAACCCTGCCACGCCCGGGTAGAAATAACCCATACCCACGCCAAGGGCCATGGTGACGAAAATCCAGAGGGTAAGGTAGCGGTCGAGAAAAGATAGTTTTTTTGAAATGTTCTCCGTCATATCACATCTCCTACTTGTTCATTATCCGGTAAAATTATTATTCCTTAATTTGAAAATTTTTCGTTTTAAGATATCTCTCCATTATTATCGCGATAAGTATAAACACGGGTATGGTCAGAAGCGTTCGGAGTATTGAAAACTTAAGTCCTAGGAAGCCGATTTCAAAAGACAGCATTGGTATCTTCAGGGTTGAAAACGCCCCCAGGTATATGAAAATGTTTCGTGTGCTCGCCCCCTTTTTATACAGCATATACGCCACGGGAAATGCGCCATAGAGCGGCCCTGCATGCAGCATGGCAAGAAGGATCATCCAGAAGGCCCCTTTAAAACCGGAGTCGGTCCCGATATGTCTTTCGATCTTTTCCTTCGGCGCCCATACGTCGAACAGACCTATCAGAACAAACATGAGCGGAAGGAAGATCATCATTTCCTGGGCGAATAGCAAAAAATTATCCTGAAAAATTTTGATGCCCGGTTTATAATTGACCGCGTATGAGAACAGGATAAAAATCAGGAATATGATTATTATCGCGATGTTCGTTATATGTTCTTTTATAAATGCTTTCACAGGATATCCCATAAAACCGAGATCGCTATTCCAATAATGATGGCTCCGCAAAAACTTAAACCATTTCTCAAGAGAGCTGTTTTGTAACCGAAATACCTGGCTTCCATGGGGATGGTTATTATTCCCACCATAGTCAAAGTGGTGATGAAAACCGCGATCACCGAATAACTTACGCCGCTTTTAATCAGCATGCCTGCCATGGGGTAGGCGATGATGCCCGGGATCAGGCTGATGGATCCCAGCAGCGCGGCGAAGACATATCCCGCGATACCGGTGTTATTTCCAAAATGCCGTATGAGCTCCTCCCGCGGCGTAAGATATAAGGCGATGCTTATGAGTATTATCACCGACAGCATCGCGGGCAGTAGGTTTATAAAGAGCGTTGCTCCTCTTTTAATACCTGAAAGCGTCTTGCCTCGATTTTTTATGAATGAAAGGAACAAACAAATGATCGTAATGGCAATTAATATTTTCATATGATCTGTAATTTGAAAATAAACGTAATCGAGAAATAGACTCCCATCAGTATGAAAATAATGCCGGTGACACGGCGGAACCAGAGCTCGACGGCCGTCAATTTATGGAATGCCTTTGCCGCGAAGTCGGCGCTGATTTCAATGAACAGCGCGAAGATGATGACGGGCAGCGCCGTTCCCGCCCCGTACAGGATCGGCAGGAACACCGATGAGTTCTGTTTCACGGCGAGGGGCACCAGGGCGCCGAAAAAGAGCGCGGCAGATACCGGGCAGAAAGAGAGGGCGAAGATGAGCCCCAGCAGAAACGAGCCGATGATACTGTTTTTCTCGATAATCCCCTTCACGCGCTCATGGCCGGCGCCCCCGCCGAAGGAAAACGAGATGAGTCCCAGGAGAAACATGCCGGCCACGATTAGAACCGGCCCGAGCGCCTTGTTCATGTATTTCTGTAAGAAGTTCGATACGTCCGGAATGGCCAGCATGCTTACCACGATGAGCACGCCGATGGCCGCGTAGGTGGTCATGCGGCCGAGTGTGTAGAAAAGGCCTGAGATTATAACGCCCCTGGTGTTTTCCACCTGTCGGCCCAGATACGACACCGCTGCGATGTTGGTCGCCAGCGGGCAGGGGCTTATGGAGGTGAGGATCCCCAGCCAGATCGCGGATAGGGCGGCCGCCGCCAGTCCTTCCATTACGCGCCCTCCAGGTATTTTTTCACTTCGCTCCGAATGTAATCGCTGAAACCGGCCTGGTCCCTCCCGAGCTCCCACGTCCTGTCGAGAATTTTCCAGCGGATCTGTTTTCCCTTTTGTTCGTCCACCACGACCACTGACTTGGTGAATAGCTTGAAGTCGTCAACGAAATGCCGGTTCTGCGGTTCTTCCACATTGACCGTTTTCCAGACCATGGTCTCTTTCTTTATTTCAGGACCAAACGCGGAAAAAATAGCGTTTTTCGTGTATTCTTCAATCCTATAACAGGTGGGACAGCGGAAGGTGGTGTGGAAGTAATACACGCGCACGATACTGTCAAGCGTCTGTTTATCGTTCGTCGTCGGACTGGCATCCCGGGCGATTGCATCACCCTGTTTTTCCTGTTCAGTAAGACCGGGTTCTGGCTGCCGCGACTCCCTTGTTTCACTGAACACAAGGTAGCCTATGCTCGCGGCCACGAAAACGGAAAGAGCTATCAGTGATATTTTTTTCGCATTCATATTCATTTCTACCTGGTTGTTCTATCAGCAATTTCCGCCACACCCGCAACCACCGGAAACAACACCAGCGGCCGGTCTTACGGACGCTCCCGATTTTATTTTTTCAGCAATATCGGTGACCAGCGCGTCGGAAACCGGAGTGTTTCCCTTTTCCAGTCCCATTTCGGTGAGAATATACGACACGGGATTCACGACGATACGCTCGATATTTTTTTTCACACAGGCAGTAGGGCAGCCATCTACGGTAAAAACGACATCCGCTCCTTTTGCTGACTGCACATATCCTGAAAGACCGGCTCCGACACCGGCGAGACAGGCCATTTTTGCAAACCCATCATCACGGAGTTTTCGAACGACCCTGTCGGCAATTTCGCCAACGTCGGCTGCGCCGGAACATGAATAGATTATACGTACACCGCCTGAACAGCATTCAGCCATATCAGCCTCCTTATCGATTGAAAAATAATTTTCAGTACACCAGGTTAAACAGATACCCGACAATCATGATACCGACCGCGACAACGCCGACGAATATAAGGATCAACGGAAGCTTGAGAACTTTCTTCAATATGATCATCTCGGGCAGCGAAAGCCCGATGACCGCCATCATGAAAGCGAGGGTCGTACCGAGCGAGGCGCCTTTTTCTAAAAGGGCCTGCACTATCGGGATAATTCCCGCCGCGTTAGAATACATGGGCACGCCGATAAGGACTGCAAGAGGAACGGACCACCATGCCGATTTCCCCATGATTGACGCCATGAAGTTCTCGGGTACATATCCGTGAATACCAGCGCCGATGCCGATGCCGATCACGATATAGATCCACACCTTTGAAACTATATCGATAACGGCAGTATATCCGGCCTGTATTCTTTCAGAAAATAATGTTTTTCTCTCTTCAATTCTGAGTTCACCCGCTTTTATTTCATACACCCAATCCTCGACAAGCCGTTCGACTTTAAGTTTGCCGATTACCCAGCCTGAGGTTATCGCGATGATGAGACCGGTGGACGCGTACAAAAGAGCCGTTTTCCAGCCGAAAAGCCCGAAGAGAAGCACAAGCGCCACCTCATTGATCATGGGCGCGGCAACCAGGAAAGAAAAGGTAACACCAAGGGGGATCCCACTCTCCATGAAACCGAGAAAGAGCGGTATGGCCGAACAGGAACAGAACGGCGTTACTACGCCGAGTGTGCTCGCCATGACGTTTCCGACGAACAGAGGCTTTCCTTCGAGCGCCTTTCGGGTTTTTTCCGGGGAAAAAAATGAGCGGATGATCCCGACGAAGAATATAATAGAAATCAGAAGTAAGAGCACCTTGGGGATTTCAAACATGAAAAAGCGGATCGCTTCCGTGAGATGGGAACTTTTATCCAGGCCCAATAAGGAATATACGATATAATTGACACCCCGTTCAAGAAAAACATAGAGCACGACTCCGGGAGGAATAAGCATGAGCGGGATGAAAACCCTGATGTTTATTTTATTACCATTGTTTTGCTTCAATGTATCTTGAGCGGCATGATCTTGAACGCAGCATTCTGCCATGGGAAATTCCTTGATATTCACTTCGATTGAACGATTACTTAGCAGTGATCCAATGCTTTACATC
>MIBH01000017.1:31554-57761 GCA_001829455.1 Spirochaetes bacterium RBG_13_51_14
AATTACGAGGGCGGGTGTGGTCATGACCCCGTAGTTCATGATTGCCTTGATGTCGGTAATGTGGTTAATATATGCTTCTGTGCCCGATTCATGCACGGCCTCTCTGGTTATATCCTCAAGTTTTTTGCATTTGGCGCATCCGGTACCGAGTATTTCAATTAACATCAAACTTCCTCCACGTATAATTAATATTATTTCATGTCTTAATGTTCGGGTTTTGCGATTGTTATCCCGCAGCACTGCGCTATGTTCATCTGCTTTTCAACATTTGTCTTGAGTACGGTCTCGATACAGCCGATGAAGTCGAGCACGCAGGGGCAGCACAACTTGTAGTAAATGCTGGCGCCGCGCTTCTCGTCATGCACCAGACCGGCGTTTTTCAACACGCTCAGATGCTTAGACACGGTGGATACGTCCGAACCGATCATGTCAGTGAGCTCATTTACGCAGCGCTCCTGCCTGTGCAGCTCTTCCAGAATGAAAAGCCTCGTGGGGTGCCCAATGGCCTTGATAATGTTCGCCCTTGCTTCATACTGCGGATGTATTTTTTGTTCCATTGTTAAACCTTCCTTCAGCAGCATGTCGTCGATTTTCCGGCCGCGGGCCCGCAGTCGCAGGTCGGCTCGCCGCCCGTGATCATGCCCCTGATAAGGGCCGCTGCGCATCCGACGCCGGATCCCACGGCTATGGCGCCGAAATCGCAGTTCAAGGCGCAGGCGCCGCATTCCATGCACCGGTCTCTATCAATGATTGTTATTTTGCCGTCGCGCATCTCAAAAACCGCGTGCGGGCACACCTCGGTGCAACGACGGCACCCGGTGCATTTTTCCGGGTCATACGCGAGCGTGGCAACGTTCTTCAAATATTTCATATGAGCCCCCATGAATGTATCTTATACAGAACCAGCAGTATGGCAGCGATCACAAGCCCGGCGATGTATATCGGCAGCCATATTCTCAATTCCTTTTTCACGCCGGAAATGGTGGTGAATGTCGTGGCGCCGGTGAACTGCAGTGCGAGGTACGATGACAGGAGCGAGAAAAGTACCAGCGCCGATGCCTTCAGGAAAAACGATTCGCCGCCGGCCGGGGTCAGAGCAACAAGGGGGGAAACGGCGGCCACTCCTGTGATCAATCCTTTGAGGGCGAAAGACCTGCCGGGGATGAACGGAAGAAGAAGGGGAGTAATCACGGCACCGATAACTATCGCTATCAGGCAGAGGAAAAGATAGGGCCAGCCTTCAAACCAGGCATTGTTGAATATAACCCCTGTCGGTTGTAATCCGAAAATGACAAGGATTATCAGCGCGACAAGCGGATATCTTTTTAAAGCTTGGTTCAATTCAATGGGGGTGAGTATCAGCCGCTTTACGATACCGAACCGTATTTGCCTCATTTCCGGTGAGGCACGATAGTTATCGGTACAATATTGCTTAATATCCGCAGCTTCAACCGGGCCGAAATACACATGGAAGCCGGTTTTCCTCATGACCTCGGTTGCTCTGACACCGGTTGCTCCGAGCTGGGGTACGATAATCCTCCGGTGGGCGACAAGGCCGGCCAGGTTCGCTGCGGTGATGCGTCTTACCAGTTCATCGGTCCCGAATGTGCCCTTGCCGGCCGCGCACCATACGTTGATACCCTTCGTGTCCAGAACAAGGATCCAGCCGTTTATTCCCATTAATTCACGACGGAGTATATCGAAGCTGAACTTGTAATTGGCGCTTACAAAGATGTCGGAATCCGCATCCGGCGTTCCAATGGCGTACAGTCCCGGATTGATGGCATAGTTCATCCGGAACGCGCTCATGCGGGAGCGGATATGTCCCCACCGGTCTGCGTGAGACCAGTCAGGTGAAACCACAGGGACCAGTCCATACTCAGTGTTAATGGTGCCGATGATCCAGGGAGGTTTTTCAGCGGTGATACTGGATATCGCTTTGATTGCCTTCTGCCGCATTTGCAGATCAGGAGCCAGGAGGCCTGGATTTTGGGGAGGAGCGCAGCAGCTCCGGCCGGTTTTATTTAATTCAGTAATGTTATTGATTTGTATTGTCTTCATATTTATAATTACCGAGCTTTGTATTTGTATATTTGGCAATATAGCCAAATATACAAATTTTTGTCAAGCAGAATTACATCAAATATCTACTTTTACAGAATGCAATTTCGAAAATCTGGCAATCATAAACCGCGTCTCAATGTTAATACAAGAAGGAAAGGAATCTGGTCTTTTCATTCTGACGCACTAATGCGCGTGATGAAGTGACCCGTATGTATTTTGTTGGTGATTTGACCTAAATCAATGAAAAGTATTCGCAATTATTGCATTATTGGAGTAAGCGGCCAATACCCCTTGGGAACGTGAAGGCCGGCGACAACACGGCATCAGAGATGTTCGTCGCTGACGCCCGGGAATACGTCCATTTTCTGCGCGGCCATATCATGAAAGAAAAAAATTTGCTCTTTATGATGGCTGACGAGCGGCTCTCCGTGAAAGACCAGGAGGAGTTATTGAAAGGATTTGACCGCGTTGAGCGGGAAGAAATCGGAGCCGGCGTCCACGAGAAATATCACGATATGCTTCACCGACTGCGGGATATGTATTGTGCGGGTGTATAAAACGAAAGGAGGCTTGTATGAAAGCTAAAGTAGATCCCGATCTGTGCACCGGCTGCGATTTATGTGTGCAAACTTGCCCGGAAGTATTTAAAATGGAGGGCGCAACCGCAGTGGCCTATGCAAATCCGGTGCCCGCAGAGCACGAACAAGCCGCCCGACAGGCGGCTGAGGAATGCCCTGTTGAGGCAATATCCATTTCGTAAATGACCGCAACCTCTAATTGCACCAACTGCAAGACAGCACATACGACGGGTGTTGACGAAGCCGCTCCGGAATGCTGCGGCAGAGGCCTATGGTGCCGGAAAAGCTTCCTCCCTGCACCATCGCGCAGCATCCGGAGATGGTGTGAAACGATTACGACGACAAGCCATGCGACGATAACAGGGCTTATGAATAAGCATTCATCCCGCCGTCGTTATACCTGGGTCGATAGGAAGACCTGAAGCGTCATCTGGCCGATCTGATCCTGCAGGGATTCAATGTCGTCGATATGCCGGTCCTCGTCTTTCAGGATATTCTCAAGAACTTCCCGTGTCGCGAAATCGCCGACGTCGCCGGCCAACTTGATCGCGGCATTGTAAGCCGTAATGGCGTCCAGCTCGGCCGTATGGTCGTTCGAGAGCTGTTTGGGCACTTCGGCGCCGATGTTGATCTTTCTTAAATCGCTTACGATGGGGACTCCTTCCAGGAAGAGAATCCTTCCGATGAGTTTTTCCGCGTGCTTCATTTCGTCAATGGCCC
Source organism: Spirochaetes bacterium RBG_13_51_14 (assembly GCA_001829455.1). Taxonomy (GTDB): domain Bacteria; phylum Spirochaetota; class UBA4802; order UBA4802; family UBA5550; genus RBG-16-49-21. Next base: position 34,917 of record MIBH01000017.1, read on the forward strand.
GTTTTTCAAAATTCTCATGAAGCCTGCCGTACCCCCAGTCCGCGCACATCTCGGAGTGAACCATATACTGATTGATGGCGGTGAGTTCGTCGGCGAGGAGGGAGTTTAGGGTTTCAATAAGTTTTACGTTTCCTTTCATTGTGTTCTCCAGTGAATCATAGTGGTTTATTCCATACTATAACGGGGGGCAGAGACGGAATGACGATATGCTCCGCCCGCCCCGCTCCAATCGCACCGCCCGTCAGAGGGCGGCCTCGCTCTTCCAGTATCCATGGATATTGCAGTTTTCAACGACGGTTATTTTTCCTTTGGCGTTCTTCAGATGGAAGCAGGCAGCCGGATAAACGCCCAGCGGCGTGAACATGGCCCGGCCTATGTACGCGTCGTTCTGATAGCAATCGACAAAAGTGATGAAATGCTTCTCCTCCATTGGATGCATCGTTTTCCCGACTCTCACGATGATATCGACGCAGGGGCTCTCGGGAACAAGGCCGCACTGCTTGTTGACCGTGACAGCCGGCACGTGCTTTATTTCCGCCTCAGGGCTTTTCTCGCTGGATTCTTTAAATATGGAGTCGTTTTGAACGAACTTATCCTTTTCAGCAAAACAGACAGGGCATTTGTCCGGAATCGCGTTGAACTCAAGATGGCCGCATACGTCGCAGATGAATATTTTCATGACGGAATCCTCCTTCTTGTTTTTTAGAGAAATTGATATTTTACGATGCCTGGAGCAAATGTCAAGTTTTTTGATGTACCCACAAGAAACATAAATGTGTTGATATTTGCGGATGATCATGGCAATTGTTCATGCTGATCGATACTAGACTCAATCATCAGCCAGAGGAGGTGCCGCATGCCTATCAAAATCAACAAAACCATAACCTGGGTCGGCAAAACAGACTGGGAACTCAGAAGATTCCACGGAAACGAGTATTCCACTCACCGGGGGTCAACCTATAACTCATACCTTGTCAGAGAGGATAAAATAGCGCTTATCGACACGGTGTGGGCCCCATTCGCGGAAGAATACGTCGCCGGACTGGAAAAAACCATCGATCTGAAACGGATCGATTACATCATCGCCAACCACGGCGAAACAGACCACAGCGGCGCGCTCCCGGAGCTGCTGCGGCGCATACCGGACATTCCGGTCTACTGCACCGCCAGCTGCGTCAAGTCATTGAAGGGGCATTATCACAGGGACTGGAACTTCAGAACCGTGAAGACGGGCGACCGCCTGAATCTGGGGGCCAAGGAGCTGATTTTTATCGAGGCGCCCATGCTCCACTGGCCCGACAGCATGATGTGCTATCTCACCGGCGACAATATACTCTTCAGCAACGACGCCTTCGGCCAGCACTACGCGTCGAGCGGCATGTTCAACGACACGGTGGACCAGGACGAGCTTTTCGCCGAATGCATGAAGTATTACGCCAACATTCTGACCCCGTTCAGCCCGCTGGTGATCAAGAAGATCAACGAAGTCCTTTCCCTGAAGCTCCCGTTGGACATGATCTGCACGAGCCACGGGGTAATCTGGCGGCAGAACCCGACGCAGATCGTGGAGCGTTATCTCGCATGGGCCGACGCGTACCAGGAAAACCAGGTTACCATTATTTATGACACCATGTGGAACGGTACCCGGGTCATGGCGGAATCCATAGCAGACGGGATGCGGGAAGCGGGCGGCGATACGGTTGTAAAATTATTCAACGCCTCCAACACGGACAAAAATGATATCGTCACCGAGGTTTTCAGGTCAAAGGCGATCGGGGTGGGGTCTCCCACGATTAACCAGGGAATACTAAGTTCAATCGCCTCCCTTCTGGAGGAAATCCGTGGTTTGAAGTTTAAAAATAAGAAGGCCTTCGCATTCGGGTGTTACGGATGGAGCGGCGAGTCTGTGAAGATGATCCAGGAGGGACTAGAGTCGGCCGGGTTTGCCGTTATCGGTGACGGGATCAAGTCGCTCTGGAACCCGGATGATGAAGCGATTAAAGCGTGTGTTGAGTTCGGCAGGAAAGTGGCGGAGAATATATAATGAAGGGTGATCTCCACCGTGATTGATAACAGGTCACGCCACGAATGCCGTAAAATTTTAAGACACTTCCCCAGGCGTTCACGCTCACAAGCAGCGTTATATAATCCGGCGCTCATACCGAAAACACTCAGCATGTCTATTGAGCCGGTACTGATCATGGCGGAAATTCCTGGATGTTATAGCAAATGTCATAATGCTGCTCTTTATGATTTAACATTGGCCTAATACACCGTACAAGCCCAAGAATTTTCTAAGTCAATTGTGGATTAATCCATATCTGGCCAGACTTAAGATATAATTTTATTTATATATAATTTAAAACCGACTGTCCGGTTTGATTTTTTATACTGATTATAATATGGTTAAGCATAAGTGTAACCGTATAAACATCCAAAATAATAATAAGAATTAACAAAGATTATGGAGGTTTTAATTACTATGAGAAGATTATTTTCTATACCGGTATATTTTTTATGCATTCTTTTATTTATTTTCATATTCATGGGATGCGATGACAGCAAGGACAAACCGATTATTCCGTTTACGGAATCCAACAACGATGATATTTTGACGAAGGGCAATAATTACCCGATCGTTCTGCTGCACGGGTTCATCGGATGGGGCAGGGATGAACTGGCAGGTCCTTATGGCCACTTTTACTGGGGAGGATACAATGATTTGCAGGAGATCCTTAAAAAGGCCTGCCATGATACCTATACGGCTGTTGTGGGGCCGGTTTCCAGCAACTGGGACCGGAGCTGTGAGCTCTACGCTCAGCTCAAGGGCGTTCGCGTTGATTACGGCCTGGCTCATTCAATAAAGCACCAGCACAGCCGGTTCGGCAGGGATTTTACCGGAAAAGCATTGCTGACCGATTGGGGTAAGCCGGGCAAAAACCGCAAGATCCATATTATCGCGCACAGCCAGGGAGGAATGAACGCCAGGATGTTCGCGCAGCTCCTCGAACACGGATATCCCGAGGAAAAACAGGCTGACTATTCCGGACAGGAACCGATTTCACCGCTGTTCTCCGGGAGCGCTGAAACGAAAAACCTGATCTCAAGCATTACCACCTTGGCCGGCGTCCATAACGGCACAACGCTGTCCAATGGCTTCATCAAGCTGATTCCTTATATCCAAGAGTTGTTGATAATCCTCCTTGAGGCCACTGGAATGGATTCCAGCCAGACCATTTTAAAAATATATGATTTTAAGCTGGAGCAGTTCGGAGTTGTTCCCCGGCAGAAAGGGGAGTCCCTCGAGGATTATTTTACAAGAGTGAACAATGCAGCCGAGACCTATTTTGCAACCGACCAGAAGGATATCTGCATGTGGGACCTCAGCCCTGAAGCCTGCAAGGAACAAAATGCCTGGGTGCATGCGCAGAACAATATTTATTACTTTTCCTATGCCGGAGTAGCGAGCCATCCGTGCGATTCGCCGTTGATGCGCGATAACGGGGAATATTATCATGTGGCGGACGCGGACAGTTTTATCTTGTGGTTTGTTACCGCACCGATGATGGGCGCTTACACCTGCAATGACGAACGGTATCACGGTTACTGGCGGGCACAGGATGGCGAGTATTATGACATGGCGGTCAAAGACCGCGTTCCAATCGACAGCAGCTGGTGGCCGAATGATGGTGTTGTCAACACCAAATCGATGAACGGGCCCTGGATCTATCCCGACGGGTACGCGGGAGTTCGAGACAGCATCGTGGATTGGGACGGCACCAGTATCCCTGACGCGGGTATCTGGAACTATTTCGGCGTCATAAAGGGTTTCGATCATTTTGATATAATCGGGGGCGAGATTTTTTACTGGGATATAGATAACCATCCCAAGGATGTCATCAGCCATATAGAAGACTGGTATGTTGAAAGGGCGGAATTTTTAAAGTCACTTCCCCGGTAATAACTTTATCAACTATCTAATTCTAAATTTTTTTTTACATATGGTTTATGCTGCGGACGAGCGGCATAAACCATATGATATTTCCAAGAAATACAAATGCGCGGTGACCGGCACTCATGGAGCGGGCGGCGTTTCGGAATCATCGCACGCACAGGAAAGCGAGCTGCTCCGCGCTTTTTCAAATGACTCTCTTCCCTCCCGGAAGGCGAACCAGGCTATGCCGAGCCCTCCCGCTATATCGATATATGAAATCCTGAAATAATCATACAGCATGCTCGAGGCGAGGAGTATGTATGAGAGGTAGAGGCAGGTCCTGGTGCAGTTGGCGTCCGCGATGATCGGCTCGGAACAGAGTTGTTTGCCGATTTTCATTTTATACATGTAGAGCGCCCGCATGGTAATGATTGATATGACTGATATGACCGCGCCCGGTATGGTCGTGCCCGGCGCCGTACGATAAATAACAGTAAGAACCGAGCCGGCGACCAGACCTGCCGCGAGTATAAAAAAGCTCGCGCCGGTCACGCGCAGGGCCTGCCGCTCGAACCGGTCGCGCTCTGTCACGGGGCTCCGCCGCATCCGCCATACCATATGGCCGATGCCCATGCCGGATATGACCTCCACGAAGCTGTCCACGCCGAACCCGAACAGGGCGATGGTCTCGTCGGCGTAGCCGAATATGACGGACACCAGGCCCTCGGCTATGTTGTACACGACCGTGATGACGCTCAAGATGAAGGCTATTCGGAGGAGCCTGTCCGCGTCGCCGGTTGATTCTATCGGTTTCATGGCGTATCCTTTCAAGTATTAATGTCATCTATGAAATAATTTATGTTATTCATTCTGGTCTGATCCCGCACCTCGGGTGCGGGATCAGACTCGCCGCGTCACCCCATTGTGTGCCCCACCACGATCTTTATTCCGATGGCGATGAGCATCACGCCGCCGATGGCCTCGGCCCGCCTGCCGAAGAGCAAACCGACCCGCTTGCCGATGGCGGTGCCGAGTATCGAGAAGAGCGCGCACACGGCACCGATGATGACGCTGGGGAGCAGGATGGGGTGGTCAAGGACGCCGATCGACAACCCCACGGCCAGGGCGTCGATGCTGGTGGCCACCGCCAGGACCAGGAGCGACCATCCCCGCGAGGGGTCCCGGCGCTCCTCAGCGGGGCAATCGGCTCCCTTACTCGAAAAGGCTTCCCTCAACATCTTCAGACCGATGAACAGGAGGAGGCCGAATGCGAGCCAGTGGTCATAGGACTTGATGTATATCTCAAGATACCTGCCGCCGAAGTAGCCGATGACCGGCATCATGAACTGGAACAGGCCGAAGTGAAACGCGAGCCGGAAGTAGTGCCGGGGGCCGGGACTGGCGATGATCATCCCGCAAGAAATTGCAACCGAGAAGGCGTCCATGGCGAGGGCCACGGCGATGACTATAATCGACAGAAAGTCCATGGGATATTGTCGCTCTGCGGCGCCGGATAGTCTATAAAATAACAGGGACGGGATGAAAAAAACTGCCATGACGCAAAGCGCTCTTCGGAAGAGTATTGCGCCGAACCGTTCGTTGAAAACGAACGGCTATTCCCTGACCGCGTGATACCAGAGAGCCGCGGTGATTCCCCACAGGGCGTTGAAGAAGAGAACAAAAAGAGGCGTCAGACATCCCAGGTCGCAGCCGAGGAAACCTTTGTGCAATCGGTAGGGAAAAATTATCAGCAGTTGCGCGAGAGTGGGCGCCAGGCTGACTGCCAGACCTTTCAGCCACGGGCTTTTTTCCGCCAGCGGGACAAGCAGGATGAATCCCCAGATGCCGCCCCAGACGACCTTCTGATACAGGAAGGGCGGGCTGAGCTCCGGGGCTATCTGCACACCGAGCGCCGCGGTTATGCCCAGGGCGCCGAAAATCCACACTGCAAGCCCATTTACAAGGCCGCCCAGCGCGCCGGCTGAAAAGAATAAGCTCATAGTATTAAATAATCTCTTCATTATGAACACCTCGCACATTAGATTTATTATAATAGATTTTCCGGCAAAATGCCATAAAAATTTATTTTGACTTTCCCGCTTACAGCTAAGGGATACTACACATGATCCCTGATGGCGGCATCGGTCCTGTTGTTCGGATATCGCACATGTACAACGAAAATATTTAAGATAAAAAAGCAAATAAGAATTGATTTTTATCATTTAATTTCCTACTTTGCCGTTCAGTGATTAAACATATAAAATACATGAAGCATCGTGGAGGATTGTATGTGCCTTGGATGCGGTTTCCTTCCAGATAGCATTTATTCTGAATTAAACCCGGTATGAACATTGTTCCCCGTTCCCGATTTTCAATCATAAAACGGGAGATTTTATGTGCGCGGCGACGCGAACAGTGCGCCTGCTACAATTAAAGAATAATTATGTGAATACATCAATTTAATTAAGGACAAGACAATGAAATGGTTGGTACGGATATCTGCCAGATGGCCCAAAACAGTTATTGTTTGCATTATCCTCCTAACGATATTTTTCGCTCTTATGCTGGGCACGAAGTTTTCGATCAATGTGGATCCGATGAAAGCTTTTTCCAGAAAAATGGATGTCATCAAATATTACCACCTGACACTGAAAAAATTCTCAATGAAGGATATGATACTGATCGGTGTTGAGAATGATAAAGAGGGCATTTTTAGTGTGGAAACCCTCCGCTACGTTGAACAGGTGATCAATCAGTTCAAGGCCCTGAAAGTTGAAAAGAAGTATCCAGATATCATATCCGGCGATGAAAAAACAGTCGAGGTTCCGTCAAAACTATCAGCGAATCAGATCATGAGCATCATCAACGCCGATGATGTAATGGTGGATAAGGTAAATAACACGATCGTAATCGGAAACCTGACCAGCAAGTCGCGCCAGAGAGCGGGGATTCTTGATCCGGATCCCGAAGAGATGAAAAAACTTCCGAAAGATGATGCTGACCTCAAGAAGCTGATTCCCTATCTTAAAAAAGAACTGGAGAGCAACGATCTTTTGAAGGGGACCCTGTTTTCCAATGACGGCAAGGCCTGCGCCATAATGGTTCCGGTTGAGAAAAGGATAGACAACAAGCTGGAGATCATACGGCGCGAGATGTTCATCATGGTGGACGCGAATAAATTAAAAGCCAGGTTCAGCGGCAGGGATTTTTATTTCCCGGCGAACATCTACTCCACAACCGTCAATGGAACAACGGTCGATGATGAATACATTAATGATACGGTGACTTCCAATAAGAAAAAGATCCGCCGCTTCATGGTCGGTCTCCTCAAGCCGTTCAGCGATTATTACACGGATTTTTATTCATCGATGCGGAAAAATGAGGTTGATGAAGAATATCTGAATAATGTATTCAGGATGATCGAGAGCGACGCGCCGTATGAAAAACCCGATGTCAATCTAACCTATCAGGACTGCATTGATGATCTGTACAAGTTCGTCATACAGACTATTGATCCATTCAGCAGAAACAACCTTGAATCCAAATTGTACAATGTTCCGAACATATACGATGTCGCGCACCTCTACAAGATTTTCAACACGATCGCTGAAAAAAACAAACCTGAACACCTGAAGATCTATATTGCGGGACTGCCCGTCGCTGAGGCCCTCCTCCAGGAGTTCGTCATGAACGATTTGACCGTCTTCATGATTTTGTCGTGCGTGGTCATCCTATTTATTCTCTTTATGACCATCAGGACACCAACCGGGATTTACCTTCCCCTGGCCGCGGTGATGATGAGCATCATCTGGCTCATGGGCGCCATGCTCATGGCCGACATCGAGTTTTCGGCCGGAACCATCGTCATGCCCTGCGTCCTCATCGCCGTCGGGAGCTCGTACGTGATCCACTATCTGGTGCGGTATTACGAGAAGGTCGCCGGCAGGAGCAAGGCCGAGGTCACGGCCGCTATCATTGACACCACCGACAGCATCGAAACAGCCATCCTCCTGAGCGCCATTACGACCATGGCCGCTTTTCTCTCTGACGTGTTCATCGACGTCGTCGACATACAGAGACTGGGAGTGCTGGTGACACTCGGGATAGCAATTAATGTTTTTCTTACCTTCACGTTTATCCCGGCCTGCCTTGTCCTCCTGCCTCCTCCAAAAGGCATCAAGGAAACCTTCTTCGAGAGGACGATCATGAAGGCTGTCATGCTGGGCGGCGAAAATACGGCGCGCCATCCGCGGACGGTATTCTGGGGGTTCTTTACGGTAACAGCCATATTTTTCATCGGGCTGTTTTTCCTCAAAACCGAAAGCAGCATCTCCTTCATGTTCCTGGAAAGCAATCCGCTCAGGCAGGGGGATAAATTCATCAACAAGGAGCTCACCGGAACCGGCCAGATGTGCATCGTGTTCAAAATGAGGGACCGGGTCAGCCTCGCCGGGGGTGCCGTCCAGAGAGATCTTACGCGGAGAATCGATGAGTTTACCGGCGCCTACCGGCAGTTTCAGAATATCCATCCGGATTTGAAATACGCGACGGTCATTAACTCCTATATCTTAGATGATCTTGACAAAATGAAGAAACACCCCGAGCGGAACCAGGACGGGATCGAGGAGCGGGTGGCGGTTTTCACCGATATACTCAATGAGTATTTTGAAACCGAGCAGAAAGCAGATAATAGTAACAGGAAGATGACCGCGTCGCCGGCGGGCAATGATCTGAGCGATATGGCCGACGATTACGCCTCCGTGAGCGGCAATCATGCCGCCATGACGGCCAAGGAAGCGGGCGTCGAAAGCATTATCGGCAGAATTAAAACGGCCGGCACGGATCCGGAAAAAGCGGAGTGCCGCCGGTACATAGCCGCCATCCGGAATTACAAGAATACCGAGGCGGGCAGGGAATTCCAGGGAAACTTCTTTTACCTGTCCGACTTTTTCCATACGGATATCACCCAGCCGATCACCCTCAGGAAGATCGAGAAGCTGGGGAACGAACTTAAAGAGTTGAAACAGCCGGAAGCCGTTATTGACGGATCGGCCGTCAAACCGGTCGGCAGTATTCTCAGCGTAACCGACACCCTGAAGCTTATCTACAAGGTATTTTACCATGATGACAATGACGCCTTCAGCAAAATACCAGACGTCAGGGCCGACGGGATCGCGGACAAATCCCTGACCGACCGCAGCATCATCGGCGTGTGCATGAACCAGTTCCGCGCCTCCCGCGAGGACATGTCCAAATATCTGATGACCGACGACATGCAGCTCATGCAGTTCGTTGTATTCATGAGGAGCGACAAGGCCGATTTTTTACGGCAGTTCCAGTCAACCTTCAATGCGATGTTCAGGAAAATTTTCCCCGAAGATGATCCGTATGTGGAGAAGATAATCATATCGGGCATGCCGGCCATCAACCTGATGATGAACGAGCAGATTCTCATCAATCAGATCCAGTCCATCATCGTGACCGTGATTGTGGTGGTGCTGTCATGCATGTTCATATTTCGCTCTATACTCGGCGGTTTTTTTGCGGCCGCTCCGAAATCCTTCACGCTCATCATAACCCTGGGCCTGATGGGTTACACCGGCATCCCGATCAATTACAGCACCATCGTCAATGCCTCCATCGCAGTCGGCGCCGGTATTGATTACTCGATCCATTTTATCGAGCGTTTCAAATACGAGCACGTGGTCAATAAATTTGATTTTATCGAGTCCTATAAGAATACCCTGAGAACCACCGGTCTTGCCATCGTGACGACCACCCTGTCGGTGGGGCTCGGGTTTGGGGTCCTGGGTTTCTCCACTTTTAAGATAATTAGAATGGGGGGACTCCTGGTGACAGTTTCCATGATATTGAGCGGCACATTGGCGCTGACCGTTCTCCCGGCTATGATAATTTGGATCAGGCCCAAGTTTCTCAAAAATTTAAAGCCATGGGGCATGGAAGAAAGGATTGAAGCTATAGTTAAAAGACTGGTGGCCAGATTTGAACGTATGAAAAAATTAATCGACAATTGACTGACTGCAACGATTCTCGCAGATTATAGAGCCTGCCGCGGGAGAAGCGGCAGGCGTTTTTTTCCATATACTAATAATCAGAGACGGACTGTTTTCAACAAGATAGGGACGGTCAATTACCCGTGAAGAATTGAGGCACGCGGTGCGGTTGCTCCTGAAATGATCAATTATTGTTTATTTTTATTATACGTCAGACGCAAGTGCCCTTGAAATTTATATGTTCTCGTGTTAATATAAATAATATAACGCTTTCCATTTGTTCATAAAACGCACATAACTCAAATCCTGGAACGGAGAGGCAAGAGGAGAGCTTGAAATGAACAAAAATAAAAAGAGCAGAAAGCCCGTTTCTTCCGACCGCGGCAGAATGCCACCGTCCGCAAGACCGGCAAAAGACTCCAGCAAAAACAAGGCCCTTCTTGTAGAAGGTAAGCGATTATCGCGCAGCGACACGACCCTTCATCCCGGGCGGAATCAACCTAACCCCCGGGAACGGACCGGCCGCGCATCGAGTGGAAAATCGACGAAACATGATCGAACGAAGGATCAGATGAAGATTCAACGGCGGTTCAAAGAGCTGGAGTCCGTGCCCGCGTCGTCCGCACAGAAGAAACGGCGGGTCAGGAAGGAGATCATTCCATCAAATGGGAAGAAACGTCGCGGCGCCGAAATGGATATGCGAGATATCGGGCAACAATACGGACACCTGGTCCGGCGCTCGTTCCAGGGAGTCTTGATCGCGGAAGGTTTTCCCCCGAAAATACTATTCGCCAACGATGCACTGGCGAGAATATCGGGATACAGCGTAGATGAATTGCTGAAGTTCACAATAAAAAAATTGCGGGCGATGATACATCCCGATGACCGCGATCTGTTCCTGCGGCGGTATCGGGACCGTCTTTCGAATAAAAAAGTTCCCTCCCATGACGAGTTCAGGATGATCAGGGGCGACGGGTCTGCGGTCTGGGTGGAGATGTTCTTCTCGCGAATTATGATCAACGGCACAACGCTGATCGAGGCAACCATTATCGACATCACGGAGCGGAAGAATGCCGAAGAACAGCTGCGCCAGAGTGAGGAGAAATATCGCGCCATCATCGATAATATCCAGGACGGTTACTATGAGGTCGATCTGGCGGGAAATTTCACTTTTTTCAATGACGCCATCACCTCGATACTGGGATACAGCCGGAATGAGCTGAGGGGCATGAATAATCGTTTGTTTATGGATGAAGCAAACGCGAAAAAGGTATACCAGACCTTCAACCGGGCCCACCGGACATACCGGTCGGAGCGCGCCTTCGACTGGGAGATCATCCGTAAAGACGGAAGCCGGAGGATCGTCGAGGCTTCGGTCTCCCTCATACGGGATGCGGCCCGGGAGCCGGTAGGATTCCGCGGCATCGTGCGGGACGTTACCGAGAAGAAACAAATCCAGGATATTATCCGTGAAAGCGAGCGGCGCTATCATAACCTTTACGACGTCGCCCCCCTGGCTTTCGTGCTCTGGGACCCGGAGTGCCGCATTACCGATTGGAACAAGCACGCCGAGGAGGTGTTCGGGTGGAAGCGGGAAGAGGTCCTGGGGAGAAATTTTTTTGAATTCCTGATTCCCGACGGAGATCGTCCGATTGTGGATGATGTCGTCAGGAAACTGCTGGACGGCAGGCTGCCGAGTCATAGCGTCAATAAAAATCTGACCAAAAGGGGCGAAGTCATCACCTGCGAATGGAACAGCACGATATTCCACGACCAGGACGGCAACGTGGAGGTGGTCCTGTCTCTGGCCCTTGACATCACCGAGCGGAAGAACCTGGAAGAAGAGCTCTTCCAGTCGCGGAAGATGGAGTCCATCGGCCGGCTTGCCGGCGGCGTCGCGCATGATCTCAACAACATGCTCACGCCCATTCTCGGCTACGCGGACATGCTCCTGCTGGACGTTCCCATGGACAGCTCCCATCTCGACAGTCTGATACAGATCAAGGACGCGGCGGAACGGGCGCGCGATATGACCCGTCAGCTTCTGGCATTCAGCCGCAAGCAGGTGCTGGAGATGAAGACGGTGAACCTCGGCGAGGTTGTGCTCGGGTTTGAGAAAATATTGAGGAGGACCATCCGGGAGGACATCGAGCTTGAAATGCAGGTCGCCGCCGACGCGGGCAACATAGCGACTGACGCGTCCCAGATCGAGCAGATTATACTGAACCTGGGGGTCAACGCGCAGGACGCCATGCCGGGCGGCGGCAAGCTCACGATCGAGGTTTCGAATGTGTTCATCGACGAAACGTACGCGAAAAAGCATCCCGAAGTGCGACGGGGACAGCATGTGATGCTCGCCATCAGCGACACCGGGTGCGGCATGGACAGCGAGACCCTGGAGCACATGTTCGAGCCTTTTTACACGACCCGCGAATGGGGAACCGGTCTGGGGCTTGCAACCGTGTACGGCATCGTGAAACAGCACAACGGCAGCATCTGGGTGAGCAGCAGGCCCAACCGGGGCACCACCTTCCGTATCTATTTCCCCCACGCCGAAGGCGCTCCGGCGGAGAAAACAGCGCCGCCGCAGTTCGAAGTGATTACCGCCAGGGGGGAAACAATCCTCATCGTCGAGGACGAGGAGGCGGTCCGAAAGCTGGCCGCGAAAATTCTTCAGAAGCACGGGTACCGGGTCATTACCGCCGCTAACGGCGAGGAGGCCATCGGCATCGTCAGGGACTACAAAGAAAAGATCCATCTTCTCCTGACCGATGTTATTATGCCCAAAATCGACGGCAGGAGCCTGTACGGGAAAATCGCCGCATTCCGAAGCGACATCAAGGTGCTGTACATGTCCGGATATACCCATGACGTTATTGCCCATCACGGGGTGATGGAGGAGGGGATCCACTTCATACAGAAGCCCTTTTCGTTCATAACGCTCACGGAAAAGATCCGCGAAGTGCTCGAATCATGAGGGCTCATACATTCTGAAGGCGGGGTTACGAACCCCCGCCGTGGTGGCGTCTGATCACTCTCCCGTAAACACCGGCTCCCGTTTCTGCATGAAAGCGGTGAACCCTTCGTGGGCGTCCTTCGTCTGCTCGCATTTCTTCGACCACACGCGGTCGACGCGGATTCCCTCGTCGATCCCCTTTTCAATTCCCGTGATCATTCCATCCAGCACGGCATTGACGGCGACGGGCGGTCGTTTGGCCAGTGCCTGCGCGAAGGCGCTTGTTTCCTTCATGAACTCCGCCGCGGGGAAGACGCGGTCGACAAGGCCGACGGCGAGCGCTTCCTGCGCCGACAGGCGTCTGCTGAAGAGGATCAGGTCAAGCGCCGTGGATCTTCCCAGGAGCCGCGCCATGCGCTGGATTCCGCCCCACCCGGGCGTTATCCCTAGATTCAGCTCAGGGCATCCGATTTTCGCCTTGGGATTGTCCGTCATGAACCGGAAATGGCACGCCAGCGCGAGCTCGCATCCCCCTCCAAGACAGTATCCGTTGACAGCGGCGATGAGCGGCTTCGGGAAGCGGTCGATGCGGTTGAACATGTCAATGGCGTCCGGCCCGTTGTAAAGATTCGCCACATCCGAGACGTCCATGCCGGCGCAGAAGCCTTTATCGCCGGCTCCGGTGATTATAATGATTCTGGTGTCCCTGCTCTGCTCCAGTTCCGTGATGGCGCGGTCCAGATCTTCGCGCATGCCGAGGTTGATGGAGTTTGTCGGGGGACGATTGAGCGTGATGATGGTCACGAAATTGTTCGTCGTCACGGTGATCGTATTATAACCCATAGGTTTCCTCCGAATGATAAAATAAATTGAAATACCCGGTTGTCGTGGGCGGACTTAAACACCCGGTGCCGGGGGTCGCCCGCGATAACAGCAAAAAAATATCAAATGAGTTTTTATTTATACATTAAAGATACGCTGGACGTAGTATCATTACAGGTATGGTAAATCAAGATAAAAACATGATTCCGTCTGCTTAAAAATATTCTTGTATTAATAGAGATACTATTGTATATATAGTCTGGCGACATTTCTGTTTCGTTAATGAGATATAGTACACCCTCAGATGAGGAGATTATGCCGAAGAGAGAACCTGGGTCCGGCAAGATCAATTCTGTTAAGAAGAAGCAGGCTTCTTCGCCGGCTCGAAACGCAAAATCGTCCTCCGGCACCGGAAAAAAGGCCGGCCGCGGCTCACGCAGATCACCTACCGGCGATAAAGAATCACCTCGCGCATGGGCTGAAAACGGCATCCGGACCGGGTCTCCGGTAAAGATCGTTGGGAATAAACGAACGAATAAGCATCGGGCGGCCCGGAGCGGCATGGCCGGTGCAACCAGCAGGGATATGGATGCGTTCTTTGTTATCTTTTACTCGAATCCCGTGTCCACCGCCGTCACCGGAATCGCCGACGGATACATCTTCAAGTACAATCTTGCTTTCCTTGAGCTGACCGGATATTCGGAAAACGAGGTTGACGGGCGGAGCACTCTCGATCTTAACATCTGGGCCAAGCCGGATGAACGAAAGAGGTTAACCGCGCGGTTACGCAAATCAGGATCTGTCCGCAATGCGGAGGTTGCCTTCCGCCGCAAGTCGGGCGAAATTCGGAATTGCCTTCTGTCGGCGACCGTTATCAGGATTAACGGCGCGGATTATAAATTGTCCATGGCGATCGACATCACCGAGCGAATGCAGGCGGAGTTGGGAATACAAGCGGCCAACGAGCGGCTCAGGGCGACTCTGGAGGCGCTTCCGGACCTGATGTTCGAAACGGACCGCACCGGCCGCATCCATGATTTCAATGTTCAGTCCCGCGATGAATTGTATATCGATCCCGAGCGCTTTCTGGGCAAGACAGTGTTCGACGTGCTTCCCGGCGAAGCCGCCGCAGTTATCATGAGGGCGATCGATGAGGCGGCCCGTACGGGCAGGCATTCGGGCGCGCGTTATATGCTTGATTTTCCCGACGGCAGGAAATGGTATGAGCTTTCAATAGCGGCCAAGGACAGCGTCAACGGCGCAGGAGTCCGTTTCATCGTGCTGGCGCGCAATATCACGGATAATATGAAGTATCTCGAGGCCCTGATCCAGAGCGAGGAGAAGTACCGCACCATCATCGATTCCATGCAGGAAGGCTATTTCGAGACCGATCTGGCGGGACGCCTCACGTTCCTGAACAAATCCATCTGCGAGATCCTGGGGTATGGCTCTGATGAGTTGATCGGGATGATTTACCGTGATTACGTCGATTCAGGCAATCAGAAAAAAATATTCGAGGTCTTCAACAGGATTTACCGGACGGGAATTCCGGAAAAGACCATCGACTGGGAGATTATCAGAAAGGACGGGACCCGGCGTATTGTCGAGACATCGGTATCACAGATACTTAACGCCAAGGGGAAACCGGCCGGTTTCAGGGGCGTGATCCATGACATCACCGACCGGAAGAGAGCCGAGGAAAAGCTCGGCTGGGAGCTGAAGGTGAACCAAATGCTCTCCAGCTTGTCGGAAAAAATCCTGAATGAGTCTCTCGCCATGCCCGAACTCGCCGATGCGGTCATGGCCTGCGCGATTGGCCTGACCGGAAGCGAGTGTGCCTGCACTCTGGAGATGGACCAGGCAAGCGGCCGTTTCGTCGGCTATGTTTACCCGCCGATCGCCGGTGGCAGCGGCAACGCGGACAACGTGCCCGAGTGCATGTCGCGGATCATGTCTCCCGGAGAACCGGAAGGGACCGGTCCGGGGGAGCGCGCGTTTATGATCAGGGAATCATTTTATATTAATGATGCGGCGAAATATAATCTATCCAGGGCCATGCCCGCGGGGCATGTGCCGATACTGCGCTATCTGGTCGCCCCGGCCGTTATGCGGGGCGAGCTCCTGGGCATGATCGTGGTCGCCAATGCGCCCCTTGATTATAACGGCTCCGACCTTGAGGCGGTGAAGCGGCTGGCCGGACTGTACGCCATAGCGATTAACCGCATAAGGAGCGAGGAGCAGATCAGGGTGTCCCTCAGGGAGAAGGAGCTTCTTCTCAAGGAGATACACCACCGCGTGAAGAACAACATGCAGATCATATCGAGCCTGCTTGGGCTCCAGTCGGTCCACGTGAAGGACCCGCGGGACAGCGAACTCTTCGAGATCAGCCAGGGCCGGGTCCGATCCATGGCGCTGGTGCACGAGAAGCTGTATCAATCGGAAAGCCTCGCCGGCCTCGATTTCCAGGACTATATAACCGACCTGGCGCATGAGCTTTCCAATTCATACAATCTGACCTCGGAAATGGTCAATATTTCCATACGGGCGAAAGACATGTACATTGATATTGAAAACGCCATTCCCTGTTCCCTTATCGTGTACGAGCTGGTATCAAACGCGCTGAAGCACGCCTTTCATGACGGGAGGAGCGGGGAAATAGCAATCGATTTTTACCGGGAGGGGGATCATTCCATCCTGCGCGTCAGTGATAACGGCGTGGGCATGCCCCCGGGCGTGGATTATCGGAATACCGCGTCACTGGGCCTGCGGCTCGTTACGGCGCTGGTCCAGCAGCTGCACGCCGACATCGAGCTTGATGCATCAAACGGCACCGCGTTCACCATTACCATGCAGGAGAAGCCATGAGCAAGGCAACGCTCCTAATTGTCGAGGACGAGCTTGTGATCGCGCTCAACATCCAGAAGATCTTAGAAAAGCTTGATTATTCCGTCGCAGGTATTGTCACGACCGGTGAGGATGCGGTGAATAAGGCGCTTGAACTTCACCCGGACCTGATACTCATGGACATCATTCTGGCCGGCGACATGAACGGGATTGAGGCGGCCCGGGCCATACGGAAAGAGTTCGATATCCCGATCATATACCTGACCGCCAACGCGGACAGCACGACCGTGGAGCAGGCCCGCGATACCCTCCCCTACGGATACCTGAACAAGCCCATTAATGAGCGGGACCTCTTCACCAATATCGATTCGGTGGTGCACAAGCACCGTATGGAAAACCGGCTCCGCAAGAGCGAGGAGAAGTACCGGGACCTGGTGGAAAATCTCAATGACATCATACTCTCGACCGACGAAAACGGGATCATAACCTATATCAGCCCGCAGATTAATGAAATAGGCGGCTATTCCGTATCATATGCGATCGGGAGACATTTCAATGACTTTGTTCATCCCGTTGACCGGGAGAATGCCGCTGCTCTTTTTGCTGAAAGCAGGGAGGGAGTCCGGCAGTCTGGCATCATCCGGTGCGTTTCCCAGAACAGGGAAACCATCTGGTTTCGATTCTCGGGACGTCCGAATTTCATCCAAGGCCGCTTCAACGGCTTCAGGATCATTTTGAGCGACATCTCGAAGCAGAAAGAGGCTGAGGCGACCGCCGAGGTTAAAGAAAAATTCCTCGCCGCCGTGTTCAATTCGATCCAGGACGGCATATCCGTGCTTGATCCGGATCTCACCATCATACGGGTCAACGAGACCTTGAACCGCTGGTACAGCCACATGCTTCCCCTGGAGGGGAGGCGGTGCTACGAGGCCTATCATGGCAGGTCTGCGCCCTGTGAAACGTGCCCTACCGTGCGGGCCCTGCGGTCGGGGAGGCTCGAAGTTAACACCGTTCCCCTGACCGCGGCTGAAGGACAGATCGGCTGGCTTGAACTGTTCAGCTTTCCCATGCTGGACGAACGGGGCGCCGTAACCGGCATTGTGGAGCATGTCCGCGATATAACAGCACGGAAACAGGCGGAGGAGAACCTCAAGCGCGCCCACGACGATCTCGTCGCTGCAAACGAGGAGCTTCAGACCACAATCGAGGAGCTTGAGAGCACCAACGAGGAATTCGAGGCGCAGAACAGGGAGCTCGTCCTCGCCCGGGACGATCTGGCCGAACGCGAGGCGGTCCTTCAGAGCGTGCTGCGGGTCGCGCCGGCCGGGATCGGCGTGGTCAACAACCGGATCCTGGGCTGGACCAATTCCATGCTTCATGCCATGACCGGATATACGGACGAGGAGCTCAGGGGACAGAGCGCCCGGATGCTCTATCCCGACCAGGATGAGTTCGAGCGCGTCGGCAGGGAAAAATACGCGCAGATCACGGAATACGGCACGGGGACCATCGAGACCCGGTGGAGACGAAAGGACGGAACCATCATAGACGTGCTGTTGAGCTCCACGCCCGTGAACCGGGATAAACCGACCACCGACGTCATCTTTACCGCGCTCGACATCACTGAACGGAAACGGGCCGAACGGGCCCTGGAGGAAAGCGAGAAAAAGTACCGTATCCTCACGGAAAGCATCTCCGACTTGATATGGACGTGGGACATCGGGACCCGGAGGTTTGCGTATGTCAGCCCGACGATACAGGAACTATCGGGCTATACGCCGGCTGAAGCGCTCGCGCTCCCGATCGATGAAGTGCTGACGCCGCAATCGCTTGAGCGGGTGATGGCCATTCTGGACGAAGAGATGGCGGCAGGCGTCAGACAGGGCGCTGATTCCCGGCAGTCAAGGACCTTCCAGGCTGAAATGAAGCACAAGAGCGGATCATTCGTCTGGGTGGAGATTATCGCCCAGTTCCTCAGAGATAAAACCGGCGTTCCGGTCAAGGTTCTGGGAGTGACCCGGGATATAACCAGGCGGAAATATTATGAGGATTTGACCCGGCTCCAGCGCGACATGGCCCTTGCCCTGAGCGCCGCATCGAGCCTGGATGAGGCGCTGGCACTGTGCGTTGAAACAGCCATCAGGGGCGTCGGGATGGATTCCGGGGGCGTGTACCTGGTGAACCGCGAGACGGGAGCACTTGAACTGGCCTACCATATCGGGTTCAGCGAAACGTTTATCAGACATTCCTCCCATTACGATCGTAACGCTCCGAATACGCGGCTCGTCATGGCAGGAAAACCGGTATACAGCCTCTATTCGAAGCTCCGCCTGGCTCCTGATGAATCAATCGTCAAGGAAGGCATCCTCATCGTAGCGGTCATCCCCATTACCTACCGGGGGGATGTCATCGCCAGCTTGAATATTGCTTCGCACACGCTCGAGGCCATTTCTAAGACAGCCGTCAACACCCTCGAGAGCATCGCTTCAAAGATAGGCGACATCATCGTGCGTCTGAAGATGCAGGAGTCCCTGAAGCGGAGCGAGGAGATATTCAGGCTCATGATAGAAAACTCGCCGTTTCCCATAGCCGTTGTGGATGAATCAACCGGCCGCATCAATTATATCAACAGCACCCTGACGAAAGTGCTGGGCTATAATGTCGATGACATCAGAACAATCGATGACTGGTGGAAGGCCGCGTATCCGGATGCCGCGTACCGGAAGAAAGTCAGACAATCATGGGAATCCGTCGCCACGGAGGCGCATGCCAGCGGCGCCGTGGCGGAGCCCGAGGAGGCCGATGTCCGTTGCAAGGACGGTTCGCGGAAGCGCATAGAGTTCCGCCTCATGTCTCTCGGGGGCATGTCGGTCGTTATGATGAGCGACATAACGGAAAAGAAAATTACCCAGGAAATGATGATACAGACCGAGAAGATGACGTCTCTGGGCGGACTGGCCGCCGGCATGGCTCATGAAATAAACAATCCCCTGGGGGTTATTCTGCAGGGGGTGCAGGGGGCGCTGAACCGCCTCTCGCCGGACGTGAAGAAGAACCGTGAAACGGCGAAGCGGGTCGGCACCGACCTTGACTCCGTTCTGGCCTACCTGAAGGAGCGGGAGATCCTCGATTACCTGTACGGCATTCAGGACGCGGGCCGGCGCGCCGCGACAATCGTTTACAACATGCTCCAGTTCAGCAGGCGGAGCGAAACCAGCATCGCACCGGTGGACATCAATCTGCTCATCGATAAAACGATCGAGATAGCCTCCCACGATTACGACTTGAAAAAGAAGTACGATTTCAAGAAAATACAGATCACCCGGAAGTATGACCCGAAACTCCGCGCGGTTCCCTGCTCCGAGACCGGGATCGGGCAGGTCATCCTGAACCTGTTGAAGAATTCATCGCAGGCGATGTCGGCAGTGAAGAAAAAGGGACACCGGCCGGCCATAACGATCCGGACCCGCACGGCGGCTGCATACGCGGTCATTATAATTTCCGACAACGGTCCCGGCATCCGCCGCGATATTCAGAGCCGCATCTTTGAACCGTTCTACACGACAAAAGCGACCGGCCTCGGCACGGGACTGGGCCTCTCCGTTTCCTATTACATCATCACCAAGAATCATGGCGGGACGATCGCGGTTTCCTCCAAGCCGGGGCAGGGGGCCGCCTTTACGATAAAACTTCCCCTGGTGAGGCCGGATTGAACGCCATACGGGTAATCATTATAGACGACGAGAAAATGATAACCAAGATGCTGAAAGGCTATCTTGAAGACCACGGGTTCGCCGTCATGACCGCAAGCTCGGGCGAGGAAGGCCTCGCGCTGCTGTACCGGGAGACCTTCGACGCCGCCATCGTCGACCTGCGCCTGCCGGACATGGATGGTAACGAGGTCATCACCAAGGCGGTTGCAATCCAGCCGCGGCTGCAATGCTTCATTCACACCGGATCCGTCGATTATATGCCGGCGGACGATCTCACGTCGCTGGGCATCGACGCAGATTCAATCATTCACAAGCCGATACGCGATATGAGCGAGATCTGCCGCAAGATAGAGAAGAAAGTGAAAGGGTGAGGCGTTGATGCCGGTTCACGGTTGCATGAATCCAAAATTTAAATTTCGGCCCGTGTCCCCGTCCCGGTATGAGAAAAATTCATTCCTGTTTTTCAGCGAACAGATACGGGGGTTGAAGATATTGGCCGCCGGGATCCCCTCTTCGAGGAGCGAGCGCTCAATGCTTCGCCACAGATCAAGATACAGCATTCCCTGGTTCTCGGAGATGTCGCCGGGGAAGAGATCGGCCACGTCACTCCCCACCGTGTATGATTCCGGGCCGATGGAGGGAAGTATATAAATCAGCGTGTTCCGGTGCTCCGAACCGAACTGGCTGCCCATGCTCCGCACCAGCGTGCGCGCGATCCCGAGCCGGGTACCCCGCCATCCCGAGTGAGCCGCGCCGAGGACCCTCCGCTCCCGATCGTAGGCGAACACGGGTACGCAGTCCGCGGTGCGGATGACGAGGCAGACGCCCGGGATCCGGGTTATGAATCCGTCGGCATCCCCCCAGACGAGCCGTTCCCGGCGGGGCGGTTCTTCAATGACGAGGAGCGTGTCTTCGTGCCGCTGATCCAGCATCAGGATGTTTTTTCTTTCAACGCCGGTGATGTTGAAAAGAAGATCTTTTTCCCGCTTCCGTATGCCGTCGGAGTCAGCGGCGTAATCCGCCGCGCCGGATGATTTCGCCGCTACGCCGATGGTCACGCCGCTCGCGGGCGACCGGACCAGATACACGCCCTTGTCGTTCTTCACGAGTGAAGTCATGACGCC
Source organism: Spirochaetes bacterium RBG_13_51_14 (assembly GCA_001829455.1). Lineage (GTDB taxonomy): Bacteria > Spirochaetota > UBA4802 > UBA4802 > UBA5550 > RBG-16-49-21. The sequence goes on from MIBH01000017.1 coordinate 56,324, forward strand.
CGTCCTGTTACGGTGGAGCTATGCCTGCCATGTTTTGGGATGCGCTCCCACTATACGGCAATATCATACCGCTTCCGCTTTAAAAAGCCTGATATCTTCCGGTATCCCGCGCCGGTTATTTTTTCCAGGGCGAGGGGGAACTGGTACCCGATCTGATCCGCGCTGTGGGCGTCGGAGCCCAGGGTGACCGGCACGTTGCAGTTGAAAAAGACCCTGAGGATGCTGTCCGACGGATACATCTCCCCGGCGGGATGGAGCAGGCCCGCGGTATTGACTTCGGCGGCGACGCCGTTCGCCGCCATTGACCGCGCTATGCCCTCGATGGCCGGAAGAAAATCGCGGGACGCCCGGAATCCAAACTTTTTCACGATATCGAAATGTCCCACCACATTGAAGAGGCCCGACTCCGCAAGCGATCCCAGTATGGAAAAATACCGCGCGTGGATGTCGTCGATCTCGCGGACGCGATATCCGTCGATGAATTCGGGATGATCGAAGGGCCAGCCGTCGATGAAGTGGCAGGAGCCGATGAGATAGTCGATCCGGGAGTCGGTGAGATAGCCGCTGGCAAAGCTCCCGCGCAGCGGATAGTCCACTTCAAAGCCGACCCTGACCGCTATTCGGTGCGCGCATCGATCCCGCTGCTCTTCCACGGTTTTGATATAGGTATCGACTTCGTCCGCGGGCATGGTATACCCGCCCCGGATCGATTCCGGCAGGGGCGCGTGGTCGGAAAAGCCGATTTCCCTGATCCCTTTCGAGAGAGCGGATTCGATATACTCGCTTACGGAGCCGGTGGCGTGGCCGCAGAGGTTCGTGTGCGCGTGATAGTCAACCATGCACTTCAGTAGCCGTGACGCGAATAGTAGAAGGACACGTCGTTCAGGATCTCGTACATCATGTCGCTCGGCTCGTTCCTTTTTATGAAGAACTTGTCGATATTGTCATCGCCGGCGTGGCTGATGGTGGACAGGAGATACCAGAGCGGGTGCACGAACACGTCGGTATCGTCGTCTTTCTGTATGGTGCCATCCATCAGCTTGTCGCGCATGATGATTTCCATCCGTTTCCCGGATTCGTCCTCTCCGTCCGGTTTGGCGTATTTTATCCGGTAGAAGTGCGGGTGATAGAGGTAGAGGACGAGGATTTTTTTCCGTCTAAGATAAAGGGACACCAGTTCGATGCTTCCTATCTCGATAAAGCGCGGCCGAATGACGATCTTATCGATGTTGCAGAAGTCGCTTTTGTTCGGATAGAAGGAAAGAAGGTAGCGTATCCGGTCCGGGTTCAGGATGACCGAATTGTTGCCGGGATACTGGAGGCCCGGATAAATGATTTCTATGCTGGCGTTGCCGCATTTGAAACGGTCCCGCTGGTACAGGCTGTCAAACCGGCTCGACAGGAGATTGTTGATGTCGTGGGTGATATCGTCATCGAT
>MIBH01000017.1:57804-78196 GCA_001829455.1 Spirochaetes bacterium RBG_13_51_14
TCAAAATACTCTTTTATGTCAAACATACTGCGTATCGCGCTCTGAAGCGTAATGGTATAATATAATTAAATTTCCGGGCTTTTGTCAATTATTTATGCTATTATTCCGAACATTTATCAGGCCGCCGGTGTGATACCTGCCCATATCAGACGGACGCCGGAAGTGGTTTGAAATCAGTCATACTGTGGTGCCTGAACGACCCCGATGCTGCCCCTCTTGCAGGGAAAAACAGAAAAAAATTCCCGATTTACTTAAAATGCTAAAGTCACCGTGAAATAATACCGAAATAAATAACGGGCGAAAACCCAATTCATGGAGGAATGGGTATTCCGGGAGGTTTTTTATGGACGATCTCATGAAAAAGGAGGATCGTGAGATTAAACGGGACAACAGGGAGGTTGATTCTGAAAAGATCAGAGAATACCGCAAGAAAATTTCTGATGATACCTATCTTGAACATGCAATCAACAGAATTGCAACTGACCTGTCTCACTATCTGACCAAGTAAAACAGGCATTTCAATGCCGCTGATTCAGGGACTGAGAGAATTCAAATTGATGATGGCCGGGCGTTTTCCCGGCCAGAGCTGTTTGGCCGGTCGGAGTTCCGGGACGTGATCGATGGTGAAACGCGACTCCTACTTTGAATTGCAGCACAACAGGACGGTAAAGGTCCTGTTCCTTTTGCTTTTCGGCGCCGTTATCGCGGGCCTTTTTTTCATTTTTAGATATTACGTGTGGCCATTCCTGTTCGCTGTGCTTCTCTACGTCGCGCTCCGCCCGGTGTACGATTTCATGGCGAAGTACATCAAAAGGAGGGGTCTCGCGTCCGGTTTAATGATACTCATTCTGATAGTCGCGATCATGGTGCCCCTGTTTTTCGTCGTAGCCGCACTCGCCGATCAGATATACCACCTCGTGAAGATCGTCCAGAAGCAGATCGAGAGCGGCGTTATAGAGGACGTCTATTACAGCCCCTTCATACAGTGGATCGACGAGTACCTGGATATCGATCCGGCCACAATCGCCGCCCGCATAACTAATTTTGTGCAGAACATCTCTGGCATGATCCTCTCCAGCATTCAGACCATTATCGCCTATCCGTTCCGCTTCATGGTCAATTTCTTTTTTCTGCTCCTCATGCTCTTTTTCCTGTTCAAAGACGGTCATAATCTCGAGTCGATGTTCTACCGGGCCCTTCCGTTTCCCGAAGACATTGAAAAGCAGGTGATCGACCGCCTCAAGGAGGTCGTCAGGGTTCTTCTCATCGGGAATATCGTGATCATGATCTTCCAGGGTTTGATGGTCGGCCTGGGGCTGGTCGTCACCGGAATCCGGCTGGCCTTTCTGGGGGGCAGCGTCGCCGCGATCCTGTCGCTGATACCGGTGATCGGGACAAGCCTTGTCTGGATACCGGCCGTGATCTATCTGGTTTTCACCGGATCATACCTGAAGGCCCTGTTCCTTGGAGTATGGTGCCTGGCCTGGTACCTCCTGCTCGAAAACCTGGTCAAGCCGAAGGTCTTCGGCAGGAAGCTCAGGTTCCATCCCGTGGTATTTTTTTTCCTGCTCCTGGGCGGCATACAGGCCTTCGGGCTCCCCGGCGTTTTCATAGGCCCCCTCCTGCTGACCCTCTGCTACTCCCTGTGGGAGATATACCGGATGCTGCAGGCCTATGACATCAATCAGTCTTCCGATGGGCAAACAGACGGCGGACCCGGCGAAACCGTATCAGCCGATTGATGGTCATCAACATCCCACCTGACTCTGCTAAAAAATCATCGCAACCGGCATGATTTATAGTTGCAATTATACTATGATGGAATGATTTTAGCCGGATACGGGCTCTCCTTATGGCAAAATATCAGGGAAAACCGACCAGATTTTCAAGAGACGGCATAATTAAATCCGCCGGCGATCATGTCGCGTCTTCAGACAGGACGCGTAAAGCAGTTGCGGCGTTGATAGATCGGCTCAGGAACGCGGCCGGAATGGTCGGAAATCCGCTGCGGTCGGTCCTGTCAAGAATCAGGGACAGAATTCCGCTGAATACCGTGATTCAAAAAGCGTCCGACTACCGGTCACAACGGCTGGCAGGATCGCAACGATATGCCATGAGCGCATATTCGCTGCCCGGAGCTCTTGAGAGGATTGTCAGCAGATGCGTTGAAATAACCCGATCTCTTTTTTTTGCCGTTCGGAGGTCTCGTACAGCCGTAATCGGCATTATCGCCGGGGCCATGATCGCTTTTGGCGTAATCCTTGCCATGGATTTCGTCAGGGTTAAATCACTGGCCACGTTCCAGCCCAACGCCACGACAAAAATTTACGACCGGCACGGAATGCTCGTATCGGAAATCTTCGCCCAGAAGCGGGACGTGGTCCCGCTTAAAAAGATCCCCCGGGACCTGGCCAACGCATTCATCGCCATCGAGGACAACGAATACTACGATCACTGGGGAGTCAATCCCAAGGGAATCGTCCGAGCCTTTTTCATCAACATTTTTTCGGGAAGGATCAGACAGGGCGGTAGCACCATAACCCAGCAGCTCGCCAAGGTGCTGCTCACGTCGCAGGAGCGGAACATATTCCGGAAGATCAAGGAAGCGTTCATTGCCGTCATGATGGAGATGACCTATTCCAAGGATGAGATCCTGAGCCTGTACCTGAACCAGATTTTTCTGGGGCACGGCACCTACGGCGTTGAAGCCGCCTCGAAGCTCTATTTCGACAAGCACGTGTGGCAGCTAAACCTGGCCGAGTGCTCCCTGCTGGCGACGCTGCCGTCGGCGCCGAACCAGTTTTCCCCCATCCGCCACCCGAAGCGCTCCATTCAGCGCCACAAGATCGTGCTGGCAAAAATGGTGGAGACGGGATTCATTTCCGTGAAGCAGGCGGAGCAGGCCTTCCTCGACTTCTGGCCCGATTATCTCGATTATGTGAGCGAGCTCGCCCCAACCATGACGACCATGAGCGCTCGGGAAAACAAGGCGCCCTGGGTCACCGAGTACGTACGCCGCGAGCTGGTGCGGAAATACGGCTACGAAATGGTGTACGAGAAAGGACTGCAGGTGCACACGACGCTTGACCTGAAAAAGCAGCTGGCCGCGCAGGATGTGCTGAAACGCATACTGGAGCGGCAGTCCGAGACGTCCGCGAAGCTTTCCTTTAAGAATGAAGACTATATCGTGGATAATTACGGCGATGCCGTTGAGTTGTTCAGGCTGCTGTTCGATATCCCCGCATTCAGAAAGAAGGGCTCGCGCCAGCGTGAAAAGATAAATAATTTCATCCGCGACGAGATCGTCGAGGAGCTTGACGGCCTCAACTACCTGGCAGGGATCGACAGCGTCAGCAGTTTCCTCGACCGATACAAGGGAACGTACCTGGAAGACAAAAATTTACAGAAAGTGGAAGGGTGCGTCGTTTCCATCGACCACCGGAACGGGTACATAGAGGCCATGGTCGGCGGGAGCGAGTTCACCAGCATCAACCAGCTGAACCGGGTGCAGCAGGCGCGGCGCCAGCCGGGCTCGGCCGTCAAACCGCTTATTTACGCGGCCGCTATCGAGAGCGGCGAGTTTACCGCGGCATCCTCGGTGATGGATTCGCCGGTTGTATTTCTCGAGAGCGACGGCGGCGATTGGATCCCTGAAAATTACGAGGGAGAGTATTCCGGGTTCGTGCGGCTCCGCAAAGCCCTGGCCCTCTCCATCAATGTGGTATCAATCCGGATATCCCAGCAGCTGGGGATCGAGTATGTTATGAAGTACCTGTCGAAGCTCCTGAAATTCGACAAGGCGGAGACGAAAGAGCGGATTCCGCGCAACTTTTCAATCGCCCTGGGATCCATGGAGGTGAGTCCTCTGGAGCTCACCACCGCTTACGGAATCATCGCCAACGGCGGCAGGGACGTGATTCCCTATGCCATCCGGTATGTGAAAGACCGGATGGGGAACGTTCTGGAGAACCGCGAGGAGGAAGTGCAGAAGATACTGGCCGACGAGGAAAGAGACGGCACCCTCCAGATCCTCAAGCCGGAGACCGCCCAGGTGCTGATCAGCATGATGCAGAGCGTCATATCCGGCGGCACCGGAGGATCGGCCTCGCCGGGCAGGCCCGCGGCGGGAAAAACCGGCACCACCAACAACTGGAAGGACGCCTGGTTCGTCGGGTTCACTCCGCAGGTGACCACCGGCGTCTGGGTCGGGTATGACAAGATGGGGCTTTCCCTGGGGATCGGCCAGTCCGGCGGCGCGGTAGCGGCGCCCATATGGGGCGAGTACATGCGGGAGGGGTTGAAGGACGAGCCCGTTTTGGATTTTCCCCAGTACGGAGGACTCATCACCCATGAGGTATGCGAACTTTCCGGCCTGCTGCCGTCCGCCGATTGCCGTGATACGATAGAAGAAATATTCGTGCCGGGAACGGTTCCCTCAAAGACCTGCGATATGTGCGCCGACATCATTGGCGGCGTAAATCTTCCAAAAAAGGGACCCGCGGAGGACATCACGAAAGAACAAAAAAAGACGATCATCAGGCAGATGGAAAAGAAGAAACATGAATCGATTTTCGAGCATATTCACGATGATTTGCTGAAATGAGACGTGCCGGAGTATCGCCGAACGGTTAATCAATTACGCCACAATACGGGAGGATCGGTAATGAAACCAGATATATACGCTTTAAAGCGCGATGGTGCGGCGCTGATCGTAATCGACATTCAGGAACGGCTGGCGGCCGCCATGAATGATTCCATCATGGAGCAGGTTCAAAGAAATACCGGCATTCTTATCGAGACGGCAAGACTGTTCGGCATGCCGATCGTCGTATCTGAACAGTACCGGAAGGGACTGGGCCCCACGCTGGCCACGGTGCGCGACAAGGTCGCGGGAATAGAGCCGCATGAGAAGCTTCATTTCGACTGTACCAAAGACAATATCCTGGGAAGAGCGATAACATCAACCGGGAGGAAAACCTTTATCATCACCGGCATCGAAACCCACGTCTGCGTGTTCCAGACCGCCCTGAGCCTTCTCGAAAATGGATACCGGGTCGTTGTGGCAAGCGATGCGGTCGCCTCGCGGCGGAAACACGACTGGGAATATTCGCTCAAGGCCCTTGCCCGTGCGGGCGCGCTGATCTATCCCACGGAAACCATATCATTCATGCTGCTGGTGAAGGCCGGCACGGAGGAATTCAAGAAACTGTCGCCGCTATTCAAGTGAGGACGGGCCCGTACCCTTACCGTATGCGCCGCATTCGTAGAATGTTCCGTCCCTCGAACGTTCCCGCCGGAAGGAAAAGGCTTGTGAGTCCCGCCGGGGCCAGGATGAAGATATCCTCGGTGAGGTAGAGGCCTCCCGGCTCGGCGTACTTCTGGCAGAGATGGAACACGGAATTGATTGTATCCGATACGATGGTGCCCGTGTCGCCCGTGGTCTGGTACTCGGTATTGCCGATATGCATCGCGATCCGATAGGAAAAATTGATGTCGAGACGGATGAGTTCGGCGCTCATTAATTTCCGGTTTATCATGAGCCGGAAAGCGGCCTCAATGGCGTCGCACCGCTTACCGTCAAAGGGGAACAGGACCAGACCGCCGTAATCCATCCGTATCCATATTTTACCTTTCAGGGGAGCGACCATGGCTTCGAGGTACTGGTGCATGGTTGCGGTAATCCGGCCGAATTTTTCCGGACCGAGTGATTTCAGCTCGCTCTTGTTGTCCAGCTCCACCATCATGAAACAGAACGTGTACTCCTGACCCAGCCTCACATCATCCCAGTCGCCGCCGGTGAGGATGTAATTTTTTTTGAGTGCCTTCAGCCTGTCAACCGGCGCTTCAATGCCCTTAAGCTTCATGATCCGCTCGAGACGCTTCAGCGTAACGCCCTTTTTCAAAACCGCCGGGGTGATATAGTCCGACACGCCGTTATGGAAGAGCTCCGCGATATCGGCGATGGTTCCTTTCGGGTCAATAATACCGCAGGCGCTGTCTCCGAGCTTTGCGAGGGTGTTAAGTGCCGAGGGGATTTCGGACGTTCGAAGCGAGGATACATCAGCGTAGACGATGGATCCCTTGGGAATGTTTTTCACGGTTTTTTTCAAATCGGCCGCCGGAGCAATATGGATAATAAATTTTTTATTTTTTACCGCACCCGCAAAGCTTTTCTCAATGTTCTTGGTATTTGAATATATGTATATGTTCATCTACTGCTCCAGATTTATGCTGTAGGCGTAGTATCCCGTGCGGCCGTCCGCCGTAATAGGCTCAAGCCCATTGAGGATAGACGGATCCAGCTTCACGCTGACCGTGTTGCTGATTGTCATGGAATTGGGTTTCGTGTATTTTGACTCGATATGGATCGTTTCCTTGATGGAGTCGTTTTTCATGAGTTCCACCTGATCCTGCGTGTAAACGCACAGCCCGGTATTGACGGCGATGCGCACCTTCACCGGCTCGCCGAGCCGGGAGCGCAGTATGTTGTACGCGAACAGCTCATTGATTATTTCCATGCCGCTCAGGGTGGCCGTCATGCTCTTGTTCGCGAAATAGAAGGCGATGAGGCCGCCGTCGCCCTCCCAGTTCCAGATGCGTCCGTTTCTTGCATAGATCGCTTTTTCAATAATTTTCCGGAGATCCGCAAAGGTGGCCTGTACCAGATTATCGGGGTGTTTCCGCACCAGCTGCGAATTCCCGGCCACGTCGATGCGCAGGAAGGAGAGGATGTATTCTTGGCCTTCGATGAGCGCCCCCCAGTTTCTTGTCCGCCGCACCGCCGGATCTTCAACGAAGAGCTGGTTTTCCGGGTCGTAGATAAACCCGCACTCTTCGTTTATCATCCTCATGATCTCTTTAAGGTACTTGATGGGGTATGCCCTTCCCCGGTAGCCGGTTGTGTGAATCTGGATAAGATGTGTGATAAAATAGAAGAACAATCCGGATTTTGCCATGTCCCTGACGATCTGGTCCGCTGCGTCCCGCTGCGGCACGGCCATGCTTTCGCGGTATCCGGTTCTTTTGTGGAGGTCGTATCCCCGGATGATATCCTTTGCAACGTGTATCATCATGTTTGCGTCCATCGATTCTGACATCGATTTGATGACGAGCGAGACGACTGTCGTGGGGATATGCATGCTCTATTTCCTGCTGTGAAGTATCACGTGATCGTATTTCATTTCATGAAATATGGATACGGTCAAGAAGAATAATGCCGCGTCCGTCAATCAGGCACCGAATCCCAGTTGAGAGGAGCGCCGAAGAACACCGGCCCGTCAATACAGGCCCGCTTGAGCACGCCGGCGGTTTCAACGGAGCACCCTGAGCAGAGGCCGGTGCCGCAGCCGAAATACGTTTCAACGGAAACCTGGACCGGCGTGCCGTTCGCCAGCCGTACGATTGTTCTCATCATCGCCGTGGGTCCGCAGGCGTATATCATATCAAAGGATTCCGCTTCGATGAGTTCGGCCGCGATATCGGTGACGAGACCCTCCCTGCCTTCGGATCCGTCGTCGGTAGCGAGGATAAACCTGTCGGCGATGTCCCTGAACCGGTCGGCCAGGTAGATAAACGAACGCGTCCGGGCTCCGTAGAGGTAGGTGACGTCGCACCGGGATTCCGCCAGCCTCCGCGCCAGATGATAGAGCGGCGCGTTTCCAACCCCGCCGCCGGCGACGAGGACCCTGCCGCCCTGCGGGAGGGTGAAGCCGGTTCCGAGCGGACCGATAACATCGATTTCTCCGGGGTCCCGCCGGACAAGGAGCTCCGTGCCCGTGCCGACGGTTTTCACGATGATCTCGATAATACCACCCTCGTGGTTGAAGATGGAGAAGGGCCTCCTGAGAAGGGGGTCATGGCGGTTTGAGATACGAACAGTGATGAACTGGCCCGGCAGAGACCGTCCCGGGCAGAAGCCTATCCTCAGCAGGTAGTGATCCTGCGAAACGAGTCTCGGTTTTTCCATCAGTCGGTTCATCGCGTTCCGCCTATTCGATCTCTTCCGATGATTCGGCATCCGCGACCTTTCGGTGCCGCCGCATCACGAATTCGTGGTTGTACTCGCCAAAGGTGTGAACCGCCGCGATGCAGAGGGGCAGGTCAATCGAGCCCTTTTGATGGAGCTCCCTGATGAACTGGGACGCCTCGGCATTGCTGTGAATCCTGCCGTAATGCTTCGGCGCGGTCATGGCGTCGTATATATCCGCAACGGTTATAATTTTTGTCTCCGGCGGCACCGAACCTTTCGCTTTCGGGTAGCCGGTGGCCTCGTCCAGTATATGATGCCCGATGATATGGGCAAACATCTTCGGAAGGTTGACGTTGACCTCTTTGAGCTTGGACACGGAGAACGCCGGATGCTGCTTCATCAGATTCCATTCAGCAGATGAAAGGGGGCCCTTCTTGTTCAGGATTCGGTTGGGTACGCAGAGCTTGCCGATGTCGCTGTTGATGGCGGCCATGGTAAGCAGATTCAGCATGTTCTCGTCGTAACCGGGAGTAAGGGACGGATAATTATTTTTCTTAGGATCGATCTTCGCATATTCGTGCATCAGATCATGGAGACGTTCGAGCAGGACCTCCTTCACTTCGCTGTCGTATTTGATCATGATCGTGTATGTCTGGCGATCGATGTATTTCAGCAACTGGTTGGAAAAGGGCACCGGGCCGGACAATCGGCTGTGATGCTGTGTCTTGACCGGAAGCCATCGCCCGAGGTTTTCGGAGACGAGGAAGTCGTCCTTGAGCATTTTGAGTTTCTTGGCGATGGCCATCGTGTAGAAGGCCACGGAGAGGGCATGGGAAAAGGTGACGTAGTTGTTTTTGGTGCGGATGGCCGTGACCATGTCGAGATAGTCCGATGCGAAGAGGTTCGTGTCCAGTATGTGATAGAGATATTCGGCGATCTGGCGGGTGATACGCTCATTGTCTACGGACACCAGAAAGATCATATTGTTGACGATCTTTTTCCTGAAGATCTCCTTCATGCTGTGGATGTTGGTCCGGAGCGCGGTCTTAATTTTAGGGATCGGCTCGAATTCAAGGTCCACCAGATAGCGTTCTATTTTTTCAGCCGATTCCTCTTCGTATTCCTCGGTCAGTTCGAGACCGGACGGGTAATCGTCTCTCGAAGGTTCCTCGGCGGCCGGGGTCTCGACCTGGGGGACCGGTGATGCCGCATCCTGCCTGTCATCAGCTGCCGGGACGTCTCTCTTGTCGGCGCCGGTCGGGATCGACGTGGCCGTGAAAACGTCGTCCACCGCGATAAATACGTTTGTCAGTTTTTCTTTCGGAATCGCGTGACCCTTGTGGGCCAGGATCGCTCCCTCCGAGTTGAGGATATCGTCCGGGAGGGGTTTCTTGTCGTATTCATCAGTGCTATATACTTGTGAAAAGAGGACCAGCTTTTTCATCAGCGGTGATTTCTCCTTGTGACACTGAATGTTTTGTAATATCAGATTAAGGAACCGGTCAAGAAAAAAATCATGGACCTTCCCTGATGATTGCCTGATGTGTCTTTCGTCATCTGTTTATCCGCGGTTGGGCGTTAAAACCATTGTTATGAATTTCAAGATCAGTCACAAAGGGCGGTTTTTGCCATAAAAGAAACACCACGGGTAGATTCACGATCGTTTTCGGATGCTTCCGCATAATAAATTCATTGACAATGGTGGCATGATTATTTCTTTTACCTTAGAGTGTATCCCAAAACGTGGGACGCATTCTCAAGAATATCCTGCCGGCCCCCGTAGCTCAGTGGATAGAGCAGTGGCCTCCGGAGCCATGTGCGTACGTTCGATTCGTACCGGGGGTAAGTCCCCGCCCGTATGCGAGGGCAAAGCGTCTGCACCGCGCCCTCGCAGGTGTTACAATGGCTTCTCCGCCAGTGCCGTGTAAACCGGACCATCTCTCCTGAGTATCGACCTGTAAAGAACAATGCGGTCAAAGCGCGATTCTCCGTACCGGGTATCCCCGTTGGCAGCGATATATTCGGCAATTTTCATAGGCATGATAACTCCTCTCCTGAGCCTCGCAAGGGTGAGGTGGGGCTTGATGGCGCGTTTTTCCCTTTCAAAGCCATGCTTTTCTGACATGCTCTCGATGATTTCCTGAATTTTTCGTAAAACATCCAGATCTATATCAAGGTTGCACCAGAGAACATTGGCGCGCCGTATGTTCGGAAAAGCGCCGAGACCGCGCAGCGTGAACGGCAGTGGCGATGCGTCAACAGCGAGCTTCTCAAAATCGTGCATCAGGAGATCGAGAGTATCCGGAGCGGTTTCGCCGAAAAATTTCAGCGTTATATGATAGTTATCGGGAGAGACGGACTTGAGGGCCTGCGGGAATGCAGCCAGGTATTCGTGTACCGGCCGGATGCAATTTTCAATTCCAGCTGCGGGCAGCGCGATGAAAAGCCGTTGTAACGCGGATTCAGTCATGCTCTTTTCCGGCGTCATTTTCCATCATTTTATTATAATCCTCCCCGTTGGTCCGATAATCGCGGCCGGTGAAGTCAAAATCAATGATTTTTTCACGTCCGGACGCAGTTATGCGTATCAAAAGTTTGAATGTTCCTGCTTCCACTGGTATTCTGTCAAAAACGATTAGTTTCAGCACTGTATCATTCGGTGGCACAAAATCAAGTTTTGAGCTGATCGTATCCCGGTCATAATCAATATTCCCGGCCGCATCTTTTTCTTCCAGAAGCCTCCGGGGCGACAGAAGAGCGCAAAAATTATAGACTGAATACGATGGCGATTTCAGCCTGCCGGCGATCTCGTCCGCGGCCAGGGCGTCACGCGCAACCGCGCCGTAGCGCACCTGCGCCTTTTCTATCCTGATGGGCGTCGGTGCCGTGTTCTTCACCATGACATGAAAGGCGGTCAGGGGCGGGATTCTCTGGCGCGCGGCACTGCCGGGCACCAGAGAATAGGCACGGGCCGTTCGCAGCTTTCGCCACAGGGCGTCGTCGACTGCCTCCGCCGTGATGTCGCAGTAAAGGCTCCGGATCAGGGCGGAGCCGCTTTTTATTATATCAATGTCGGAGCGTTCTGCGGGGCGGGTGACGCGCACCAGCTCGCGCCGCGTCAGGCACGACAGGCAGAGCGCGATGGGTACGGCCAGCAGGACGATCCTGATTGCCGGATCAAGTTTTTTATTGACATGCATGATGTATTCCGTGATACGGAGCCGCACCTCGTATGAGGGGAACATCGTATGAGAGTCGGAACATCCGTGTCAATGATAAAGTGACCCGGCGCGCGGGGCCCGTTCAAAAATATATTGACAGAATGCAATGTATGGAACTGTTAATAGTGACAGCGATTGCTGGATCAGCAGATGAATCATTATCGCGGAAAGTGATGAAGAACCTGAGACTTTCGTTAACCCTGCTTGCAATTGTCATCACCACCGGTGTTGCCGGCTATCATTTCATCGAGGGCATGTCTTATTTCGACGCCCTCTATATGACCATAATCACTATCTCAACCGTCGGTTTCCAGGAGATCAAGCCCCTATCGACCGCCGGACGCGTTCTCACGATCGTCATCATCGGTGGGGGGATCATGATCGCTGCATACACGATCGGCACGCTCGTGAGGATTTTTATCGAGGGCGAGCTCAGAAAAACCTTTGGGAGAAGAAAAGTGGAAAAGAAAATCTCCGAACTGAAGAACCATTATATCATCTGCGGGTACGGCAGGATCGGCAGCCTCATATGCAAGGAGCTGAGCGGCCACGGAATGGAATTTGTGGTGATCGAGAACCGGCCCAACACCATAGAACGCATGGAGGCCGATAAGGTTCTCTACCTTCCCATGGACGCGACAGCGGACGACGCCCTCATGGCGGCGGGAATCATGCGGGCCAGGGGCATCGTGACCGCCGTCGGTTCGGATGCCGATAACGTGTTCATAACCCTGACGGCCAAAGGCCTGCGGCCGGACATCTTCATATTGGCCAGGGCATCGGACGAGAAAAGTGAGATCAAGCTGAAGCGTTCCGGCGCAACGCGGGTCGTATCCCCCTACCTTATCGGCGGCAAGCGAATGGCCCACGTCCTTATACGCCCCACCGTGGTCGATTTTCTCGACATCGCCGTGATGGAGAGTAACCTCGATCTGCATATGGAGGAGTGCCTGATTCAGCCGCATTCACAGCTGGTGGGCAAAAACCTGGTGGACAGCAATCTGCGGAAGGAGTACGGGGTTATCATCGTACTGATTAAAAAGCATGACGGGGAGCTGATCTTCAACCCCGGGCCCGCCGAGGTTCTCGAGGCGAACGACACGCTGGTGGTTCTCGGAAAGATTGAGGACATGAAACGAATGGGTGACGTGATATGAGCTACCTGTTTTTCTTTTCGCTCATGATTCCCGAAATTTTCTTCAAGAGCACGTCGAGCTTGAAGGGCTTTGGCAGGAAGAGGTCCACCACGTTTTTATAGGCTTTTATATTGTCGAGTTTCCAGCCTGATAGAAGAACCGTTATGGTGTCTTCCTTGATTTCTTTAATCCGCGCGGAGAGTTCAATGCCGGTTAATCCCGGGATGCCGTAATCCGTGATCAGCATGTCGTACTGTTTCCGCTTGAATTCATCGATGGCTTTTTTCCCGTCTTCACAAATGAAAACCCGGTTTCCCATCTTATCGAAAAGCTCGAACAGAATCTTCTGGAGGGGGATCTCGTCTTCAACGACAATGATATCGAGATTACGCAGTTTGTAATCGAGCCCCACCGATTCCCGTTTCTCATGGTTGGCCAGCATTCGCGACGGGAATATCGCCTTGATCGCGTACGATTCGGGGGACTCTTCCTCGATGATTTTCAGCTTGATGATGTCCGCCACCTGACGGATGTCGATCCCTGAAAATATGTTGATAAAGCCGGGGGGTGTGGCCGGCGGGCCGGCCTCGGGGTCCTTCTCCGACTCAATGGTAAGATAAATGTCGTTATTCTGCCGCAGCGTCATGCCGATGGTTCCGGATTTCTGTATTGAATTGGCAACTTTCAGGATGATGGAGGTGATAATCTCCCGCAGCAGGCGCGTGTTCGTGATGACGGAGACGCTGGAGAAGTATTTTTTCTCCACTCTGATGGATTTTGTGTTGTCGATATTATAGACTTTGAATTGCATTTTGGAAAATTCAATCGCGTCTTCGATGATGTCGACCAGGGGTTCGGTCATGTCGTCACCCGTTTCCTGCGCGCTGCCGATAAAATTCTGTATCCGTTTCACCTGATCTGCGATATCGAGCGCGGCCTTCTCCATGATTTGGATTCCTTCAATGACGGTATTCTTTTCCGTGATCTGCTGCAACAGCTGCGTCTTGCTCAGGATAACGTTGATGGTATTGCTGAGCGTGTGCAGGAACCCCCTGGTGATATCGGTGAAGAGCCGGATCCGGTTCGCGGCGTTGGCCTTTTTTCTCAGCTCCGTGAAGGCGGTGATGTCCTCCATGATGATTTCCACGGCGGTGATTTCCTTGTTGTCCACGATGGGGTACAGGGTGAGGTTCGTGATTTTCTTCTCGCCGTCGCGCGCCGCGACTTTTACCTCGCCGATCCGGCGAAAGGTGGTTTCGCCGGAGATGAGCTTTTGCACGGTCATTTTCACTCTTTCGGAATCGGACGAGAAGATATCGTCGAAGGTTACTGTTTTTTCAAGGAGGATTTCCTCGGCGCTGTAGCCGATGAATCCTTCGAGGGAATGGCTGCATTTGATGATCTGCAATTCATCGGTGACGCGCACGATCGGCATCGGTGAAAATTCGAAATGAAGATTATCGTACTGGAAATTTTCTTCCGAGATGATGGAAAGCGTAGAACGGTCGAACGAGAGAAGCCGGTCGTCAATGATGATCATGAACGCCAGAATCGAATTGACCGCCTCTCCCGATAGCATGGGGAAGAGGTATATCTCCACCGGCAGCTGATTCCCGCTCGGAGAATTGACTACGGCGAAACACCGCTTCTCGGTCCCGTGCAGGGCGGCGAGATACGCCTGGGCGATCCGTTTCCGGTATTCAGCGAAGAAGGGGTGTTCCCCGTCGAGTCTGATATTTTTATCGCCGGCATGAAAAAAATCGTAATAGGCCTTGTTGCCGTAGACAATGAGTCCGTCTCTGCCGATGACCGAGACGGGGTTCTTCAGAGACTCAAAAACAATGTATTCGGAAGGAACCGACGACACCGTTCCTTCCCTTTTTTCATATTCAATGTCCATGAGAAACCGGTATCCTTTATTGTGCTCCCCGGCCCACACAATACCGCAGGGAGCGTGAGATTTTTTTATTCTACCGTCCTGATATTGATGAAATACTTATCTTGTTTTTTGATTTCGAAATTCAGATACTTGGTGTCATGAACGGCGCCGTTGTAGCCGATATACTGGACGGCCGCCGTATATTTGCCGGGCGCGAGGCGCATTCTCCCCAGCTGGAGATTGGCGGGAAGCGTGTGCCAGCACCGCAGATCCGGCTTCATGGTGGCGAAGAGCGCCGTGCCGGTCCCGGCACCCACGATGACACCCACCAGGGCCGAGAGCCCTTTGTTGCCGTCCGTGAGCTTCCGGGTCACTTCCTGGGCGCCGACACCGGCGGCGATTGATATGATCGCCTTCGTGATGATCTCCGCCGCCATCTTTCCCTGGAGCCTGCCGTAATCGTCCTCCAGGTTCTTCATGGCCGTATATTCGATATTTTCGAGGGTTTCGGTTTCTATCTGCTGACCCAGCACGGATACCCTGAGGTATTTTGTCTTGTTGGAGCGGATCTTGAATTTCGGGATCGGATTCTCCGCGACCGCAATGGTGGTCATGATGGCGCCCGCGGTAACGCCCGCGGCAAGGCTCCGTGATGCCAGGGAGACTCCCACGACCGCGTTCATCCCAGGATCCTCAAGGAGCTTTCCCCGGGAAACCTTGACGGGGCAGCGGCCGGCCTGAAATATCACGACCAGTTCGCCGGTATCGCTTTTCTTGATCAGATGGAGCTGCGCCAAGTCGTTCCGCGCCCTCATCAGGCTCGGTTTCAGCTTGAGAATCTGCCGGTATTCCACCGCCGCGTATTCCCGGTCGTCTTCACTGCCGACGGTATTGGCGCGGAGCTCATGGGCGATGGCGGCGAGATACTTGGCCATGATGTTTTGCTTGTACCGCGCCTGGCCGTTCTCGGATTTGATCTTCTGCAGTTCATTATTGACGGCCTTGAATTCCACCGCCGCATCCTCGTAATTTTTCAGCATTAGGAAGTTTAACCCCAGGTACATGTGGATGAGCACTTTTTCGAAGTCCTCACCCCGGTAGTTCGTGATTGTCTGGTTGCTGAGGAGCGCCCCCACTTGCTGCGATATGCTGATCGGGATGACCTGTGCGATCTTTGACGCCGTGAGGAGGACATTGTTGCTGTCCTCGTATTTTCCCGCCATGTGCAGCAGATAGCCGGCCTCCATCATGAACAGGAGCTTGTCCTTCCCCGCCGTGTTGATATGGGGAAGGAGCATTTTGGCGGCCTCGTATTCCTGGCCCTGGTAGAACTTTTGTTCCGGCGCGTTGATCACCTCGCGGTAATCCCTGGCGCAGGACGCCAGCAGGACCGTGGCGAGTAAGACCGCGAGGGCGGCTCTGATCCTGTTATTCATGGGAGGTCATCTCCTTGCACTCAGCGGCCGTATCGGTCCGTGGGCGTCGCTTTGAAAATTTCCTGGCGATCCTGCCATCGTATGAGTCCGGTTTTAAGCTCCTTCATCTTCATGTGCACGACAAGGTACTGCACCTTGTCCCCGTCCACGTACCGCGTGTTTTCGGAGATGTTCCCGAAAAGGAAAAAATTTGGGGATTTCAAGTTGCCCGTGGGTATGGCGCTGTCGGGATCGATGAGCCCGGTCATTCCCTTTGCCATTTCATCGATCGCTTCTTTCGTGTATGAGTCGTCAATGAACTCGATCCGCATTTGTATCAATTGGGTCACGATTTCATCGGCGAGCATCCTGGTGTCGATATGCTCGGCCGTGTCGTTCTTTATCCTCTGCGTTTTTATCAACGCGGCCTGGCCCCATCCGTTTTTCAGATAATCATAGAGCGAGGCCACCATTTTATTGACCGTTGTTTTGATTTCCCGGGGACCCCAATCCATGGAGCCCTTGTCCTTGCTGGCGTCACGGTATTGCGTGCCGGCGCAGCCTGTCGCGATGATAGAGACCGCAAAAATCAATAACGATACTTTTTTCATGATGAATCTCCTCCAAAAAATTTTCATTTAAAACAGGCTTTTTATCGGCGCCGGCGTTCTTCCGGATGGATTCAGTCTGGCCTAGTGATTAATGAATTTCACGCCTATAATTGTCAATTAAGTAATAATTTTTTTTTCGCATCCGCCGCCAGCCCGTAATGTGTGTCTTTCTCAAATGTTCAAATCCATTCAAACCGGCCGCAACCGTCTATAATAAAGATAAAAGCGAGGCTGATTTCCTCACCTGTTCCTCAATACCATCGCGTATCTGTTTGACAGAATCATCAGTATCAAGGTTCTGAATAATTGCCGCATATTCCTTCCGGTCCAGGGTATGGCGGTACAGCGGGTCATAATACGTTTCCAGCATGACGTGAATGAACTGTCGTATTTTTTTCTCCCGGTAAAGGCCGATGAGAAGCTCCACGTTTTTGCTGCCCAGCTTCGATCTGAGGCTTTTCACGATGGCCGGAATGTTGTCATCGTTGCAGCAGGCGTGGTATTCGCGGTAAATAATGTCAATCCTCCGTTCCAGGGTGGTGCTGAGGCAGAGCACGGGGGAGCGCTTCATGAGCTCGTACAGCGAATCGGGGATGTGAAGATTGCCGATCTTCCGGGATTCACCTTCAATGACGAGATATGGCGCGCCGCGGAGTGCCCGGATCCTGTCGACCAGCAGGCTTTCGAACCGCTTCTGGGTCTTCTGCAGCATGTCGATGCCGCCGAATACGGAGCTCCGGTGGCCCGCCATCTCCTCGAGATCGACGGCGTACGGGAATTTCCTTATTATTTCGGTCTTGCCGGATCCGGTCAGGCCCTGCAGCACGAAAAGCGGTGCCGGCAGCTCGAGCGACGTAAGCTGTTCAATGACGTAGTGACGGTAGCCCCGGTACCCCTGCCGCAGCTTGTAAACCGACAGGCCCATGGCATCGAGCAAGGAGGCCAGCGACCCGGACCGCATGCCGCCGCGCGCGCAGAGCAGCACGATATTTTTATCCTGGTACTCCATGAAGGAGCGCACCAGGTCTTTCAGCTTTACGCCGACGATCTCGGTGCCCCGCATGATGGCGTCCTCCCTGCCGGCCATACGGTAGATCGTGCCCACCTCTTTTCTCTCTTCGTTTTCGAACAGGGGAATATTGACCGAACCGCATACATGGTCGATGCCGTATTCCACGGGCGACCGTACGTCTATGTAAACGCTGTTGGGAACTTCCAGAGATTCTTTGAATGATAGTTCTTTCATGGCCTGTTTCCGGTGCGGCGAACTCCGCCATAATCGATGCTTACAGATCGGGCATGGTGGTTGTTACGCGTCCTGCCGCTGACAGTTCCTCCGCTGCCCGCAGAACCACCCGCATGTATATGTACATCGAAGAATCGAAGAGCTGCGGATGAAAATCCTTGCGGGCAATCGTTTTACGGATTGTTTCTTTACCGGTGAAAACGCTCACCTCGATGCGGACATCGCCGGCAATAATCCTCCGCAGATCATCAAGCCGGACCGCGTAGAGGCCGGACACCTCGCCGTCCTTGAAGTGGTACCGGTCGAGATCCCGGTTATCTTCGAGGAGAAAAACATGCTGCAGTTCGCGCTGGAAGTGCCGGTCATTTTTCTCCTCGTACCGGTACCACCCCAGATCTATCAGGTTTTTTTCATCGGGGATGATCCCGATTTCCTCATACGTCTCTTTGAGCACTTTGTTCCCGCCGAAGCCGTAGGGCACGTGACCTCCCACCGTGATGTCAAGGCAGTCGGGATAGTATTCCTTGTGAGCGGCCCGGTGCTGGAACAGCAGCTGGGTCTCCGTTCGGATGTTCCGCACTATCCAGAGGTGGACCGATTCGTGCGGGGTTCCATCCCGGTGGGCGATATCACGGGCCACCGGGTCGCCCGTGGGCAGGCCGTTTTCCCAATCCCATACTTCCAGTATTTCCCGGTTTGCCGTATTATGGTGCATGCCGCAGTCAGTTGCTTCGAGCGGAAAGCATTCAAGCCGGAGGCATGGATGCGACATGCCCCGGCTTTGTGCTTTCAAAATTCACGCGCTCGCGCCGAGCATCAGGCGGAACCGCGCGTCCGGCCAGAGGCCGGAATGATTATTAACTGATTGAAGATAGTCGTAAACTTGACAAGCTTTTTTTATTGAAAATAAACTTGCCCCCTCCGATATTGTAAATGACGCGAAAGGCGGAGAACCGATGTCAGAATCAGCATCTACCAGCAGTGAAATCCCGACCGCTCTGTACATGGCGGAGAATAGCGGTCCGGCCGCGGGTACCGGATCCGGCGGCCGGCGTCATGGAAACAGGGCGAAAAAGAAACTTTTCCCATTCGGGATTTTTTTTATGCTCTTCTTCATGGAATCGATTATTGCTGCGGGGGCCGTGTTCTCGTATTTCCTGTTCGCCGGAACGAGCAGGATTGCGGAGATCGAATCGAACACACGGTCGTATTCGATTCCACTGGCCGAGGCCTTCGGCAGCATGGCCGAGATGAGCTACCGTACGAAACGGTATGCCCGGCTCCGGACCCTGTTCCGGAAAAAGATCGGCGAGCGCATCATCGATGAGGCCTTTTTCGTCCTCAGGGACGGAAGGCTGATCGCCCATTCGGATCCCGTCATCGAAAAAAACCTGAAGGGGAATTTAGCGAGTGACGAATGGGCCTACAATCTTGACCTGATCCTCAAACCGGTCTACCAAAAAAGCCGGGAGGTTTTTTTTACCGATTACAATTTCGTGTCCAAGCCGGTTCCCTTTGACCGGTGGCGCCGTAATCTGCTGAAAACATATTTCTATCGTAATATTGATCCCAGCGGATGGCTCGTGAGCAGGGCCGTGTTCGGGAAAAAGAAGCCGGTGGGGGCGGTGAGCTTCATTATCAGCAAGGAGCGGATGTACTCGTTCATTGCCGGGCATATCATACGGTGCGTCCGGCTGCTCGAGCTGTCCATGGCGGTCGCCTTCGTCGTTTCGCTCCTGGTATCGCTGGTCGTCCTGATGCGATACCGGAGCATCCAGAAAAGGACGCTGGCGTGGTTCGGCGGGGACGCTTTCACCGTCCGGGCCGCGGCCGTTGACGGGCTCTCCGACATGACCGTTGCGGCATCACGACCGGCACCCGGAAGCGATGGAGAACCCCTCGCGGTGGAGCTTCCGGATATTGGGGAGATGGATGAATCAGATGCGGCGGTGTCGGTCGACGGATCACCCTTCGGTCCGGGCAGGGAAATCAAAGACGCCATACCGGTACGGGAAAAGGAGTAGCGCCGTGATCATCAATCACGCAGAAATACTGGACAACCGCGTTGCCGTGGTGGCAATAGACGGCCCCCTCGACAGTTTCACGAGCCCGGATTTCGAAGATTACGTCAACCAGCTGCTGGCGAAGAATATTCTTTTTATCCTGTTCGACGCGGGAAAAATGGAATACGTCAGTTCGGAAGGGATCGGACTGCTCCTGTTCTTACAGAGAAAAATATCCGAGGCCAACGGGTTTTTCGTCATGTTCAATCTGTCGAGTGAAATACAGACCCTGTACCGGCTGCTCGGCTTTGACAAAGTTTTTCGGATTGCTGAATCACGCGCGGAAGCGCTGCAGATCATGGACCGGCAGCGCGAGCTCCGTGATCGGGGCGTGAGCGGGCAGGTCGAACCGCAGCCTGTGGAGAAGCCAGCCGCGGCGCCGGAGAGGGCGTATGCAGCGCCCGCGCCCGAACGGCCCCGGAGCGAGGAGCAGCCGGAGCCGGGCTTCAAGATCGTCGAATGCGCGCAGTGCGGGTCGCCCATGCGCGTAGCCGCGGGAGGCGATTATCTCTGCCCCAGCTGCGGCGCCGAGTTCACCCTGTTGAACAGCGGTGTCGATCGCCGGAGCGCCGGCCCGGCCGATAGCGCCGGTTTCGGCTCGCTCATCGTTGAGTGCGCGCGGTGCAGATCACTCATCAGGGTCAAGAGGCCCGGCGCTTATCAGTGTCCTGATTGCACGGCGAGGTTCACGGTCGACGAGGACCAGACCGTGACGTTCTAGCGCGGCTGACGAAATCGCTTCGGGAATATGTGAAGATCTTTGAAGTATGATACAAGAATCCCGCCCGACATATGACGTGAGCAGATAAATAACATGTCTTAATCCCGCCACAGTGGATCATTTCCCTCAAA
>MIBH01000017.1:78332-79090 GCA_001829455.1 Spirochaetes bacterium RBG_13_51_14
ATTGGTTTAATTGGTAAAAAATTCTCCCAGGTTAAAAATGTTAGCGTAAAAAAATATCATTATGGTCATGAAAAAAGACCAGCATATTTTGAATTGATTGGACCTTATTATGAGAATGGATGGGAAATGCATGAAGAACTCTGTCTTGCCTTAGAAGATTTAGAAATTGTAAATTCTAATAATGAACTTACATTTGATACTCTTCCAACTGAATTAATGCAATTTGAATGTGATAAACTGTTAATTGAAGGGAAAGCAAGAACTGTTGCAGTCAATAAATATGAAAGAAGTACAATAGCAAGACGAAAATGCGTGGAACATTATGGAGCAACATGTCAAATATGTGGGTTTAATTTTGGAAAACAATTTGGGGAAATAGCTGAAGGATTTATTCTTGTCCACCATATTAAGCCTTTATCCGAAATTAATGAACAATATCAAGTAGATCCAATTAATGATTTAATACCATTATGCGCAAATTGCCATTCTGTAATACATTTGAAAAAACCAGCAATTGATATTAATGAATTAAAAAAAATAATTTCATCAAATACAAAGGGGCAGTAATGACAAAAAACATTTTTAATTTTATCTATGTAAGAAATCGCATAAGTCGAGTAAAATATTTATAAGGGGGAAAGCCATGTCACTGTATATAAAAATACTGTTAATAATTACTCTCATGATTCCCCTTATGACGGTAGAACTATTCGCCAAAACGACCTATGAAAAGGCGACTCTGGCGGGCGGGTGTTTCT
>MIBH01000017.1:79158-79920 GCA_001829455.1 Spirochaetes bacterium RBG_13_51_14
AAAGGTGCGAACCCGACTTATAATGACTACAGTGAAAAGGGCCATATTGAAGCGGTTCAGATTACCTATGATCCGTCTATAATCACCTATGCGCGGATACTTGATGTTTTCTGGCGGCAGATTGATCCAACCGATTCGAAGGGCCAGTTTTGCGACAGGGGGCCCCAGTACCGGCCCGCCGTATTCTATGAAAACACGGAGCAGAAAACAACAGCAGAGCAGTCAAAGGCGGCCCTTGTTAAATCAGGAAGATTTAAAAAACCCGTAACCACGGAGATTATTGCCGCATCGGCATTTCATCCGGCGGAAGAATACCACCAGGATTATCATAAGAAAAACCCGCTGCGCTACAAGTATTACCGCTATCGTTGCGGCCGCGATCAGTTTTTGGAAAGCGTCTGGGGGCAGAGCCGACGATAGAGAATGGGCGTCACACAGGAGCAATTTGCCCCTTATCGCGAAACCTTGTAAATGGTGAAAATGCCGTCATCCCTGAAGTGATAATACAATGTATTTCCATCGGCGGTGATGGAGGGAGCTTCCACGAATCCGGTCAGCACGCCGATGCGCTTCGGATTTCCAAAGGGTTCGGCTGTGTTACTCCGTTTTGCCACGAGTATTGAGGACATTAATGTATAGGGATTGAGCCGGGTGAAGAATAGTTCACACCCGTCACTGCTGATCGACGGAGCGTACTCAAGGGAGTGCGGGGTGTTGACAGCATTCATGATTCCGGAAGAATCAGGATCAACATCGAAACTC
>MIBH01000018.1:0-305 GCA_001829455.1 Spirochaetes bacterium RBG_13_51_14
CCGAGATATTCGTTGTCCTTTTCTTCAAGCTTTACAAAATAGACCGTGGTCTGTTTTTTGGGGAAAGCGTTCAGGAGCTTAACCTTTATGGTTATGCCGATCATCGCGCTCCCTGCGTTTCTTCGGGTCTTGAGGCTCTCCGGAACGCTGCAACCGGCCATTGCGCCAATCAGTAAGCAAACTGCGAGTCGTTGTACCATAATGTGATTCTCCTTGTAGGTAATTTTATGGATAATGCTAAAACTGCTTTTTTCATTATATGATACGCACACGTTCGCCGGCATTTTCTTCAATAACGCCGATAG
>MIBH01000018.1:322-10623 GCA_001829455.1 Spirochaetes bacterium RBG_13_51_14
GATTGTTTGAACAGTTCAATCGCTCGACCGGCGTTTTCCGGGCTGGTAATTACCATCATGCCGATACCCATATTAAAGGTTGTGAACATTTCGCGGTCGCTGATGTTACCTTCTTTTTGTAATATCCTGAAAATCGGGTGGGGCTCGAACGATTTTGAGTCGATGCGGGCGGCGGTCCCGGCCGGCAGGATGCGGGGGATGTTTTCGTAAAATCCGCCGCCGGTGATATGCACTATCCCCCTGATGTCGATACCCGCTGCCAGACAATTCATGACGGCCCGGGTATAGATCCTGGTCGGCGTGAGCAAAACCTCGCCCAGGGTCTCATTCAGATCGTTCAACTTTGTGGTGATCGTGTATTTCTTGATGTCGAAGAAGAGTTTCCGCACCAGCGAATATCCGTTGGAATGAATCCCGGATGAGGGGAGGCCGATAATCACGTCACCCGGGCTGATACGCCGCCCGTCGATTATCTTGCTGCGGTCAACCACGCCCACGGCGAAGCCGGCGATGTCGTAGTCATCGGGCGACATAACGTTGGGATGCTCGGCAGTTTCTCCGCCCACCAGGCTGCAGTCGGCCCGGCGGCATCCTTCTGCGAGGCCCCTGACGATATCCACCATCATGTCCTCGATGAGCTTTCCGCACGCGATATAGTCCAGGAAAAAGAGCGGTTTGGCGCCGGACACGGCAATGTCGTTGACGCACATGGCCACGGCGTCGATGCCTATGGTATCGTGCCTGCCCGCCATCTGTGCGATTTTTAGCTTTGTGCCCACGCCGTCGGTACCGGACACCAGGAGCGGGTCGCTGTATTCTGGAAAGGAGCCAGAGAAGAGCGCGCTGAATCCGCCGATATCGGTTATGACCCGCTCAGAGAATGTTGACCGCACAATGGGGGTGATTCTCTTTACAAAGCTGTTACCGCCGTCAATATCTACGCCTGATTCCTTGTATGTCAATCCCATGGAGACCTCGATTGGATCTATATTTTGAATATGATTTTAAGGCAAGTAGAATTCTTGATCTATTTGTACAGAAAAATGTTTGTATATGCCTTTTCCGCTGATTTAAACTGAACAAAAGACCCCATAGCATTCAAACTTTTTAATGATAACGTCGTTATTTTGATATGTTTGTTCCAATAGGGCGGGTTTTGTTTATTAAAAAAATTATATTGCCTGCCCTGTACGCAATGAAGGAATGAGTGGAATCATTAATTTTTTGCTTGCGATTTCGGCAGTGGTATTATTATAATAAAAAAAACGAGGGAAATAACCAAAAGGAGGTGAGCTGTATGAAATTGAGGAAGAAGAGTGTAAAGAAAAGTGCTAAAAAGAGTGCTAAAAAAGCTCCTAAAAAAAGTGTGAAAAAAGGTGTAAAAGCGAGAGTCAAAAAGAGCGTAAAAAAGGGCGCTCAAAAGAAAGCTATTATTAAAAAGGGTAAAAAGCAGATCAAGGCCGTAGCTCAGAAGAAAGGTAAGACTATAACATATCTGGATAAGCCATGGCTAGCGCATTACGACAAGGGAGTTCCGGCAAATATCAAGTACGATGAGAAGCTGTTGGTTGATTATCTGGACAGCGCTGCGCGGGATTATCCCGGAAAAACCGCTTTTATTTCTGCACAAGGATATGAAATTACATATGCGGATTTGAAGGATATGGCATACCGTTTTGCAACATGTCTGGCTGATTTCGGAATCAGAAAGGGAGACAGCGTCGCGATACATCTGCCGAATATGATTCAAACAGTTGCCGCATACTTTGGGATAATTAAGATTGGCGGAAAGGTTGTCATGAATAATCCTCTCTATTCCGCGGCTGAGCTTGAATATCAATTTAACAATTCGGATTCAAAGGTTCTCATAACGCTTGACCTGCTTGCGAATAACATGATCGATCTCAGGCCGAAGACGAAGATCAAGCAGATTGTGTATGTGTCATTAAAAGAATATGTTGGACCGGGGGTGGATGTATCGACGGTTATGGGGGTCGAACCGAAACCGGCTGAACAAGTGTATAAGTGGAAAGACCTCATCGCGAAATATCCCCCGAATCCGCCGCAGGTGACGGTGACGCTTGACGATGTCGCGATGCTGCAGTACACCGGCGGCACGACCGGCGTTACAAAGGGAGCTATGCTCACGCATGGGAATCTGAGCAAGCAGCTTCAACAGATAGTCGCCTGGGATCCTGTTATAAAGAGAGGCGATAATGAGGTGTATATAGGAGCTCTTCCGTTTTTTCACGTGTACGGGCTTTCAACGGTTTTGACTCTGAGCATCTACTTCACATTTACCGTTGCACTCGTCGTACGACCGACACCGGAAGCGCTGTTTGATGCGATAAAGAAGTACAAACCAACGGTACTTCCTCTTGTCCCGACAATGTTCATCGGCCTTCTGAACCATCCTGAATTCGGCACGCTTGATCTTGCCTCTGTTAAAAGGATTGCTTCCGGCAGCGCCCCGCTTCCTGTCGAGGTTATTAAAGAATATTCATCTCGATCCGGAGCGAATGTTTCGGAGGGATTCGGCATGACCGAGGCTTCACCGGTCACGCATGCCAACCCGTGGGTCGGGATACGGAAGGTGGGAAGCATCGGGCTCCCGTATCCTGATACGCTGTGCCGCATCGTTGATCTCGAAACAGGAGAAAAGGACGTTCCCGTGGGAGAATCGGGAGAGCTGATCATCAAGGGGCCACAGGTAATGAAGGGGTACTGGAAAAAACCGGATGAGACAAAGCTGACGCTGAGAAACGGATGGCTTTATACCGGCGACATAGCCAAGATGGATGAAGATGGGTACTTCTATATCGTCGATCGTAAAAAGGATATGATTCTTTCAGGCGGTTTTAACGTGTATCCGCGCGATATCGATGAGGTATTATTCACCCATCCCAAGGTCCTGGAGGCGTGCGCCATCGGCGTTCCTCATCCGACCCGCGGCGAGCAGATTAAAGCCTTTGTGGTATTACGGGAAGGGCAGACGGCGACGCAGGAGGAAATAATCAAATTCTGCGAGAGCAAGTTGGCCAGGTACAAACTCCCGGCAATAGTTGAATTCAGAAAAGAGCTCCCGAAAAGCAATGTCGGCAAGATTCTGAGAAAAATTCTCAGAGAAGAAGAGATGAAAAAGACACAATAGATTGTTTAATTCATTCAGTATTGCCAAGGGCGGGTTAAACCCCGCCCTTTTTTAATTGTGACATACGCGCCTCTCAAGGGGAGGCGGGTATCAGATTTCCATTTGAGTCAAATTTTATTTCATGGGGCCCGTTGAGGACTTTCAACGATGAATGTTCCTTTGTATCATCCAGGAGCGCATCGGATACGAGCATCTCCCCCAATTCGAGTGTATTTTTAATCCAAACCACCCGGAAACTGTCCGGATTATCAGCGCCGGCCATGGCGGCGGACGTCATTATCGCGTCGCGGTCTGATTCAAGCACCATCGGAATTTTACACGCGTCGGTACGGTAAGCGGTTCGGGCATTCACGTAGAGTGCTTCGTAATCGATTTTGTCCACCAGCCGGCGGGTGGTGAAATCGGCAAGGCCGATGCCGAGGGCATTGCCGCCGGACCCGGTTGTGAGGTCTCTCACGAAGACATGGCGGGCTATGGACGATAGTCCGTCTTTTCTGCCCGTGACATTGGTGTCCATTCCCGTGCCGCTTATGTCCTTACCCATTTCATCCACGATAAGAAGGTCAATATCCCGGAAGGGGACGAAGGCCATTATACTGAGCGCACGGGAGAGAAGTTTTGGCTCCTCAGACGTGAACTGGCTTGGTAATAATCCCATCATCGCGCCGATTTTTTTGTCGGCGTTTTCAAGCAATGCGAGCCCGAAAAGGAGCGGCGCCTTCTCTGCGAAAATGGAAAAGGCGGGACCTGATATGTTCCTCCAGCCGTGCCGGTCGATTGCGCGGTGGAAGACGCGCGCTCCCTCGGCCTTGCCGAGGCCGATGAGGCACATCTTGACGAGACCGCTCTCGGCCGGCGCGGTGAACCGGGTGTGCGGCTTGACGCGGTTTATCACGGCGATGTGGTCAGCTTCAGCGGCGTTACGGTCCAGCAGAACCGGTACGCCAGGTTCAACCTCGCCGAGCGAGATTGTTTCCATGGCTGAGCGAATCGGGCATCCGACGGTTGCTTCAGTGATTCCCAGCAGCTGAAGCGCGTCTAACTGGCCGCGCGCGGTCGCGCCGCCGTGGCTTCCCATTGCCGGCACGATAAAAGGCCGCGCCCCCAGTTTCAGCAACTCCTCGACAACGGTGGTAAGGACGGCCCTGATATCGGCGATTCCCCTGCTTCCGGCTGTGACGGCTATGGTATCCCCGGCCCGTATGGCGGCGCCGAGGCCGAGCCCGCCGAGTTCCCTTCTGACCGCGGCGGGGACATCGGCCTCGGAAGGAAAGTGAAATTCCTGCCGTATACGATACATGCGGGGCAGAAGAAAATCATTCATAGGCCCGGAGCCTTACTTCAAGATTTTTTTCAGGGTGCTTTCCAGCCAGTCGATGTGCTCGATCACCGAGCTTTTCGCCGCTTCCGGGTCACCCTTTTCAATGGCGGTTATGATTTTCATGTGCTGGGTGTAAAAAATTTCGGATACGCCGGGCACGCCGATAAGTTTTTGCCTGCTGTAGGGGAGCGCCCCCTTCAGCAGCGACGATATTGATTTCATCAGGTGGGCGAAGATGGTGTTATTGGTCGCATCTGCCAGGTCATTGTAAAATCGCGCGTACAGCTTACCGCCCTCCCTCATGCTCACCAGGTTCGGTACGCCCAATTTTTCCGTTTCAGTTTTGAATTTTTTTAGGAGCGCGATCTGCGTTTTGGCAGCGTTGAGCGCCGCCATACGGGCTGCTTCGGAGTCGATGATTCTCCTGACCGCCAGGAGTTCCCAGATTTTATCATGGTCGACTGATATGAGCTCCTCGATGGTGGATTCGAGGGCGGGGGAGCCGGTTATCTTCACGAACTTGCCGCGGCGGCCATGGGACGCGATGTATCCCTTTGCCTCGAGGAGCTTCATCGCCTCCCGGAGAGAAATCCGGCTGATGCCGAATGTTGCGGTCATGTCGTATTCCGAGGGCAGCTTATCCCCGGGCTTGAGTTTTCCGGAGGCGATGTGATCGATGATCTGCTTCGCGACCAGGCTCGGTATATCAGGGGATTTTTCTATGCGGTTGAGGACCATGTCTCTATTTTTTTCGGTTTTCATTTAATCACTCCGCTCACGGATGCATCTCAATTCATGTTCAGTAGTAGATATACTGATGGCGTTTGTTGCGTCCATTATTGTAATCTCCGGTTGCCAGCATCAACGATATTTTGATTGCAGCCTGAATTTTAACATTCCGCACGTAATACCCAGCGATTCGTAGATCACCGACGTCATTGATGTGCTCGAAATTAATGGGAAATCACGAAATTTTTTTATTGACTTATTGTATTACAATAATATAATATATGTATTACAATAAGTCAATCATTTTTCCGCTGATTCTCATACAGGCTCACAAAGCATCAGTATCATCAGTAAAGCGGGAGGCGTGCCATGTACAAAAAAGGTGAACGAATTGCCATCATTGATGGGTGTCGAACGCCGTTTCAAAGGTCCGGGACCGGGTACTATAATGTAATGGGATGGGAAATTGGAAGATACGCGGTCAAAGGTCTTGTTTCAAAAATACCGGTCCCGGTTGAGGAAATCGGGCATGTGATCATGGGAACGGTCGCGGCCGATATCGCCACCACCAACATCGCCCGGGAGATCATGCTCGGCGCCGGTCTGCCGCACACGATACCGGCCCACACAAACACCGTGGCATGCATATCGGCGGGCGCCGCGATCGTCAACGGAGCGAATATGATCTCTTGCGGCGATGCGGACGCGGTTATCGTAGGAGGAGTCGAGACCTTTTCCGATCCGGCGATAAAGGTTTCCAAGGCGTACCGGCGATTTCTCCTCGATATGACCATGTTTAAAAGGCCGAAGACCCTTGGCGGCAAGCTGAAGCTTCTCAGGAATATGAAGCTGAAGGATTTTATCACTCCGGAGCGGCCGGCCCTGGGAGAATACTCTACCGGTCTGATCATGGGCCAGAACGCGGACCGGCTTGCCAAGCGGCTCGGCATTTCCCGCGAGGATCAGGATAGGTACGCGGCGCTATCGCACCAGCGAGCCGCTGGAGCTATAAAAAGCGGGAAGCTCAGGGATGAAATCGTGCCCGTGGTGGTGCCGGGCCAAGGCAAGGCAATCGCCGAGGACAACGGTCCCCGTGAGGATGCGACCGTGGACCGTATTTCGAAGCTGAGGGGTGCCTTCGACAGCAGATACGGCACGGTCACGGCCGCGAACTCTTCCTTCCTGACCGACGGGGCTGCCGCCGTACTGCTCATGAGCGAAAAAAGGGCAAGGGCGCTGGGCCTGAAGCCGAAGGGCTATATCCGTTCACACGCCTTCACCGGCCAGGACCTGTGGGAAGAACTCCTGCTGGGGCCGGCGTTCGCCATCCCTCGTGCGCTGAAGCGGGCGGGGCTTAAATTTTCAGACCTCGGCGTTATCGAGATCCACGAGGCGTTTGCGGCGCAGATGCTCGGCGTCATCACCTGCCTGGAATCGGACAAGTTCGGGAAGGAGAAGCTGGGGCTTCCGGGAAGGGCCGGGAAGGTTGATATGGGCAGGCTCAATATCTACGGCGGCTCCCTCTCGCTCGGCCATCCCTTCGGTGCCACGGGCGCGCGCCTTATGACCACCTGCTGCAACCGTCTGATAGAGTCCGGCGAGCGTTACGGCGTTATCGCGGGGTGCGCGGCCGGGGCGGTCGGTGGCGGCATGATTATCGAAAACGCATACGCATAAAACTGAGAGGTACGGGACATGAAACATATAGCCGTTGATGTGACGAAAGACAGGGTCGCGGTGGTCACCATCGATTGCAAGGACTCCACGGTGAACAAGGTGTCCAGCGAACTTCTGGACGAGATCGCCGGCATGCTGGATAAAATAAATCTGAAGGAGTTGATCGGGCTTGTCATCGTTAGCGGCAAGGAAGACAACTTCGTTGTCGGGGCTGATATTGACGAGGTGCTGGCCATGAAGAGTGACGGGGAAATCAGGAATTACATTTCCCGGGCGAATGACATCATAAACCGTATCGACGACCTGCCGATTCCCGTCGTCTCCTGTATTCACGGGAACTGCCTCGGCGGCGGCCTCGAAGTGGCGCTCGCATCAGATTACCGGATCGCGGCCGATTCGACCAAGACCGTGATGGGACTGCCGGAGGTGATGCTGGGGCTTCTCCCGGCCGGCGGCGGCACGCAGCGCCTCCCCCGGCTCATCGGCCTCAAGGAGGCGCTTCCCCTGATGCTGAC
Source organism: Spirochaetes bacterium RBG_13_51_14 (assembly GCA_001829455.1). GTDB lineage: Bacteria > Spirochaetota > UBA4802 > UBA4802 > UBA5550 > RBG-16-49-21. The sequence continues at coordinate 7,716 of MIBH01000018.1, forward strand.
GGGAAAAAATATCCGGGTCAGGAAGGCAAAAAAACTGGGGCTCATTGATGAGATCGTGGTGCCGTACGGGCTCGCGGAGATCGGCGTTACCAGGGCGCTCGAACTCGCCCGGAAGGGATTCAGGAGAAAGCGGAAGCGGTTCCTGGCGGATATGTTCCTTGAATCGCCCCTCGGCAGGGGAATGGTGTTCAAACAGGCGCGGCAGATGGTCATGCGCCAGACGCGCGGCCTGTATCCGGCCCCGCTTGAAATAATCGATTCGGTCGAATTCGGGTACAAAAAGGGACTGGGCAAAGGAATTGAGCGGGATATAGAACGGTTCGTCAGGCTCGTGATGTCGAGCGAAGCGAAATCTCTCATGAACATCTTTTTCGGCATTACCAATCTCAAGAAGAATCCCTACAAGAGCAAGGCCCGCGATGTGAAAAAGATGGCGGTCCTGGGAGCGGGGCTCATGGGGAGCGGCATCGCGTCGGTATCGACGCAGGTGTGCGATACCATTCTCATGAAAGATATGAACCTCGATGCGGCCGCCCGGGGAATGAGCGAGGTGTGGAAAGGCATCGCGAGCCAGGTTAAATCCGGCGCGGTCCGGAAGTTCGACGGCGACGTCATGTACGGGAAGCTCGTGCCCTGCGACGATTATTCCCGGTTCAGGGGAACGGATATCGTGATTGAGGCGGTGTTCGAGGATCTCAGCCTCAAAAGAAAAATCCTGAAGGACGTGGAGGAGGCGGCGGACCGGGACACGATATTCGCGTCAAACACGTCGGCCCTGCCCATCACGTCCATAGCCAAGGGGTGCCGGCGTCCGCAGAACGTCATCGGCATGCACTATTTTTCACCCGTGCCGCGGATGCCGCTGCTGGAAATCATCAAAACCGACAAGACCGCTGCCTGGGTCACCGCAACGGCGCTCGAGCTGGGAATCCGTCAGGGCAAGACCTGCATCATAGTCAGGGACGGCCCCGGCTTCTACACCACGCGCATCCTGGCGCCGCTCCTTCTGGAAAGCAGCCGGGTGATATCCGAAGGGGGCGAGATTCCGGAGGTGGACCGGGCCATGCAGCTCTTCGGCTATCCGGTGGGGCCCATGACCCTTCTGGATGAGGTGGGCATCGATGTCGGGATACACGTCATTGAAGAGGTTAGGCCCATATTCGAGCCGCGGGGCATAACCTCGCCGGTGGATTTTTCGGTTCTTTCCGACAAGGGATTCCTGGGTCGGAAGAGCAAGAAGGGCCTGTACCGGTATGATCTGCCGCGGAAGAAGGGGGAAAAGCCGGTGAATTCCGAGGTCTATTCTCTCTTCAGCGACGTGCCGCGAAAGAAGATCAACGTGGAGGAAGTCCAGCACCGCATCAGCCTGATGATGGTCAACGAGGCGGTTACCTGCCTCGAGGAAGGAATCATATCGTCGCCGCGCGACGGCGATATGGGCGCCGTCCTGGGCCTCGGATTCCCGCCCTTCCGGGGCGGTCCCTTCCGGTATATCGACGGCATGGGAGCGGGAGCCATCGTCGCGCTCATGGAAAAACTGGCGGTCACGTACGGTATACGATTCACCCCGGCCGGGATGCTTAAACAAATGGCGTCCCGTGGCAAGAGATTTTACCAGTAATGCATTTGAGGAGCACCCGCTGATGGAGCGCACGGTTAAATTCACAGAAGGACACCAGATATTCCGCGAGTCATTCCGGAGATTTTTAATGAAGGAAATCGGCGACCGGTATCCGCAATGGGAGGAGGCCGGTATTGTACCGCGTGATATATGGAAAAAATTCGGCGACAACGGCTACCTGGTCCCCTGGGCGCCGGAACAGTATGGCGGGGCCGGAGCAGACTGGCTCTATTCGGTCATCATCACAGAGGAGCTGGCACGATACGGGGCAAGCGGACTCTTTGTTCCCCTGCACAACGACATCGTGGCGCCGTATATCCATTCATACGGAACCGAAGAGCAGCGGGAACGGTGGCTTCCGGGGTGCATCACCGGCGATACGATACTCGCGGTCGCCATGACCGAACCTGAGGCCGGGTCGGACCTTGCCGCGATCAGAACAACGGCGCGGCGGGACGGAGACTCCTGGGTATTGAACGGCCAGAAGACGTTCATCTCCAACGCCCACCTGGCCGACCTGGTGGTGGTGGCGGCCAGGACCGGGGGAAAGGAGACGGCGCCGCATCAGGCGATGAGCCTCTTCGCGGTGGAACGGGACGCGCCGGGATTTTCGCGGGGCGAGCTCATCAAGAAGATAGGCCTCAAGGCGCAGGATACGGCCGAGCTCTTTTTCGACGATTGCCGCATCCCAGCCGGCAACATCCTGGGGGAGGAGGGGCAGGGATTCATCTACCTCATGCAGAAGCTTCAGCAAGAGAGGCTCGTGTGCGCCCTGGGCTCCCAGGCCGCTGCTGAAAAGGGACTAGAGATAACGATTGAATATGTAAAGGAAAGAAAGCTTTTCGGCAAACCCCTGTCAAAGTTCCAGAACACCCAGTTTCTGCTCGCCGATCTTGCCTCGCAGATAACCGCCGGGCGGTGTTTCATCGACGAGCTCATCAATAACCACGTGGCCGGCAGGGACGTAACCAAGGAGACCTGCATGGCGAAATACTGGGTCTGCGAGATGGCCATGCACGTGGCGGACCGGTGCCTGCAACTCTTCGGCGGGTACGGCTACTGCACGGAGTACATGATATCGCGATTTTTTGTAGATGCGCGGATACAGACCATTTACGCCGGGACATCGGAGGTCATGAAGCTGATCGTTTCGCGGCTCATGGGGCTGTAGCATCTCTATCGGCGGCTATTTCAGGATGAAACGAGGGTCGTGATTCCAATTTTTCGAAATTTTCCTAAAAAATACCTTTAATTCTTGATATTTAAGCTAACCGATGATTTATTATT
>MIBH01000019.1 GCA_001829455.1 Spirochaetes bacterium RBG_13_51_14
CTTCGAATGCCCGGTACCGGATGACATGAAGTCCTATAACGAGAAGCACCGGGACCTCATCGGATGACGATACGCGAGGCTACGACCACATCTCAAAATATGAGATGAGCTCTAAATTATTCTTTACAACAAGAGTGCGGCACTGCTATATTTTCTCCATGAGCGCGTCCCAAAACCCACCTCCTGTGGTTTTGGGACAGCGGTACATCCTGTACCGGAATCCACTGCTAATCCGACGACGGCAATTATATGAAAGCGAGGCCTTAGAGATGATAGTCCGATATACTCTCCTGTGGCTCCCAATGGTGATAATCGCGATTATCAATGGAGTCATCCGTGACGCCGGATACGGCCGCTGTCTGGGAGAACTCGCCGCTCACCAGGTATCGACCGCCACCGGCATTCTCCTCTTCGGCATCTATATCTGGGCTATCGGCCTGCGATGGAAACTTGAAACAGCAGGGCAGGCCGTCGCCATTGGTCTGATATGGCTTTCTCTCACCCTCGCATTCGAGTTTCTGTTTTTTCACTATGTCGTGAGGCATCCCTGGTCCCGGCTTCTGAATGACTACAACATCCTGAACGGCAGGGTGTGGATATTCGTATTGATATTTATTACCGTTGCACCGTATCTCATGTATACAATACGGAAAAAATAGCGCGCGGCCCGCGCACGAAATTCCTTATTCTTGGGGGTAAACCCTATGCCGAAAAAAAAACCTACCGGTAAAAAGCTGACCACAACGACAAACGAGCTTCAGGGCAGGGACAGAGAATCACTGCAAAAGTCATTTATTTATCACATGGAGTACTCGCTTGCAAAGGATGAGTATTCAGCCACGAAGCACGACTGTTTGAAGAGCCTGGCCCTGTTGGCGCGGGACCGGCTCACCGAGCGGTGGATTGAAACCCAGCAGTCCTATTACCACAATGACGCCAAGAGGATCTACTACCTGTCGCTTGAATTTCTCATGGGGAGGACCCTGGGCAATACCCTGATAAACACGGATCTCTATGATGAAACGCATCGGGCCCTCCGGGAGCTCGGTTACGACATGGAAGAGCTTCGCGAGGTGGAATGGGACGCGGGGCTGGGGAACGGAGGCCTTGGCCGCCTTGCGGCCTGCTTCATGGACTCCATGGCCACGATGGAGCTGCCGGCGTACGGTTACGGCATACGCTACGATTACGGCATCTTCTTCCAGCAGATCATTCAGGGATACCAGGTGGAGACGCCCGACAACTGGCTCCGGTATGGAAACTCCTGGGAGTTCGAGCGGCCCGAATACCTGTACCCGGTGAAGTTCTACGGCAGGGTGAACCAGTACTATGATGAGAAGGGAAGATTCCGGAGCGACTGGGTCGATACGGACGAAATCATGGCCATGGCCTACGATACGCCGATACCCGGGTATAGAAACAACACCGTCAATACCATGCGGCTCTGGTCGGCGAAGTCCACACGCGATTTCAACCTGGACTATTTTAATCACGGCGACTACCACCTGGCCGTGGCTGAAAAGGACCACTCGGAAATCATATCAAAGGTCCTCTACCCCAACGACAACGTGTTCGAGGGAAAAGAGCTTCGTCTCAAGCAGGAATACTTCTTCGTGTCAGCCACCCTGCAGGACATCATCCGGCGGTACAAAAAAACCGATACTGGATTTGACCGCTTTCCCGAAATGGTGGCCATCCAGCTCAACGACACACACCCCGCCATCTCCATCGCGGAGCTCATGCGGATCCTGGTCGACGAGGAGGGAGTCGAATGGGACAACGCGTGGGACATCACGGTACGGACTTTCGGGTACACCAACCACACCATACTGCCCGAGGCGCTTGAGAAATGGCCGGTGGACCTTCTCGAGCGGCTGCTTCCCCGCCACATTCAGATCATATATGAGATAAACCGGCGCTTTATAGAAGTGGTAAAGAAACAGAATCCCCGCGATGGGGAGCGGATGAGGCGGTTGTCCATCATCGAAGAAGGAGTGGAGAAGCGGGTGCGGATGGCGAATCTCGCCATCGTCGGGAGCCATTCGGTGAACGGCGTTGCCGCGCTCCACACCGATATTTTAAAGAAGCATGTTTTCCACGACTTTTACGAACTCTGGCCGGAAAAATTCAACAACAAAACCAACGGCATCACGCAGCGCCGGTGGCTCAAGCTCTGCAATCCGAGACTGGCGTCGCTCATCTCGGGGCGTATCGGCGAAGCGTGGACGACGGACCTGTACGAGCTGAAAAAACTCATCCCCCTGGCCGGCGATGCGGCATTCCAGGAGGAGTGGCGCGCGGTAAAAAGCGAAAACAAGAAGTTACTGGCCGCGTATATCTGGAGACTCGACAAGATCAGAGTGAACGTCGACTCCCTTTTTGACTGCCATGTCAAACGAATGCACGAATACAAGCGCCAGCTCCTCAACATCCTTCACGTAATCACGCTCTACAACCGCATAACCGCCGGCCCGCAGGTGTCGGTCGTTCCCCGCACCGTCATCTTCGCCGGCAAGGCGGCGCCCGGCTACCAGATGGCGAAACTCATCATCAAGCTCATCAACTCTGTTGCAGACGTCGTCAACGCCGATCCGCGGGTGGGCGAGGCGCTGAAGGTGGTATTCATCCGCAACTACTGCGTATCCAACGCCGAGAAGATCATTCCCGCCGCGGACCTGTCCGAGCAGATCTCCACCGCCGGAACCGAGGCGTCCGGAACCGGCAACATGAAATTCGCCCTCAACGGCGCCCTGACGATCGGGACCCTGGACGGTGCCAACATCGAGATAAAGGAAGAGGTGGGCGACGACAATATCTTTATCTTCGGACTGACGGCGGACGAAGTGGCTAAAATGAAGTCCTCGGGGTATAATCCCCGTCATTTCTATGATTCGAACCTGGAGCTCCGGCAGGCCATCGACATGATCGGCAGCGAATTCTTCTCTAAAGAAAATCCGGGCTTGTTCAGGCCGATTGTCGATTCTCTCCTTTCCCAGGGAGACCAGTACATGCTTTGTGCCGACTATGTATCGTACATCACCAGCCAGGAGCGGGTGAGCAGAATGTTCGAAAACAGAGACGCCTGGTCGCGGATGTCGATCCTGAACGTGGCGGGCATGGGCAAGTTCTCAACTGACCGGACCATCAGGGAATACGCGGAAGAGATCTGGGGCGTGAAGCCGGTGCAGGTCATTTTACAGAAACAGAAATCATATCGCTCTAACCGGGATGTCAGGGAGTAATCGGGCCGGCAATGCTTCCTGCCGGTTTAAGCTGCAATCACAGAAGGGTCATGGTATGCTGAAAACGCACGCGACCGCAGGGGGCGCCCGGCGGGATCAGTCTCATCAGAATTAATATATATCGTCTCAGTTAGTGGAGAATGTGCTTGAAAAAGATTCCGGGAAAATTATCACAACCTATCTTTCATATGCTATCTCGTCTTTCGCGAATGATCTGAAAGCCACCTACCGGGACACCTTGTAGATCGAGAATACCTCCTCATCTTTTCTGTGATAGTAGAGCGTCTTTCTGTCAAGCGTGAGAGACGGCGCCTCCACAAATCCGCTCAGCGCGCCGATGCGCTCGGGTTTGCCGAACGGTTCGGACGCGGCATTCCTTTTCGCCACCGCGATTTCCGGCTGCCGGTTGCACGGGTTTAAACGCGTATAGAAGAGCTCAAGACCGTCGCTGCTTATCGACGGAGCATACTCGAGAAAGTCCTCCGTGTTTATATTCTTCATGATCTGCGGCAAATTTGCAAGCATGTTGAAATAGCCGTTTGAGAAGCGGGCGATGCCGATGTCCGACCTGTCGGGCACGCTCCCGCCAGAGAAATGCGCGTTCACATAGTAGAGCCTCTGGCCGTCCGGACTCACCTCCGCGTCCATAACGATCCAGCCGGGGGATTTGATGTAAAAATTCCCGGGCTGGCTGTCCAGATCCAACACCCTTCCGTGCAAGAAATTCCCGCTGCAGACATTGATGTAATCATGAGAATAATAGCGCGTGGATATGAAATAAAACCTGCCCTCCATATCCATGCTGGGAACCGCGTCAAGGTGGGGCGGTTTTCCGTTCACGCCGGCAATTTCCCCAACGAACTTGAACGTGGCATCGTCGACTTTCGTTGCATAGTACAGGCTCGTATCACGGCTGTCATTAAGGCTGTTGAATAAAAGATAGCTCCCGTCGCGGGTGATAAATGGCTCCATGGCATGGGAGTCGTATCCATTGATCGTCACTTTTACCGGATTCGAGAATTCATTGTTTACCGCCTCCGATTCCCGGTCGCCGATACAGTGCGGGGAAAGCAGGGGACCTTTGGCCGCATTCTTGTCATTCCTACTGGCGCATCGCCAGTAAAATACGGCCGTAAGGAACAGAAAAAACAGAAAGCATACCCTGATCAGCATAACCGGTTTTTGTGATCTTGACATATTTTTTCTCTCCTCGCGTAAACCCGTTGGGTGAGCGCGTGATCTACGTACAACCGAGTGAATATATAAAATACCGGCTACAGCGGCAACAAAAGGTGCGGATTTTCTTGATTTTTTTTGTTTCCATGACGCATTCGATGTCAGGGGTCATCGCCTGCACGCGGTGCCCTTCCTGGCACTGGGCAGAAACGCCATTGCTAAACGACTGCGCCGCTTCGCTCCTCTACGCGCTATTCTTCCTTCTTCTCTTGATGGCTGTCATGTACCTCCTGTACCGGCTGCGGATATTCATCGATGTGTAGGCGGGGATCCGCAACAAATTTAGATTTGACAATCCGCGAAAGACGATAGTATATTATCCGTTTAATGAAACAAAAAGGAGGAGGCGTTCATATGAGAAAGCTTTGTATCGCTGCCGCATGCCTTATCATTGCCGGCGCGACGCTCACTCTCATGGCCGGAGACAAGGGCCAGGGAGAGAAATGCTTCAATGAAGCCGAATGCGAATTCGGCCTGACGTGCACGGACGGGGCGTGCGTGAAGAAAAAGGAATTCGACTACGGCGGCTCAGGCAAGACCGGCAAGCCGTGCAACAACGATGCGGATTGCATCGGCTCCGGCACCTGCGTCGAGGGCGCGTTCGGGAAAAAAGTCTGCTCGGGCAATTAATAGTCCTGCCGCGTATTCACCCTAACAAAAGGTAGCAAATTTAATTTGCAGGTCGGGAGCCATCCCGTTCGTCCGCCTCGTAAAAATCCCGAAACCTATTTATCATTAAAAGAATCGGGATTTACTCGGCGGAATCGGCGACATCCCTGTCGCCTACTCACTGGGATAGCTCCCGACCTGCAATAAAAACCTGCTACCTCAACAAAAGCCTATCCGATATACAGAAAATTATTGACATAAAAGCACCCCGTGATTGATGTGTACGGGAGTCAATTATCCGGGCCATGATACGAATTCGGCCCCTCTATTCAGACAATCAGAGTGCGGCAATGCTCGATTTTTTTTTCCAACCCAATGGAGTCGCCGTGATCGGCGCGACCAACGACAATCGAAAAGGGGGGTTTCATATCGTAAGAAACGCCCTGGAAGGATACAAAGGCAAGCTTTACCCGGTCAATCCGAAATACAGCGAAATACTGGAGTTGCCCTGCTATCCGGACGTGGAATCCATCCCGGAGAATTTCGACATGGCCGTATACTTCATCCCTGCGAAGTTTCTCCCTGATACCATCCGGGCCTGCGCCGGCAAGGGCGTGAAGGGAATCATCATTGAATCAGCCGGCTTTTCCGAAGTGGGACCGGAAGGGAAAAAAATCCAGGAGGATTCCGTCGCCCTGGCGCGGGAACACGGCATCCGGCTCTGGGGACCCAACTGCATGGGATACCTCGACGGCCACTCGCGCAACGTGTTTTCATTCATGTTCTCGAACATATGGACCACCCTCCTTAAGCCGGGAAACGTGTCCCTCATCGTTCAGAGCGGCATGCTCTCCGCTGGATTTCTCATGATGATGATGGAGCGCGGGGGCATGGACATCAGCAAGGTCTGCTCCATCGGCAACAAGTGCGACGTCCATGAAACCGAGCTGCTGGAGTACCTGATCGACGACCCGAACACGGGCGTCATCGGCTGCTATCTTGAATCGATCATCGACGGCAGGAAATTCCTGGAGCTGGCCCGCTCTACGGACAAGCCCATTATCGTACTCAAGGCAGGCAGGAGCAATTCCGGGGCCAAGGCCGTCATGAGCCACACGGCGAGCCTTTCCGGGTCAGCGGACGTGTACAGCGGGGCGTTCCGGCAGGCGGGGATCGTGCAGGTATACGACATGCACGAGCTCATGGACATGGCCCGGGGTTTCTCAAAGACGGCAGCGTACCGCCCCGGCGGCAAAACCGCGGTCATGACCTTCTCAGGCGGCGCCGGTATCGTCACTGCGGACCTGCTGGAGGAGCGCGGCCTGATTCTGGCGGATCTCTCGGCTGATACCATGGCCGCTCTCAAGGAGCTGTTCCCGCCCTGGATGGAACCGGCGCATCCGGTGGATCTCTGGCCGGCCGTGGAGCAGAACGGCGTGTCAGCGGTCTACATCGCCGCCGCTGCAGCCATCATGAGGGATCCGGCCGTCGATTCTCTTCTCCTGGAAACCTTCGCATGGGAGTACGGCAAGCCTGATTACCTTGCCGAAATCGGGAGATTAAAGAAACAATACAACAAGCCCGTGGCCGTATGGCAGATCGGCAGAAGCCCCCTGAACGCAATGTACCGAACCGCATCGGAAGAAGCGGGACTCCCGGTCTTCGACGAGATAAGCCGCTGCGTCGCATTCCTCGATGCGGTGAAACGCCACTTTACCAAGAAGAAAGCCCTTCGGAAGTGCTCATAGTTCCGCGATTCAATATTTTTGCCTTATCTGATTCAGATAATAATACGATATCTACTATAGCGACATAATTGACTCGTGTTAGGCGAATTTAATTCAGGAACTCCCTCCCCCTTGATGGGGGAGGTGGGGTGGGGGTGAATAACTGCTGCCTGTATCAGACGATCACCCTCCCCTATCCCCTCCCATCGAGGGAGGGGAATGTCGCCCACAGGCATCGGTCCATGTTGCGTCTAATGATATGGAGACTGCTATGAAAAAAATCCATGTAATACTATCCCTCCTATTTCTCTTCGTCTCGATGGGTTACTCCTCCAGTTTTCTTGAAAACCGGCACCAGTGGTGGGAGGCACGGCTCCATAAGCTCGCCGCTGAAAAGGCTCGACTTCAAAAAAACGGAGCCATTGACCGGAAGGTGCCGGGAATGATCGATAATGAAATGGCCATGGCCCGCGGCATAATCGCCATATTCAAACGCGGTATAAGGGACGACGAATCGACGAATTGTACGAAAATGACCATGACGGAAAGCGCTGTTAGAAAGCACCGGAATAACCTGAATGAAAAAATCGCCCGGGAGGAAATCGACGCCCTGTATCGACACACAGAAGAATGCGTTATCCTGTACGAAAAATTCAGGTACGCTGAGGATGCCCTCCCCCGGTACGAAGATGCCTTCAATTCCTTGATGAAAGAAGCGGGCGCGGGAACGATTTCTCCGTCTCATGAGCATGCGGTAACTATGAATTCCCTGGTGCCGGTAATACAGAATTTTGACTGCGACCGCATTCAGCGCGAATACGCCACGAGATTATACCTTCGCCGAGAAGCAAAAACGGCCATGGCAAGGCTGATAACCCTTTCGCGGTTTTACAAAAAAAACAGGGTCATGATCAGATACGCGGCATTGTCTGAGGATATAGCCGACTTGGAAAGGCGGATCAATACCGCTCCGCGGGCCAGGATCGACGCCTGGGTCATGACTGAATCGAGCGTTTCAGAGATCGATAAAAAGGCCGTGCGAAAGCTGTCGCTCATTCTCAACCGGAAATCATACAAGCCTGCACCGAGCAGGGGCCAAACTGAACAGGAAAACGCCGAGGCTTCCAATATCATCTCCCTCGAGGAGCCGGAATTCTCCTTGAATATGCCGCAGGGCTGGGAAGAGGGCACCGTCGGCAAGACGGAATCATTCCGGGGCGTCGTGAAATCCTTCCACAGCGGGGACGGTACTGCCATGATACAGCTGGTCAAGCTGCCCCTCGACGCCGACAGCGACAGCGTCAAGAGCATTGCGGAAGACTGGATACGGACCGGCGGCTGTACCCTGGTGGAGAAAAAGTGGGGAAAAACCGGTGCCCTGGAATACCTGTGGATACTGGCCAGGGATAAGAAGCGCAACATCTCAGAGACCTGTTCTCTTTCGAAGGACGGCTACGCCCTGTTAATACAGGGAACAACCAGCAGGGACCACTATCTGAAATTCAAGGCGCAGTTCAGGAAAATTATCGATTCCCTGCGTGCGGGAGCCCGGTAAATCGTCCGCGAATTCACGATATGCGGTTTCACGGAAGTATGTCCTTCCAGCTCCCCGGCGCCGGATTACGCTTCAAGCCATCATTCAGAATCTCTATATACTTCTCGCGCGGTATGTGCCGTGCTCCCATGCTCTCCAGGTGGCCGGTGTAGACCTGGCAGTCAATGATGACGAATCCGCGTTCCCCGAGCCGTTTCACCATTGTGATGAACGCCGCCTTTGAAGCGTTCGCGGCCCGGGCGAACATCGATTCCCCGAAAAAACAGCCGCCCAGGGAGAGGCCGTAGATTCCGCCGGCAAGCTCGCCGTCCTTCCATGCTTCCACCGAATGGGCTATTCCCATCTCATGGAGGCGGACGTAGGCCTTCATCATCTCTTCGGTGATCCAGGTGCCCTGCTCATGCTTCCGCGGCTCCCGGCATCCCAGTATCACCCCGCGGAAATCGGCATCACCGGTGATCCGAAAAATCTCTCTCCCGAGGACCTGGCGCATGGTCTTGGAAACGTAGAGCTCCTGAGGGAACAGCACAAAGCGCGGATTTGGCGACCACCATATGATGGGATCCCCCTCGGAATACCAGGGGAAGATGCCGCTGCTGTACGCGGTAACAAGCCGTTCCGGCGACAGGTCGCCGCCCACCGCCAGGATGCCGCTCCGCTCCGCCAGCTCTACCGGCGGGAACGTGATTTCTTCATTGAGAGCAAATATTGGCATGGTGAATTGCCCCGGTCATTTGATACATCAGAACGCCTCCATGATCGCCTCAGCCATCAGGCGGTAGCCCTCAACGTTGGGATGCACCTGATCATGCTGGACGAGGCTGCCGAAGGCAATACCTGCATTGACCTTTTTCATCCAGTAGCGGTGCACCCGGGCGATGGGGAGTTTTTCCTGTTCGGCGATTGACTCAAGCAGGCCATAGAATTCACCGGTCGCCGCGTCCATCCGCTCGAACATGACCGGCACGGAGGTGACCAGCAGAATTTCCGCGTCGGTGTCGGAACGTATCCGCTCGATCATTATCTCTACCGTTGTCCTGAAACGCTCGGGATGCACGCCCATGAATGCGTCATTCAGGCCGAACTGTATAAAAACGAGATCGGGATCAGCATCACAAACGTCTCGCCTCAGCCGGTGCAGCCCCCCATCGGCCGTGTCTCCGGGTATGCCCCGGTTGACGATGCTTATTTCTCCGTCCGGATATTTCTTCTCGAGCATTTCAGCGAGAAAATCAAGATATCCTTTCCGTACCATCCATCCCTGTGTCAGCGAATCACCCAGGGCCACGATACGAACCGGATCCCCGGCTGCGAGCTTCCGGAGCGTTTTCTGAAGTTTCACGTCCAGCTCCTGCATCAATAATCAATCAGATATTCAGGTGTTATACGCCAAAAAGGCAAAAATAATAGAGTCAGGCAAGATTAATATTAGACTTGTTGCAAAACTCAATAATCAATGATTTTTACCCCCGCCGCCTTCGGCTGCGGGGGTAAAAATGAATAATTATGAGTAGTTATGCAACAAGTCTATTGCTTATAGTACTCAAGAAACCAATCATATGAATAAATTTATATATTAATATTCAAAAAATTATACATTTTTTTTTGATATATTAATATTAATATTGATTTTCGGATACCCATATTTTATACTACTATTCTGCCTTTTACGACACCATTTCTTCAAGAGGGAGGGGTATATGAAAATAGAGATCACTATCCTTGGCCTTTTAATGGAAGAAAACCTGTACGGATACGAAATAAAGAAAAAAATCGTAGAGCGGTTGGAAGATTACGTAGATATCAAATTCGGATCCATATACTATGCGATTAAAAAAGCGGTGGATAACGGCTGGGTGAAGCGGGTCGGAACCGAAAAGGACAGCGGGAATCCGGAGCGATACATTTATGAAATTATGCCCAACGGTAAAAAGCACTATAAAAAGCTGCTGAAGCAGTACTTCGACAAGACCCTCATCCACTTCGACATCGACATTGTGCTGATGTTTATCAATTACCTCAGCGAAGAACAGAAAAAGCAGTATGTCGAGCAGCGGACAGCGGCATTGAAAGATAAGCTCGAAGCGATAAAAAAGAAAATAGAAGGTGAAAAGTCGCAGCCCGGTGAACAGTCCTACCGCGAAATCTTCACCTACCTGGAACACCATTTGAAAGCTGAGATGAACTGGCTGAAGTCGCTCAACTGGTAGTCCGGCCAGCTTCAGAATGAATCCATCAGATCGCCGAGAAATTCTGCTTTCTTCTCCCTGACCTGTTCCTCCACCCTGTCCTTGAGCGCATTCAAGTCATGATGGGCCCTTCTTAAGAGAATCGCCCGCTTGTCTCCCCCCATGATTTCCCGGTCGATGGCCTGTTCGGCAAGTGTTTTGTTGACATTTTCAATCCGCGCCACGTTGAAATAATGCCGTTTGGCCAGGGTCATTGCAATGTTCGCGAGAAAGTCCTTCTGCTTTTCAGCCACGTCCTTCAAGTCTTCCTTTTTTATTCTCGTGATGATGACCCTGTTTTTAGCCTTCAAGGTAGCGGCGCGCTTCTGCCCCAGGAGAATGGACGATTCGCCGATCACGGTTCCCGGCTCATCAATCGTGCTGATCCGGCTCCCCCTGATGAAAACATCGACTGACCCGCTTTTAAGTATGTACATCTCGTCATCAGCGCTCTGCTCCTCGCAGATGACCGATCCGCGCTGGAACTCCACATCCCGATCTGACAGGGCGGCCACCGCGCTGATACGAACGGGTTCGGAAGACTTACAGTAGGCCTCGCCCTTTTTGAAGGCGAGGGTTTCCCCGAATTCATCAACCAGCGCTTTCAGCCAGGGAAGCCTCCGTTTGTCGTATTCCGATTGAAGCCGAGACACGATAGTATAGTAGGCGACCGCGTATTCGCGTGTCTTATTCTCCTCGCCTTCGAGAGTGCTCATATTCTTCTGCAGTATATCGCCGGTGAGCAATACCTGTTTGGCCAGGACCATGGCAGCGTTAAGTGCGAAGGAGTAGGTATGCAATCCGTCGAGGAACTTATCAACCGGGATTTTCTTCACCTCGCTCCCGCTGCTGGCCGCCGCGGTTTCAATGCGGTCGGTATCTGTGTCGAGCAGGTGCTTCATTATTATTTCCGTTGAGCCGATGATGAGATTTCTGCCGGTAATGGCGTACTTGTCGACATTGGAAACGTAAAAATAAACGGATCCCTCTCTGAGAAAAAAAGCAGAATTCGCCGGTGCGGTAGCAGCATACAGTTTTATATAATTTCCGCTCATCGCCGTATTAATGACGCAATGTCGGTACGCCTATGACAACAGGCTTCTGATGGTGTTCAGCAGATTATCCCTGTCAAAGGGCTTCTGGATATACGCGGATGCCGAAATGGTATTATCATTCATTTTAATCGTCTTTTGATTGAGCGCGGAAACAATAATAATTGTGGCGCCCGGATCGTATTCGTTGATGGCCTTCACTGCCTTCATGCCGTCGAGGCCGCCCATGGTAATGTCCATGGTGACGAAATCCGGCTTCAGGGACTTGTATTTGGAGACGCCATCCGATCCGTTGTCAGCTTCGGCAACAACCGTGTGGCCACCGCCCTCAAGTGATTCCCTCAGTATCTTTCTCATGAACTTTGAATCATCTACAATCAGTCCCTTGGCCATGCGGTTCACCTGTCAGGTGGTAATGATATGATGCGCACCGGTACATATTGATTCCCTGCCAACAATATCGATTTTATCCCGGCTCCGGGGTCGTGGACGGGAAAAAACGACAAATGCATTTTCAAAAATTACCTGTGTGCAATAATAATGAATCAATGAAACTTATTCAATAACTTTATATGCCGAATCAACTATTTTTTCACGGGATATACATGAAAAAATGATGACGAATCCCGGACATCAACGCCATGCTCGCATATGCCGCATAAGTGTTGACAGGGCTCCCATGATACGGGATAATTACAAGCTATCAAGCGACCCAGGAGGTTCACCGATGCTTCGCGCGATGCCGCTGTTTCTCTTGACCTGTATTATAACCGTATCCTGCTCGCCCCGTTACGTCATTGATCATTCACGGCCGACACGCCCGGTTGATCTCCCGAAAGATGATGCGGCCCACTATTCGGCCCAGACGGAATGGTGGTACTACACCGGACATCTTCGGGCAGATGATGGTGCCGAGTACGGGTTTGAGGTCACCTTCTTCAAACACCTCACTTCGGAGGACCGCGTCCCCGGGTGCCTGCTCAACATACCGGCCCACTGGATCAAGGAGGTGGGCATGCTGGGCCATTTCGCCGTGACAGACCTTGAAAAGAAAAAATTCAAAGCCGTCCAGATCAACAACATCGCCCGGAGATGGAAGGCCGATCCGGACAGACTGAACGTATGCATAAACGGCTGGTCGCTGGTGGGAAACGGCGGATCGTATCTCCTCAAGGCTTCCATGTGCGGATACGCGGTCGATCTGAAACTCACACCGGCCAAACCCGCGGCCCTGAACGGGCCCGGAGGCATTCTGGGAAAGGGCGTCGGCGCCAACTACTATTACTCATATACCAATATGAACGTCGAAGGAACGATGAAGGCCGGCGGGAAGAAAAAAACCGTTACGGGAAAAGCATGGATGGATCACGAATACGGCACCATGGGTCTTCTGACATCGCAGATCGGATGGGACTGGTTCAGCTTTCAGATGGACAACAACACGGAACTCATGCTCTACCTCATTAAAGACACCCAGCGCGTAGCGGCGCAGTCAGGCGGCTCTTTTGTCGGTGTAGACGGTAAAACCACCTGGCTTGCATTAACCGATTTCAACATTACAGTGACAAACACATGGACAAGTCCCAGAACCAAGGCTGTATATCCATCCGAATGGACCATCACCGTCAAGCCGCTTAACCTGCGGCTCCAGGTCAAACCGGTGATGGCTGATCAGGAACTCACCCTGATTCCGGTCACCTACTGGGAGGGAGCGGTGATCGTTGAAGGAATCGCCGGCGGCAAGCCGGTTGCCGGCAAGGGCTACATCGAGCTGGTTGGATACGATAAAAAAAGGTCATTCGATAGTTTTCGATAGCCGCGCACGATTCGAAGGCACATCAACTCTGAAGGGGTTCGGCTTTCACGGTATTCCGCAGGGATCATTTTTGTATAACGCGATGTCATACTCAAAAGAATCAAAATATCTCCTCCAGATACAGAAAACGGTCGGCCGTGCGGTCAACCGGTATGATATGATACGCGCCGGCGACCGGGTCGCCGTGGGCGTATCCGGCGGCAAGGATTCGATCGTACTCCTGGAGTCTCTGGCCGCGCGGCGCAGGTGGATCCCCATCTACTACGACATCTGCGCCATACACATCAATGTAAAAAACATAACGCGCGAGTTGAACCGCGATTTCTACGCGGACTTTTGTGATACACTGAACATTTCGTTCCACTACCGTTCCATTGAAGTGGATCTCGCCCGCGATCCGAAAAAGACCGTCTGCTTTGTATGCGCGTGGCACCGTCGTAAGGAGCTCTTCAACTGTACGAAAGAGCTGAACTGCCGCAGGCTTGCCCTGGGCCACCACATGGACGACGCCCTTGAGACGCTCCTCCTCAACATGACCTTCAACGGCGCCATCAGCGCAATGCCGCCGAAGCTCTCAATGTTCGGCGGCGAGTTCGATATCATCCGGCCCCTGATATTGCTGCATGAAAAAGACGTCGAGCGGTACGCGAGGATCCGGGGATTCCCAATTGAAAAATCTCAGTGCCCGTACGGAGACCGGACCAGGCGGGAAGACATGAAGCGGATCATCGGGGAGCTGGCGCGCATGAACAGAAAGGCGAGGAGGAATCTGTTCGCGGCCATGTCGAATATTCACCGGGAGTACCTGCCGCCGGAATAGAAAATGACCTTCTCATGATCCTCCGCCGGTCCCAGATCCTTTCGCCGAACGCCCTGGCTGATTACTTGATCCGTATCACCACATCGTCGTTCTCTATATCCGCCACTGCCGTTCCGCCGCCCGTGAGTCTGCCGAACAGCACCTCGTCCACGAAAAATTTTTTGATCTTGTCCTGGACCAGCCGGTCGATCTCACGGGCGCCGAACTTGGGCGAAAACCCCTTCATGCCGAGCCACCGGTAGCATTCGTCGGTGACCTCCAGGGTGATATTCTTCTCCGAAAGCTGCTGGCGGAACAGGTTGATGTTCTTCTTCACGATCTGGACGATGATCTCCTCGTCGAGGTCGTTGAATTTCACAACCGCGTCCAGGCGGTTCCGGAACTCCGGCGAGAAAATCCGGTCCACGGCGTCCTTGATCGCGGTTTCCGTGACCTTCCGCTCGTCGAACCCCACCTGCGCCTTGCCGATCTCGCGCGCGCCGGCGTTGGATGTCATGATGATGATCACGTTGCGGAAATCGGCCTTCTTCCCGGTGTTGTCCGTCAGGGTGGCGTAATCCATCACTTGCAGAAGAGTATTGAAGATGTCCTGGTGCGCCTTCTCGACCTCGTCGAGCAGCAGAACCGCATAGGGCGTTTTCCGGATGGCTTCGGTGAGGAGGCCGCCCTCCTCGTATCCCACGTATCCCGGGGGCGCGCCGATGAGCCGGGCGACGGTGTGCTTCTCCTGGTATTCGCTCATGTCGTAGCGGTGAAGCTTCACGCCCAGGGTGGCCGCCAGCTGGCGGGCCAGCTCCGTTTTCCCGACGCCGGTGGGGCCGACGAAGAGGAACGAGGCGATCGGCCGATCGGGATTGCCGAACCCGGCGCGGTTCCGCTTGATGGCCTGGCAGACGTGCTCGATGGCGCCGTCCTGGCCGAAGATCTGTTTCTTGATCTCGATCTCGATGTCCTTGAGTTTGCTGGTCTCGGAAGATGATACGCTTTTCTCGGGTATTTTGGCCATCTTGGCAACGATTTTCTCGATATCGGTGATAGTGATGGTGACCGCTTCATCGTCGCTGTCCCGGTACATGCGGGAATAGGCGCCCGCTTCGTCTATCACATCAATAGCCTTGTCCGGAAGATAGCGGTCGTTGATGTATTTCGCCGAAAGCTCCACCGCCGACCGCAGCGCCTCGTCCGTGTATTCCACGGTATGGTACTTCTCGTACCGGTCCTTAAGCCCCAGGAGGATCTCACGGGTTTCTTCCGGGGTCGTTTCCGGTATTTCTATTTTCTGAAAACGCCGCGACAGTGCGCGATCCTTGTCGAAATATTTTTTGTATTCCTCATACGTGGTGGAGCCGATGCATTTCACCTTGCCGTGGGAAAGCAGCGGCTTCAGCATGTTCGACGCGTCCATCGATCCGCCGGAAACGGCGCCCGCGCCCACGACCGTGTGTATCTCATCGATGAAGAGTATCACGTTCTTCATGTTCTGAAGCTCGGCTATGACCTTTTTCATCCGCTCCTCAAAGTCGCCGCGGAAGCGCGTGCCGGCAATGAGAGAGCCCATGTCGAGCGAATAGATCTTCGCGCCCTGGAGCGGCTTCGGCACCTCGCCCCGGGCGATAAA
>MIBH01000020.1:0-2426 GCA_001829455.1 Spirochaetes bacterium RBG_13_51_14
TACCAGACTGACATGCTTAACTTTTGTGAAAGAATTGTGCGTCTGTGCGCGGCTAAGAGATAAAGACTATTTATTTTTTCTAGGAAAGTTCTGTGAGAAAAGGATTCCGGTAATGCTGAAGTTTGTCAAAATAGCGAGAAAGTATTTCAAGTCAACCTCCTATTCATGTGGCAGAATGGCCTTTACCTATACTGAGCCTGTTGAAGTATAGGCGACAAATCCTCATCGGAGATGATTCATTCTTGACAATAAATGCCGTCTATGAAATCAGATAGTTAGTTGAAGAAAACCCGAGAGCGGTAAGGGTACGGTAAAAAAAATCCCTGCGCAGTCATGAAGCCGCAGTGGCGTTTCAATCCATCTTAATGAAAGGAGATTATCATGCGCAAATCCATAGTGGCTTTGCTTCTATTCTGGTCGTCAGTGGCCATGGCCAAAGTAATCAATGTTGAATTCAAGTTCACCCCTTTCGTAGGTGACCCAGTAAAGGCCAAAACGGTTGAAACCGTACCCGGTAAGGCGTTGGTGTACATAAACAACATTCCGATAGCCGAAAAAGATGTAGAAAAGAAGGAGGTCCCGGTCCTTTTCGAAGAACGCGAAATCGCTCCTTCGGTCTGGTTGCCGGTGCAGTCCCTTGGTCCTGTATTGCGCAAGGGGAAGAACAGTATCCGTATCCAGTTCGAACCCGCTGATCCGAAAGCGCAGTACCGCGCGCAACTTCGCTGGGCGTCGGTTACGGATCAGGTTGCAAAAGCGGAAGACTCGGCGGTCCGTATACGCGAGACCAATCAGACCGGCGAGGGAGTGGACGACCGGAAAGCCTCCGGTCGTGTCGTGTTTGAACGGGATTTTGTTGCGGATTTCGCGGCAGACCTGCCATGGCACCATTATCCGGCTGTGAAGTCCCTCAGCGATGACGATAGGAAAGCGCTGGCAAGGATCGTGAAGGAGCGGGCGGATTCGTTCAAGCCGGACTTTACCGTGGCCTACAAGATGCTGGAGGGCAACCGGAATATCAACCTGCCCGGGATCAAGAAAACCAGGTGCCTCAACAAGGGGTATGCAGCGGGTGTCCGTGTAGGTTCCCAGCCTTTGGACCAACTGGATTTCGTCACGACCGGAAATCCCGAAGTCGTGGTTCGAAGCAAGACGGGAGCGCTCTTCTTCCCGCTCGATCCGAATGCGCTTGACCGCATCAAGGAAGATGAAGTGCAGATGTGCGTCATGATGGTCTTTTCTGTGCTCTATCCGCCACGTCTCGTAGTCGTTCGCTCTGCATCAGGCAAATGGGAAGTGGCCTATTGACGGTAAAGTTCATTTGATATTCCTATGCGTAACGTTTGACGCTTATAAGGACAATATATTCAAATATCCATTTTTCCAAACAGCCTTCACCATCTAGGTTACGGCTGCCTGATTGTTTTTATGGTGGTGTAGTCCATGGTAAGACGTCTATGAGAAAGACGCCATTCCCGCACAACGGGAATAATAAAACTATTCCACTTTAACTTGACGAAATTTGCCGATTTTAGTATTGTTAAATTGCCGAGGGGTGGTTCCGAACGGAGCCTGAGATTAAACCCGCTGAACCTGATCTGGGTAATGCCAGCGAAGGGATCCATGGCGCACAATCACATCTCCCCGAGACCAGCCCCGACATACAGTTTACGATCGAGGTTCGGGTATCGAATTCAGACTTGCGAACGGCTATATGTATCTATTATATGTCACACGACCCGCGGTCCCGATCATACACTATTAATTTAAAAAAGGAAGATCACCAATGGATGTCTATTCATTTCTTGAGGCGGTTCGGGAAAAGAAACCGCTGGTACACCATCTCACCAACTGGGTCACGATTTATGACTGTGCCCAGGTGGTGAAATCGTTCGGCGCCTCGCCGGTGATGGCGCATGCCCCGGAGGAAGTGGCCGACATGGCGGGCCTGGCTTCCGCCCTGGTGCTGAACATCGGCACCCTGACTTCCGAATTCATCAAAAGCATGAAGATCGCGGCGCGGGCTGCCAACAACCGGAATATCCCGGTGGTGCTCGATGTGTGCGGGGCCGGCGCAACTGCCTTCAGAAATAAAAAGAGCTTCGAGCTCATTGACGCGACGCGCATCAGCATCATAAAAGGAAACGGTTCCGAGGTCGCGCGGATCGCGGGCCGTGATGTACACACTCGGGGCGTCGATGCCACTGATGTGAGGGCCGATCTGCGCGAGATCGCCTCGTTCCTCGCCAAGGAGAGAAGATGTACCGTGGTGATCACGGGAAAGGAGGACATCGTCGCGGATTTTAAAACGATGTATGTCGTGCAAAATGGCAACGAGATGATGTCCCGCGTGGTGGGGACCGGGTGCATGGCAGCGTCGGTCATCGGCACCTTCGTCGGGGCCTCGCCGCATGATCCGATTGTGG
>MIBH01000020.1:2445-5710 GCA_001829455.1 Spirochaetes bacterium RBG_13_51_14
CTGCTTTGGGATCGCGGCCGAGCTTGCGGCGAAGAAATGCGGCGGCCCGGCGAGCTTCAAACAGGAGCTGCTCGACTGCGTTTATCACCTGTCGAAGAACGACGTCGTCTCGATGCAGAGGGTTACGTGAAAGGATATTATTTCATTACCGACGAGGACCTGAGCGCTGCCGGGATACTGAGCGACGCCGAAACGGCGGCCGCCGCCGGCGTGGACGTCATCCAGTACCGGAACAAGACGGCGGAGACGCGCCGCATATACGATGAGGCGCGTCTCATAAAAAAAATCTGCGGCTCCGGCAGATGCCGGTTCATCATAAACGACCGGGTCGACATCGCCCTCGCGGTTGACGCCGACGGCGTCCACATCGGGCAGGAGGATATGCCGTTCGAAGTGGCGCGCCGGCTCCTGGGCAAGGAGAAGATAATCGGCGTCACGGTCCATACCGTCGAGGAGGCGGTTGAGGCCGAAGGCAGCGGCGCCGACTACCTGGGCGTAAGTCCCATTTTCTCCACCGGCACGAAGAGCGACGCGGGCGCACCCTGCGGCGTGGATACGCTCGCGGCGATACGGCGGGCGTGCGGTATCCCTCTGGTCGCCATCGGCGGCATCGATCTTTCAAACGCGGATGAGTGCATCCGTGCCGGGGCCGACATGGTCTGCGCCATATCGGCCGTGGTCGCCAGGCCCGACGTCGCCGCAGAAATAAAAAATTTCCAGAGGAAGTTCGGATTATGACACAGCTGGAACACGCCAAAAACAATACAATATCCCCGGAGATGCTTTCCGTGGCTGAGCGGGAGCCCCTTTCAGCCGAGGAGATACGCCGCGACGTCGCTGCCGGGCGCACGGTAATTCTAAAAAGCGCGCTCCACGACTGCGGGCCGGTCGGGATCGGTAAGGATCTGAAAATAAAGATCAACGCCAACATCGGCACCTCGGGGTATAATAACGACCCCGCCCTGGAGCTCGCGAAGCTCGCCGCTTCGATACAGTACGGCGCGGACACGGTCATGGACCTTTCGACCGGGGGGGACATCCGCGAAATGCGCACAACGATCCTCCGGGAATCGAGGATTCCCGTGGGCACGGTGCCGGTCTACGAGGCAATCGTGCGCTGCCCCGACGTCGCCGCGCTCACAGCGGACGATTTCCTCGACTCCATCAGGATCCACATCCGGGACGGAGTTGACTTCATCACGGTGCACTGCGGCGTCACCCGGAAGTGCGTGCCCCTGCTCGAATCCCGCATCATGGGGGTGGTGTCGCGCGGGGGGAGCTTTCTCATTAAATGGATGCTCCATCACAATAGGGAAAACCCGCTCTATACCCGTTACGATGAGATACTCGATATGGCGAAGGAGCACGACGTGTGCCTGAGCTTGGGGGACGGCCTCAGGCCCGGCTGTCTCGCCGATGCGACGGACGCGGCCCAGATCGAGGAGCTCAAGACCCTGGGCGAGCTTGCCGCCCGGGCCCGTGACCGGGGCGTGCAGGTGATGATCGAGGGTCCCGGCCACGTGCCGCTCCATATGATAAAGGAAAATATCGATCTGCAAAAGAAATACTGCGACGGCGCCCCCTTCTACGTGCTGGGACCGCTGGTGACGGACTGCTCGCCCGGATACGACCACCTCACCGGAGCCATCGGCGGGGCGCTCGCCGCCTATTACGGCGCCGACTTTCTCTGCTACCTGACCCCCACTGAGCACCTGGGACTCCCCGACATCCAGGACGTGATCGACGGCGTGGTCGCCTCGAAGATCGCGGCGCACGCGGCCGACATCGCCCGGGGAATACCGGGAGCGCGGGACCGCGACGACGCCATGTCCCGGGCGCGGAGCAACCTGGACTGGGAGGGGATGTACCGCGTCGCCATGAACCCGGAAAGGGCGCGCGCCGTGCGGAAGGCCACGGGCGCGGAGGGGGAGGAAGTCTGCACCATGTGCGGCGACTTCTGCTCAGCGAAAATCAACAGGGAATGCAGGGAGCGGTACCGCACATGAACATAGCCGAGCTGGGCGGCGAGTTCGCCCTCATCAAACGGGTAACCGGCATCCCCTGCGGCGATCCCGCCGTGGTCAAGGGCGTCGGCGACGACTGCGCCGTTCTTGAATATACCGCCGATCGATACCTGCTGGTCACGGTGGACATGATGGTGGAGAACAGCCACTTCTCTCTTGAGTGGCACAGCCCCCCGCAGATCGGGCGGAAGCTCATGGAGGCGAACGTGTCGGACATCGTGGCCATGGGGGGGACGCCGCGCTGGGCCTTCATCTCACTCGCCCTGCCCGGCGACACATCGGTGGCGTTCATTGACGAGTTCTATCGCGGGCTCTATGAATCGGCCGCGCGGCACGCGGTCGCACTCGTCGGGGGCGATACCACGCGCGGCCGTGAGCTTGTTCTCAACCTGGCACTGGTCGGCGACGTTGAGAAGGAGTACGTGCGCCTGCGCTCCCACGCAGGCCCCGGGGACCTGATCTGCGTCACCGGCACCCTGGGCAAGAGCGAAGCGGGTCTCCGGCTCCTCCAGAGCGGCAGAAAGGACGGCTACCTGGCCGGATACCTGGAGCCGCGATGCCGCCGGGCGGATGAAGGAAGGGCGATCGCACGCCGCGCCCGCGCCATGATCGACGTGAGCGACGGCCTGGGGAGCGAGGTCACCCACATCTGCGAGGAGAGCGGCACCGGCGCGCGCATCGATTATGGAACAATACCGCTCTCTTCCGAAACCATCGAAGCGGCGCGGGCTGTTTCAGGGGATCCCCGCGAGTACGCTCTGTACGGGGGCGAAGACTTCGAGCTGGTTTTCACCCTGCCTCCGGATCAGCGGGAGGCCCTGCTCCATGAAATACCTGACTTCACCGTGGTGGGAGAAATCCTAAAAAAAGAAGAAGGAATTTTTATCCGCAAGGACGGCCGCGATCTCGCATTGGAACAGGGATATGATCATTTCACGAAATAAATTATTAGACTTGTTGCAAAACTCAATAATCAATGATTTTTACCCCTGCCGCCTTCGGCGGCGGGGGTAAAAATGAATAATTATTAGTAGTTATGCTACAAGTCTAATATTCCCGCAAATTAAAAGATATTCTGACTATAAAAAATTTCATGTATGATATTCCTGCTCTACACGCCTTCGTATGGTGTGATAGTTCCTTTCATGTATTTATTATTGACATAATGGCCATTGCCAAATGAGTGATATATGGCGATAATTTTTTTCTTTTTCAGGTTAGTTTTAAGATGGATATAACGG
>MIBH01000020.1:5839-7596 GCA_001829455.1 Spirochaetes bacterium RBG_13_51_14
AATCCCTCAACAGCGACTATTACATGATTTCCCGCGTGTTAAAAAAGCACCATTTCGAAGTCAGGGGTAAGTCCGTCCTTGAAATCGGGCCGGGGAACTCCTATATAAATGCCTACAATTTTTTATTAAACGGCGCCAGCAACGTGGTCCTTATCGACAAATACCCCCGCCATTCCGATACCGAACGTCAGCGGTCATACACCACAAACGAGATCAATTACTTCAAAGCGGCGCATGGCATTGACCGTTTTGAGTACGCGGACCCAGCCACGGGCGGTCTTAATCCGGACTATATCACGTTTATTGCCGGCGATCTGTGCGAGATCGCGTTTGAAAAAAAAATTGATTTTATCTATTCCATATCCGTGCTGCACCACATCAAGGACCTTGACCGGTATGTAAAAAAAATGCGCGGGATACTCAACGACGGCGGCATGATGTTCCACATTGTCGATTTGAAGGACAAACTCCACATTTTCGGCAGCCCCTTCCTCTTTTACAAATACTCCGATTTCACCTGGGACAATTTCCTTACCGAAAAGTCGATGACCTATACCAACAGGACGCGGTACCAGGAATACGTCGACCTGTTTACCAGAAACGGCTTCGAACTGATCTGGCACAGGACAATAGCGTACGATATTTCAGATTGTAAAATCCACAGGAAATTCGCCGGGAGAACCGACCTTCATATCGGCGACGCGATTTTCATATTAAAAAAAATATAGGTGCGCCGGCTGCGCGGCAGATCAAGCGCCGTCCGCTTTTCCGGAAGGAGCCTTTTATCTGTCACAATTAATAATTATTTCGCCCCGGCAATAGCCCTGTTCATGCATCATACAGCCGTGAATGACTGGATCAATACGGTGTTCTATCTGCAGCGCGTCGAGCCAGCAACCGATCCGGTACATGACGCCGCACGCGTAGCGGTCTATACAGCCAATCAGCTTTATCCCTTTATACGCGAAGCATTCTCCTTCTTCCCATTCCCATAGAATCACATTGGGAGGCGCCGCTCGTATCTGTAATCGCGCGCGAACCGAGCCGGGCAGGAGCAGATCGAGGGCCTTCTGCAAATAGTCGTATATCTCGTCAAATGATTCGATTCGACGGTTCGCGAAGCCGAGAATGTCTCTGGTGCGCTTCACCTCCAGGACCGCCATGGAGCGTATGGCTGCCCGGTTCAGGGTGTTCGCCTTCTCCATCCCCACATCCGTGCACACATGATAAAACCACATGCCGTCATGGGTGAGCCAGCCCTTGGCCAGGTAATCCCTGATCTGTTCCACCGGAATCCGGAATTCTGTTCCCATAGTTTCGCCTTTTCGCTGTTACATCTTTCCCCGTTCCTTCGCGATTGCCATGTATGTTTGCATAAAGTTTTCGGGAGGTGTGTAGAGGTGATCCGCTGATTTCTTTTCGAGTTTCACGCCTTCCGCAGGGCAGGCGATCACACAGTTGCCGCAGCCGATGCAGCGGTCTCGATCAATGACCGCCACGCCGTCGTCTATGGCGATCGCGTCCATCTGGCATCGGGAGACGCACGCCTCGCAGGCGGTGCATTCTTCCTTGTCCACCACGGCGCGGTAGTTGCTCCGCGCCGCTTCGGCCGGTTTCGGCTGCATCTTCAGCGACCGGAGAATGCCGCAGCAGTCGCCGCAGCACATACAGAAGCCGCCCCCCTTTTGGGTGTTCGCCATCTGTATCACCAGCGGCGCCTCCTCCAGGTTTTTCTTCACGATGCTCTTTGCCTCGGC
>MIBH01000020.1:7705-15305 GCA_001829455.1 Spirochaetes bacterium RBG_13_51_14
TCCGTGCGGCATACGCAGTTGGCCACCATGATGGTCTTCTGCTCGTCTATGATTTTAACAATGTCGTCGTACGGCGCGATGGGCCATTCCGCCGCTATTTCCTTGTTGATCGGCACCGCGCGCAACAGCGGCGTCGCAGTCGACCCGAGCGACCGGCCGAACCCGGCATGGTAGAATTCTTCCAGATCGCGCGCCATACTCTCGTTGAGGTGCGGAAGCTGGTACTCGAAAATGCCGATGACGTATGGGATGGCGCCGTACTTGGCTTTTCCCTCCCGCCGCAGGCGGAAGAGGAGACCTTTTCGGGCCATCTCCTCCATGCGGCGGGCGATCTCGCCCTCATCCCGGGAGAGGCGGCGGGCCGTATCGCCGGGCGCTTCAAGCATGGGGGATAGCTGCAGAAACAGCTCCGCATCCTCAGGAGAGAAGATCCGCTTGAGGATCTTCATCTCGATCCTGTTTTTCGTCATCGGGAAACCGGTCGACAGGCTGTCAAGCCGTTCCCTCAACTGTTCGTATACATCGTTCATTGTTCACCTCCGGTTGTCGTTGCGTTTTAATGATATTATGTGATATTCTTTATACTCCGTTTGCGCCGGGCCGCTCCTTTTTGGCCGATGGAGCGCCCAGGGCGAGCCAGACCGCGTCGCCGATTTCCTTCACTGCGTCTTTAACCGGCGTGGCGTGGTGGCCGGATAGATATATGCGCGAGTACTCCTGGCAGGGACCCAGCATGATTGCCGGATACAGGTCGGGCGGCAGCCGCCTGATGGACCCCGTTCCGATATGTTTTCTGAACCAGCCGGAAACGCGCGCCATGAACTCCGCGTTCAGGCGGGAAAACTCCTCCTCAGTGTCGCCCATGAACTCGGCGTACCGTTTCTGGAAAAGAAAGCGCGCCCAGTCCGGGTTCCGCTCAACCCAGGTGAGATGGAACCGGACGATGGCGAACACGCCGTCCCGGGCCCGGTCATGGCCCTCCAGCTCCTGAACGAAGCCCTGCTGGTAGTCCCGTATTCCCTCAAGATAGACGGCAGCCGCAAGCTGTTCTTTCGACTTGAAGTGATGATAGATGCTCCCGACGCTGGCGCCGCTCATACGGCACACGTCGTTGATGCTGGTGTCAGAGTAACCTTTTTCCGTAAAACAGGCGAGAGCGGCCTGGATGACAGAGAGTTTTCGTCCTTTCGAAGCGGCATGCGTTGCATTCAGCGTCTTCATGGCATCGATGATCAATATTTAAAGTTAGAACCATATTTTAGAATTTAATTCTAATATGTCAAACATTTTTTTGCATAATCATGCACCATCGCCGATATCCCGGGCATGCGCCGGCCCACGGCCGCCCGCCCCCACCGCCGTTCAATTGCCGGAATACTCCGGCGGCTTGCGCAGCTCCTCGGCCGTCTGGATGCCGATGGCGACTTCCGGGATGATGCCCATCTTCCGGTATATGGGGCGAATCAGCGTGCGCAGCGAAGGGAGCCTCAGGGCGAACACGATGGCGCCCAGGACACACACCATGCCGCCGATGCAGACCGTGTACGGGGCGCCGATGGCGCTCGATACGCTGCCGGCCAGCAGGCTTCCCAGGGGCGCTCCGCCCATGAAGACCATCACATAAAAGCTCATGACCCGGCCCCGCTTGTCCTCGTCCACAATGGTCTGGACCATGGTGTTGCAGGACGCCATGACCGCGATCATGCCGAAGCCCACCGGCGCAAGGATCGATATGGAGAGCGCGGCGGAATGCGAAAAGGAAAAGGCCACGAGCCCCGAACCGAACAGAACCAGCGCGATCGTGATGACGCGACCCAGCCCCAGCACGCTCTTGCGCATGGCCAGGAACGCGACCCCGGCCAGCGCTCCGGCGCCGGATGAGGCCACCAGAAAACCGTAGATGTGGGCGCCCCCGTGAAGGACGCTGCCCGCAAATACCGGGAGTAGAACCGGGAACGACATGGCCACCAGGCTCATGAACGCGACCGTGATTAACAGGTCCCGTATGGGCCGGAACCCGAACGCGTACGCGAGACCGTCTTTTAACTCGGAAAGGAGCCTGGTCCGACGTTCTTCAGTATTCCGGCGGGGGATATTCATCAGAAGCAGGGCGGCCAGCGCGGCGCCGTAGCTTATTCCGTTGATCAGGAAGCAGAGACCCTCGCCGGCAAACGCCATTATAATGCCCGCTATGGAAGGGCCGATCATGCGCGAGCCGTTGAACAGGCCGGAGTTGAGGGCGATCGCGTTCCCCAGGTCCGACTTGTCCTCCAGCATCTCTATGACAAAGGCCTGGCGCGCCGGCATCTCAAAGGCGTTGATTATGCCGAGAAAAAGGCTCAGGATTATAATATGCCACACCTGTATGGCACCGGCCAGGGTAATTCCGGCCAGAATAAAGGCCTGAGCCATGGCCAGCACCTGCACCGCGATTATTATCCGGTGGCGGCTCAAGCGGTCGCCCAGGACACCGGCAAAGGGAGATATCAGAAAAGCCGGGATTTGCCCGGCAAAGGCGACCAGGCCCAGCATGAACTCGGAGTGCGTCATCCTGAACACAAGCCAGCTGGTGGCCACTGACTGCATCCAGGTGCCGATGAGCGACACGCCCTGGCCGAAAAAAAAGAGCCGGAAGTTCCGGTGCCGCAGCGCGCGCATGGCCAGCATGGGGCCGCGCGGTGATCTGGTGTTACTGACAGGCATTGAACTCTTCCATGATACCGGTTTTCGATACAAAAAGAGAAACAACCGCGCCGGTCAAGACATATTTCATCGGCCGGGAGGGCCGATAGGCCGTGGGCATGTATGTCGCATGGCACGCCGTTATCTTGACACGGCCCCCACGCAAGTATGATTTATGAAAATATGCTTGATGTGTCATATTGTTTATGCAGAGTATTGCCCATGATGCGATTTCTTAAAAATTTCTCCCGGAACGAATTCC
The DNA here is from genome assembly GCA_001829455.1 of Spirochaetes bacterium RBG_13_51_14. Lineage (GTDB taxonomy): Bacteria > Spirochaetota > UBA4802 > UBA4802 > UBA5550 > RBG-16-49-21. The sequence continues at coordinate 10,650 of MIBH01000020.1, forward strand.
CAAAGCTCGGGGCGCTTGATATATTGAAATATATCGGGCCCGGACTTCTGGTTACCGTCGGTTTTATCGATCCCGGCAACTGGGCGTCAAACGTCGCGGCCGGATCCCAGTTCGGATACAGGCTTCTCTGGATCGTCACCCTCTCCACCGTCATGCTGATCTTTCTCCAGCACAACGCGGCCCACCTGGGGATTGCCACCGGGCGGTGCCTGTCCGAGGCCGCAACCGAGCACTTCCGGCCATGGGTGAGCAGGCTCTTCCTTGCCAGCGCCATGGGCGCTGCCGTGTCCACGGCGCTCGCGGAAATCCTGGGTGCCGCCATCGGGCTGAACATGCTGTTCGGCCTGCCGCTCATTCCGGGAGCGGTGATTACCACCGCCGTTGTGGTCTACCTGCTCTTGTCAAACAATTACCGGCGCATTGAAAAGTACATAATCGGATTCGTGGCCGTGATCGGCCTCTCATTCATCTTCGAGCTGAGCCTCGTCCACATCAGCTGGAGCGAAGCGGCGCGGGGATGGCTCGTGCCGTCGTTCCCCCCTTCATCGGTCCCCATCATCATGAGCGTGCTTGGCGCCGTGGTCATGCCCCACAACCTCTACCTCCACTCGGAGATCATCCAGAGCAGGCAGTGGAACAAAGAAAGCGAAAGCATGATCGCGCGTCAGCTGAAATACGAGATGACCGATACCATCTTCGCCATGGCGGTGGGCTGGGCCATCAACAGCGCCATGATCCTGGTGGCTGCGTCGGTGTTCCACCAGAACGGCGTAACGGTGACCGACCTGCCGCAGGCGCAGAGCACCCTGCAGCCGCTCCTGGGCAATGCCGCTTCCACGGTCTTCGCCGTGGCGCTCGTGTTTGCCGGGCTGTCCTCCTCCATAACCGCGGCCATGGCCGGGGGAAGCATATTCGCGGGGATTTTCGGCGAGCCCTTCAACGTGTCGGATCGTCACACCCGGGCCGGCATCCTGACCACCCTGACGGGCGGCCTGGTCATCATCTTTTTCCTGGGCAATCCCTTTGTCGGCCTCATCTGGAGTCAGATCGTGCTCTCCATACAGCTCCCCTGGACCGTGTTCGGGCTCGTGGCCCTCACCTCGTCCGTAGCGGTGATGGGAAAATACCGTAACGGGCGGTTCGACAGGATGCTTCTGATCGCCATCGCCACCATCGTATCAGCGCTGAACCTGTTGCTCCTGCTCGATATATTCAATATCTTTAAAATATAAAAGTCACTCCTGGCTTGCAGATAAAATTTTCAGGTCGGGAGTCATCCCGGCAGGCTGGCGCGCCGCTATCGGGCCTCCTGTCCGGCGGAGAATAGTTTTCATTTTACTCTTTCCCCGTTCGTTCACCCTTCATGTACCTGCGAACGAGCTATATCGTACCTACCTACCGGCCGGGCATGGACCGGAAGTCCGCGTATAAGAGCCTCCGGCAGAGATAAAACATTTTTTATTAAAACCCAATCTTAAACGTATATAAATAGGTATTTTAACACAGAGTGCGCAGAGAAAATATGGATAATATCATTTCTTTCTCTGCGACCTCTGTGGCCTCTGTGTTGTAATATACTTATCGGTGTCTATTTCAGGATGGGAAGGGGGGCGTGAGGTTTTTTGAATTATTTTCACCAACAAATGACAGTTTTTTCTTGCAATTATGACTAACCGCTGTTTTAATATACATCGGGCGGGGTATCTATAAATTTCAATTGTATTTTTTCTCAACTTCCGCATGGCGCGCGAAAGTTTAAGGCCTCTGTCCAGTACTTTTTATGTTAAAGAGTGCTTCAAGAGACGCATACACAATACCAAAAAGCCCATTGTGTCGCATGGGCTGTTACCATATTAGGCGGAATATCCTAAAAAAAAGTAACATCAAAAAAGGCTGCCAGTAAGGCCTCATAAGTATTAAGGGATAAAAGAACCAGCAAGGACTCAAAATCATCAGCGGGCAGTGCATTATCTCAAAGAGAGAAGAAGAAGAAATAGAAAATATGCTTAACAACATGATAGAAAAATATAATAAAATAGTTATAAAAAAGTTGACAATTTTACACAAAAATACGATATTATTTCTAGCATACCCGCCAGGCCTCTGCGTAAGCATGCCCAAAAGTGGCGGGTTTTTCATTTATAGGGGGTATGCATGAAATACACTAAGCCCCCTCTCTCATTTGAAACACAAGCAGATCAACTAATTAAAAGGGGTCTGGAAACTAACCGTGAGTTACTTATATCCCGACTAAAAGCAGTAAGCTACTATCGCTTAAGCGGTTACTGGCACCCATTCAGAATCCCCACAGATGATAATTTTAAAGAAAATACCACATTCGAACAGATATGGCATCGGTATGTTTTTGACAGACAGCTTAGATTGTGCTTTATGGACGCAATTGAACGAATAGAAATTGCCCTCAGGACAGATTGTATCTATTACTTTTCACATGAATATGGGCCATTTAGTTATTTAAAGTCTGAGAACTTCCCAAACATTTCTGTTGCCCAGCATAACCGGCTGTTGACGACCATATATTCAGAAACTCTAAAGAGTAATGAAATTTTTGTAAAACATTTTAACGTTAAGTATGGCGATGAACATACCATGCTTCCGTTATGGATGATTGCTGAAATCATACCATTCGGCTCTCTATTGACCTTTTATAAGGGAATTGATAAAACCATTAAGCGGATTATTTCTCAAAAATATGATTTGTCTTTTAAAATTATGGAGTCATGGTTGATGACGCTCAATACCATCAGGAATATCTGCGCCCACCATGGACGCCTATGGAACAGAGAGCTCGGCATAAAGCCGATTATACCGGATACGAAAAGCCCTGAGTGGCACACGCCTGTCAAGATTGATAATCACAGGATGTTTTGTATATTGACGATTCTCAGATATCTATTAAAATATATTGCACCGCAGAGTGAATGGCACAATCGCTTAGAAAAACTATTGAATAAATATCCTGATGTGCCGTTCAAGAGCATGGGATTTCCCGATGGATGGGAAGAAAGTGAGATTTGGAATTGAGTGTAAAATGACAAATACGCAATACCAATGAAATTATTTAAAAAATATATAATTTTCAAATTTACTATCATAGGGAGGTTATAAATGACTGGTTTGAAATTATTAGATGACTATGTTGTCCCCACATGCTGAGCAGAGTGAGAATGCAGAGAACGTTCATTACTAAATAGGAGATGCATAATGAGACACATGGTTAAATTTTCATTGATTGCTTTTATCGCCGTTATGGCAATAGCATGCGACTGCCTCCCTTGTCGGAGGCCCGGGGCGAAGCAGACACATACTGTTGGTGGTGTCAGTTTCAATCTGAAATACTGCCCGGGTGCAGCCATCTTCCCCATATTGCCGCTTGATAATGACACGGGAACAGTAACAGGCGCCTACTGGATCGGAGAGACAGAGGTGACGTATGAGTTGTGGAGCGTGGTATATAACTGGGCAACAACAGATACGGGAGCCGGTAAGAGAATCGATGGCGGTGATTTGTATCATTTCGAGAACCCTGGAGTAAAAGGTAACGACGGAGCTGCCGGAAAATCAATCCTGCATCCGGTAACCACAATCAATTGTTTGGACGCAATGGTTTGGTGTAATGCGCTCAGCGAGATGGCCGGATTTTCCCCCGTGTACAAGTATGGTGCCACTGTGGTGCGCGATTCCACAAATACGGCGCAGTGTGATGCGGCATCGGCGGACGCCGCTGCCAACGGATTTCGACTTGTTACCAGCTTGGAGTGGGAGCTTGCCGCACGGTGGCGGAACGACGCAACCAATACAGTGAGCGGATACACAAATCCGTATTTCACCAAAGGCAATTCAGCCAGCGGGGCCTATACCTATTATAATGATCCGAATGATATTAATCCAACAAATGGAATTATTGATGGAACAGATGCAAATGATCTCGTGGCATGGTACAGTTATAATAGCGGCGGGAGCACCCATGAGGTTAAACGTAAAGCTGCAAATGCCCTGGGTATTTATGACATGAGCGGCAATGTAAGAGAATTGTGCTTTGATAAAAATCCGTTGGAACTTATTATGCGCAAACAAAAAGGCTTCGGCTGGAACGACGGCGCCGCGCTCATGCAAATTGGCTGGTACGGCTTTATTCTCTCATATGCCGAGGATAACTATACTGGATTCCGTTTTGCGAGGACCCAGCTGTAATCGTCATAGCCGATATTTCAATACTGATACGTAAAACGCCGGCGGAATATCCGAGAGCACAGGGGGCGGAATCATGGAAACAGTCAGGCAGCTATCGCCGGAACAGATCAGAGATTATCTGGCAAATTTTAAGGCCCCTGTCCACAACTTTTTGCATGGCATATCGCTTCATATGGTCAACAGCCGGTTCTAATAAGACCTATTCCGTATCATTGGCACATACAGAATGCGATGGACTTTCTTAGATAAATAATAATTTTATCCGTTGCTTGACATAATGGGTGTTCCTTCGCGGCACTTCCCTCATCCTGAGTGTAGCAGATATCTCCGATACGCTTAGTAAACAGACGCGCCGGCCAGGAAGGCTGAGTGCAGAGCCGGTATCCCGATTCATTTGATATTCTAAAGATATCGGGATATCAAAAAGACTCTGTTTTTTAC
>MIBH01000020.1:15364-17523 GCA_001829455.1 Spirochaetes bacterium RBG_13_51_14
CACCGCATTGATGAACGGCTGTTCGGCGCGATGGACGACCGGGGGAGTAGAACCCTCCAGGAGTTCTATTACAGCCATTACGGGATCCACTGCCATAGCGACGACAGACGCCTCTCGGCCGTCGATTTCTTGCGGAAAAATCATCTGGTTTCGCATGCCATCCTTGCAACCTACGACAAGACGGTCCTGCTCCTCGGCTACAACATATTCCACTACCGTTTTACCGAAACGAACCCCCCGGCTGGAATCTATATCGATTACTTCACGTCCGTGCCGGTGAATTATCCCGGCAACATCAAACTCCCGTATCTGGGCAGATTCCTGAAGGATAATACCTTTTATCGGGTTCGGGGCGTGGGCCGTTTAACGATCGCCCATGCCTGCTGGTGCGCCATCGAAATGCACCCCGGCGAGAAACGGGACAGCGTCGCCGTCGACCTCGTCGCCCGGCCCGACGACGCCCTGGTTCAGAAGTACGTGAAGGATTACGGATTCACGCTGCACAAGGGGAAACGGGGGAAGCAGAACAATCTGTATATCACCTACCAAACGGCCAAAAAATTTCTCAGGATGTATGAACGGGCCTATCAGAAGCTGGAGCGCCCGGAGGGGAACGGCATAAGTTTCAAGGACCCGCTGAAATACTGAATCAGACCGGAGCCTTGAATTAATATATGTTCATACAACACCGGTATCAATAATCGAAAATCAAAAAAGTAATCATATATCTTCAGGGGGATACGCCATGAGCCAGAAGGCCTTTCAGGAACTCTACCCGGATATGTTCAGCCACTGCTACGGCTGCGGCCGTCTTAACCCGGACGGCCTGCACATCAGGAGTTACTGGTACGGGGAGGAAAGCGTCTGCACCTTCAAGCCCCGGGAATACCACACGGCCTTCCCCGGCTTCGTGTACGGCGGGCTCATCGCATCGGTGATCGACTGCCACAGCACGGGCACGGCGGACGGCACGGTGTGCGCCCGGGGAACCGTGGTGGCGGTGAAGATCCCGGACGCGATGGTCCCCAGCGGATCATAGATCCGTGTACTTCACGAGCTTTTCCGTGACCGCGGTTGACAGGTCGATCCCGGCGGCCTTACGTCGCCCGCTCCAGCCCCGACTGGATTACAGCGCGCGTGGCATCCATCAATTCCTGGAGATTATGATCGTCAAACTGCGCCGTGTCTATCGGCCGGTGAATGATCATCCGCGCCCTTCCGGGGAAGAGGTCCATGGTATTCGAGGGGAGGATATTTTTTGTCCCGATAATGGTGATCGGGAGGATCGGCAGGCCGAGGTCAACGGCCATTTTAAAGGCGCCCTTCTTGAACGGGAGCAGGGTTCCGTCTTTGCTCCTTGTTCCTTCCGGAAAAAATATGACCGACGTTCCATTGACGACCTTTTCCTTTGCTGCATTCAAAGACGCGAGGGCGCTCGCGTGGTCGGACCGATCGATGAATATATGGCCCACCTTTTCGCACCCGATTCCTATGCCGGGGATTTGTCTCAATTCCTGCTTCATGACCCACTTGAAATCAACACCCAGCCAGCCGTAGAGAACGAAAATGTCATACTGGCTCTGGTGGTTCGATACAATGACATAGGATTGCTTTTTGCCGATATTATCTCTTCCCGTAACGGAAACCAGCATCGGCGTCATATAACCGTTCAGCCGCGCCCATACCTTGCCGCATAAAAGGCTCGCTATCCTGGGGTTTGTGACACTTACCATTATGGCGGCCAAAGAACCGAAAAAAATGGTGGAAAACGCGAGCCAGGGTATAAAAATAAGCCATTTATACGGCTGATAGAGAGCATGGAGGATTTTTTTCATCAGGCCTCTCTCGCTGCAAAATTCATGTGTCATTTCAGCGGGCGGGAACACCTATACCAACACTGAAGCAATTTGTCAAAATATTTAAAAAATAACTTTTCATTTTATACGCGCCTCATAGAATGATAAAAAATATCGGAGGACGCGCTATGACCATAACCGTATTGCCGCTTGCGCAGCTCAAAGAGCGCATCGGCGAAGAAAAAAAGAGCGATTGGATCGAAATCACCCAGGAGCGAATCAACCAGTTTGCCGACTGCACGGAAGACCACCAGTTCATCCACGTGGACCCGGAGAAAGCGAAAAACGGCCCGTTCGGACGGA
>MIBH01000020.1:17532-17872 GCA_001829455.1 Spirochaetes bacterium RBG_13_51_14
ACGGATTCCTGACCCTTTCCCTGTTAACACGGCTTTCAACATCGGGAATCTGGATGCCCGAGGGAATAAAGGCAGTGATCAATTACGGGTTCAACAAGGTGCGTTTCATCAATCCCGTGCCGTCGGGATCAAAAATACAGAGCGTCATGAAGCTGACCAATGTGGAGGAAAAGGAAAACGGCAGGGTGCTCGTCACCGTGACCCACACGGTAAGCGTTGAAGGCGCGGAAAAGCCATCCCTCGCGGCGGAATGGCTTTTCATGTTTGTCATGTAAGATCGAATTCTTGTCGTATTACAATGCCGGCCTTCATCCAGAACGGGGCTGTCCCATAAGCCACC
>MIBH01000020.1:17886-18246 GCA_001829455.1 Spirochaetes bacterium RBG_13_51_14
ATATTGTTGAAAATAATATACGAACCAGTTGAAGTGTACTGCATCATCGTAATCTTTTTCATGCTTCCGCCTCCGGCGTATACATACAACCATGAATATTCGTCGGAATTCGAAGAACCGGTGGCGACAGAAACGTACAGCTTATTGTTAAAAACAGTCAACGGCTTCACATTCACATAGCTGTTCGGCAGGGAGTTTACCCGGTACGCAACCGTCGGATTATGTATTCCATCATATAGCCACAGCTGTCCGGTGGATACGCCGTCATAGGCGTGAAAATAGAGCCCGCCATTGTAGACGATCGGTGATGAAGGGTTCGACCCCGTATATCCCGGCCAGATATCATAAACCATCGCCGGC
>MIBH01000020.1:18259-19575 GCA_001829455.1 Spirochaetes bacterium RBG_13_51_14
CATAGCGCCACAGCTCGTTCCCGTGAACATTGTCACGTGCCGAAAAGTAGAGCATTGCATTAAACACGACGAAATTATCCGGAAACGAATCCCCATCTGGGTTTATATCCTGTACCATGTTCGGCGGATTCGTCCCGTTATACGCCCAAAGCTCTTTACCGTGAGTACCGTCATATGCCGAGAAATACAGCCTGCCGTTGAACACCGTCAAATTCTTGACATACGATGATCCGGCCGGATTGATATCATATACCATGCTGGGTGAATTCACGCCGTCGTAGACCCACAGCTCGGTGCCGTGGCTGCCGTCGCCAGCGGAAAAATAGAGCGTGCCGTTATGGGCGGTTAAATGCCGGGGGTATGAAATTCCGCTTCCCGGGTTGATATCGTACACGACCGCCGGCGGATTAGCGCCATCAAACACAAAAAGCTCCCTTCCGCTTGTCGCATCCCAGGCCGCGAAGTAGAGCCTGCCGTTAAGAATGCAGAACGATGACGGATTCGAATCATCCCCGACTGTTTGCTTAACTGGTAATAATTCGCAATCCGAACCGCCGCTCTTGCTCATTAATGAATCGCAACTTATGATACTGATGAGCATGATTATTGAAAGAATCACCGGATGTTTGACTGCAATGATTCTCCGCATCCATGCCTTCATTGTTTCATAGACATAATACAACATACCGTCCTCCTTAAATATTTCTGATTAGTTGTCCTGGTTTGCGATATGATCGCACAAAAAAAATCGGCGTCTCAAAGGCGTATTTTTAAAAAACTGGGGGGGGGTTACTATGATGGAGATGACATCTGTGTTATCGGCCGGTTTTAACTAAAAACAGTGATACGCGATACGGAAAATATTTCCTATTACCAGCTCTCAATCTGCATTCGTACGTGGTCCTTGTTTCTCCTGTCCGCCATATGAAATTTCTTCGAGTCTTTTCCCCTGTACATGATGAGAAGGTAATGGAACCCACGGAGATAATAGTTGTGCTCTATGGCGGCCCTGCGCCAGTTCCGCTTTGTAAGTTTTACATTACGGCGTTGGACAGCGATGATGTCAATCGGCGTGAAAAATTCCTGCATGATTGAGAAGAGCCTGAAACCGATGGGTGAAAAGGGCTTTCCTTTCTCGAATGAGTCCGATACATAGAGGGCCATATAGCGATCGGGCCTGAGGGTCCGGTGCGTTTCCCGGATAACATCCCGCATCGCCGTGAAGTATTCTTCGCCGCGGGCGCTGAGTTCGCCGATGCATTCCGGCAGGCCCGAATACCTGATATGGTTCGAATAGGGCGGGTCAATGAATACAA
>MIBH01000020.1:19601-22976 GCA_001829455.1 Spirochaetes bacterium RBG_13_51_14
AACCTGCGCGCGTCAGCACGAAAAATATCTTTTCTCACCGGCGCCAGATCATACCCCAGGGCGCGGCGCTCGAGCTCACGGGCTACGTCAAGCGTGGTGCCGCTGCCGCACATGGGGTCCACCACCAGGTCATTCGGTTTCGTATAACGCTCAAGCAGGTTCCATATGATATAGGACGGCGTTGCGCCCTCGAACCCGCCGTGAAGCTCTTCAAGCTTCTTATTATAGTGCTGGGACGGATAGTCCCAGAGCGTGGTGGTTTGAAGTTTCAGCCGTGGTTTGGTCATTATTTTCGTCTTAAATTGAATAAAAGATTAACCAACCCACCGATGCGGAAGTCAAGTTTATTTCAACTGATCATTTATAATAAGAATGACGGGTGAAATATTAAGCCAATGTAAAATTATCTCTCAGTTTAACGATCAGGATCAAACACATATTGACAGTATTTGTGTATAATACATATCATACCACTATTGACGGATGCCCAAAAAATATGGAAGAACTGTTAGGTAAAACATCCGGTGAGATTGTATCACTTGTAGAAAGACGTGAGGTCTCATGCATGGACCTGGCACGCCACTGCCTTGATCTCATAGACAAATATGACCTGATGCTGGGAAGCTTCATATCGTTCTATCCGTATGATGACATTCTGAGACAAGCCAAGGCGAGCGATTCGCGTAGAAGCAGGGGCGAGCAGATCGGTCCCCTTGACGGCATCCCGGTAGCGGTAAAGGACAACATGCACTCAAAAGGTATTCCAACAACGTGCGCGTCTACTATCCTTGGAAGGTACCTCCCCTCCGCCGACGCAACGGCTGTCGCACGTTTAAAAGATGCGGGAGCGATAGTTATCGGTAAGACGAATTGCGACGAATTCGCCATGGGGTCCACCTGCGAAAACTCATCGATCAAAATCACCCGTAATCCCTGGGACACAAACCGGGTACCGGGCGGATCTTCGGGAGGATCGGCCGCAGCCGTATCCGCAGGCATGACGCCTCTGGCTCTGGGAAGCGACACCGGCGGTTCCATACGCCAGCCGGCCGCATTCTGCGGCATTGTGGGCATGAAGCCCACCTATGGGCTCGTATCCCGCTACGGCCTCGTGGCCTACGCCTCATCACTCGATCAGATCGGCCCCATGGCGCGCGATGCGTATGGATGCGCCATGCTTCTGAACATCATCAGCGGCTTCGACCGCCGTGACTCAACCTCTTTCGATCAGCCAAACAAAGATTACACGTCAAAGCTGGGCCGCGACATCAATGGGATGCGGCTTGCCGTTCTCCCGGAGCTTTTCCAGGAGGGAATATCGCCCCTGGTGCGCGAGCAGTTCGAGCATTCACTTATGGTATTGAGCAGGCTCGGCGCACATCTGGAGCAGGCATCCATGCCGTCGCTCCACTATGCAATCGCGACGTATTATTTTATCGCCTGCGCTGAAGCCGCGTCAAATCTGTCACGGTATGACGGCGTCAAGTACGGATACCGGAGCGGGAGCCAGCGCGACTATCAGGAGATGCTGCACGCGACCCGATCCCGCGGATTCGGGCGGGAGGTGAAAAAACGCATTCTCCTGGGGAACTTCGTGCTTTCCTCCGGCTACTACGATGAATACTACCGGAAGGCCCTGAAGGTGCGCGCTTATATCAGGGATGATATGATGAAGCTTCTTAAAACATTTCACGCCATTGCCATACCGGCAACGCCCGATATCGCCTTCCCTCTTGGTGAAAGCCAGAGTGATCCGATGAAGATATACCTTTCCGATGTGACCACGGTCATCGCCAATCTGGCCGGCCTTCCGGCCTTGTCCGTGCCGTCCGGCATGGTGCATGGGATGCCCGTGGGGCTTCAGCTCATCGGACGGCCCCTCGATGAAGAAAGGCTATTGCAGATAGCCGCCGCCTTTGAGCGGGAGCGGAACACGATTTTTATACCGCCCCTGGACAAGGTGCTGGATAACGGCACCAGAACCGGTGATACAACCGCTAAAAAAGAAGCGGACGAAAGCCGGGAATCCATATCAACCTATTCGCCTGATTTCATCTCGCAGTTTTCGAAAGCCTATATGCAGCGCGATAAAGAGCCGGGGGAGCGCGTCTTTTGCGGAGATCTCGCAAAGATGCTGAACAGGCGCGCAACTATCGCCGGATGGATCCACCGGAAGAAGAGCCTGGGCGGCATAGAGTTCTACGAGCTCCGCGACCGAACCGGCTTCACCCAGCTCGTGCTCGAGGGCAGCAGGCAAGACGAGCGCATCAACCCTGAGACGGTGGTTGAGGTCACGGGGCTCGTCACTATGGAGGCCCGGAGCCCTTTCAATCGCATCGAGATTAAAGTCGATAGCATAAAAATACTGAGCAGATCCGATCCGAGCCTGCCCGTGCCTCTGAACCGGCCGACGGCGAACGTGAACCTGCCCACCATCCTCGACAATCGGACCGTATCGGTGCGCAATCCGGAGATTTTGAAGACGTTCCGCGTGCAATCGGAGATCGTGCGGCTCTTTTCCGAGCACCTTCACCGGAACGGATTCACGGAGATCAAGACGCCCAAAATCATATCATCCGGCACCGAAGGCGGCACCAACATATTCAAGGTCATGTACTTCGGCCGCACCGCGTACCTGGCCCAGTCGCCGCAGTTCTACAAGCAGATCATGGTGGGAAGCGGCCTCGAGCGGGTGTTCGAGATAGGTCCGGTGTTCCGCGCCGAGCACCACGACACTATACGCCACCTGAATGAGTATACCAGCATGGATTTTGAAATGGGTTTTATCAGGGACGAGCGGGACGTGATAGACATGCAGGAGGGGCTCCTCCGGTATATGTTCGAGGAGCTGAGGAAGCGCGCCGGAGAATACGTCGATGGCGGCGGAGCATCCCTCGTTGTTCCCGGGCAGATCCCGCGCATCCATTACCTTGAAGCGCTGGAGATCATCCGCTCTGCCGGCGGTCGTCTTGAAGAAGGCGACATCTCCCCAGAAGGGGAAAAAATCGTGTGCGGTTATATCGAGAAGAAACATGACTCCCAGTTCGTGTATGTGATCGGCTACCCGGTGAAGAAGCGGCCCATGTACACTATGCCGGACGAGCGCCTGCCCGGATACACCCGGAGCTTCGACCTCCTGTACCGGGGCATCGAGATTACAACCGGCGGCCAACGGATACATGATTACGAGATGCTCAGGGAAAACATGAAGATGATGGGCTTCAACCCTGCCGATTTTCCCCATTACCTGGATACCTTCCGGTACGGCATGCCGCCCCACGGCGGCCTTGGGATGGGGCTTGAGCGACTCACCATGAAGATCATGAATTTGAAGAACATCCGGGAAGCGAGCCTTTTCCCGAGGGATATAAATAG
>MIBH01000020.1:23135-26888 GCA_001829455.1 Spirochaetes bacterium RBG_13_51_14
CATACGAGGTCGTCATCGGACTGGAGGTGCACGCCCAGCTCAACACCGCGAGCAAGCTCTTTTGCCCCTGTCCGACGAGTTTCGGAAGCGAGCCAAACAGCAACACCTGCCCCGTCTGCTCGGGCCAGCCCGGCGTCCTTCCCGTGCTGAACCGCCAGGCTGTGGGCATGGCCATCATGGCTGGCCTGGCGATGCGCTGCGCGATTAACAGGCGATCAATATTCGCCCGGAAAAATTACTTTTACCCGGACCTGCCCAAGGGCTATCAGATATCCCAGTACGAGGAGCCGATCTGCTCCGGCGGCATGGTGGAAATCGAACACGAGGGTTCAATCAAAACGATACGCCTCAACCGGATACACATGGAGGAGGACGCGGGCAAGCTGGTGCACGTGGGTGCGCCGGGCATCTGGGGCTCCACCGCAAGCGCCGTGGATTATAACCGCTCCAGCGTGCCCCTCATCGAGATCGTGACGGAACCGGACATCTCCTCGCCTTCTGAAGCGCGGGAGTTCATGGTGATGCTCAGAGCGATACTTGTGTCTCTTCGGATTACGGATGGGAATATGGAGAAGGGAAACCTCCGGTGCGACGCGAACGTTTCCATCCGCGAACGGGGCGAAGCGACCCTGGGCGTGAAGGTGGAGATCAAGAACATGAACTCCCTTAAGGCCATAGAGCGCGCCCTTGCCTATGAGATAGACCGGCTGGGGCAGATGAAGCAGAATGGCGTTCCCATCGAGCAGGAGACGCGGCTCTGGGACGACAGCTCACAGAAAACCGCCCTGATGCGGAGCAAGGAGGAGTCCCACGATTACCGCTACTTTCCGGACCCGGACCTCCTTCCTCTGGAAATCAATGACGAATGGATCGATTCGGTCAGGAAAAGCATCCCTCCCATGCCGCTGGAGCGGAAGGCCCGGTACGAGAAGGAATACAGCTTCACCGGGTCCGAATCGAGGCTCTTCATGACTAATCCGGGCTACGCTGATTTCTACGAAAGAGCGCTCGCGCGGTACGACAATCCACGCAATCTGGCCAACTGGCTCTTCTCCGAGCTTCTGTCGCACGAGGACGATTTCGACCGGCTCCACATCACGCCCGAGGATTTCGCCGGCCTCCTCGCGAAGATCGACAGCGGCGAAATCAGCGGCAGAATCGGTAAAGAAATTTTACGTACATCTTTCGAAAAAAAGAAAGGCCTGGTGGAAATAATAGAGCAGGAAGGCCTGAAGCAGATCACCGACCGCGGCGTTATTGAAGCTGCGGTTGAATATGTCCTCCAAAAAAACGCACAGCAGGCTGAAGAATATCGCGGCGGCAAGACCAAGGTTTTGGGATTCCTTGTGGGCGAGGTGATGAAGGCCACAAAGGGCAAGGCGAACCCCGGGCTCGTGAACGAGGCGTTGAAGGAGAAGCTGGATCCTGGATAATTTTTTATCGATAATGATGCTGTTTATGTTTACCTTTTCATATTTTTTTGCTCTGACCCCCATCCCCCGGCATGGGCTACTCCCCTTTCTAATCATATCCCAAGCACTCAAGAATTTTTACGCATATTCCGAAAATAAATAAACATGGCTTTTTAGCGCTTGTTAAAAAGCGAAAAGCGAGCTGGTTGACATGTATAAAATACCGTGCGCTCGCGATAACCCGACATTTTATATCTAATGAACACCGCATGAGCACCAGAGCTTTGAAGCTTACTACAACCTCCCGGAAACAGATCCGTCGTTTCTGGTGGACATTCAACGCCATTACCGAGGGGTTGAGCTTTTTCATAGTCGTGCCATCGCTCATGTATTACGTCTGGTCCAATGTCCATCTCACCCCCCAGCAGTTCGCCGAGTATAGCAGAATATGGCCGGTTGCCTATACTGCCTCCATTATCATGGTCCTTGCCTGGAACAGAATACTTCTGAAACCGGTTCTGGCATATTTCAAAAAGCTCCTGAATAACGAGCCTGTTAAAGATGACGATTACAATCGGGCAAAAAAAAGATTTTTCCGCCTGCCGTTGCTCCACGCGATCGGCGCGTTTGCCCGCTGGATTATCGGGATGAGCTTTGCCATCGTCCCGTTCACCCTGTTCGTGGCGCACCGGCCATACCAGGTCGCCAACCTGTGGATGGGCGCCGGCATATGCGCCATTTTCGGGATGGGCACCTATTTCCCCATCACCGAAATATATGCCCAGCGTCTCCTCGACCGGGGAATCTTCGCCGTGAAAACCGGAGCAGAAAAGCCGTTACGTTTTAACCTCCTCCAGCGCTTTACCCTGATATCCGTTTTTTCGGTGCTGATCGCCGTGGCGGAGATTTTCACCTTATTTCATTCCACGGTCGAGTCGCACAATATCGGATCGCCCCTGCTCTACGCCAACCTGTTTGTCTGGATCGGCTGTTCAATCGTCTTCAGCATCCTACTTCCTCTGCTCGCGAACCACAAAATTCTAAATAGAATAACCTCGGTGATCGATTTTCTCAAAGAGATCGGGAGGGGAAATCTTGACATTAAAAGCAATGGAAACATCATCAGAGATGAGGTGGCGGAAATCAACGACGCGATATATGATATGAAAGAAAAACTGAAGCAGGCGCGGAAAGACCTGATGGACCTTAACGTAAGCCTGGAGCAGAAAGTGAAAGACCGAACCGCTGAGCTTCGCAGGGCCAACGATAACCTTGCGAAATTGAACCGCGTGCTCATGAGCAAGGATAGCATTCACCGCTTGGAGCTCCAGATGGCCGCCAGCGTACAGGACCGGTACCTCAGCCGCGAACTCCCGCATTCGCCGGACTACGACATCGCCTACGTGTTCAGGCCCAAGGCCTCGGTATCGGGCGACTTCTATGATTTCATTTCAGTGGATGGCCGGCTCGCCGGGATAGGGCTTTTCGATGTATCCGGCCACGGCATAGCATCCGGTCTCATCACTCTGCTGGCTCGCTCGGTCATCGAGCGGACGTTCCGCGCCCATCCGCGCGAAAAGATCGGGACGATCATGGGTCTCATCAACCGCGAGCTCATCAACGAAATCGGAGATCTCGATAACTATCTGACCGGCGTCCTCCTCCGATTCACCGACGACCGGATCGAATACGCCAACAGCGCCCATGGCAACATTTTCTACCGGTCCGCCGCAAGCGACAGGGTGCGCCCTGTGCGGGCGCGCGGGGACACGGTCATCCAGGGGCATTTCCTGGGCGTTAAAAATCTTGATGAAGAATACCGGACCATCACATTTCGGATCAGACCCGGCGATAGCCTCTTCCTCTTCACCGACGGTATGAGCGTCAGCATGAACGAGTTCCACGACTACTACCGGCAGGAACAGATCATCGACGCGATCAGACAGGCGCCCCATGGAACGGCGCGGGAGGCGCTGGATTTCATGCTGGATGATTTTTACTCCTTTATCGGCGACCCGGAACGAGCGGAAGACGATATCACGGCAATTGTCGTCCGCAAGCTATAATCCGTCACATCAGGTGATCACCTCAATCCCCAGGGGATACGTGGACAACTCCTCGCACCCGTTTTTACCGATAACTATCGGGTTCTCGTACCTGAATCCGATATTCTCATCCGGGCAGGCGTACTGCATGGTACGGAAGAGCACCTCGCTCTCCTGGTACACGTGGTCGGGATCACATAACTCCTGGTGCTGGTGTTATTTTGATTCTTATTTTTCTTGGTCGTGGCGGGCCGGTCTGATTCCCTGAATATGCCCGGGGTCACGACCTCAAGGGT
>MIBH01000020.1:26968-28838 GCA_001829455.1 Spirochaetes bacterium RBG_13_51_14
GGCTATAAGACGCTCGAGCCATTCCGGCACCCCCGTCGCCTCGACGACGGGGGCGTAATAGTAAATGGTCCGCGATCCGCCGCCGAACGGCTCGATGTATTCGAACCCCTCGACGTTTATGATGTTCGATGACGCCCTCTTTACCGGTATCCCCCGTTCGTTAAAGGCATCCGCTTCGTCGTCGGTGACGAAGACCCACTTCTGCGCACGGTTCACCCGGTCGAATGTAACCTTCAGCGTATACATGATCTTTATAAAGGCCACCTTGACCTGTCCCTCGATGATTGAAACCGCGGGGTCCACCCGGTATATAACCTTGTAATACATTAGCCCCGGTACAAAGGCCGCCATAGCCTCCCAGTTCTCCAGCACCTGCCATACCCGCCCCGGCGGCGCGTCGATCACCACCACGCCGATGACCCGTTTTTTAATTGCGCCCGCGCCGGTCTTCATATCATACATGAAGGTCTGAAGCTCTCCCCGGTCGAGCTTGGCCCTGTCAAGGGTGATATTGATTTTCTCCACCGTGCCGACGGGGGCGCACAGGTAGAGTAAAAGGGCAAGGGACAGACCGTATCGCGCCAAGCGCTGATAATTTTTTGCGAATAAGTGACTCATTCCATGACAAATCTAAAGACTATAACATTATTGTTCAAGCAAAAACAGGGAAAAAAGGGTGCCAGCAGCTCATATACCGGCAAAAACCGGCTTCATGAGGGAACTACCTCATGAAGTTGATCAGATTTCTCGTTCTTATAAACAATAAGATAGGGAGGCAGAATGTCTGATTCTTATCGCTTGGGGGTGAATGGCTGTTATCGGACACCACTTCTATGCTGTACCTGATGAACAGCCATTTTGTCTGCATTGTGCCTCGATAAACAGCTATGTATTTTTTAAATACACAAACAAACTGAGGGGGCGCGATATGCGCGCCCCCTCAGAAGAATAAGCTCATTTCACAGGCGGCTGGAACTTACGGTTGGTAATCCCATGGAATGGTCGTCTCCGGACCTCCGTTTTGGCTTACAAGGTAATATCCGCCGGAAACCACGCCGCCGGTTATGGTAAGATTGAACTTCACATACCCGTTATAAATACCGGATACATTGAGCTGGCAATCCTTTATGCTTCCGTTCTCGGAAAGGTTGACTGTCATCTTTTGTTGACCGTCCAGTGTCAGGTACAGATCGCAGAAATTGGTAAAAGTGATTGTTGCCACCACGGACAAGCCGCTCATTTTGGCGTTATATACGCAGGTTCCGTCGCCATCCGTGTCATAAATGGTCTCGGTGGTCAGTTCTCCCAATTTCGTCATACGTTTCAGCGCATGCTCCACTTCCTTGAAGTCCTCTGTGTAGAATTCCTGGTCGGTGATGGCGCGAAATCCTGTGTCAGGATCGCTGGTGACGCCCTGGCCATTTACATTGCAGGGCGCGACCGAGTATGAGTAGAGCCCCGGCACTGCCGTAGTATCTTCAAATGAAGTGCCGGTGATATTTCCGCCGATCTGAACGGTTCCGCCTCCATAGGTCCGATAGACCCGGTAGAAGGTCGCGTTTGCAGCGGCATTCCAGGTTACTCTGACCCTGCCGAGATACGAACCGTCCGTAGCGGAAACGCCGGACACCTCGCCAAGCACGGCATCGAGCTTGATGAATCCTTCATCGACCGGACTCAAGTCGCTTTCCAAACCTTCTGCGTTCACCGCGGTAACAGCATAGTAATACGGCATACCCGGTGTCGCAGACCTATCAATGAAGAAATAGCTCGGTCCTTCCGGCGTTGGTTCCGGTTCAGGTATCGGCTCCGGCTCCGGTTCAGGCTCAGGTTCCGGTTCCGGGGGGTTCTCGTCTTCAACCGGTACAGG
>MIBH01000020.1:28861-43120 GCA_001829455.1 Spirochaetes bacterium RBG_13_51_14
CGCCGTTAATACCACCGATAAAGGAAACAACCGCGTTGATCTCGTCGCCGATCTTAATGCGAATATTGCAGATCCCAAAAGGCTTCACGAACACTCCATAGTGGGTTTTTTGGAAAAAGAAAAAATTTTCAATATACACCTGGTTGAGGTCCACATCTGACTGAAACACTGCCTGCATCACCGGAGGATTAACGGGTGGTTCGACCGGCGGCTCAACCGGGGGCTCAACGGGCGGCTCGACCGGGGGTTCGACCGGGGGTTCGACCGGATTTATATCAGCATTGTTAACGCTGCCGATTGCAGTAAAGGGTCCGCCCGGGTTCTCCGAGCGATACACGTTATATGACACGGCGTCTTCCATCAGCTCCCAATCGACGCCCACCATATCCGTATATTCACCATCGGTGGCCGTGACTGAAGCAGGCCCATCATATCCTGTACTCGGCGTTGGCGGCGGCGGAATGGGCGGGTCAGGTGGATCTTCCGGATCCGGAAGAGGCGGCGGGTCAGGCGGATCTGGAGGTTCTGGAGGATTATCCGGCGGCTCGGACGGATTTTTAACAAGACTGCCCGAGAGCGGAAGAGAAGAATAATCGAATCCGCCACTATTACAGTTCGATAAAAAAGAAATTGAGCCGATAACTATCAAAATTATTATTCCATATTTTTTCATACTATAACTCCGTTATATAATGAATTAAATATTTTATAATTTTACTGCTCAAGATATGCGATTATCATTATTGAGAATATTTATATTATATTTATATACAAAAAGACATTTCCGGTCTGGCAAATATCTGGTACGCCTTAAATTGGCTATTATGCGTTAAGAGTTCATATAATTGAACATAATTATAATATATGTTAACAAATTTATTAAAATCTTCTATATTTTTATCCGTCTGGCCGGATTTTTTAATATTTATAATATATCCAAAAAATAAAGTATTGTCAATCCGGCATAAGTTTCCGTTTAAAAATTTTTAAATTTTTTATAGGTTTGGTTACTAGAGCACAGAATGTCAATTAATATCATACAATATCTATAACTTTATTGATGCCAATGATTATATAATAGATTTCTTGTATATCCAGACAAATATGCTTTTTTAGCAGCATGGCCACAATATATAGCATAAACAATCATTTGATTTGAGATATAACACTTTTTTCTATTTCCATCTGCGTTATTTATACGCCACATGAATCGCGGCGATGCCGGCCAGGAGCGGCCGGTATTCAACTCTATTAAAACCGGCTGCCCGAAGGAGTTCCGACAGTTCCTCCGGCTTGAAATAATTCACCGCGGAATAGACAAGGTAGCGGTACGCGCCGGGTTTGCCCGATATAAGCCCGCCCATAAAGGAAACCGCTGCCCGCAGATATAGGTGCGTAAAAAATCGTACGATTCGCTTTCGCGGCTGGCTGCTCTCCACAATTACAAGCTTTCCGCCGGGCATGAGCACCCTGAGCAACTCCGACAAATGGCGGTGACGGTTCGGGTTGCGGAAGGTAAGGTTGCGGAACGCGAATGCGGTGCCGATAACGGGAAATGAGCCATCTTTAAAGGGAAGCCCGGCAGCGTCGCCCAGGACGAACCGCGTCCCGGATGCAGTCCCGGCCGACTTCTGCCGGGCGGCATCAAGCATGGGCATGCTGAAGTCCACGCCGCAGATTAACGTTCGCGTTCCGGCCTTTGCCGCCAACCTGATCGCCATGTCTCCCGTGCCGGTGCAGAGGTCCAGGACGCGGGCCGGCTCATTCTTGAGGCACTCCGCCGCTGCCATGGCGCGCCATTTCTCATCCAGCCGCAGGGTGAAGAGGCGGTTGATGATATCGTAGCGGTGCGGCACTTCCGAGAACATTCTCTGCAGGGGCCGGCCTTCACGCTGTTCTCTCAATGCACCACCTCCCGAACCACTAGAGCGCCGTTCGCCTGATAAGTTCTGCGTAAAACGTCATGATTTCTTCGAGGTTTTTGATACTGATCCGCTCGCCGGTGCCGTGGATCAGATTCATGTCTTCCTGGCTCAATCGGCTGGGGCTGAAGCGGAGTATCTGTCTGCTGATCGACGCAAAATGCCGTGAGTCCGTGGCCGCCACCATGAGGAACGGTGCCACAACTGTGTCTGGGAATAAATCCAGTATCGTGTTTTTCAGCGCGATATATTCCGGCGATCGTACGTCCGAAACGGGAGATGGGTCGCTTGAGTTCTTCCGTTCCATCACTATGATTCCCGGGTCATTGATGACATTTTTCACTCGGGCTGTAACGCTTTCCCGGGTCTCATCCGGAAGAATCCTGATATTGATCACCGCGCTCACGCTCCGGGGCATCATGTTCTCTTTATCGCTTCCCTTCAGCATGGTGGGCGCTATGGTGGTGCGGATCATGGCGTTCGATTGAGGACTTGCACTAAGCCTGCTCATCACCACCGGCTTGAAGAGACGTATGTTCGCGTACACATACCGGTACGGCGGCGCCGCTTCCCGTCCCAGGGATTCGAACATCGCCCTCACAGGGCACGTAAGGCGGGCGGGGAACGGGTTTCTTTCCAGCCGGCACAGGGCAGCGGCCACTCTGCCGACGGCTGTCCGCCGGGGAGGCATGCCTGAATGGCCGCCCGCTTCGTTGACGACAAGCTCGAGTGTCAGATACCCCTTCTCAGCCACGGCCACCATGGCCACCGGTTTCTTAACGCCGGGCATGCCGTCGATGCGGATAAAGCCCCCCTCATCAAGTACATAGGCGAGCCTGACACCCCGTTCCCGGAGGGTCCTGCTTATCTCAGCCGCTCCTTCCATCCCGATCACTTCTTCGTCATGGCCGAACGCCAGGTATATGGTCCGGGTTGGCGCAAAGCCATCGCGGAGGAGGCATTCCACCGCCTCCATGAGACCGATTACGCTGTTCTTTATATCCAGGGCACCGCGACCCCACACGAAATCCTTGTCGATTACCCCGGCAAAGGGGGGATGAACCCAGTCATTTTCAGTGCCCTGCTCCACCGGCACCACGTCAAGGTGGGCCATCAGGAGGATCGGTTCCGCACCTTCATTCGATCCCTTCCAGGTGTAGAGAAGGCTCAAGTCATTTACGATCTCGCGCGTAAGCATGCGGTGCAATAACGGATACGTCACTCTGAGATATGAATGCAGCGCCGTGAATTCGCGTCTGTCAAGCTTCGACTGGTCCTGGTGTGATATTGTTTTGAACCTGATCGCTGCGGCGAGATGCTCTGCGGCTCGGTTGACATCCATCCTCATGGTGAAATTAGTTGCGAGGTCTTTCATCAAATCCGTGTTCCCTTAATCATCCATCAATCAAAATTATTGACGAACTGGTCTTTTGTAACATAATTGGACTCTCGAACGAGTTTCCCGTCAACATAATAACGGATGTATGGAATCAGCCCGTTCCCCCATTTCGATTCCTTGAATCTTCTGAACTCGTTAAAATACTCCACCCGGTTGTAGATGAGCTCGTAGAGGCCGCAACCCTCTTCAAGCGAATAGATCCAGCTTTTCATGGCGGTCCACAGCGGACACCAATCCTGGGTCATGAGCACCGCCACTTTTTTATTTGACCGGTATCAGCCGTTCCATCATTAAAAAATGGTTGTCCTCCCTTTATGCCGGTTCATTAATTGATCCCTGCGCGGAGTTATACAGTGAGGATTAAAATATCATCGCTCGGCTGCCGGCTGAACCAGTCGGAGATAGAGTCGGTTTCCACGGTCCTTCAAGACAGAGGCCACGTGATAACGCAAGGTGACGACGCCGACGTTTTCATCATCAATTCATGCGCCGTCACGCTCCGGAGCGAGCGGAAAACGCGCCAGCTCCTGTACCGCGCTGCGAAGGCCGCCGGCAAGATGAGGAACGTTAAGATCATCGTCGCCGGATGCGCTGCCGATAAACCCGCTCGGCTGGGGAACATCTATTATATTCCCAACGACTACAAATTCCTGATACCCGATCTCATCAGCGACTGGGACCTCTTCCATAAGCTGGAGCCGACCCCTGATGCCCGCTTCCGCTTCGCGCCGCCCCTGAAATCGTCCACCAGCAGGGTGAACCTGAAAATACAGGACGGGTGCGGCAACTTCTGTTCCTACTGTATCGTTCCGCTGGCCCGGGGCGCGCCGCAGAGCAAGCCGGTCAGACAGGTGATCGAGGAGTTCACGCGTCTGGTCGAAGCCGGGTATAAGGAAATAATCCTCACCGGAGTGATGATCGGGAACTTTGAACATGAGGGCGTCGACCTGGCCGGACTCGCGGAACGCCTGCTGGCCCTGAGCGGCCGGTTTCGCGTTCACCTTACTTCAATAACCCCCGGCTCCGTGTCACAGAAACTGATCGGTCTGCTGTCGCATGAAAAAATGGTCAAGCACCTTCATCTTTCGCTTCAGAGCGGCAGCAACGCCATCCTGAGACGAATGAACCGACTCTACACCCGGGAAGAATATCTGTCCCTCGTGGATCGCATCAGAAAAAAGATCCCGGACTTTAACTTCACAACGGACGTCATAGTGGGGTTTCCTGGTGAAACCGAATCGGATTTCCATGACACCATCGACCTGATCAGCGCCGCAGGCCTTTCACACGTGCACACCTTCCGCTACTCGCCGCGGCCCGGCACCGCGGCAGCTGAAATGCAGGACTCGGTTCCGCAAAAACTTAAAAAGGAACGAAGCGGCCGGGTTATCGAGCTTTCCATGAAACAGAAACGCGAGTATTATACGCTCTTCAACAACCGGCAATCAGAATTCTTGAGCGAGCGGACGCGGGGAAATATAACCTCGGGGTTCAACCAGTACTACGCGCCTGTCGAAGTGAAAGTCAAGCTGCCCCGCAACGAGTTCTTTACCGTGACCACGGCGTTGGAACCGGGCAGATCCGTGCTCACGGGAATTATCTGTTGATCAATACTACTGATGTAGCGATAGGGAATGATACTGTAAAAAACCCTGAGTCAATCAATAGGAGTTTTAGTTATATTCTGATGGGCAGGATAACGATAGGTATTCCCTGGTGATAAAACCTGCGCTGGATCGCGAAAGCCGAATAGTTGTGAAGCCATCGGGTGAAGAAGGTGTCCTCGGGAAAAACAAGCTGTCCGGCAAAGAAGATCGCATTCGGGAAGCGCTCCAGTATTTTGGGCGCCAGGAGCACCGTTTCATCGATCACATCCACGGCAATGGCGGTAACGCTCTCCGCGTATAAGCCGTGCGCGCGCATATATTCCACGTATCGCTCACAATCACTTTCTATATGGCCGCGGAGGCTGTCCAGCTCTCCAGCGCCTTTAAACACACCGGAATCCACAAGGCCGATCTGGACGAAAACGAAATTTTTATACATTCCCTTGAAGAGCCGGATGATGGCGAACAGGGTGTGCAGACCGGTACCGGTGAATCCGTTCACGAAGAGCACCGCGGTCCGGTCAGTGTGATTGAATTCTATCTCCGGTTTTTTTCTCTTTCCGGCCTTCTGCTGTTCGCCGATATTCTTCATCTCCATATCAGCTACTTCCACCAGCCCGGTCAGCCGCTTGAGCAGCCTTCCGGTTTTTCCGTAATGGCGCCGTATAATGATGGCGAGCATGACCAGGGATCCGGTGATGAAGATGGTGATCCATCCGCCCTCATTGAATTTTAACACCACCACCGAAACAAGTATAAAAGTGGTCATCGTGAGTCCAATTCCATTGATAATGAGTTTTTTGCGCCAGTGGCCAACCTGCTTCCGTGATATCCACCAATGACGCACCATACCCAGCTGAGACAGTGAGAAAGTTACGAATACGTTGATACTGTACAAGATGACCAGGAATTTCACGGAGCCGCGCGAGTATATCATGAGCACGATGGACGCAATGCCCATTATGAGTATGCCGTTCTGGGTAACCAGACGGTCGTTCAGGGAGGCAAACCGACCCGGCGCCCACCGGTCCAGGGCCATGTTGGAAAGGACCCGCGGTCCGTCCAGAAAACCGGTCTGGGCGGCCACAAACAGCAGGGTCGCCTCTGATAGAAGAGTTATCAGTACAAAAATGCTCCCGACGCCTCCCCAGTTTTTCGTCAGCTCATCAAAGAGTGCCGCATTGAGCGTTCTTCCCTGAACAAACTGCACGTTAAACAGAAGATAAGCAAGCATAAGCCCGGCAACGGTAATCGACAGCGACGTTGCCATATAGTTCATGGTTCTTTTTGCCGTATGGACCTTCGGATCACGGAGAATGGGTATGCCATTACTGACAGCCTCAATGCCGGTGAAGGTTCCCGCACCCATACTGTAAGCTCTGAGTATTAGAAAAATCATACCCGAGATACCCACCTCGGATCGTGTGTTTTGTATCGCTTCTCTGGTGGAATTCAGTACAACCGGGATATTCCCCGCATGGGAAACTATGGCATAGGCGATGGCGAAAGCGTGGGTCACAATGAAGACAAGGAATATGGGAACAAGCGGCACCACGGACTCTTTGACACCGCGGATATTAAGCCAGATGAGGAGTATCACGCCAAGCACGGCAACCGGCAGCTTGTAGGGATAATATGCGAGGGGTAAAAAGCTGAATATTGCATCCGCGCCGCTTGCCACAGAAAGGGTGATGGTGAGCAGGTAGTCGATAAGGAGGGCGCACCCTGAAACCATGCCGACCGAAGGCGATATGAGCTTGCTTGCCACGAGGTAACCGCCGCCGCCGGCAGGAAAGAGCTCTATGATCTGGTGGTAGCTCGCGCTGATAACAAAAATGGTAATCACCGATCCTAGGGCGACAAAAAGGCTGAGGTGATAATGTCCCCCCAAGGCAAGAAATGCCTCTTCCGGCCCATAGCATGAGGAGCTGAGCCCGTCAGCCCCAAGCCCGACCCAGGCGAAAAAGGCTATAAGCGTCAGCTTGTGGAAAATCCCCGGATCTGAGATGCTCCGGGCATTACCCATCACCAGCTTCCGTACCCGCTCCAACAGCGATGGATCTCTCTTCTCATCACTCACACGATTTCTCCATCCGGAAACCTTAGATTCAATCACAACCCAATCTGGTTTCCGGGTCTCTCCAAAGGCCGTGCCGGTAACATTACTACACAGTTTATCAGGTTGAAAATCACAACACCTTACAAAGATGATTTTTTTTTGTCAATCATTAAGAGAAATTATCCTAATTCAGAAAGCCTTGACGGAGTAAATACCATAATTTATAATATCAGATGTACCGCCATTTTCAAAAAGCAATACTGGTGAAATGGAGCGTTATTGATTATGGTATCATTTAGATTTTTTATGCTGTTTCCAATCTTAATCCTCATATTCCTTTGCTGTATAAAAAATGATTTTGAAACCAAACTGGTTGGAACCTGGCAATGGACAGGCGATTCATGCAGCGAAGAAGGGAATTGCAAGCGTGAAATTATAACCGATGAAGATTCTTGGGAACGATACGGCCGTGATGGCCTGTTTCAGTCAAAAACATTGTTCTTGAATTTTTTTATCAGCGTAACCTGGTTGCCCGCATCGTTATACCGTATTTCATCGAAAATCTTTTTCGACATCAGCATCCCCCGGCCATGGGGTTTGAACTCGAAATTCATATCAAGTATCTCTTTATCGAAAAATCCACGATGATCAAATCCTGCTCCGTCATCTTTTATTGTATACACTGCTACCTCAGAGTTAATAGCGAATTCAATGTGCACTCTGCGGGACCGGTATATCGGGTCGACCTGGCGTTTCGTAATAAATTCAAAATAATTTTCCGACTGCAGAGCCTCCGATTTTTCCTCAAAGGATATTTCCAGATTGCCGTGCTCGATTGCATTGATAATCATTTCGACAAGGGCCAGTCGCATCAGTTCAACGTTGTCGATGTCAAGGTATCGCTTGAGATTCCGGGTGATGCGGTACGTTACATCGCCAACCAGGAAGAGCTGATTCCCCATTATGAGTCTCTGTTTTTCCGAATTGAAAAACTTCATTAGCTCGTCCTCGACCACCCGAAATGCCCTGCCCATGATCAGATTGCCTTCCGTAAAGTTGATATATTCAAATCTGATACTCATTTCGACTGGCTCACTGTTGAAATTTGATTTGAAGGACGTTTTAAAGTTCAGGGGCCGCCGGTTCCTCGCGAAGAAATCAAGCTTTTCATGAACGAAATTCGCGGCCTTCATGTTGCGGTCTGGCGATGTGTACAGCAGTTCCAAAAAGTTCTTCGAGACAATTTCTTCCGGCCGCACGTTTAAATGATTCATAACCGCCCAGTTCACGGTCAAGATATTCCAGGCGTCATCAAGAGTGAAAATAATATCGCTGGATCCTTCAAAAAGGCTCTTGTATTTCCGTTCGCTCTCTTCCAGCTTCATTTCATATTCGAAACGAGTGAAGGCCGTCTCGATCGCAACGAGCAAATCTTTTTCCCGATACGGTTTAATCACAAAACCAAAGGGATATGATTTCTGAACTTCCTCGACGATCTCACGGTCAGAATAGGCGGTGGTATATATAACCGGTACGTTGATCTTCTTTCGTATCTCCTGTGACGTCTCGATGCCGTTCAATGTTCCCGGAAGCTTGACATCCATCAGGATGAGATCAGGAGGGGTATCCATGCATTTACTGATGGCCTCATCGCCGGTTCCCGCACTCCCAATGACCGCATAACCGAGCCCCTCTAAGATTTTTTGAAGTTCCAACGAAACGATACGGGAATCTTCAACGATGAAAATCTCTCTTCGTTTCATACTGTATCATTCAGGACGGAGATATTCGCTTCTGTGATCGAGAGAAGGTCATGCTCTTTCATAACGTATAATCATTCGCTCACAGAACAAATATACACATTAAAAGTATCATGTCAATATTTAATTGACATGAATCTGAAGCTCGTCAATATTGCGTTTCACCATAGAGAAACGGTCATTCTGATGAGACTCGTACAGGGAATCCCCAGCGCATGGAATTAAAATTAAATTCGCAAACGGCCCCGCCCTGTCAATTACATCATTCCGTATATCATCCGAAAAGCTTGGAATACGATTCTATCATATAATAAAAATAAGGATCCATGAAAGCTTCGTCACTCATTATCATTACCGCGCTTGCTTGCTGCCTGCGCGCATTCAGTCCCGCCGATGGAGCAGATACCAGGCCTGCGGATAACCTCCGTGCCCGCATCATCAGCACGGCGAAAAGATATCTCGGCACCCGTTACAACTACGGCGGAACGAGCACGAAGGGATTCGACTGCTCCGGATTCGTTCGTTTCGTGTATCAGGAAAATGGGATCACGCTTCCCCGGTCAACGGTGGACCAATTTAAGCAGGGGAAAAAGATAGAAATGGCCGTCATCCTGCCGGGCGATCTTGTTTTTTTTCGAATATACGGCGATCGCATATCGCATGTGGGAATATTCGTGAGCAGATCAACGTTCATACACGCGCCATCGTCCGGGAAGCAGGTTTCGTTCGCTGATATGAACATTGAGTACTGGAAAAAAAATTTCGCCGGAGCGGTAACCTACATCGGCACTAAAGCCGCTCCAAATTCGATGCCGAACAAGACAGGCGAAACGGCGATCAGATAAAATCATCCTAATCTGTGTGAATAAAATGCCCATCGGAATCACTTCATCTGGAGGGTGTTGGACATGAGTCGAACACCCTCTTCTACCAGGCTGTTGATATCTATCTTCGAAATGGTCCTTTTATTGATAACGAATAAATAGTAATTAATACGAAAAATAGCCCCGATAACCGCGTTGCTGGCCATCTCAAGGTTGATATTTTGGGGGATATGGCCCTGTTTCTGGCCCAATACTATATCATGCATTATGACTCTTAATATTTTCCCTTCAAATTTCCGCATGATCGGTTCAAATTCTTCATTGACCCCGATCCCTATCCTCAGAATTATATTGGTGCGATCCTGGTTTTCACTGAAAAAGAAAGCGGTCTTTTGGAGCCGGTGACGCAGAAAGTCAATCGCATACTCAATACCGGGCCTGTCTCCCATATAATCTTTCATATCAAGGGCTACGGCATTTTCCCAATCACGTATATATTGTTCCAGCAGCGTTGAAAAAATATCCCTTTTATTTTTGAAATACTGGTAAATGGTGCCCTTGGCCACCCCGCCCATCTTCACGATATCTGAAACCTGGGTTTCGTAGTAACCCTTTTGCGAGAAAACTTTTTCAGCGCACTTGAGAAGCTTACCCCGTGTCTTTTCACCTTTTTTCATGTCACAATCAATTATTGATGAATCAATTTCCTGTTAAAATTTATCAAATTTATTAGTTTAAATTCATCTGTTCGTCAAAGCACGAGCTTATGTAAAATGACAAAACTGAAAAGTCAATATCTTAATTTTAGTAATTCCCGGATATTGGAAATGATCTTTTAAAATAATACAAAAATATAAACAGAATTTATGGCCGGCTGATTATATTTTTTAGCCTGATAGTAAAAAATATCAGGCACTTAGAAAATAAATTTTATATACATAAATAATAAATTGTATAATTATAATGAGTATCCAGAGTATGGATCAGGCGTTGGATATCAATAATAATCCCTAATAAAAGTCCTACATAAATTCTTTAAAAGTCTTATGTGGGGTCAGAGTAAAATTCCATTCATCAATAATCGCTCAAAACTTACAAAAATAGGCTTTGATACCTGTATCAGGAAGGATATAAGGGAAAAACGATCGTCTTCTTGAAAATCCACTTTATTATATGTTAATATTGAGCAGAATATTTGGAACTGAACTGTCAGTTTTTTTTGTTGACATATTTTAGTAATTTTTTTAAATTAAAAAAAGAATAGTCTGCCCTAGCATAAACAAAAAAAAGTATATTAATTATCCCCGGGGCTATTCCAAAATGATAGCGGGATTTGTTTTAAGTCCAAGTGAAATCAATGAGGACTTATTAACGTATTAAACAGGTACAGAATAACTCAGATTTGGATTTAAAGTATAATTATAAAAATAGACCGTCCGGCCGTTTTAATTTTTGGGCAGACTTTTGAATGAGGTTTATGTGTGAACAAAAATTTTCGATTACTTCATTAATGATGCCCATCAGAGAGCCATTTATTTCATCGCTGGTTCTCGCAATGTTTTATTTATCTTAATTATATTTTAAATCATATATTTTACCAGTGTCACGTCATCCAGGTTCCGGCCAAAGCCGTGATCATGATTATTGGTACCGGCACATAAATCAGAAGCCGGAGGCAAACGACTTAGTGACCGGAGTTCAGCCAAACCGGATTCCGGGAATGTCTGAGAGTCTCTCGACACTGCTATGGGAGCTGTACAGCACATTACTATACTATGATTAATACTCTGTGAACCGGTTATTCGATCAAGCGGGTCATCTGTTTGAGAAATACGGGTTCCAGAAATTAATAATAGGTAATCTGCGGTTATCATCGTATGCATGATAACCCGAAAAAATTTATAGGAGATAATGGGTGCGACAATGAAATCAAAAAAATTATTAATTCCAATCACATTTTTATTTTTCACCGGCATATCCGCGAACCTGTTCGCGAGCAGTTTCGCCGACACGTTCGGCTTTTCCGCAGAGGGAATGGCCCGCGGGAACGCCATGACGGCCACCGTCAACGACTGGTCGTCGGTATACTATAACGTGGCCGGCCTGGGCAAAACCCAGAATATAACAGAGGCGGTGCAGGAAGGCGAGATGACGCTCAAGCTCCGCAAAGAGGGGGAAGAAACAGATGAGAAAAAAATATATCCCAATCAGATCGCGCTCGGATTCATGTATGTAATTCCCCAGATGAATTTAAATATTCCCCAACGTTACTGGTACGATCCACCTAATCCTAGCTTCCCGCTTAAGACGAACGCTAAAGATATGGAACCCTACGGGTTCACCACCGTGGGCGCAGTCGTGGATATCAACAACTTATTCAAAATGCCTGACTTCATATCCTCGGCGCGTCTGGGCCTTGGAATGGGCATGAACGCGGACCTGAGCCTGGTGAAGGTCAATGACGTTGACCCGCGCACGCATGACTTCCTCAGGCACGGCAAGGAGATACAGCGGGCCATAATCATCATCGGCGGTGCGCTTGGCTACCTGAACGACGCCATCGGCTTAGGCCTGGGCGTGAACCTCGCCTTTTCCGGAAAGGCCAATGCCTACATGGATACTTCGCTCACCGGCAATCCACAGATCCCGATAACCGAATCCATGATGGAACTGAAGGTGGCACCCGGCATTGTAGCCGGCGCATACCTGAGTCCGGGAAAGATCTTCAGCGCCATCGACGGGCTTGAGCTCGGCGCGTCGTACCGGCAGGAAACCGTATTAAAAATCGACCCCTTTAACGCTGGCGCGGGGATCCTCGGCGGCGTTATTGAAATGACTCTGATGCTGGCTATCTGGGACTACTACTCCCCACACGTCATCACCGGCGGTGTCGCTTATACCAGATGGGGACTGACGATCTCCGGTGATATAAACTACGAGATGTGGTCAAGGAGCACCCTGTCCAAGGTATGGAAATCCAGTTGCATCGGAATTCCAAAATACAATGATATAATGGTTTACAAGGCAGGCCTGAAGTATGATATTCCCCTTAACGTGGGGACTTTATCACTCATGACCGGGTATTCCTTTATCCCCAGCATAATAGGCAAAGACGCGGGAACAAAACCTGGCATCAGATTTGATTCGGTTTCTACTAGACTAGCATTCGGGATGTATAACTTCCTTGATAACGATAAGCATAACGCATCCCTCGGCTTCAAGTACACCCTGCCCAAGATGGGGAGGTTTGGCGGCCAGATTGTCTTCACAGTTTCGTACCAGCTCCAGTATCTGGTGCCGAAGAGCGTGAGCAAAACTGGCTTTAGCTACGACATTGGTGCTGGTACGCAAGATGATCCATTGCAGACGTATCTGCTCAACCCGAGCTACTCATACGGCGGCATGAACCACAGCGTGTTTGTTGAAGTTGGCATGAGAATCTGACACCATAACACAGCTACAATTTAAGAGGGGGCACGTGTGCCCCCTCTTTATTTTCCTATGCCTTAAACAACATTCTCATAAATAAACTTCATAACATCTTGGAAGCAGGTTGGATATCAGGAATTATTTAAATACTAAGCAATACTAATGTCTTATAAACATTTGTCCGGCCAGCCGGTATTGTTCATATAAGATAAATCATACCTGTGCGCGTATCTAACTCCGGGTCATGGCGACAGCAATTCAGCACATGATAGGTGAAGGCTGTGTCCGGGTTGCTTCCCGGAATAAGCAAAGAATTATTGAATATCACGAGAGTCCTGCTGTTTTTCTACTTACAAAATCGTGAAAAAATCTCATACTAAAAAATATATAAATCACACTATTAGATTTGACACCAACCGCGCCCTTTTCAGTATAGTCAATGTATCGCCGGACCTCGCCGCCACGAGGGCTGTCGAGTATATTGTCTCATTGTTTCCGAAAGCCATGTCCCAACGCCACACGGGTATGGGTCTGGGAATGATCTTTAAGTACCGCTGGAATAGTGCATGAACATACAGAAAGGAACCATTCGATACTGGTACGGGCGTCGGGAGTACGGCCTCTCTTTCAGGGTCGGCTCTTTCGCCAGGGCCCCGGGCATGGAGGTCTCCTCAGAGCTGATCCACCTCGACCACGGGTGGCGCATAACGGTTGCTCTGACCCCGCAGGGGTCGGTGAACGTCAGGGAGGCCTTTCTCGAGGCGAATTACCGCTTCACGTCCGATGACAGGATCTTCTGCAACGGCTACCAGTCCCGGACCGAGAGCCGCGAGTACGCTCCGCACGAACGGATGGGCAGACTGGCACGCTCCGCGCGCCGCTTCAAGGTTGACTGCTCCGGCGACTATCAATTCTACCCCTATACCGGCCGCAGGGGCATGCTCCACAGCCACGTCTACTGCTACATCCGGCAGAAAACCGGCGACCTGACACTCCTGGGATCGCTCATGGAAGAGACCGGTTATACCATCTACGCATGCGAGACGCGAAAAAACCGCATACAGATCATCAAGGAGGTCGAGGGTCTCGTCATAGCGGATCGGTACCCGCTTATGGATATTTTCCAGCTCCAGGGCCCGGAACGTGAAGTCCTCCAACTCTATTTTGAAACCCTTTGCCCCGGATTGCAGACGCGTGAGCCCGCCACCGGATGGTCAAGCTGGTACAAATACCACGCGAATATATCCGAGGATATCATC
>MIBH01000020.1:43138-43459 GCA_001829455.1 Spirochaetes bacterium RBG_13_51_14
AGGATCACCCCGACTGGCTTCTGACGACTGAGAGTGGTCCGGTGCCGGCGGGCTGGAACCCGCACTGGAGCGGAACCTTCCATGCTCTCGATGTTTACAACGACGAATTCCTCTATTATATCCGCGAGGTCTTTGATACGGTGTTGAACCGGTGGGGGTTTGATATGGTAAAGCTGGATTTCCTGTACGCAGCAGCCATGATCCCCCGCAGCGGCACAACGCGCGGAACCATCATGTCCGACGCCATGAGGTTTCTCCGCAGGTGCGCCGGCGATAAGATCATTCTGGGATGCGGGGTCCCGCTCGGTTCCGCCTTCGGCA
>MIBH01000020.1:43469-44090 GCA_001829455.1 Spirochaetes bacterium RBG_13_51_14
CTGCCGAATCGGAAGCGACACGGCCCCGAAATGGGATGATCTGCTCCTTGCCGCGATTCATAATCGGGAACGGGTATCCACGGCGAATTCGCTCGCCAGTACCATCGGGAGAAGCCACCTGAACGGCAGGGTATTCATGAACGATCCGGATGCGGTCATATTGCGGGAAGAAGACAATTCCCTGAGCAAGGATCAACGCTATACACTCTTCATGCTGAACAACATCTTTGGAGGGATACTATTCACCTCTGACAGCATATCCGTATACCCTCCTGAGACCATGCACCTATACCGCTCTATGTTCCCCTTTTTGAAAAAAAAAGAAGATATCAGAATGACAGAAACCGGAGGACTGCTGAGAATAACTTTCCATATCGGCGCCAACAGCTATTTTGCCTTTGCCAACCTGTCACCCCGCCGCGCGAAAGGCATGCTTGACAACGGCTTGTTTTTCTTCGCATGCAATGACGAAGATAGCCGATTTATCCCGGGCGGCACGGCGATTTCGCTCCTACCGTATGAATCGCGCTGCTACCTTAGCGTGAATGAAGAATTCTTTACCGTGTCCGGTACCACCGCACACCTCTTTCCCGGAAGTGAAATTATTTCATGTGTGCAGAA
>MIBH01000020.1:44120-56369 GCA_001829455.1 Spirochaetes bacterium RBG_13_51_14
GCAGGTGAGAAACCGCAACACGGTCTACATCCGGACACCTGGAGTCGGACAGTATTTTATCAATGGGATACCGGTCCATGCTGAGAAAATCCGCGAAAAGCTGTTCATACTGAATATTGAATTATAAGTTGAATGTATCGATTGCATTTCATAATTACCGATAACTGCAATTATTCTCCACTGCTCTGACCCCCTGAAATGAACAGCATCCTTGCTCTGACCCCGGACGGTTTTTCTTGCACTATACACTGAAAGGTACGTTATAGCAAAACCTTTTCATTGAAAAAATAATCCATGGAAAACCAATCCGTGTCCTCCCGCAGCCTATGAGTGTCATAAATATATGTATGTTAACACAGAGTGCACAGAGGTCGCAGATAAAATATGGATACTATCAATTTTGATAGAGTGAATAAACCATGTCATTTCTTTCTCTGTGATCTTTGCGGCCTCTGTGTTGTAACTTTAGGATTTAAAATAATAACATTAGTACGATATCCGGTAGCGGTGGCATCAATTGTTTGCCTGTATATCGCCGACCGGAAATGGAAGAGACTCTGGAAAAACCCATATCCTTATCGGCGGCTATTTCAGGATGAAACGGGGGCTGTGATGCTAAATGTTCGAAATTTTTCTAATAAATGCCTTTATTTCTTGATATTTAAGCTAGCCGCTGTTTTATTATTCAGCGGGCGGGAAATGTATACAATTCAAATGTGATCTTTATCAATTTCGGGCCGGCGCGCGAAATTTCAAGGCCCCGTTCCGGGCGTTTTGTGTGAACAAGGGACTTTATGCAATCCGCAGCCAGCACAGATAATACCCATTATGCCCCGTGTGACGCGACCCGAGAGGACGGATTTTCCTGTATAATCATTCATTGCTAATATAAAAATTTTCAGGAGGATCGAGATATGAAAATTCAATCAACATTCATGGTTCTGATATTGCTTTGCGGCTCACTGATGTTCAATGCCTGCGATGATGACGGCGACAAGGACAAGACGAGTCAGCTCCTGCCGATGTTATTACTCGGCGGCGGATATTCAGCGGGAAATATGGAAACCTACACTGCTGATGGAGTCTCGTTCGATATGGTCTATGTGCCCAGAGGCAAGACCTTCCCGACGGGAACTAATGATCAAGGCGAAGCCACGGTGGCCAAAGCCTACTGGATAGGAGAGACCGAGGTGACCTACGAATTATGGTATAAAGTATATACCTGGGCTATAGATACCTCTGTTGATCATGATGGCGACGGATTAACCTTTGATGCGAATGCAGATAATGATGTATATATATTTGCCAATACCGGGATACCGGGTCATAACGGTACGGCAGGCACAGAAACAGCCAGTCAGGAACCCGTAACCATGATCAACTGGCGTAATGCCATGGTGTGGTGCAATGCCCTTACGGAGTGGTATAATGCGCAGCAAGGCACCGGTTATGATTGCGTGTATACTTCAGACAGTGGATACACAACACCAATTCGAACATCAACCAATGATAGTACTGACACCACCCCGGCTGATGGAATTTTAGATAATTCACTAATACAAGGCAGTGAGGATTATCCCTATTTGAATGTCAAAGCTAAGGGATTCAGGCTGCCCACCGGCAACGA
This sequence comes from Spirochaetes bacterium RBG_13_51_14, assembly GCA_001829455.1. Taxonomy (GTDB): domain Bacteria; phylum Spirochaetota; class UBA4802; order UBA4802; family UBA5550; genus RBG-16-49-21. The sequence continues at coordinate 45,748 of MIBH01000020.1, forward strand.
ATGGGAGCTTGCGGCCCGATATATCGATGGCACAACCTGGCTTTATGGAGATCACGCGAGCGGAGACCAGTCCGGCGCATGTTATGATGACGGATCGATTTTAGGCGGGCAGGGTCTCTCCACTGTGTTTGGCGATTATGCTGTTTATCTCGATAATTCCGGGTTATCAACCGCAATAGTAAAAAGCAAAACAACCGGAGCTAATGCCCTTGGCCTGTACGATATGAGCGGCAATATCATGGAATATGTTTTTGACTGGTATTTAGCTGGGATTTGTCGCGTGGCACATGGCGGCGGCTGGTTCAGCGCTGGCGCGGATCTGCAGGTTGGTTACATAAGAAACCCCCGCCCATATGATGTGGGCAACGACCTGGGCTTCCGCTTTGCGAGAACCCAGTAGCGTATCGACAGTTCGACAGGCTCACTGCGGCGCTTCAGACGGCATGCGCCGGTGCAGATAAAGCCCCTTATGCCCCGTGGGATACGGCCGGTGAGGAAAGTTTCTCCGGACAATAAATCCGGCTACAGCGCATGCTGCCGGGCGAAGGCGATCCTTTTTTTTATGGAGGGGTGGCTGTAGAACATGAACTCCCTCGCGGGATTGGGGTCCCGGTCCGCCAGGTTGAGGTCGGCCAGCTTTTCCATGGTCGATATGAAGGCCTCCCGGTCGCGGGTGACATCCGGGGCGTACCGGTCAGCCTCGCGCTCGAACCGGCGCGACAGCGCGTTGGAAGCCGGCATGGTGACCAGGCTTAACAGGGTCAGGTAAAAGAAGAGGATCGGGATGGCGGCGACATCATAGACGTGCGCGTAGCCGAGATACCAAATTTAAGGCCCCTGTCCAGTACTTTTTTTGTGGCGAGGTGCTTCAGGCGGCCCGGAGCATGTGCGGATAAGGCCCATCGTGTCCCATTGACCGTTTCTGATGAGGATGTATTTCCTGAATAGTTAAAATAGATAACTTTGCCCATCGTCGAAAGATTGCCCTCGGGACCGGTACTTTATAGATAGTGCAATTTCTATCAAGGAGGTAAAAAACAATCACTTATTCTAATTTTCGAATTATACTCTTTCTAATCCTCCTGCTGGTAAGCGGTTACTATATATTGAAGCTGTTTAGCAAGCTAACGGGCATCAACATGTTTTCCGCCATGGCATGGGCTTTCCGTGCCAAAGCGCCTGAAGGAAAAAAGCCGGTTCGGCTGTTATTTTATTTTACGATATTTACATATTTAATATCCTTTACGATATTTTTTGTTTTTCTTTTCTTTTTACCAAAACGGGTTTTCGATATGAATCAATATCATGCGGGCGGATTACTGGGTTATCGGGATGTCGGGGTCAAGGTGTATGATCCTTCCCAGCACGCCTATGTTGCTTATCCGGTGTTTTTTGCTCCCCTTCCTGCCAATAAATTTACAGAAACCTTTGAGGTGGTATTATTATATAAACAGCCCTCTGATAACTACTATCAAACCACCGAGTTAATGAGCCTGTACTTCAATCTTCCAGGGCTGATAGCCGGCGTCCTTTTCCTGGCTTTGGTGTATATAATTTTATTTTCCCTGGCAAAAGAATATAAGCGAAAAAAATTATCCCATCATTTCATGGCTGATCAGTTTCGAAAAATAGTGGGAATAGCTCCCTGGAAAGCACTTGTGATTTTCCTATCCATATTTGTGCTCATTCTGGGCATAAGCGCCATATCCATTAAAAGACTCATTTATCATTACAGTAACATTTATGGCTCCCATCAGAAAGCCTTTAGAAGCGCGCAATTAAAAAAAGTATCTCCTCAAGATACTCTAACAGGATATGTCATCAGGCGGTTTCAGAGTCGGGAAAGTGAAACCAGTTCAACACAAAGTGCCGATGGTAGAAGAACGCGTCAGGAAACAACATATTATACCGTTTTCCACTATACCGTCGAATTCAGGGATCTGATTCATATCCCTGTCTATTTAAATCTGGAGCTTCACGAGGCAAGAGAGGAAGTAAAGGTGCTCAATAAGCATTTTCCGGATACAATGACCGTGGTCCCGAGCTATATTAAAGAGTACGCTTTTATAGTAAATCCGGATTATTCTATTTCCCTAAAGAGGGATGTAAAGGAAATGCACAAAAATAGATTGTTGCAATAAGCTTATGGGCACCTCTAAAAATTTGATTTTTCCACCCCCACTAACTCCCCCTTCCAGGGGGAGAATAAAAGAGGGGGTAAAATCTAATTTTTACCTTAAAAGTGCCCAAGGGAACCATCCGAATTTGATTTGTCGAGGTTCCCTTATGACATGAATATAAAATTCAAAGAAAAGAAAATGACAAAGGTACTTTTACTTAAGATATTTTTAATAGTCATCGGCGGCATATTCCTTATGTTCTTTATATATTTATTCGGGAAAAATATTCTTTTTCTTAGAAGTTGTGTTCAGACAAAAGGCTTTGTTCATACTATTGCAAGATCGCGGAACGACTATAACCAGTTTACCCCTGTTATTAAATTCTCAACGTCAACCGTTGAAGAGTTTACCTTCAGCCCGGATTCAAGCAGCACCAATCCTCGGTATAAAGTGGGCCAGGAAGTAAGCGTACTATATGATCCGGATTTTCCCGAAGACGCACATATCAAATCATTCTTTGCATTATGGATCGGGCCCATCGTTTTATTCATTGTAGCGGGCTTGCTTCTTGGACTGGGAATAGGGATACCGCCCGAGCAGACATCGGCAGCGGTACAGATTCCAGTTCCGCATGTAAAGAAGGAATTAGTGACCTTCTCTGATAAAATGCAGTACTACTGGCCAAAATATGTCATTCCCGGCGGATTCATACTGTTCGGCTTGATTACTATCGGAATGGGTATAGCGGATGTTAAAAATATGGTATCCAGCAAAAGCTGGCCAACGGCCAAGGGAATAGTTATGAAGTCCGAGGTTCAATCTTCCGGTCAATATTTTTATCCCGAAATAACATATGTCTTCCACGTAAAAAAGAAAAAATATGAAAGCAGCAATTTTGATTTATCCAACACTCAGTCGGGCGATCCCCTGCCATCCAAAAGAGCGGTAAAGCGCTACCCTGCCGGAAAGGAGGTAACGGTGTATTATAATCCTACAAATCCGGAAGAATGCGCGCTGGAACCCGGTTTTGAATGGAGCGTTCTGGTGATGATGTTCGGAGGCGGGGCCGCCTTTTTATTTTTTGCATGGATGGTGATCATGGCCCTGCGCATTGGATTGATAAAAACATAGGTGTATTTTACTAAATATTAACAATAATTTTAATAGGCAATTTTCGTGATGGACTTTTTTTCCCTCATGCTTCAATGCTAATAAAATCTGAATTATTAGGGGGGAATTATGAAAAATTCACCGTTTATTAATTCCGGAAATCGCTCTGTGCTTGGAATCCTGGCGGCAATAGCGCTGTCCTGCGCATCCATTTTGCTCTGGGCCGGATGCGATCTGCAGCCGGCGCAGAACCTCGTCTCAAGAAACGACCTGGGCGCAACTGCATCGGACGAAGGCGCGACCGGTACAAAAAGCTCCCTGCTTCACTTCGCACAGATGTCCGATGTCCACATAGTGGACGACACTGACCCGCTGCGGCTGGAAAACATCAAGCTCTGCCCCCAAAGCCAGTACGACCTCGGTTACCTTGACGTACTCATTCAGGGCATCAGCAGGGAACAGGACCTGTACAGCGCCCGCACCTGGGACGCGGTGATCAGCTCCATAAACGACGCAGATAATTCCGACCCGTTTGCGTTCGCGATCTCAACGGGCGACCACACCGATACCGGATTGAAAGGCGAATTGCAGTGGTTCATTGAAATCGCTGACGGGATATTGTCCGATTCGCTCCTTACGGCCATCGCCGAGGGAGCGGTGGCCGACTTCAAGCCTGCCGGCCTTAACCCTCCCTGGTACGCCGCGGTGGGCAACCATGACGTTGAGTACGAGGGTACTGTCAACAACTCGTCTTTTTTATTGTGTCTGCTCTCCCTGTATGGAGACACGGGCGCGCTCAGCGAACTGCCCGACGTTCTCGAAGCGTATAAATCGTCCGTCACGGAGCCGTGGTGGCATGGGTTCGCGAATCAGCCTGGTTCGTCGATGGCGAATTCGTACGGCTACTACAGCTTCGATCCGAACGACATCGTCCACTGCATCGTGCTCAATACGGCTATATTCATTCCGGCCGGGGAAAAGGAGACTTTCTCCGAAGGCTGTCTTGACCTCTCCCAGTTCGACTGGATGATACGCGATATCGAGGCGAACCGGGACCGGCTTTGCGTCATTTTCTCTCATCACAGTCCGCTCAGCAGTTTTTACGACAGCCTGAGCGAAGTTAAGGCCGACGAACTCATGAAAAAGCTCGCCTCGTACGACAACGTCATTGCCCACATCTGCGGGCATGACCACATCAACGCGATCGACCCGGTGAAAAACGAATCCGGTGCGGGCGGGTACTGGAACATCAACACCTGCGCGATTATCGATTGGCCCCAGGAATGGCGGAACATCACCATTAAAGACAACGGTAATGGCACCGGCGCCATCTCATGTCGAATGGTGCGTCACAGCGACGGCCTGTGCCTGGAAATTGCGTCCGGCGATCCTGACGCGCAAAAATCTACCCGCGAAGGGACGAAACAGGACAGGGACGTATCGCTCAAATTCGCTATCCCGGCCGCGGTAAAAAACCGGATACTCTCGCTTTAGCCGGCATGCGCGCAAATCAGTGAAAATTACCGCCGGGGCCGAATACCAGGTCCCCGGCATCGTCGCCTTCATACAGATCATTCCCGCACACATCTTCCCGTTGATAAATATATCGAACAAAAACGAAAAACTACTGAAAAGCCTGTCGCCATCCCCCTCCCCGATCGTTATACATTTTGATAGATTAAAAAAATCATAGTCCATCCATAACGGGACGGACGATCGTCTCCATGTTTTTTGGTATTAATATTTCGACACAGCAAAGAAAGCGGCAAGAAGCCATACAAGGAGTATGCGAATGATGCGGTAATTATCGAATACAGATATATAGAATCATCCGATTTGATGGCGTCTGTCAGAAATTCCGAACACCTGTTCCGTACGCTCGTGAAGATGGGGAAGATATAGCTCCCCGCGTGCTTCCGGATGAGCGGAACAGCATGTCGACGCCTTCACTGATGAATCAATGCAAGTAATAAAATACTTCATCAATACTTCCCGGGATTTACTCATATCTTACCACAAAGCAATTGCTATTGTTGAAACCGCCAGCAACGGTCACGTCATGACCGAAATCATACGTTTCGTTTCCTGTTATGTATCCAGCTGTATAGATGCCATAAGCGTTCGATGCGATAGCTTGAAAGGATGATTCGTCCGGCCCGGTTTTTACTGATTTTGCCAATAACGGTAACCCTGCAATATTGTAACTCACCAAAACGATATTTGCCCCATCGCTTTTACCGGTAACGGTCACGTCTTTGCCCAACATACCAGTGCCGAAATTATAGGTTTCATTTCCTGTTATGTATCCCACCGCACAGATGTTTCCGCGTATCGCTATGGAATTAAACATAGAGTCATTCAGCCCGGCGGCTACTGATCGCGCCCATTGAGGATTGCCGCTCTCGTCGTATTTTATCAGAACGCCATTGGTACCGGCGCCGCCGCCGGAAACGGTCACGCCACTGCCGAAGTCGTAGGTCACATTGCCTGTTACGTAACCAGCTGCATAGATTTCAGTGTACAGCACTGCAATTGAAAGAAAGCTTGAATCGCCCGGCGCCGTAACGATCGATGTCGCCCATTGAGGATTACCGCTCTCGTCGTATTTTACAAGAACTCCATTGGTCCCGGTGCCGCCGCCGGCGGCGGTCACGCCGTTGCCGAAGTCATAGGTCCCATTCCCGGTTATGTATCCGGTTGCGAGGATGCCGTCCATATGCGCGGTTATTGAATTAAAGCAGGAGTCATCGGGACCGACAGGTATGGATGCCACCCATTGTGGATCGCCGTTCGGGTCGTATTTTACCAGGACGCCGTTGATGCCGGCGCCGCTGCTCTGAGCGGTGACGCCGTTGCCGAAGTCATAGGTCCCATTCCCGGTTATGTATCCGGCCGCGTACACGCTGCCAAATCGAGCTATGATAGCATAGAAGCATGATTCATTAGGTCCAGAGGTAACGGATCTGGCCCATTGGGGATTGCCGCCTGCGTTGTATTTTATCAGAACAAGGTTCGCTCCGGTTCCGCCGCCGGCGATAGTCACGCTGTTGCCGAAATCATATGTTCCATTTCCTGTTATGTATCCTGCGGCGTATACGCCGTCGTATCCGCCATCAACGGCATGAAAGGAGGAGTCGCCCGGCGCCGTGACGACCGATGCCGCCCATTGGGGATTTCCGCGCAAGTTGTATTTTACCAGAATACCATTGGCTCCGGTGCCGTCGCTGGCAGTGGTCACGCCGTTGCCAAAGTCATAGATCTCATTACCTGTAATATATCCTCCTGCGTACAATCCGTCGTGCAACGCAACGGCATGAAAGCAGGAGTCATTTGGCGCGGTGGGTACTGAATGCGCCCATTGCGCTTCACCTTGTATATATATGAATCTATTTAGTACCTCAATAGGTAATACTATAAGATAATAAATTATTCCTTTACCTAAATCTGATAATGCATCACTACACCAACACCCATTGTTGAATAAAGCCAGCAATAGACTCAACACAACAAAATGAATGGCCTTTCTCATTCTCATTTTTTTCCCCCACAATAAAAAAATGTGAATAACAGTCCTGATCAATAATTCAATGATATTTCAATGCAACATAGAACCGATTGCCCCCCCACTTAAAATGAAAATATTGGAATTCAATAATAAACAATATAGTATGGTTTTATAATATATATATATAGTGTCAGAAACCAAAAAAAAATGCGTAAATTTTTTTTAAAAAAGTGCTTACAAGGCAATTAATATATGAAATTTTGTATAAGGATGACGTGTGAAATAGTACTTTTAAACAGAAATCTCGTACATATAAATCTGGACACATGAAGAAGGGGCATAAAGCCGCGCATAACTACAGCTCCCACTTCCGGGCGAATTCAATCCTTTTCTTAATGGAGGGATGGCTGTAGAACATGAATTCGGTCACGGGGTTGGGATCCCGGTCGGCCAGGTTCATGTCCGCCAGCTTTTCCATTGACGAAATAAAGGAGTCCCGGTCGCCGGTGATTTCCAGGGCGTACCGATCCGCCTCTCGCTCGTATTTCCGGGACAGGGCATTGGAAAGGGGCATGGTGATGAGGCTGACCAGTGTCAGATAAAAGAAAAGTACGGGGACCGCGGCAATATCATACGCGTTGTGAAATCCGAGGCTGCCGAGCGTCAGCCGGTATATCTGGTTGCAGAGAAAGAACGACAGGTATACCCCGGCGGCGCCAATGAGTATGGATTTGACGATATGCCTCTTCTGATAGTGGCCCATCTCATGAGCGAAAACCACGGCGATTTCATTGGTCGTGAAGTGCTCGATAAGCGTATCGGATATGATGACACGCTTGCTCCTGCCGATGCCGGTGAATCCCGCGTTGGCCTTTTTCGTGTCCTTGCTCAGGTTGAAGGCATAAATCCCCCTGATGGTTATGTCCTGCCGTCCCAGAAGGGACTCGATCTTCAGTTTGATCTCATCGGACTCCAGCTCTTTGAACTTGTAAAAGAGAGGGAAGATGATCACCGGCGCGACCCGCGCAATGAAAACCGAAACCAGGAACACAACCGTGCTGAAGTAGATCCACCAGAACCAGCCGGTCGCTTTGAGAAAAAAGTAAAACGCAAGCGCCACCGGTACGCTGATGACAATGCCGACGGCCGCTCCCTTGATCTTCTCGAAGAGCCATGCGGGGAATGTCTGGTTGGATAGATTAAACCGATGCTCGACGATGTACCCGCCGTAAAAATCAAACGGGACATTGATAATCGTGTAGATGATCCCGACAGTTGTTATAAAAGCGAAGAAAATCAGATAATCGCTTGAAATGTATCCTGCCAGGGTATTGACCAGAAGGGGGGATATTCCGCTGAAAGCGAGGACGGCGATGATTACACCGTTCAGTATGATATCCGTAATCGTCAGCCTCAGCTTTATTCTATTGTATGCTTTTTCGCGGGACTCTCTGAGTTTGTCGGCTGAACCGTCGCTCATCACCGGCCTCCGGTCGTCTCAGTCGTTATCGCTGTCGTATCCTGAAGCGGGAATGTTGTTCCGGTTGAAGAAGGACGAGAGATTCTGACCGGATCGTATTACAATGGCCATCAAGAGCGCGGCTGATGCGCTGGCAATGATCAGGCTTATGCCTGGTCTCACCCCGGCCGACATGGTGATGGGCGCCGTGATGATCCAGTCAATCGCGCCGGTCAGGACGCCCGTTACAAGGCGGCCCCGCTTCTGCAGGCGAAACCTGTTGATGAGCACCACGGACACCGCCAGGGCCGCCAGAAAAATCATGGCCGCTGCGATATAGGGGTTGTCGCTTCTCATGGAATTATGACCGCCCTTCTCCGCCAGCGCCATTAGCGGGAATGATGCAAGCGGCGCAAAATAAAGCAATCTTTTCATGTACCGATACCTCAATTCTGCGGATCAAGAGCCGGCGTCAGAGAGTCATACGACACCCTTAAGCGAACCCAGTAATTCTCCATCCGGTCATCAAAACGCGTCGTCCGGCATCCGTTACCGGTATTCCCTGCCCATGGTAAAGGCCTTCAGGTTCATTTCGAGGAATTTCTCATTGACCAGGGATCGCAGTGCCGTTTCCCACTGCGCCTCGTTGAACTCAAGGTCCTTTGAGAGGATGCCCAGCATGACGACGTTGACCGCCTTGCGGGTGCCAACCTCCTTTAAGATCTCCGTTGTGTCAACAAATAAAGCATTTTTAACGTTTTTCGCGATCCACTCGCGAAGGTCGGGCGGATAAGTCATGGCGCCCGTCTGAACCGGCGCGGGGTCAACCTTTTCCATGTTGATAATGAGCTTTCCGCCCGGCGCCAGGTACTCCAGCTTTCGCATCACCTCCAGCAGCTCCAGGCTCACGATAAAATCGGCCGTTTCTCTGGGGATGAGGGGCGAAAACACCTTTTCGCCGTACCGGATGTTGCAATCCACGCTTCCGCCGCGCTGGGCCATGCCGTGCACTTCGGACTCCTTGACGTCATATCCGGCGTTCTTGGCCACCTCCATCAGGATCTTGCTCGCCAGGATCACGCCCTGGCCGCCCACACCGGCGAATATCACGTTTGTCATGCCCCGCACCTCACTTCATCAAGATGCACTTTCTTTTCGATATGATGACCGACGGCTCCGGCGCGGCGACCTCCTCGCGCACGATCCGCTCGAACTCCTCCATATTTTTCGGGTCCGTCACCACCACCCGCTTCACGCCCACGGCCCGGGCGAGCATTTCAAGATCGAGCTCGTGTGTCTTCTCGCCCATGAGGGTCCTGCCCGTGGCCGGATGGTCCTGGTGCCCGGTCATGGCTGTCCCCCGGTTGTCCATGATGATGACCGTGCCGGTCCCCTTGTTGTACACCAGGTCGATGAGCGGCGTGATGCCCGAATGGACGAAGGTTGAATCGCCGATGACGGCCACGCTCCTTCGCGCCATGTCCGGGCCGTGCGCCTTCTCCATGCCCAGGTGCATGCCGATGCCGGCGCCCATGCATCCCTGGGTGTGCATGGCCGAGTAGGGCGGGAGCGTCGCCAGGGTGTAGCAGCCGATGTCGCCGTTGACGTGCAGGTCGAGCTTCCCGAGGACCGTGAACACGAATCCGTGCGGGCACCCCTTGCAGAGCGCGGGCGGCCGCGGCGGGATCGGGTTGGTCTCGTACTTCGGATACGCGCCCGCGCGCCGCTTCCCGTTCAGCGCCTGATCCACGATATCGGGGGTGAGCTCGAAACAGATGGGGATGATCTCCTTGCCGACGCACGGGATGCCGAGGGCTTTCACGTAATCCTCCATGAAGGGGTCCAGCTCCTCGACCACGTACAGGGATTCGACCTCGGCGGCGAACCGCCTGATCACGTCGTCCGGCATGGGCCACACCATGCCGATCTTGAGCACTGAATCGTCAGGGCAGGTCTCCTTCACGTACTGGTACGCCACGCTGTCGGTGATGATGCCCCGTTTTTTACTCCCCCGCTCGATCCGGTTGAGTTCGCTTTTATTGGAGTATTCCTTGAGCTTCTTGTGCTGCTCCTCGATGAAGAGATGGCGCGGTCGCGCGTGCGCCGGGAGCATGACGAATTTCTGCGGGTTGCGGACGAACGGCCGGACCGGGACGTTTTTTTTCTCTTCGATTTCCACGATGCCCTGCGAATGGGCGATCCGCGTGGTGATGCGGACTATCACCGGCCGGTCATACTCCTCTGAAATGTCGAAGGCGAGCTTCACGAAGTCCTTTGCCTCTTGCGGATTCGAGGGCTCGATCATGGGGACCTTGGCCGCCCGGGCCAGGTGCCGGTTGTCCTGTTCGTTCTGCGAACTCCAGGCGCCGGGATCGTCCGCGTTGACGATGACGAGGCCCCCGTTCACGCCGGTATAGGAGAAGGTGAA
>MIBH01000020.1:56399-70427 GCA_001829455.1 Spirochaetes bacterium RBG_13_51_14
GCGATTGCCTCGTTGCCGAGTAAGACCTTCTTCTCCATATCACGCTCCGATTATATCGATCTTGTTAACAATCTGGTACCCTTCCTGTACCAGTGCCTTCTTGGCCGTCTCGATGTCATCGAAGCGGAAAATCATGACCGCCTTGTCTCCCCGCTTCTCCGTGAAGGCGTACATGTACTCGATGTTGAGCCTGTTTTTTACGAACGCGTCAATGGCTTTGAAAAGCGAGCCGGGCTTGTCGTCCAGCTCCACGGCGAGCACTTCAGTGGTGGAGCAGGTAATCCGCGCGTCGTGCAGCACCTGTTTCGCCTTTTCCGCATCGTTCACGATCATGCGCAAAATGCCGAAGTCCGACGTCTCCGCGATGGTCAGGGTTATGATGTTGATTTTTGCGTCCGCCAGTATCTTCAGAACGCTCTGCAGATGGCCGGGTTTGTTTTCCATGAATACGGATAATTGCGTTACGTTCATTGTGTTCCTCCTTTTTTTGAATATCGCGGCACCGTGGCGCCGTAGCAACGTAGCGCGCTACGTTGCTACGGCGCCACGGGCCCATCATATCTTCCTCCGGTCGACCACCCGCACCGCCTTGCCTTCGCTCCGTGCGATGGTCATCGGTTCCACCAGCGTTATCTTCGCTGATATGCCGAGCACGCTCCGGAACCGGTCGCCGATCCGCTTCCGCAGATCGTCGAGGACCTTCACCTCGTCCGAGAAGAGCCGCTCGTTAACCTCCACCATGACCTCGACGTCGTCCAGGGCCGCCTTCCGGTCAAGGATGATCTGGTAGTGCGGCTCGGTCCCCTCGATCTCCATGAGGACCTGTTCAATCTGGGACGGAAACACGTTCACGCCCCGGATGATGAGCATGTCGTCGGAACGACCGGTTACCTTCTCCATCTTCACGAGCGTGCGGCCGCACGTGCAGTTGTCGCGATAGAGACGCGTGATATCGCGGGACCGGTACCGGATGCCGGGAAAGGCCTCCTTGGTGAGCGTGGTGTACACGATCTCCCCCTTCTCTCCCTCGGGGAGTACGTCGCCGGTCTCCGGATCGATGATCTCAACGTAAAAGTGGTCCTCGTGCACGTGGAGGCCGGACTTCTCGAAGCACTCGCAGGAAACCCCGGGGCCGATAATCTCGCTCAGGCCGTAAATGTCAAAGGCATGGATGCCGAGCCGCGCTTCTATCTCCCGGCGCATGCTCTCGGACCAGGGCTCGGCGCCCAAAATGCCGGCCTTCAGATTCGTCTTCCGCATATCGTAATCGGGCCGCTTCTTCTCAATGTAGTCGGCGATGTTAAGGGCGTATGACGGCGTGCAGGCTATCATGGTGGTCCCGAAATCCTTGATGAGCATGAGCTGGCGGTCGGTGTTGCCGCCGGATATGGGTATTGTGAGCGCGCCGACCTTCTCCGCGCCGTAGTGAAGTCCCAGTCCGCCGGTGAAGAGGCCGTAGCCGTAGGCCACCTGGATCACGTCCTTCTCGGATGCGCCGTATGCCACGAGACACCGGGCCACCACCTCGGCGAATATATCGATGTCTTTCCTGGTATACCCCACCACCGTGGCGTTTCCGGTGGTGCCGGACGAAGAATGCACCCTGATGACCTTGTCGAGAGGCACCGCGAAGAGCCCGAAGGGATAATTGGCCCGCATGTCCTGTTTCGTCAGGAACGGTACGCGCCGCATATCATCGAGGGACTTGAGCTGGTCCGGATGGAACCCGGCATCGTCATACTTTTTCCGGTAAAATTCGTTGTTCGTATACGCGTGGCCGACGGCCCACTTAAGCCGTTCAAGCTGCAGGGCCTTCATTTTCTTCAGCGGCATGGTTTCAATATCTTTATTGAAGTACATTGCGCCTCCCACTCGGATCATTAAATTACTTGAGTTTGGCGAATTTTTTTATTGGAGCTGTCTAAGTATACCGATGACAACATCCACGATAGAAATACGCTTCATCTTTTTTCAAGGAAAAAATGGCAATGGCATGCGGGTGGCGGTTCTCAAGTCATGCCACGGCCTTGACATGTTTATTTATTTTTTTTTCAATGGCACTATCCGGGTGAAGTAATCCCCATACACATCATGGAAACTTGACGCGCCGAGGCGCTTCTGGGTCCCGTAGTAAAACTCGGACCGGGGATCGGTGGAATATGTGTAATTCATGAATATAAAGGATTGTTCCACGCCGAAATAGCCTGATAGCGACGTGACCTCATCGGGCTTCAGGGTGAGCCCCGGGGAACCCAGCTGGAGCGTATCAGCGCCGCCCGCGAATGGGTCGTCCGCGATCCTGTCATCCTGAATCTCGCCTCCCCTGCCGGGAATGAGATAGCGGCCGCTGTGAATATCGCCCCAGGTCCATTTATCCATCACGGGGCCCCTCGTCCTGTTGAGGAACCGCACTGTCTTGAGAAACGCCCGGTCGAATATGGTGTCGCGGCGCTCGACCGGATAGGTGGCGCGATCATCGAAAATCGGCGACCGGTTTTCCCGGACCGCCTCATAGAAGCGGGGCACCAGCATCTCCCACTGATCCATCACGTCTTCAACACGATCCCCGAGCTCGTCGCGAAACGTCTCGCGCATGAAATTCTGAAGCAGCGCGTAGAACACCGACGGCGCGACGGAATCGATATCCATGTCGCACTTCCAGTTCTGGAAATAGATCCGCGTCAGACGAGCCGACGCGACCGGGTTGTCGCCCAGGATGGAGAGAAATACCGGCAGGAACTGCTCTGCGCTGCGGGAGCGCGTATCGGAAAGGATGCCCTCAATGTCCCGGTTTGTGAACCGCTTCCTCCGCGCCAGGATGCTTTTCAAGCGATCGTACCGGCCGCTGTCGTGCACGGCGTTCTCACGGACCGGCACCGGAGCGTCGTCGAGAAAGGAGCTGCCGGCTGTCATCGGGCGGCCGCCCCTCTCGCGGTACCCGGACAGATCGAGCATGCCGTTCCACAGAAAACCGAGCCCCGTCCTGAGAACGGAATCCGACCTGTTCCGCACGGGCATCGTGCCCGACCAGACGCGGAGCGCGGCGTCGTCCGACGCGAAGAGATAGACCCGCGGAAAGGAGCGTATGTTCCGTACGAGAGCGCCGGCCTCCTCGATGCTTTTCGAAACGGGAATGTCGAAGAGTGAGGCGATGTAATCCTCGCCGAAGAAAACGGATTTGATCGTGGCCACGGATGAGCCGTACTCGGCGGTTTCGAACACATCGTTGAGAACGGGCCCGTTCGCGGTGGCGCGGATCCTCCCGCCCCCGCCCGATCCCTCCCCGTCCCGGACGATATCGAAATCGCGCCAGCCTGTCGGGCCACGGTACTGGTACGTCTCCCCGGTCTTCACGATCTCTTCGGCGATGAAGTCCTGCGCATCCGCATTCACTGAAAAACCGAGGAAGGCGATATCGATATTGCTCCCGGCGAAGATGAAGGGCATGCCCGCGCAGGTGACGCCCTTGATGATACGGTCCTCGGTGTTGATGTGTACCGGGTACCATTCCGGGTAGAGAGACAGCGAGCCGTCAAAACTGAAGGCGGTTACCGGAAATTTTTCCTTTATCGCCTCAGCCGGCATATAGAATGCGAATCCCCGATCAAACGGTCCGACGCGTTGTTCCAGGAGCTTCTTTATTTTCCGTACGACATCAATGCAGTCGGACTCGCTCTCGGAATAGTAATATATGAGGTCTTCCGGGACTACCTCTTTCAGGCTCGCGATGGTATCGTCGCGCGGGAACGGGAATATGATTTCGCCGTTGTTGAGATATGCGTTGGCCCACTCCCGGAGAAGCAGGATGGCCACGCAGTCTTCCGGGCTCCATTCGCGCGGCACCGCGTCTTTCAGGCTCAGGTGCTTTCGAGCCGCGTTGACACCGTCAGCGTATGCGGCGAGGTAGCCGGAATAGGGATCCCTGATCCGCTGAAAAATCTCCCGCGCCCGCGTCATAAATCCGACGGCCCGGGAAAGCCGGTCGAGCGCCGGACCGTCGTTACCCGCCAGGTCCCCGGAGTGCGCGCTCGCGATCGCCCTGAAATATTCCATCAGGGCATAGCGGTCCTGGGCGTGGAGAAAGCCGAGGCCGAAACACACGTCGCGGTAGTTCCTGGCCTGGACCAGGGGAATGCCTGAAACATCGCGTTCAAGCACGATAGGAGATACGACGTCAGCGGAGACGGTTCCTGAATAGGAGATTCTGCCGGTATAGCGTGAGAGCAGCAGGCAGACGGCGGCCGAAACTGTGGCCGCCGCAAGGATTATTCCGGCTATGATGATTTTTTTCTTCACCGCGTGAATCTTTTAAGCATCATCACTTGATCGTGATTGACGCCTTGACGATTTCAAGCCTGGTGTAGTAATTATCCAGCAGGGTGAAAAACCGGCCGAATTCGCCGGTCACGTCGATCTTCGATTTCCCTTTCACCAGCCTGGACACCGTCTTCACGTTGGAAGAATAGATATGGCACTCCACTGCTCCCTTTTTGGTCTGGACGTCGGCGATAACGCAGAAATCGTAATCGATATTGGTCGACTCGGTTACCTCCTTCACCGTCAGGTCAAAGAGCTGGATCCTGCGACCGCCGAGCTCCTCCTTGATCATTAACTTTTTGGCCGGGTTGTCGGCCTCGTCCATCCTCACCTTTTCGTCAATTACGCCGTCCATAAGGATCGGTTTTTTGAACAGTCCGCACGACGCGACGGCCGCGGACGCCACTACCACTAGCCACAGGTACTTCTTCATCGCTCGTCTCCTCTTTCATGTTCTGTCCGGCCCCTGTCACAGAAGACGGCCGGCGAATAATTTCTACCCTTGCTGCTAACATCAATATTCATGCGTTCGCCTTCCCGCCAGGTACGGCTGTATGAAAACATATTGCAATTATAGCGATTCGCACCGGGTATCATGTATCAGAGTCGATATTTCAATGGAATTACGTTTTTTGTCAAATAAATAATATGCTGTTCTGTAACGTGATATCGATTATTAACACGATGATGACTTATAAGGGTAGCGATGAGTCCCGCCCTCCATGAGGCACGCGGTTTTGAAGAATTAACGAAGCTGTTGAGAAAAGCAATTGACTATCGTAATAACCAGCGGTACAAATCGAACAGAGGATTGATTGCGCCGTTAAAGTTGTCGAAAGAACGAGCCGGGCATTGTGCGATGCATCAATTAAAATTGGTTTCCTAAACGGGGCCAAGCACCAAAAGCTCAGCAAGAAAGGCATCATAATCGTTGAGAAGGAAATTCTCGAAATTCTTGGAGGTGTCGGTTGATGAAGCCATTTATTCCCGAATCATTGCCTCTTAAGAATATTGCATGGGATAATCTAATAAACGTAATAGGCAAGGCCAATTATAACCTTGCTGCATTTGCAGGGACATTAAAGGCTGTTGTTAATCCAAGCGTTCTACTAACGCCATTAACTTTAAAGAGGCAGTTCTGTCTTCAAAAATCGAGGGAACACAGGCAACATTACAAGAAGTATTAAAATTCGAGGCCGACCCTCAAAAGGAAACTCCACGTTATGATGACATTCAGGAAATAATCAATTACCGGAAAGCATTACAGGAATCAACACCGATGCTTAAAGAAAAACCGATGAACCTGAACACCATCAGGAAACTCCATTCATTATTGCTTGATTCCGTAAGAGGTCAGAATAGAGCGAGGGGAGATTTTAGAAAAGAACAGAATTGGATAGGCAGCCCAGGTTCAAAAATCGAAGAAGCTTATTTTATACCTCCTGAACCCTTACGGATTCTGGAATTTTTATCTGATTTTGAAAAATACTGGCACTATGATGAAAAAGATTCAATAGTCCAGCTTGCAATTATTCACGCACAATTCGAGATTATTCATCCATTTCTTGACGGAAACGGCAGGATGGGAAGGATTCTTATCCCGCTTTTCCTGTATGAAAAAAAACTTTTACGTGAGCCTGTTTTTTACATGAGCGAGTATCTTGAATCGCACCGTGAGGAATATTATTCACGGTTAAGAAATATTTCTGATAATGGCGACTGGAATGGGTGGATAGTTTTTTTTCTGAATGCCTTTGTTAATCAGGCAGCGAGCAACACTTCAAAGGCCGAAAGGATTATAGGGCTTTATGACAAGATGAAACGTGAGATGCATAATTTGAGCACGAAATATTCCCTACCGGCTCTTGATACGCTTTTTACCATGCCCATTTTCAATACGACAGATTTTATAAAATATTCCACTATACCAAAAGCCAGCGCACATCGTTTATTATTGCAGCTGGTTGAAAAGAAAATAATCAAGCCGCTCAAGAAAGGAAAGCCTAAATCTCCCGGAATATATTTATTTCCAGGTTTGCTCAAAATAACCGAGGGAGATAATTCGACTCGCGGATGAGACAAAGGCGGTTAATTTGTCTCAAAATATCATTATTTTGAGACAAATAGCGGGAACTTGTATCACGAGTGAGACAAGGGCATTTTTACGATATTTAGGGGTTAAATATGGAAAAACCCCCGAGAATATACTTTTATTAATGATTGATTGGCGATTATCGAGGAAAATGTCTGGTATGATTTCCAGAACAAGTTCAACAAAGAGCTTCAAAACATGATTGATAAGCTTTTTGAATTTTACAAGAAAATCAACGACAATCATGAAATCAAAATAGATTTCATGAAAAAGATGTTTGACGCGCTGTATGACAAGACGCTGATGAAGACAAGGTGATTCGGGATATCGGCAGGAGGTCAATATGGGTAAGAGGAAAAGAAATGTCAGTTTTATGAAATTATTACTAAATATACATAATGGCGTAACTAAAGATTCAACATTTAGCACGGATGATAAAGACTTAATTCAAGAATTAACGGCCCTCGGTTACTTGAATTCGTCTGCATTTGCGCTAATGAAACGTGGTAGTGAAATTTATAAGTGTGCAATGACAGGCGAATATCCATTAACAGCGAAGGGTGAAGAGTACATGGATATGGGCCGTTATCAAGCATTGCGGCAATCAAGCAAATACCAGCTTGTTCGGGATATAGCCGCGTTTATTGGGGCTGCTGCGGGGTTGGTAATCGGAATTATAAAAATAATCTGCGGATGAGAATGAAGTCTTGTTATTATTTCGATAAAAAAATAGAGACATAAACACAGGGAGCACATGATCTTTTACCACGCATATATAGTATTTCTTCTCAAGAACTGCGTTATTTGTTAAAACTTTTCAAGATGGAAAGCATTCCCCATAACAGGCAGTGCGGATAATGCGCGTGCCGTATTATATTTCTCCTTGACAAGGCCGCGGCGTATTATTCTGATATGCGGAATTCCACACGCGCAGGATCATTACAATGCCCACAAAAGAGCGGAGCGCGCCGGCCAGGCCCGTTATATGTATCACCGGCGGCGCCGGGTTTCTGGGCCAGGCCCTCGTGCGCGAGCTCCTGAAAAAGGGGAGAGGAAGCGTCCTGTCGCCCGGCGAGATACGCATCCTCGATTCGAGGCCGCCCGGCCGCACGATCGACGGCCGCGTAACGTACCTGCGCGGAGATGTCCGCTCCCCCGGAGATTGCGAAAAGGCGTTCGCCGGCGTCGACCTGGTTTTCCACTGCGCCGCGGTCATCGACTGGGGCCAGCGCCCCCGTTCGTTCCTGCGCGAGGTGAACGTAACCGGAACCCGCACCGTGATACAGGCTGTGGCCGCCTCGGGCGTCGGGGCCCTGGTACACACCAGCACCATGGACGTCATCTACTGCGGCAGTCCCATCGTGAAGGGCGATGAGGCCCTTCCCTATCCGAAGAAATACACCATGGCCTATGCCGAGACAAAGGCGGCCGCGGAGCGGGACGTTCTGGCGGCGAACCGCGCCGGGCGGGGAAACGGGACCGAGGACGGAACCGAACTGCGGACCTGCGTAATACGGCCCTGCGGCATGTTCGGGGAAGGCGACCCCTATCACGTGAGCTCTTTTCTCAGAATGGCGCAGGAAGGAAAGCTTAATTTCCGCGTGGGCGACGGCAGGGCGGTGTTTCAGCACGTGTATGTGGGCAACGTGGCCCACGCGCACGTGCTTGCCGGAAAATCCCTTCTGGAGCCGCGGGGCGCGGCAGCCGGGAACGTGTACATCATCACCGATTTTGAGGCGAAAAATTTCTTCGACTACATGGAGCCGATCCTGCGCGGCATCGGGTACCCCATGCCCCCGAAAACGCGCAGCATACCGATGCCGCTCATGTACGCACTGGGCGGCCTGCTTGAGGGCGTGTCATGGCTCTGCCGGCCCTTCGTCCGCATCAAGCCGCTGGTAAGCAGGACCAGCGTCGTCATGGTCTGTAAGGAGCTGACCTTCACGGGCGAAAAGGCGCGCCGCGAGCTCGGATATCGTCCTCTCTATTCCGAAGAGGAGGCGATCGCGCGCACTGTTGAATACTTTAAGGCGAACGGCCCGGTGTGACCGGCGTCCGCCCTACTTACGCGCCATGGGCTGTCCACAGCACAGGATGGGATGAGCCTCAACGCAACCGCATATTTTATCAACGGTCACTTCCATGCCGCACACCACGCACGCCATCCGTTTCTTGACTGCGGCCTTTTTCCTGACGACCTTTTTCTTTGCTGTTTTCTTTTTTGATGTCTTTTTCACCGGCATAGGATATCTCCTTTTATAAATATTGTATGGCATCCGCGGCTCCTACGGGAATTTCAACAGTTCCACCGGAATGCCCGACTCTCAAGGTGCCCCGGCCGAACTGAGGCCGTCGGTAACGGCTGATGAAAAATTAAAACTTCTTGAAATATTTGATCAATAATACCTGATTGCCCCGCTCATTGAACTTAACCACGTCGAACGCATGCATGATGATGAGGATGCCGCGGCCATGACCGAGCACCGACTGGTCGGGATTTTCCGGATCTCCCTCGATCATGGATTTGTGGTCAAACCCTTCCCCTTCGTCCGAGATCTCATACACCACCCCGTCCTCATCCAGCGAATATTCAACGCAGACCTTTTTCTCGTTTAACGCGGGATCCATCTGGCGCTTTTTTAGAAGATCGAAATAGGAGCCGTCATGCTGAGCCGCCGTTTTTTCTTCGAAGGTGAGCTTCAGGTTTCCGTGTTCGATCGAATTGATTATTGCGTCGCAAAGCGCGGTCCGGATAAATGATATCGTCGGGGCATCCGTGAATCGGTACAGATTCCTCACCAGCCGCTGGCTCATGAGCTCGGCATTGCTGAGATAATTATTGAGGTTGTAGGTATAGCGTTCCGACACCAGGAAATTCGTGAGGGCGTCATCGATCACCTGCGAGGCCTTCCCCAGAATCGCGTATCCGGTATCCTTGTCCCCGGTATATTCCAGGTGTACCGTGAACTCTTTCGGTTCGTGGTTGTATTTATCCTTCATGGTGGCGCGGAATCTGGCGCTCACCTTCTTCTTTTTTTTGAGATCGGAAATATACTCATGCAGCATCTGCTGTTTGATATCGTAATTTTTATCCCAGGAACCATGAAGAAGATCAGTGAAGTTCGTGTTAATCAGTTCTTCGGGTTCGAACCTGAGATGCGCTTTAACCGCGCGGTTCATGCTCAGGATGTTGTTGTCATCGTCTAGGGTGAATATGATGTCCGCGGTGCTTTCGACGAGATGCCGGTACTTCCGCTCGGCCTTCTGAATAATAGACCTCATCATGTTGATTTTATCCGCCAGGCCAAGGGAGAACAGCAGCACCACTATCGCGGAGCCGAGTTGCAGCGCCCACCGGGTAAAAAAATTGGCCGGCAGGAAACCCAGCATGGTGAACACCACGATCGGTATGGCGACACAATACATCGAAAATGCCGCTATCGCGATTCGCGCCTGCCGGGACGGCGGTTTTTGTATGAAGGCCACGTATGTCCCGATCACTCCCAGCTGTAGAAGATTGAATAGCGTTAATCCATATATGGCCATCAACCCTGATTGAACATTGACGAACAATGTATAGATCGCGAACAGGGATGGAATCAAAATAATTAATGTTAATACGGGAAAATACAATTTTGGAAACCGGTCCTTGAATCCAATAAACTCAATAAGGAACAGATCCAGGGATAAAATTATCATGCAGACAAGAAACGGGTTCGCGTGGCTCGCCCACCAGGTCGCGCCGGGCCACAGGTACTGCGACGCGAAGCCCTTAAAGTTGAATTCAAACAAAGCAAAGATGACGATAAATATACTGAAGTAAATATAGCCCCGATCGCGGGTTAAGATGAAAATACTTAAGTTATAGAGCGCCATGATGATCATTATCCCGAAATATATCCAGTAAATCGGTATATCATTATGCAGCCGCGTCAGATAGTAATCGGGGGAAAGAATGTTGAGATTGAAATTCACGGAATCAAGCGAGTCGATGCGGATATAGCAGGTCATGGCTCCCGGCTTCTGGCTCATAGTGAAGATATACGATATGTCCTCCACGTCCCTGGTGCTGAACGGCCGGGTGTCACCGGTTGTTCTGACGTTATAACGTCCCGATTCGTCAGGGGCATATAACTCAATCAGGTCAAGAGGGGGAAAATCAATCTCGAGGAGCCACGGGAGCGTTGCATCCGTGCGGTTGTCGACCGTGAAGCGGAACCAGAACTGCGATTTCGTGTAACCGAAATTGATATATCGATGCGAGGAACCGGTCCATTTCAGCGACGTTCTTTGGACGATATCCGTAAACGTCAATGCTTTATGCGCGTCCTCGATATAATCGATCTCACCGCTTATGTTTCTCATGGTCAAGGTTTTATCGATAAGAATCGGTTTTGACGCGAAAAGCGAAACGGACGAAACCAGGGACAAAAAAAATATCAACACGATTTTCAGTGATACGCTGTTCATAGGAACACTCTCACGGTTGAATGCCGTCGTTCGGGATAGACACAGTTATTAAATAATAAACAGACCGGCAGGTTTCTGTCAATCGAAAGTGTGCATTAATAAAATAATATTAAGAGGGCGGCCGCCATCATAAAGGCGACATTTCCTTTCTGATGCCAAATAGTGCTTGATCGTATTGCACCCTCCATAGTAGTGCTTCATGAGATAATTACCGGTGCGGCACAATAATCAGCGGCGAAGCATCCCGATCGATCCGCTTCACTATGAATGCTGCATGCGTAGTTAACATCGATGTGCCAGATGCACATTGAGGCGCCGTGGATAATTGAAGGTGCAGGAGGACGACGATGACTTGTGAAAATATAAATAAGAATGTGGCCCTTTGCAACTGCTCCTATGAACCGTGCATCAGGAAGGGAAAGTGCTGCGAGTGCATACAATATCACCGGAGATCGAACGAACTTCCCGCCTGCTTTTTCACGGATTCGGTAGAGAAAACATACGACAGGTCCGTTAAAAGGTTCATACAGTGCTTCAAATAGTCCGGCGTCCATACCGCGGATCCATCATCAGCATGAAACTGCATGCGGCATCGAAGAATATATTCGGCTTTAAATCACAATGAGAAACCTGCCGCAGTGGTTGCAGACGGCGATATTCTTCGATTCCCGTATCTGCGCCATATAATAGGGAGCCAGATCCATGTGGCAGCCGGAGCAGCTTTTTCGGTCAAGTATCGCAAACGGATTCAGTGATTTTTTTCTCATTCTATCGTAATAGGAGAGCGACTTGTGGTCTATTATTATGCGGAGCTCATCTATTTTTTTCTTCAGCTGCTCTGAGGATTCCCCCTCCTCAAGGAGTTGATTCAGCCTGTCGAGGCGTATCAGCAAATCGAGGTTGTGGGATGGGATGCCGGAAAGATTATCAATGGCATCCGTATCCGTTATATCTTTCTTTGTCAGGTTGGCAAAATACAGCTGTGCGTTTTTTTTCAAGATGCCGTACGCCTGAGTCTTGGCCGTGGACTCGGCCAGCGCTTTTCTCCGTTTATCATCCGAAAAAATCCACGACACCATTCCCACCATATACAGATACTTCGTGCTCATTTCCGTCGGGACAATGCTGAGCATGATAAAGCGCACCGGAATATTGTCATATGAATGATATTGAATATCCTCCCTTGATAGGGCGAAAATAGTAATTAATTCATGTACCGAATCGGTCCTGACATGAGGAATCGCGAGACCCTTCCCAATGCCGGTATTATCCAGAGACTCGCGATGCATTACCTGGGCGTAGTATCTGCTGGCATCGTCAATATCCTTCAACTTTTCCAGGTAGATTAATAATTCCTTAATGACAAGCTGCTTTTCGTGAGCTCTGGTGAATAATACATGATCTTTGGGAATAAAAGTCTCGATGTTCATATTATAACCTCACATCAATATACTCCTGGGGATGCTCTCTGTTCAATGTTGTTACCATTAAAACATATTCACGCGTATCACTTCGCCACAACCGCAAATATGTCAATCAAACATACTGTAAACCGCAAAAATTTACTTGAAAAACCCGATTGAATGTGAATAATGTCTTGTCAAATCATGGGCCTTGCCCTGAACATAGCGGCACGGTAGCGCGGGAATGCATCGTCACCCGTATTGATCTAACGAGAGAAATCAGTTTATTGACATGGCACGAAACGGAAAATTAGCTGAAGATAATATCGTCAACAGTATCATCGGGGAGGGGTCTGATTTCAAGGGAGAATTCAAAATCAACGGGCTCCTGAGGATCGACGGACGGTTCCAGGGCACCATCGAGACCGACGGCAAGGTCCTCATCGGACAGACCGGCGAAGCGATAACGGACATCAAGGCCCGCCTGGTGGTCGTCGGCGGATCGGTGCGCGGCAATATCTTCGCCACCGAGCGGGTCATTTTCCTGTCAACGGGAATAATCAGCGGGAATATCATCACGCCCAGCCTGATCATGGAGGAAGGCGTGACATTCGAGGGCAACTGCACCATTAATAAACGGCCGGATGAAATGCAATGATTGAGATTACCGGAACGCGAGGCAAAAAGGACGAGCAGGAAAAGATATCCAAGAAAGGAAAGCTTTCCTCGGTCAGGAGAGGGAGCAAATCTTTCTCGGCCGAACTGCACAAGATGATGGCGCAGGAGTTCGAAGGCACCATTGAAGAGCTTCTTGAGAATTTAAAAGACCAGGAGAAGCGCTTCCTGGACCAGCAAACGGAATATGAAATGAATCGATACAAGGCCCTTATACAGAAAATCATCAAGTCCGTTCTGGACGAGGGTCTGCAGGAAAAGACAATGAAGCGGAAGAAGAAGAACTGGGGGGATTTCGTCATCATCGAGAAGATCAACGACAAGATTCTCGCTATCACCGACGCCATTACGAAGCACAACAAGGCGTTCGATCTTTTAAAAACCATGGAAGAAATCCGCGGTCTCATACTAGACCTGGTATATTGACTATTCGCGTCCCCATGAACACCACCGGCATTATCGGTCACTCGCGCCAGCTGAACCAACTGGCACTGCTCCTGAAAAGCGGTAACATACCTCATACCATGCTCTTCACCGGGAAGAGCGGCGTCGGCAAGAAGCTCGTGGCGCGGCGCTTCCTGACCGCTCTGTTCTGCGGCGCGGAAGAGCCGCCCTGCCTGCGGTGTCCGGCCTGCATTCAGGCGGCCGGCCGCACCTATCCGGACTTCATCGAACTTCTTCCGGACGACAAGGGGGCAATTTCCATCGGTGGCATGGATAAAAGCGAGCCGGGGACGGTGCGGTGGCTTATCGACCGCCTCTCAAAAAAATCGATATCCGGAACATACGGGGTGCTCATCGACGGTGCCGAGTCCATCTCCGCCCCGGGCCAGAACGCCCTGCTGAAAACCATCGAGGAGCCGCAGGCGGGCGCCCGCATCATTATCATCACCGCGAACAAATCGCTCATTCTGCCGACAATCCTGTCCCGCAGCATGGAACTGTCGTTCAATCCTCTCAGCGCCGCGGACGTGAAGCGGGCGCTGGCCGGCGGCGGCGCGGCCGATCTGGATCTCATTTCGCAGATTTCGGGCGGGTCGGTGGAAACGGCCTTCATCCTGTCGCAGGGTG
>MIBH01000020.1:70472-75403 GCA_001829455.1 Spirochaetes bacterium RBG_13_51_14
ACCTGACGCAGGGGAAAAGCCTCAGCCTGGATCTGGCCGCCGTCCAGAAGAAAATCAACATGGACCAGCTGTTGTCCCTGCTGCTCAACATCTACCGCGCGGTCCTGTCTCCCGCCGTCGGCGGCGGCGCGCTCCATCCGTATCTGGCTGATTTTCTGATTCCCGACCGGCAAAAGTTGGTAAAATTAATAAAAATTCTGCTTGCTCTCAGAAAAGGACTCGCGAATAATCTAAACATCCGTAACGCTTTAAAAGGAATGCTTTACGCCATAGACCGTATCCACGGATTCGGCCTTCCGAAACTGGACCATACTGAGTAAGGAACAAGCAATGGAGATATCAGCGGTAAAACTGCGGAACAGCTATCAGATAAATTATGTCGACACGAACAACCTGTTCGTCAACCAGAACGCGCTCTGCGTTGTAGAAACCGAGCACGGGGTTGATATCGGGAACGTGTTCAAGTGCAGGAAATACCAGAGCGCTTCCGGTCTTGAGGTAAAGGGGAAGCTGCTGCGCCTCATAACCCAGGACGACCTGAAGCAGATCCCCGAAATAGAGGCAATCGAGAGGAACGCCTTCAACAAGTGCCGGGAAAAAGCGCGGGCCAAAAACCTTGACATGAAGCTCATATCGGTGAAGTGCCTCTTTGACCGGACCAAGATCATCTTCTACTTCGTGGCGGAGAACCGCATCGACTTCCGGGAGCTGGTGCGGGATCTGGCGTCGATATTCCGGACCAGGATCGAGATGCGGCAGATCGGCGTCCGGGACGAAGCGCGCCTCGTCGGCGGATACGGCCCCTGCGGCAAACAGCTCTGCTGCATGCACCAGAGCGAGGATTTCGAGCCGGTATCCATCAAGATGGCAAAGGAGCAGAGCCTGAACCTGAACTCTCTCAAGATATCGGGAATGTGCGGCCGCCTCCTCTGCTGCCTTGGATACGAGTACAAGCTGTACAAGGAGATCAACGACGGGATGCCCGACCTTGGCGCGGAAATCAGGGCTGGCGACGTTACCTATCTCGTTACGGGCGTCGACACCCTCAAGGAAACCATCCAGATGCGGCACCGTGAGCGGACCGTCGAGATCATGAAATCCGACCTTGAGACGCGGGACGGGATGTACATTCTTAAAAAAGAAGTCGTGACCAGGATCGAAAAATCCGACGATGACAGCGCCGATGAAGACGTATATAAATTGTAATGATTATCATGAAGGCGGGGTCACGTGACCCCGCCTTCATGATAATCTCAAACCGCATACGCGCACCGGAGCAATTTGCATGAAAGAAAGATTCTACGTCACGACGCCGATTTACTACGTTAACGCCGAACCTCACATCGGCCACGCTTACACCACCATCCTCGCCGATTTCATGAGCCGTTTCTACGGCATGCTGGGCTATGACTCCTACTTTCTCACCGGAACGGACGAGCACGGAGACAAGATAAACCAGGCCGCCCGGACCCACGGCACCACTCCCCAGGAGTACGCCGACCGGATCAGCGGTATATTCCGACAGACCTGGACCGACCTGGGGATCCGGTTCAACGACTTCATCCGAACCACCGAAAAGCGGCACGTCGCCGTGGTGCAGGCGCTGCTGCAGAGGGTGTACGATAAGGGCGACATCTATTTCGGCAGCTACGGCGGATTCTACTGCGTCGGGTGCGAGCGCTTTTTCACCGAGAAGGAGATGGTGGACGGCGCGTGCCCGGATCACGGCACGAAGCTTGACTACATCGAGGAAAAAAACTACTTCTTTAAAATGAGCCGGTACCAGGACTGGCTCATCGGGCACATCGAAAAGCATCCCGATTTCATACGCCCGGAGCGCTACCGGAACGAGGTGACCGCGCTCCTGAAAAGCGAGTCGCTCGAGGACCTGTGCATCTCCCGGCCGAAGTCGCGCCTCCAGTGGGGGATCACCCTTCCCTTCGACGAAAACTACGTCACCTACGTCTGGTTCGACGCGCTCATAAATTACATCAGCGCCCTGGGCTACCCGGACGGCGAGAAGTTCACGAAATACTGGCCCGTGGTGGAGCACATCATCGCCAAGGATATCGTAAAGCCGCACGGAATATTCTGGCCCACCATGCTCAAGTCGGCGGGAATCGAGCCCTACCGCCACCTGAACGTTCACGGCTACTGGAACATGCAGAACGCCAAGATGTCCAAGA
This sequence comes from Spirochaetes bacterium RBG_13_51_14, assembly GCA_001829455.1. Classification (GTDB taxonomy): domain Bacteria; phylum Spirochaetota; class UBA4802; order UBA4802; family UBA5550; genus RBG-16-49-21. The sequence continues at coordinate 72,659 of MIBH01000020.1, forward strand.
GCCTGGGGAACGTGGTGACCCCCGCGGACCTGGTGGCCCGTTACGGCAACGACCAGATCCGCTATTTCTTTCTCCGTGAGATGAACTTCGGACACGACGCCAAATTCAGCGAGGAGATCATCGTCGACCGGATCAACTTCGACCTCGCCAACGACTGGGGAAACCTGGTAAACCGCCTGTGCAACATGGTGTTCAAGTACTTCGGGGGCGCCATCCCGCCGTTTGATCCCGCCGAACCGGCGGACCGGGACGATCTCACCGTGCGGTTCAGGAAAGCCGCGCAGGACTATATCGGCCATGCGAAAAACTTTCAGACAAGCATCGGGCTGGAGAAGCTCTGGGAATACATCCGCTACCTGAACAAATACATCGACTCGAACAGGCCCTGGCAGCTGGCGAAGGAAAAGAACACGGCCCGGCTCTCCTCCATCATACGGAATCTTCTGGAAGCGGTCTACGGAATCGCCGTGCTTCTTTCGCCCGCGCTGGTCGGCTCGAGCGAGGCCGTCCTCAGGGCCCTCGGGACAGATACAAAGCCGCGCGATATGGAGACAATCACCGCATTCACGAACCTCGATGACGGGCAGAAGATCACGGACCCCGGAATCCTGTTCCCGCGTCTTGAACGGGGCGTTGCTGAGAACGACGATCCGGCGGCAAAAAAGGAGGAAAAAACAATGGCATCACCGGAAGGAGTGGTGGACATATCCGAATTTGCAAAAATCGACATCAGGGTGGCGAAAATCCTGACCGCGGCGCGTATCGATGGCTCGGACAAGCTCCTCGAACTCAAGGTCGATTCCGGCCTGGACGAGCGCACCATCATCGCCGGCATCGCCGCCTGGTACGCGCCCGAGGCCCTGGTGGGAAAAAAAATACTGCTGGTTGCCAACCTGAAGCCCGCCACCATCTTCAAGAGGACGTCCAACGGTATGCTCATGGCGGCCACGCATGCCGCCTCCGACAGGCCCATCCTTATCGAGATTGACGATTCGATACCGGCGGGCTCGAAGTTGGGCTGACATATGAAGATCGGCATTCTCTCCGACACGCACAATGATATCGAGCTCGCGCGAAAGGCGATCGAGTTATTCAGGAAGGCCGGGGTTGACCTGATCGTGCACGCGGGCGACATCACCTCGTCAAAGATGCTGGGCCTGTTCAAGGAATTTAAATGCCGGTTCGTGCTCGGCAACGGCGACATCGACATAGAAGCCCTCAACGCCGAATCCGAAAAGCTGGGATTCGGCTGTATTGAAAACTGCTGCAGCTTCGAGGTCGACGGAAAAAAAATAATGCTCTTCCACGGCAGCGACGTCCCCCAGTTCCGCGAGGCTGTGGCCTCGGGGAAATTCGACTATGTCATCAAAGGCCACACGCACATATTCGAGAACTACCTCTCCGGCGGCACCCGGGTCATCAATCCCGGCGCGCTCTACGGCGCGGACGAATTCTCGATCGCCATTCTTGACACCGGGACCGGCAAGGTGGAGCGGATTCGGGTGGAGAAGGAGTGATACGGGTTGCCACTTAATCCCTTTCAACCTCAGTGAGGAACTGCGCACACTCCGATAGCCACAGAAGACGCTGTTCGGGAGTAAGCTTGTCAAAATCGGTGTGACCGTCAAAATCCGTCGGCGAGGTTTTTTCAAGAATTTTTCTAAAATCTTCCAGATCTTTCTGCTCAGATGATTTCATAAACTAACCCTTTCCACGCTCAATTAACTTCTCGAGAACCTTAATATCAAAGAGATCCTTATCGCGCGGAGGCTGTATGGCCTTTTTCATATCAAGCAGTTTCCTCTTGGAGATGATATTGATTTTCATATCGCCAAGACTCATCTTTTCAACATGAACATGCAATGAATTATATGACAAGTCGTCTTTGATGAATATATCAACCTGACGGAACGCGTTTTTCGTGTCGAAAAAAGAGAAGACTACTGCGTTTTTTTCATCCATCATCATCTTTCTTTTTTCCGGATCCAGTATTGATTCAGCCGGGACCGGCGCCCGGGGCGTCAGCCCGAGTTTCTCCATGGCGTGAAGAAACCTCTTGAGGTTGCTCTCATCCATGTCCACCGACAGGTCAAGATCGAGCGTCATCCGCTCGACGCCGTGAAGCACCAGCGCGACACCGCCGCAGACAATGAAATCGACATCATTCTCCACAAGCGTAGAGATAATTTCTTTAAGATAGCCGTCTTTCCTGTGAACCATGGCTCCCATGTTATACGCTCAACAATATCAGGTATGCTTCAACATGTCAATACTATTGTCCCGGCGGAAGGCCCGGGAGCGGGCGCTTTTTCAGGCTGGCATGCCATCCGCGATACCATCGATATCAATGAAAAAAGAATATCAGACAAAAAAAATAACTTGCCCCTTAATCAACTTTTACTATATTGATTTTGGACGTCTTTCTTCAGAGAGTCGTATCTCACGGCGATCAGCCGCCGAGGAGAAGTGCAATGCAGGAACAATTATGGCTCGACGCGGCAAACGCGGTCGTCAGGGCGGGTCTGCTGCCAATCCCCCTTACCGACACGCTGTATGAACTCATCAAGACCGTGCTCACCAGCGAGCAGGCCGCATTCATACCTGTATTTTCAGGACCCATGAATATTGACCAGACAGAACCGAACTCCGCCACGTGTTCGTTCCGCCGGCGCGGCGCGGCGTTGACCGGTAGGTATCGGCCGTGCCGAAAATCCGCGCGATAACCTTCGACCTGTGGGACACCAT
>MIBH01000020.1:75483-91221 GCA_001829455.1 Spirochaetes bacterium RBG_13_51_14
ACGAGGAGATGGAGCTGGAAATCAGGCCTGATATAGTCCCCGGCGTCAAGGAAGCCCTTCAGCAGCTCCACGGGAAATATCGGCTGGGGGTCGTATCCGACGCAATCTTCTCTCCGGGCAGGGCGCTCCGACAGCTTCTCTCGGACGCGGGGCTCCTCGGTTTCTTCGATGTCTTTATATTTTCAGATGAAATCGGGATGTCGAAACCGGACCCGTTCGTGTTCCAGGCAGCCATCGACGCCTTCGGCGTACGGCCCGGGGAGCTGGTCCATATAGGCGACCGTGAGCACAACGACATAGACGGCCCGCACCGGGTCGGTGCCCGCGCCGTTCTGTGCACCGCGGTCATCGACCGCGGCATCGTCAACACGAAAGCCGACGCGGTCTTCGGCGATTACCGCGAACTTCCGGACGTCATAGTAAAACTTAACCACTAAGGAGACGCGTCATGGCAGGCGAACCCCGTTTACTCATCATCGACGGCTATCCCAAGCCGAGCAGGGACGATTTTGACGCCGCCGGCATGAAGCATGCGGGCACGCTCTACGCGGACATGCTGCTGCGATACCTCCCCGGCGCCGTATACGATATCCTGTTTTCCAGCGATCCCGGCGCGGCAATTCCTGACATAAAAGCCCTCGCGGGATACGCAGGTGTTTTATGGCCCGGATGCAACCTCACCGTCTACCATTCTGACGACGAACGCGTAACAAATATGATCGATATCTGCGGTCGTGCATTCGAGCTGGGCATCCCCCAGTTCGGAACCTGCTGGGGCATCCAGCTTGCGGTCTGGGTGGCTGGCGGGGACGTGAAGCCCAATCCCCGGGGACGTGAGATGGGCATCGGACGGAAGATCCGGCTCACCGATGCGGGGAAAAAACATCCCATGATGAAGGGAAAGCCGGAAGTCTACAGCCATTTCGTGAGCCACGATGATGAAGTGACGCGGCTTCCCGAAGGCGGGCTTCTCCTCTCCGGTAACGATTTCACGCGCGTGCAGGCCGCGGAAATAACATACAAAAAAGGCGTCTTCTGGGGCCTCCAGTACCACCCGGAATACGACCTGCGCGAGATGGCGCGGCTCATGCTGGCCCGAGAGAAAAAGCTCACGGAGCTGGGCTTTTTCAGGGGCCATGCCGACTTCCAGGAATACGTCGACCGGCTTGAGGAGCTTCACGCAGAGCCGGACCGTAAAGACCTGCGCTGGCAGCTGGGTATAGACGACGACATTCTCTCGGCGGACATTCGACAGTGCGAGTTCAGGAACTGGATCGAGACCCTCATACGCCAAAAACAGAGCTAAGGAGATGCCATGTCAGAACAAATTCAAAACCAGAAGTTAATAGAGGCGATCCAAAAAAAAGCCGCGGGGGGCGCCCTTTCCTGCGCAGCCGTCTTCGTGATCGCAAAAGAACAGCGCGTCGCCCCGGAGGAAGCCGGACGGACGCTCGACCTGATTGAAATATCCATCGAGAAGTGCCTGCTTGGCCTGTTCGGCTACGGCCCGCAAAAAAAGATCGTGCGGCCTGCGGAATCGGTGTCAGCAGAGCTTGAGAAAGCGATCTCCGCCAACCTGACCGACGGCAGGCTCCCCTGCGTGAAGGCCTGGAACATCGCGGATACGCTTCACCTCTCCAAAATGGATGTGGCCGCCGCCTGCGAGAAATTGGGCATGAAGATTTCACGGTGCCAGCTGGGAGCATTTTGAAGAGGATGCCCCTGTTGACCCGCCGATAGCTCGGGGAATACGGGCGTCAATGGTGCAATGAATCTAACCCGAAGCACTAAAATCTATTCAACCAATCTGCAAAAAAATTTGTCGATTAACAATAATTTCTATATATTCAATAGGTTTGGCCGGATATGGGTTAAAACCTGGCCTCATGGGGTATAAGGCCGGGACCGGATTTTCCCGGTAAACTGTATGAACAATTAATTACTCGACTTAGGAGATTTTTATTCCCCTCCCTCGATGGGAGGGGTTAGGGGAGGGTGATTAGAACAGAAATTGATTCTTTCGTAATTGCCTCTCAAAATACACTAAACTGTTTGATATTAACTTTTTTCACCCCCACCCCAGCCCTCCCCCCTCAAGGGGGAGGGAGGCCTTATGTTAATTTTCGCCTGAGTCGAGTTACATTATAGAAAAATATACTAAATCGGCAGAAGCGGAACGACATATACAAATATATTCTGAGATGTTATTTAAATTCGAGGACATGATGGGTAAAAGGATCTACATCCTGATTGTGATACTGATCGCCGGCAACCTGTCTTGCAACAGCCTGAAAAATGACAATCTGCAAAAGCGCCTTCTCCTATCCGTACTGGGAACCGTTGTTCCCCCTCCTCCCGAAGGCGCATTTCAGCTATCGCAGTTCGGCATAACCTGGTATTTTGACGCGGAATATGAATACGGCCAATTTGCGAACGGCGATTACTGGGTGGTCGGCCCGGTACACGTGATATATATCGATCCATTGTCGTATCGATCGATGTACGGACGCGTGAAAAACGGATCGATGATAAATCCCTCCCCCCGAAACGGCTCCACTCAAGGATACGACAGCTCGATGTACGGGCAATACGGGCCGAATTACGATCCGGATCTGAACGCGGCAATGCCGGGAAGGGAAATCCTGTCTGAAAAAAATCCCCTGATCCTTCAGCCGAATACCTCCCTTATATCGACCATCAGCCTGCCGGATGCCGGGAACCGGCCGCAGTTGGAAACCGCCGCCATACTCACCGTTCTGGATTCCGCCCCCCCAGAAGGAAGCTTCCGGCCTCCCTACTGCGGAAGCGACAAGACAATTCGTTTTGGTGTCAGCGACTTACAAACCGCTCTCCTTCACAGCCTGCCGCCGGTCGCTGAAACTCCCGGTCTCGGCACGGTTGAGCGCCATTTTGAAAGGCCGTGGATCGACCATGTGCCCAATTGGGTCGGAAGATATATTCATCCGTCATCAAATATGCCCGATTACGGAAGGGAAATCGCGACACAAATCGGAGAGGGGGCGCTCATGCTCCATCTTGATTTTAGCGATACGGAAAAGGAGGCCCTCCTCGTCAGATATGTCCAGCTGGGGATCGACCTCTACGGCGTCGTCATGGACGGGGGAGAGTGGAACTGGCCGCCAAACGGCGGGCATTCGAGCGGCAGAAAATGGCCGATTCTGTTCGCCGGATTGATGCTCGACAGCGCGGACATGACGGACATCGGCCTGCGCGATGACGTGCATTTCGGCGAGGACGGGCAAACCTTCTCTGTGTCAGAAGAGGATATCGCCATGGTTCACGACCCCGACGAACGGGCCTGCAGATTGGAATATGAAGATGCCGATCTGAATCTGCCGGAGTGGGGCATTGTCCACTCAACCGATCCGATCAGGGACAACAAAAACTGGGATGCCACTTACCGCCGCTGCTGCACCGCGAACGCGTGGGCGGGATTCGTTCTGGCCGCGCTGATCATGAACCAGAAAGCGAACTGGAACCACGATCCCCTGTTTGACTACATGGATCGATACATGGCCATTGAAGAACAGGGAACCTGGATGAGACAGTGGTCCGACTTCGCGGAGAACATGTGGGACCACTATCGGGCGGGTTACGGGACCGTATGGACGAAGGCAAACCTTACCGACGGAATATTTGAATGTTCCGAATGACCATGGCATCACGCGAGCGCGCCGGCTATCCGCTCCAGCGCCTTTTCCACATTTTCACGGGAGTTGAACGCGCTCATGCGGATGTATCCCTCGCCGCACGGACCGAAGCCCGCTCCCGGCGTGCAGACCACGCCGGCCTTTTCGAGAAGGAAATCGAAAAAAGACCAGGAGTCCCGATCGGTCTTGATCCAGATATAGGGCGCGTTGATCCCGCCGGCGCAGGGGTACCCGAGCCCGCTCATCCGCTCTCTGATGAGGGACGCGTTTTTTAAATAGTAGTCGCCGAGCTCGCGCACCTGCCGCCGGCCCTCTTCCGAATAAACCGCCTCAGCGGCGCGCTGCACCGGATATGAAACCCCGTTGAACTTGGTGGTCTGCCGCCGGAGCCAGAGCTGGTGGAGAAAAACCGGCTCCCCGCCGCCCGTGTAGGCCCGGCACTTCTTCGGAATCACCGTAAAGGCGCAGCGCGTTCCGGTGAAGCCGGCGGTCTTCGAAAAGCTCCGGAACTCCACGGCCACCTCGTCCGCCCCGTCGATTTCGTATATGCTGTGCGGCAGGGCGCCGTCCCGGATGAAGCTCTCGTACGCGGCGTCGAAAAGGATAAGCGCCCGGTTCTCACGCGCGTAGTCCACCCACCGTGCCAGCTCGTCCTTCGTCGCCGTCGCCCCGGTCGGGTTGTTGGGGAAGCAGAGATAAACGAGATCGACCCTCTCACGGGGGATGCCGGGTATGAATCCGTTTTCTTCAGTCGACTCGAGGTAGACGAGACCGGCGTATCGGCCGCCGCGGTTTTCGCCGGTCCGGCCCGCCATCACGTTGGAGTCAACATACACCGGGTATACCGGGTCCGGCACGGCGATGGCCGTATCATGAGCGAAGAGCTCCTGGAAGTTGCCCGTGTCACACTTGGCGCCGTCGCTCACGAATATCTCGTCCGGGGATACGGCCGCGCCGCGGGACCGGAAGTCGAATTCAGCGATTTTTTCGCGGAGGAAATCGTATCCCTGCTCGGGCCCGTATCCCCGGAAGGTTTTCACCGACGCCATGTCGTCCACGGCGCGGTGAAAGGCGGCGATGCAGGCCGGGGGAAGCGGAAGGGTCACATCGCCGATGCCGAGCCTGACGATCTCCTTCCCGGGATTTTTCCCCGCGTAATCGGCGACCCGCCGCGCGATCTCGGAAAAAAGATACGATGCCGTGAGCTTCAGGTAATGTTCGTTGATCCGTATCATAAAGTATTATTGAGCATCAGAACATATTAAGTGTTGATTTTAAATCAAGCAATTTTTATTGTAGGTCGGGAGCCATCCCGCTCGTCCGCCTCGTAAAAACCTCGTGTTTACTCGGCGGAATCGGTGACATCCGTATCGCCTGCTCGCCGGGATGTCTCCCGACCTGCAAATTTGATTTGCTACCCTTTAAACAGGGACATGCGATGCCATGATGGACGATATCAGGACTCTTCTTGCCCGCTGCACCCTCTGCCCCCGGGAGTGCGGCGTCGACCGGTTTGTGACTGCCGGATACTGCCACGGCACCCACGAGGTCACGGTAGACCTGCACCAGCTCCACTCCGGGGAGGAACCGGTCCTGAGCGGGACGCGGGGCAGCGGCGCCATCTTCTTTTCAAACTGCGCGTTGCGGTGCGTCTACTGCCAGAACCACCGGATAAGCCACGAAGGGCGCGGAAGGCGTTGTTCGACGGAGGAGCTGTGCGACATCATGCTCGACCTCCAGGATCGGGGCGTCCACAACGTGAACCTGGTGACCGCGAGCCACTACGCTCCCCAGGCGGCATCGTCCCTGCGCTTGGCACGGGAGCGGGGCCTGGCAATACCCGTTGTGTGGAACAGCAGCGCGTACGAAAAGCCGGAAACGCTCCGGCTCCTCCAGGGCCTGGTGGATATCTACCTGCCGGACTTCAGGTACTGCGACCCCTCTGCCGCGGACCGGTACTCCCTCGCTCCGGACTACCCCGTATGGGCACGGAAGGCGATCATCGAAATGTTCCGGCAGGTGGGCCATCTCAACGTCAGGGACGGAATCGCGGATAAGGGCCTCATCATCCGGCTCCTCGTGCTCCCCGGGCTGACCGACGGCATCCGGGACATCCTGTCGTGGATACGCGGCGCGATCGGCCCCGATACATGGGTGAGTCTCATGGGACAGTACTACCCCGCCTATCGGTCAGGGGAATTCCCCGAGATCAACCGGCCGGCCACCGCGGAGGAATACGAGGAGTGCCTGGGCTATCTCGACGAGCTCGGATTTGAGAACGGCTTCATACAGGAAGTCGGATCATGTGCGGAATACACGCCGGATTTTACCGGGTGACGTTAATGGATATATACCAATGATACGAACAGGTTCTAACGCAATAACATGCGACGTTGCCGTGATCGGCGGCGGACCGGCAGGGATGATGGCGGCAGGGACAGCGGCCCGGAACGGAGCCGATACCCTCCTCCTGGAAAAGAACAGCCGCCTGGGCAGAAAGCTCATGGTGACCGGCAAGGGTCGGTGCAACATCACCAACGCCGACCCTGACCCGCAGAGCTTTCTCGATCGCTTCGGTAAAAAGGGGAGGCACCTCCATTCGGCGCTCCACTCCTTCGGGGTTGAGGACATCATGAATTTCTTTACCGAACGAGGGCTGCCGCTCACGGTGGAGCGCGGGAACCGCGTGTTTCCGGAAACCGGCGGCGCAGCCGGCGTGCTGCGGACGCTCCGTGAATTTCTCCGCGAGACCGGCGTGCGGGTGAAGCAGGGATGCGAGATACGGGACATGATCCGCGATAACAATCACATCCGCGCCATAAGCGCCGGCGGGGATGCCGTGGAGGCGGGATGCTATATTCTCTGCACCGGCGGCCTCAGCTACCCGGCGACCGGCTCAACCGGCGCGGGGCTTGATTTCGCCCGCGGCCTGGGCCACACGGTGGTTCCTCCCCGTCCGTCCCTAGTGCCGGTCGTCCTTCGCGACGAATGGGCGGGTGAGCTCGAGGGATTGAGCCTCAGGAATGTGACCGTGGGCCTTTTCCGCAACGGCCGCAAAGAGGCGGAGGAGTTCGGCGAGGCGCTCTTCACGTCGAACGGCATGAGCGGCCCCGTCATTCTCGATCTGAGCAGAAAAATCGGCGAGCTCCCTCCCGGCCGGCTCGAGCTCGCCGTCGACCTCAAGCCCGCACTGGACCACGGAGCCATGGAGGCGCGGGTGCGGCGCGACTTCAGCGGGCACCCGACCCGTCAGTACAAGAACAGCCTTGGCCGTCTCCTTCCCGCCTCGCTCATTCCGGTGATCGTTCGGCTCTCAGGAGTTGATCCGCGCAAGGGTGTGAGCCACATAACGCGCGATGAAATGAACCGGATCGTCAGGCTGCTGAAAGACCTGCGCGCGAAGGTCGCCGGACTGGAGGGGTTCGACAAGGCGATCATCACAGCCGGCGGCGTGTGCCTGGACGATATCGACACGCGGACCATGCGCTCGCGACTGATCGACAACCTCTTCTTCGCGGGAGAGATCATCGATATCGACGGCCCCACCGGCGGGTTCAACCTTCAGATATGCTGGAGCACCGGGTACTGCGCCGGCAGGGCTGTAGCCATGCACGCCGCGTCACGTTCGTCCGGTACGCATCAGCGTGAGAATAAAGAATAGTGATTGATCCGTCTCCCCGCTGTTATATGATCAGTCGTGCCATTCACAGAAAAACGGGCGAATACAGGCACCGTTGATAGCTAATCAGAACCAACGTGTGAACCCAATATGAGGATAAAACTTTAATTGCGTATAAATAAACACAAAATTTTCTAACAGTTTCCTGAAAAACTCCATCCCTGGAGTTTTTCAGGAACGGTTTTGCGAAATGAATTTGCAAAACCTGACATTTTTCTCGACTCAGGCCTCGAAAAATGGGGATACATCCATGTATATCCTTTAAATATATCTTGACTAAAAACCTCATCATTCATAATTTTATGGTATAGATACATTAGAGTGAATAGAGTGAACAAATTTCATCCATTCACTAATTCATTGGTCTCAGTTCCGAGCGGGACATTTATACAACAGTCAGACGACACTAACGATGGACTTGCAACAGCAGCTTATGAAAATTTAAGGCACACCATTTCCGCGTTCAAGATGGGCAAGTACGAGGTAACCTATGAGCTGTGGTACAAGGTGTACCAGTGGGGCGTTTCCCACGGTTATACCTTTGCTAATTTTGGCAGGGAAGGCTATCAATGCACGTATTCGCACACGACCGAGATGGCGGCCCCGACCGAAGGAGAATGGCAGTACGCGGCAAGCTATATAGATGGATCCCGCTGGACGCCGTGGAATTATGCGTCCGGTGATTCCGCGCCGGCTGACAGATCAACAACCATTGGAAATTATGCGTGGTATTACGGGAACGCGGAAGGAGAATTTCACAATGTGGGCACAAAAGCCGCGAATCGCCTCGGTATCCATGATATGTCCGGGAATGTGGCTGAATGGGTCTGGGATCCCCAAGATGTTTATCCGATACCATCGGCGACAGACTTCAAGGATCACTCCCCTCTTCAGGAAGACCAACCGCGTTTTATTTGTGGAGGTTCTATCGCGGCGGGTGCCGGCGAGTCTTGTCCCTTGAATAGACTGCAGGTAGGCAGACGGTATTCCCGTTCCGCTCACATCACTGCGGCTGGCCTCCGCGTTGCGAGGAGCGCTCGACAACATGAGCGAGGCTCACGTTATGGTGAATGGATAATGAATAATTGTTCCGGACAAAATCCGCTTTTTTTAAGCGGCTTTTGCATTTGAGCGGTTACAAAAAATAGAGAAGTTGCGTTGCAATGAAAAAATTTCATGGGGTGCTGTCTAGGAAGCACCCTAAATCCCCCAGAGGGGGACTTTTTTGCACTAATATTGCTTGAAAAGCCCCCCTTTGGGGGGTTGGAGGGAACTTATAGGACAGTCCCCATCATTGCTTCACGCGACTTTCAAAGGAATTTTCCTTGAAATGAGCACCGCAGATACTGAAGATCACTTATAGACATCCAGGATACAGATGAACATACTGATCATTCTCGCGCACCCGAATCCGGACAGCTTCAACCATGCGATCGCACATGCGGCGACCGACGCGTTGCAGGAGAAAAATCATACGGTCGTTTTCCATGATTTATATGCGGAGCGATTTGACCCGATTTTAACAAGAGAAGAATTATCGAAAAATCATGATGTGGGTGACGGCATCAGGCGGCATTGCCGTGAACTGGCCGCTTGCGACGGGCTCATCGTCGTTCATCCCAACTGGTGGGGCCAGCAGCCCGCGATCCTCAAGGGTTGGATCGACAGAATCCTCATACCGGACGTGGCATATAGATTCAGGGAAGACGATTCAGGAGGCGGAATCCCGATTGGCTTGCTGAAAGGGAAAAAGGCGTTGATCCTCAATACCTCCGATACCCCTGATGAAAGAGAACATAACGTATTTGGCGATCCCCTGGAGAACATCTGGAAAAAATGCATATGCGAATTCTGCGGCATATCCATGTATCGCAGAAGAATGTTCAGCGTAATCGTCGACAGCACGCATGAACAACGATCGGCATGGCTTGAAGAAGTAAAAAGATTGGTGCGTGATATGGTAATCAATAATTCCGGACTAGACGCGTAACAGAGCATGGCGGACTCTTATCCGGAAGTCGACCAGCGTTGGTCATGTAGCACGGAAAACTGCCGCGGTCATTCTTAATATCAATATTATTTGGAGGCATAAAAATGAAAAAAACATCGCTGATCTTTTCAATCCTGTTAATCGCCATCGTCACCCTCCTTACCATAGGAAATAAAACAATTTATACCGATATAATAATTCATTCCCCGGTCGATCATGTCTGGGAAAAATTCATGAATTTCCCCGATTATCCGCGGTGGAATCCGTTTATCTTAAAGGTGAATGGGGAAATAAAAACCGGCAACACCATTGAAGTTGTTATCAAACCAAAAGACAGAGAGCCGATGACCTTTAAACCGACGATACAGGCAATCGAAGAGCGTGCTTTGCTGCAATGGGATGGAAAATTATTTGTCCCCGGAATATTCACCGGAAAGCATACCTTCGAATTTATCACTATAGATAAAAACAACACCAAATTTATTCATAAAGAAGAATTTAATGGGATCCTCGTGCCGTTTATTGATCTGACTCCCACCCGGCTGGGCTTTGAGTCGATGAATATCGCGCTCAAATATGTAGTTGAAAAAAATAATTCAAAACAACTGAGCTCGCCATAACGAAACGGCCGGATCACACTACCGGTTGCTGGTTGATGAATTAGAGGAAAAAAAATATAAAAATCCGCGCATTAATTTGCCGTCGCTTTAAATCTTCTATATATTCTTTTGGTTTAACTAAAAAACATCGGAAGGCTATTTGAGCAATGGTAACGATAAAAAAGCATAATGACAAAGCGGCGTTTCTTTTGTACTTAATCCTGCCCGTGGTTCTCCTGTTCAATAATTGCATAGATACGGAATCATTAGAAGAATCGTTAGGTATCAAGAAAAAAAAGCCGGACAAAAATTCCGAGCTCACCTTACTGTATGGCTTGTGGCAAAGAAGCGGCACCGATGACGGTCAGGGAAACGCGACATTCCCCGACGATGTCATGGCTCCATGGGAGGGGGGATCGTCCTATTATGCCGAATGGAATCACGGGCCATCTTCAGACCCGAACTTCTTCCCCGTGGCGGTATGGCTGCAGAGCCCGAATAACGCTGACGCTTACAAGGCAATAGGGATTAACACGTTTGTCGGATTGTGGAAGGGACCAACCCCCGATCAGCTGAGCCAGCTGGTTGATGATCAGATGCCGGTGTTCTGCGACCAGAATGATACCGGCCTGAATAACGATAACAATACAATAATTAAAGGATGGACCCATCTCGACGAGCCTGACAACGCCCAGTCGGCTCCCGGAGGCGGATGGGGCGATCCGGTGCTTCCGTCGGAAATTGTCTCACGGTATCTGGACATGGTGGAGAACGATCCCACGAGACCGGTCTTTCTCAATTTCGGGCAGGGCGTCGCCTGGGACGGATGGTACGGCCGCGGCGATCGAACCGGTTTTCCCGAGGATTATGCCGAATATAGCGAGGGGGCCGATATTGTTTCATTCGATATTTATCCCGTTAATTCAGACCATACCGATGTGAGCGGAAAGCTCTGGCTGGTTGCATTCGGCGTTGATCGATTGCGGGAATGGTGCGATTATTCAAAGGCCGTGTGGAACTGGATAGAATGCACCTGGATCGACGCCGATTCGGGTCGCAAGCCGACGCCGCGTGAAGTAAAAGCCGAGGTATGGATGTCGTTAATTCACGGCTCCATGGGTATCGGATATTTCGCTCACTGCATCAATCCCTTCGACGAACCGGGACTGTTGCATGACGCTGAAATGAAAAACGCCGTGTCAGCCATTAATCGGCAGATCGCGGAACTGGCGCTGGTACTCAATTCTCCGACCGTGGCCAACGGAGCCGCGGTAACGAGTTCAAATCCCACTGTCCCGGTGGACTTCATGCTAAAGCGGCTCGGTGATTATACCTATCTCTTTGCCGTGTCAATGCGGTCCGGCGCAACAAACGCCGTCTTCACCCTCCGCAGTTTTCCGCCGCAGGCGACCGCGGAGGCGCTCGGTGAAAACCGCACTCTCAACATCAGTAATGGGGTTCTGAATGACTCGTTCTCGGACTTCAGCGTTCACCTGTATCGAATCGGCTTTCAATAGGGCTCGCCGATGATATACTGTTAGCACCTTTCCCCCGGATCGGGACCGGGGACCCGTCAGACCGGCTTTATCCCCTTTTCCTCATAGAGTACGAGAGACGTGATATTTTCGAAATCGAGGACCACGTGGCTGTCTTCGATCTGGAGCACGTTGTTGACGACCTTCTGGAACCGGTCGGTGAGGTTCATGATGTCATTGTTCTCGACCCATTCGAACACGCTGGTGAAGAACTTGAGCTCGTTCAGCCGCTCGAGAACGTTGTCAAGAACCTCCATTTTTTCGGTATCGACGTCGGCTTCGCTGATCTCCCTCTCAAGCTTGCTGAAAAAATTTTTCCAGTTGTCGAACGGTTTGTGGTGAAACACCGATGCGGTGTGCGATATCACCGACCGGCTCGCCACCACGGCGCGGGTGATTCTGCTTATGAACACGAGGAACAGGCCGAAATTCTCTTCAAGGCCGTCTTTGAAGCGGCCCTTGATGACGATGATGTCGGTGAATTCGCCTTTCAGGATCCTTTTCGCCGTTTCTATATCGCCGGAGCAAAATTTCTCCACGATTTTCAGTTTTTCAAAATACTGCCGCGCTCCATCATTACGGATCATGCTGCAAACCCCGCATTAACGGTCCTTCTGAATATATACCGGCAATTGCTGCCGGCGGTCAAGATTATTTCTTTATGATGTCGACAATCCGGTCGAAATCATCCAGCGAATAATAGCTGATTTCGATTGTGCCCCTGCCGGCTGCGTGTCTGATCTCGACCTTGGTGCCGAGGACTGAAACCAGTTCATCCTCCATCTTCCGTATATGCGCGTCCTTGCCCGGCTTTTTTTTGCCGGCCTTCCGGATCCGGCCGTCTTCTAGAAGAAGCTGCTCAAGTGCCCGGACGGAAAGGGATTTTTTCATTATTGCCCGGAAGAGCTCCGCCTGGCGGCCTCCGCTCACGGACAGGAGCACCTTCGCGTGTCCGGTGCTGATCTCGCCGGCGGAAAGCGCTTCCCGGACCTCGGCGGGAAGCTGCAGCAGCCGGAGGCTGTTGGCAATCGTCGCCCGGTCCTTCCCCACCTGCGCGGCTATGTCCTGCTGCCGGAGGTTGAACCGGTTGACGAGTACCTTGAAGGCCTCCGCCTCCTCGATCGGATTGAGGTCCGTGCGCTGGATGTTCTCAATCAGCGCCAGCGTCAGGTTCTTCACCTCGTCCGCCTCGATGACGACCGCCTTGATTCTCTTCATGTCCGCCTGCTTTGCGGCCCGGAGCCGCCGCTCACCCGCGACGATGCAGTAATCGCTACCGGCCCTGCGGACGATGATGGGCTGCAGGAGCCCCACGGACTGGATCGAGGCCGCAAGACCCCTGATGTCGAGTTCGTCAAAACGGCTGCGCGGCTGGTCGGGATTGGGCAGTATGGATTCCACATCGAGCTCGATGATCATTTCTGCGTTCCGGGTGACGCCCTTCTCCAGGGTTTCAACCGGCGTCGGCGATGATGAGATGATAGCGGAAAGACCCTTCCCAAGAACCTTTTTAGCCATTCTTCAAGACCTCTTTTGCCAATTTCTCGTAGGTGACGCTACCGATGCTCCCCCGGTCGTAGGACCCGATGGGCTTGCCGAAAGAGGGAGCCTCGCTCAAGCGCACGCTCCTCGGTATTATCGTTCTAAAAGCCTTGTCGCCGAAATACTCCCGGACATCGGATACCACCTGCTGCGAAAGGTTGGTCCGCGAATCATACATGGTCAGAACGATTCCTTCAATGGAGAGCCCGCGGTTGATGTTTTCCTGCACCATGGCGATAATCCGGAGAAGCTGGTTCAGGCCCTCGAGGGCGTAGTATTCGCACTGCAGGGGAATGAGAACCGAGTCCGCGGCCGCCAGGCTATTCAGCGTGAGAATCCCCAGCGAGGGGGGGCAGTCGATAAAGATGTAGTCGTAACTGTTCCTGATATCGTCCACCGCATTCCGGAGAATGAACTCCTTCCCCTCCATTTCAAGGAGATCCACCTGCGCGCCGGCGAGATGTATGTTCGACGGTATCAGGTACAGTTCCCTGAAGTTTGTCTTGACGATGGCGTCCCTGATCGGCACACTGCCGATGAGCACCTCGTAGATCGTTTTATCCATATCCGCGGCGCTCACCCCGACGCCGTACCCGGCGTTGGCCTGGGGATCAATATCAACGATGAGCACCCGCCGCCCCGTATCGGCGATAAACGCCGCCACATTGACCGCCGTCGTGGTCTTCCCGACGCCCCCTTTCTGGTTTGAAACCGATATCACCTTTCCCATTCCGCAGCTCCGAACAGTAGTTTTACTTATTTTAAAAAACCGGCCCGAATGCAACTACTTTTCTTGGAGCACGTCCCAAAATCCATATCCATCTGGTTTTGGGACACCGGCATCTCCATTTCTGCTTGACAAGTTATTGAAAATACGAACAGAATCACCGCCGAACGGGTTACCCGCATCACCGGTCAGCCGCGCGGCAGGGGAATAGGATCGCGTTCAATCCTTATACGGCAGGGAGATGCCATGCTGAGAAGAAAAAACATCATCGATAAAAAATTTCAGTTGAAAACGACGTTCCGCATCATCGGCATCATAATCATCGCTTTCATACTCATCATAGCGATTACCGGTATCATTTCAACTGACAACAACCTTAAAATCACCGCCGCCATCAACGATCTCAACAGGTCCATGGCGAAGGATCAAAAGACCATCGAGGTGCTCATTGAAGCTGCGGGCGTGAAGCGCGATAACAAGCTGGACCGGGACTATGACATGATTATCGAGGACCACCTGGAAACCATGGCGCTGATGCACACCAACATCCGGCATCTGAAAAAAATCCTCAATCAGAACCGAATTCTTATAACCACCATGATAGTCACCGGCATCCTGCTGGGCGTCGGGCTCTTCGTTTACCTCATTCGTCTCACGAACAGGATTTCGGGCCCCCTCTTTGTGCTGACCCAACACATGCATGACATCATGAACGGCAAAAAACCAAATCTACGAGAGCTACGGAAAAACGACGAGTTCCAGGATTTTTACCGCCAGTTCATTAATTTCATCAAGAGCTCTATGAAAAAATAAACGGCGGATTATCCCCGCCACCGCCCCGCGTATCCTTTCCTTAAAAAGAGCCGGTAAACGACCACACCGATACCGGCCGCCAGCGCCGCCAGCAGCGCTGCGGAAATATAAAATAAATAAGGAAATATTCTCTTCCCGACGGCCGACACGACGGCGTACATGCCGAACCGCACCGCCGTGGACGGATACAATTTAATGTAGCAATAGTCCTTCCCGCTCGACCGGATAGTGAATGTCTGCTCCCGCTGATGCAGGTCGCGCGATTCGATGAGGGTCTGTTCCCGGTCGACAATATCTATCTGGTAGAATTCCCGATCGGAGTAAAAATAGACGGTATTGCTTCCAGCGGCGAGATCGATACGGTGCATGCCGGTGAATTCACCATTGTGGATAGAATCCACGATCCTGCCCGTTATGCGCTGGCCCCACATGGAAGCCGTACTCTCAAGCTTTTTCATGAGATGGACGCCGGCAATCCGGTATATGTTAAACCGCCTGAAATCGCTGAATGCGGTGCTGTCGTAACTGGTATACAGAATCTCGCCCCCGCCCCGTCGGGCCAGAACGGTGATGGGTCCGGAACGGACGCCCCGCGGCGTCTCGAACGAAGCGAAGGCGACCGTTTCCGCGTCCCGTGCGGATCTGATGGTGACCCAGCCCGGGTGGTCCAGGTACAGATACATCCGATTCTTCATGCTGAAACGTGAGAGGTCGTTCCGTACGACCGCCTCGACCCTCGCGGGCATGCCCATGTAGGGAAAATTGTCGAAGAACTCGAACAGATCGAAGGCCCGCTGCAGATACTCGAAGGAATAGCCGGAGAAATACACGGAACCGCCGTTTTTCACGAACCGCCGCAGGGTACGGGCGACCGCGTCCTTGTCCACCTCGTAGAAATCGGGCTTCAGCGCCACTGATTTGAACCGGTAACCACTGGCGTACACGTCAAGACTTTCTTCCATTGGATTGTCGATGCCGCTGGGGACGAAGAGGGCCCGGTATCCGCTCACCCGGTCCGGACTTTCCAGATCGCGATAGGCAAGCAGGTCGTGGGGTATATGGTAGTTTCGTAAAACCGTTTCCACGTCATCGTACTTGCTCTTGATCACGGCGATCTGATTGCGGGATCGGAGCGGCTTGGCCTGTTTCCGGGCGCCCGGCTTTGGCTCGGCTGGATCGGGG
>MIBH01000020.1:91230-101803 GCA_001829455.1 Spirochaetes bacterium RBG_13_51_14
TCATATATTAACAAACGCGGACTCCATGAACAGAATACGACGCCGTCTATCCGCCGCAGCCATACATGAGCTTCAGGCGAACCGGCATGATGAAAAAAAGCTGAGAGACTCGATGCCCGGCGAGGAGAGCCTTTCCACCCTTTCCGAATTCTTCAGAATTTTGGGCGACGTGACGAGAATAAAAATATTGCATCTCCTTTCCCATTCGGACCTGTACGTACAGGATATCGCCTCGCTGCTGGACATGAACCAGTCCGCCATATCCCACCAGCTGCGGATACTGAAGCAGGCGCGGCTGGTCAAATATCGGAGGAAGGGGAGGTCCATCTGTTATTCGATCGACGACGACCACATAAAGCAGATCTTCAGCCAGGGGTTCGAGCATATTAATGAGTGAGGGGCGGCGGGGAATGAAGCGCGTACGAGATCAACACAATCATGCGGGACACGCCCATGGAATGACGGGCGGGAGAAAGCTGGCGTTCGTGATCTTTCTTAACATCTTCATCACCGCCGCCGAATACATCGGCGGGCTTCTCTCCGGCAGCCTCGCACTTATTTCCGACGCTGGCCATAACCTTTCAGACGTGCTCTCCCTGATGCTGGGGTACGCCGGCGAAAAAGTCTCGGGCAAAGGGCCGAGCAGGACATTCAGCTTCGGCCTGAAGCGCTTCGAGGTGATCGTCGCCCTGGCAAACGCCCTCTTCCTTCTGGGCATCGGCATATACATCACGTATGAGGCGGTTTCACGATATCTCCACCCGGTGCATATAAACATCGGGGTGATGCTCCCGGTCGGTATGATCGGCTTCGCCGGCAACCTGGCCTCGATGCTGGTACTCTTTAAAGAGAGGCGCAGCACGCTGAACATGAAGGCCGCCTTCCTGCACCTGCTGTATGATACCATTTCATCGGTCGCCGTCATCGGCGCCGGGATCGCGCTCTACTTCACCGGCATCGTGCTGGTGGATCTGGCCATAAGCCTGGTCATTGTCTTCATGATCGCCGGGAGCTCGCTCTCGATCATCCGGGATTCCGCCAGAATATTTTTACAGGGGGCCCCCTTCCACATCGACACCGATGAGGTGTACCGCGACATCTCCCGGATCGAGAACGTGGGGAGCGTGCACGGCCTTCATATATGGTCCATCAATTCAACGGAAGTGTTCCTCTCATGCCATATCTGCGTCTCAGGACCGGCCGGGGGGAGCAATACCGACGATATAATCAGGAAAGTCAATTCCATGTTGGAAGATACATACGACATCCGGCACACGACGCTCCAGGTCGAAAACGCGCAACTCTGTTCGGATGCAGGGACGTGCTGCCGGTAAGGAGGAAATAGCATGAAAACAGTGAAAGATTCAAGCATAACCATCATCCAGCAGATGACCCAGCAGGACGCCAATCTGGCCGGCAACGTTCACGGCGGAACCATCATGAAGCTCATCGACAATACCGCCGGCATCGTCGCTGCACGCCATGCCGGTAAAAACGTTGTGACCGCCTCGATCGACCGGCTCGATTTCCACAGCCCGGTTTACGTGGGCGACCTGCTCCGGCTGACCGCCAGCATCAACTACGTCGGAAAGACGTCCTTGGAAATCGGCGTGCGTGTCGAAGCCGAGAATTATATCAGCGGAAAGACGAGGCACACCGCGTCATCCTATCTCACCTACGTCGCCCTGGGCAGGGACGGGAAGCCGGAGGAGGTGCCGCCCGTCCAGTTTGAGACCGAGGAGGAACGCAGGCGCAACTGCGGGGCCCAGGAACGGAGAAAAAACAGGCTCTCCCAACGCACGGCGGAGAATTCCTCTTGCAATTGAAGGCTCATGTGATCTGACACCGGTCATCCGCCGGGGATGTGACGGAGATCTCATTATGCGGAACAATCATCGAGTAGAGGGATCTGAATACAATCCATGAAGCTGTATCTGTTCATACCTTTAATCGCTCTGTTCATCAATTTTTTCCTCTGGACTTATACAATCATAACCAGCAGAAAAAACAGCGCCGGTATCGCTTATCTCATATATTGCGGGAACCTGGTTTTCTTGGAACTGGCGGAACTGTTCTTCTGGCTGATGGGGACCGAAGACACCGCCAGGATCCTATTTATGTTGCTGGCCCCGGTGTATCTCGCCTGCAATTTTCTGTTCCTCAATTTCACGTACGCGCTGATCGGCAAGAAACGCGACATTCCCTATTTTTTCTTCCTCGTTTCGCTGGTCGTCGGCGTCATTCTGGCGGTCTCAACAGACCTCTTCATCAACGTAAACGTCATGAGGAGCTATTCCTGGGGATTTCTCCCGTCCCGGGGACCGCTCTATGACGTCATGATACTGCTCATCTACGTCCTGCCGGCCCTTGACGCCCTGGCGCTGCTTTCCGTGAATCTGTTTCTATCACAAGAAACGCTTATCAAGAAACAGTATACCCTGGTAATCGTCGGCTCGGCGATCACCCTGATTCTGACGCTGGCCGAGAACTACCTCTTCCCTTACTTCATCTCTCAATACAGGATCCCCTACCTCTCGACCTCGTTTTTCATGGTGCAGTCGCTCTTCGTGTTTATTGCCATGGTCCGGTACCGGTTCCTCACCGTCCCTATTCAGCAGATCGCCTACGACCTATTCTCGCGGATTAATGACGCCGTTATCATTCTGGACACCCATCAGAACATACTCGAGATCAACACCCGGGCGCGGGAAATGCTTAACGTGCCGGATGAAATCGGGAACTACATGACGGCCGAAGAGCTGTTCCCGGAGGATTATTCCTTTACTGACGATTACCAGAACAGGGAAGTGACCCTGTACAGCCGGGGAATCCGCACGACCGTTCTTGTTTCCCAGAGTCCGCTGATACAGCACAGCGTTCTGGTCGGGAGGCTGGTGATCATGAAGGACATTACCGACCGGAAGCGGGCTGAGGAATTGATGATGCTCCAGCATGATCTGAGCATTTCGTTGAGCGGCGTATCCGATATCCGCAGCGCGGCCGAGATAATCATCAATACGATATTCCGGATGGAGGGCGTCGACAGCGGCGGACTGTATATACTCGGCACCCACTCAAGATCCTTCGACCTGATCTATTCGCGGGGCGTGTCAAGACAATCAATCGGTCGTGTGATGCATATCAAAAACGTGTACGACTCCCCGATAATCGATCTTTTCGCACGGAAAGAGCCCTGTTACCTGGACAGATCGGCCATCGCAACTTTTCCGCAGGGGAACTATATCGCGGAGGAAGGGATCGTGGGCATGCTCATGATCCCCGTGCTGCACCGCGAAATACCCATATCATGGCTCATGATCGGCACGCACGGGCCCGGGGAAATCCCGCCGGCGGCTCGGGAGGCCGCCATAAGCACCGCCTCCCAGATCGGGAACAGCTTGGCCCGGTTCAAAGCCGAGGAAGAGCTCCTGAAGTCGTCGAAAATCGAGTCCCTGGGTATATTCGCCGGCGGGATCGCTCACGACTTCAATAACCTCCTGACGTCCATTATCGGCAACTTATCCCTGGCCAAGCTTGACCTGGACCCGGACAACAACACCTACGAGATTCTCAGCGACGCCGAGAACGCTTCGCTCCGCGCCAAGGACCTGACCATCCAGCTCCTCACCTTTTCAAAGGGCGGAGAACCCATCAGAAAAACCGAATCGATAAAAAATCTTTTAAAAGAAATTGCGGAATTTGTGCTGCGGGGCACCAATATCACCTGCTGTTACGACATCGCCGATAATCTCCGCTGTTCAGAAATCGACCGCGGACAGATCAGCCAGGTGATACATAATATCGTGCTGAATGCGCGCCAGGCCATGCCAGCCGGCGGTACCGTCTCCGTCACGGCCGAGAACGCGATAAAAACCGGGTCGGGAGACTCCCCTCCCCTGAAGCCGGGGGACTACATAAAAATATCCATATCGGATCAGGGTGACGGCATTCCGGGGAACTACTTGAATAAGATATTCGATCCCTACTTCACCACCAAGAGCGACGGAACCGGTCTGGGCCTTGCCGTTTCCTATTCCATCATCAAGAACCATGACGGCTATATCTCGGTTAAATCCCAGCCGGGAAAGGGAACGACCTTCACCATATATATTCCCGCCTCAGACCGGGAGCCGCCGCCGCCGCGCGATACGGTCCGGAAAAAAGATAATGAATCCTTGAAAATACTTATCATGGACGACGAGAAGATGATCCTTGACGTCGGGGAACGGATTCTCGCGCGACTGGGGCACCGCGTAACCCGGGCGCGGAACGGCGAGGAAGCCATCGCCCTCTACCGGGCCGCGGCGACGTCGGGCGAACCGTTCGACCTGGTCATTATGGACCTCACGGTTCCCGGCGGGATGGGAGGCATGGAAACCATACCGGCGTTGAGGGACATAGACCCGGACGTCAAGGCCATGGTTTCGAGCGGGTATTCCAACAATCCCGTTATGGCGAACCATAAGAGCCATGGCTTCTGCGGCGTCATCGTCAAACCGTATCGCTACGACGACATAAAGAAGGTGCTGAACGAGCTGCCCGTGTGATTCACGCATGCCCTCCAATGATTTAATTAATAATCACCCGGCCGCGGCATTAGTTCAGTTTTGTCCTGCTTTCCCCGAGCTTCGAAAGTATCTCGGCGAGATCCTCCCGCTTGCTCTTTTCCCGGTCAATCACGCCGGCCGGCGCCCGCCCGATGAAATTTTCGTTGGACAGCTTGAGCTCCACCCTGTCCAGCTCGGCGCGGGTCTTCTCGATTTCCCGGTCGATCCGGGAGCGCTCCTTGTCGAAATCGATGAGGTCTCGGAGGGGCATGAATATCTCCACGTCGGTCATCACGGCCGAGGCGTCGGTGTTCGCCGGGACGTATGCCCGGTCGATAAGCACTGAATCGACTTTTGCCAGCGCCATCAGGTGAGCTTCTTCACGCTGGATGATTGATACGATCCTTTCATTTGCGGTTTTGAATATCACGTTCGCTTTTTTATCCGGCGGTATATTCATCTCGCCCCGGATGTTCCGGATGCGATACACGATCTCCTGGAAAAGGGCCGAATCCGACGACTCGATGGGGAAATCGAACTCCTCCCGCGCCGCGGGCCACCGCGACACGATGATGAGATCGTCGCCCGGCGCCTTGATCCTATCCCACAGATCCTCCGTGATAAAAGGCATGAAGGGGTGGAGAAGCCTGGTGGACTCCTTCAGCACATGGAAGAGGACCTGCATGGCCGTATCGCCGCTCTTTTCCGGCACGTCCTTCGCGTAAAGCCGCTGTTTGGCAAGCTCTATGTACCAGTCGCAGAACTCGTGCCACCAGAAGGTGTAGATGGCGTGGGCGGCGTCGTTGAACTTGTACTCCGAGAGTCCCTCCTGCACAGCCCGGATTGTTTCGTTGAGCCGATGGAGAATCCACCGGTCGAATGGCTCGAGCTCGTCGGCGGCAAGTTCCCGCTCTCTGAAATCGCCGCCGCGGTTCATCAGAATAAACCGCGAAGCGTTCCATATCTTGTTACAGAAGGTGCGGTATCCCTCGATCCGCTTCTCCGAGAGTATGATGTCCCTCCCCTGGGCGGCCAGCATGGCCAGCGTGAACCGGAGCGCGTCGGTGCCGTAGTTGTCCATCATGACGAGCGGATCAATGACATTTCCCCTCGACTTGCTCATCTTGGCGCCCTGGGCGTCGCGGATGAGGGCGTGAATGTACACGTCGCGGAAGGGGACATCATTCATGAACTTGAGGCCCAACATGATCATCCGGGCAACCCAGAAGAAGATGATGTCGAAGGCGGTCACCAGCACGCTCGTGGGATAATACTTTTTCAGGGCCTCGGTTGTATCGGGCCAGCCGAGCGTTGAAAAGGGCCACAGCCCGGACGAGAACCACGTGTCCAGCACGTCCTCGTCCTGCCTGATGTTCTTCGATGTGCAATTCTCGCACCGGGACGGATCGTCGACCTGCACGGTGACGTGCCCGCAGTCGTCGCAGTAGAAGGCCGGGATCCGGTGGCCCCACCAGAGCTGGCGCGATATGCACCAGTCCCTGATATTCCGCATCCATTCGAAATAGGTCTTCTCCCAGTTCCTGGGCACGAACCTGATCCTGCCCTCCTCAACCGCCGCTATGCCTACGTCGGCCAGGGGCTTGATTTTCACGAACCACTGCTTTGACAGGTACGGCTCGATGATGGTGCGGCACCGGTAACAGTGGCCAACCGCGTGAACATGCTTTTCTATCTTGACCAGGAGCCCCTGTTTTTCCAGATCCTCAACGACCTTTGCGCGCGCGTCAAAGCGCGAAAGGCCCTTGTACGGCCCGCCGTTTTCGTTGATGTTCCCGTTCTTGTCCAGGATGTTGATCTCTTCCAGTCCGTGGCGCTTCCCCATGTCGAAGTCGTTGGGATCGTGCGCCGGCGTCACCTTCACCAGGCCGGTGCCGAAATCCCTGTCCACGAAATCGTCCGCGAACACGGGAATCTCCCGATTCATGAGGGGCAGGATGACCGTTTTCCCGACCAGATTGCTGTACCGGTCGTCGTCAGGGTTCACGGCGACGCCGGTGTCGCCCAGCATGGTCTCGGGCCGCGTGGTCGCCACCACGATATGGTCTCCGGAGCCGGCGACAGGATATTTGATGTACCAGAGGTTTCCCTCCAGCTCCTGATATTCGGTCTCGATGTCCGACAGGGCGGTTTCGCAGCGCGGGCACCAGTTGATGATGCGGTACCCCTGGTAGATGAGGCCCTCTTTGTAAAGGGCCGCGAAGACCGTGTGCACGGCCCGGGAAAGCCCCTTGTCCAGGGTGAAGCGCTCCCGCTCCCAGTCGCAGGAGCACCCCAGGCGCCGCAGCTGGCTCTGTATCCTTCCTCCTGAGTGCTCCTTCCATTTCCAGACGCGCTCTTCGAACTTCTTCCTGCCCAGGTCGTCCTTGGTTTTCCCCTCCTCTTTCAGAAGCCGCTCCACCACGTTCTGCGTGGCGATGCCGGCGTGGTCCATGCCGGGCATCCAGAGGGCGGATTTCCCCATCATCCGCTGCCACCGGATGAGGATGTCCTGGAGGGTGTTGTTCAGGGCGTGCCCCATGTGAAGGTTGCCGGTAACGTTCGGCGGCGGTATGACGATGCAGTAGGGCTCCCTGCCGTCGTCCTCACGGGCGTGGAAATACTTTCCCCGCTCCCAGATGCGGTACCACTTTTCCTCGACCCGCTTCGGGTCGTATGAAGAAGGAAGTTGCACCAGCTTATTCCAATAATTAATACTCGTTTATTTTATGAGATGTTAAATTCATCTTCCACATCCCATAAAATATAACGGTCAGTGTCAATACATTTTCAATGAGATCCTCAATGATAACCAAGCCATATATACTGTTATATCTAAATTGATGCCAATTTATTTTCTAAATAAAAACTCCTCACAGTAAAAAAATAGTTTTCAAAAGATATATCGAAGTGTTATAAATGTACTCAAACTGAAATAAGATTAGTGTAGCTTGAGAAATTCTGTTAGATAATATTATATTTTCTTATCTCAATTTATTAAGGTTCAAAGAGCATGCGTCTTAAACTCTGCAATAAAAAGGTCCTCATTATAAGTTTGACATGCCTCTTATGTGCAACGTCGGTTGAAACAAAAGTGATGAGAAAATGGGCAAAAATAGCTTATTAAAAAATATTACAAAATATTTAGAAATATCTGTTGACATGGTGGTCCATTATTACGATATTTATAGCAGATCACCCCGTGCGTTTCGGCGCCGGGCGCAGGGCTGTCCGTATGGATGGCCTTTGCTATTTAAGGGGGGGGGGCTCTAATGCCCCCTTTTAGAACCTACGTATATATAGACGGCTTTAACCTTTACTACGGTCAGGTAAAAGGCACCCCATATAAATGGCTCAACCTCGACGCTCTCTGCCGCGCGTATCTTGATACTGCGAAAAACGATATTCTCAAGATTAAATATTTCACTGCACTTGTGAAACCTCGTCCCCATGATCAGGATCAATCGGTGAGACAACAGTCTTTTCTACGTGCTCTTTCCACTATACCTAACATTGAAATTATATATGGACATTTTCTTTCCCATGTGGTTAGTATGCCCCTCGCGAATGGCAGTGGCTATGTAAATGTCATAAAAACCGAGGAAAAGAAATCGGATGTGAATATCGCGGTCCATATGCTTCATGATGCGTATAAAAAACATGTATGATCTCGCCGTGCTTGTATCCAATGATTCGGATTTGGCCGAACCTCTGCGAATAATTACCGGCGAGATGGGGAAAAAAGTTGGAATTCTGAATCCTCAGAAAAAACCAAGCAGGGAGCTGAGCAAATATGCTCTATTTCAGAAACAGATACGTGCCGGGGCACTTGCCGCATGTCAATTTCCATCGCAGATTCAAGACAAACATGGTATTATTCATAAACCTGTGACATGGTAAATCTAGATATGCAAACTTGTAAGTAAATAACTCAACTTGACTGACTTTTAAAGACATATGCGTCGTTCTATCGTTATCTCCTTGACCGGTGCTTTCCTCATCGGACGCGCTACAACAATTTCATGAATGTCGCGCGCTGGCAACCGGAGAGAGCATTGGCTCATAAAGCCTATGGTTTGCTCAACTCACTTAATATAATATTCAACATCGATGCCCAATCCCCTTCTGCGACACCCGCTCCACGCGCATTAATATTTGACAAAATAATAATATTGATATATCGGTTTAATGACAGCAGGCACCCATGGAACCCTACACCGATATAGCCCCGGTCTACGATTCGCTGCTGCGGCATGTTGATTACCAGGAGTGGTACGAGTACCTTGTCTCGGTCATGAAGCGCCACATCGACAGTCCGCGGAACATCCTGGAGCTGGGATGCGGAACCGGCCGCTTCGGATCAAAATTCTCCAACGATGGTTACACCATATTCGGCATTGACAAGTCGCTGGAGATGCTCCGGGTGGCCAGGACCAGGGCCTTCCTGAACTTCCGCATCCTGTGCGCGGACATCACCGATTTCCGCCTGGCAAAAGCAATGGACTTCATCTTTTCCGTGCACGACACCATGAACTACCTGCTGAAGAACGCCGATATTCTCAGTATGTTCCGTTGCGTCCGGGACATCATGCACGAAGGGAGTATTTTTATGTTCGATATCACCACCGAGCAGAATATCTGCCGGAATTTCGACGGCAAGACCTCCCACTACCAGCTGCGGAACAGCACGGTCCAGTGGAGCAACATATACGACGCGAAAAAAAGGCTGGTCCGATCGACCCTGCGCTTCAGCCGCGCGGGGAAGACATCCGTCGAGGAGCACCTCCAGCGCATCTACACCGTGGAAGAGATGTCCCGCCTCGCGAAAAAAGGAGGCCTGGCGGTGGTCGGCGTTTACGGCGACTACACCTTCGAGCAGCCGCGCGACGAGACCGTCATGATCAACTTTGTGACGAGAAAAGCATGATGACCGCCCTGCTCTATCTCATCGGTATCATCATCGGCGCCACGGTGTTCATCTATCTCTATTCATCATACCAGTCGGGTAAGGAAAAACTGAGGGAGATGCGGGAGCCGAAAGAGCCTCCCTCGCCATCGGTGAACCCCGAAATCATCGACTACTTCAGCATCAAGCGGGAGCCGGGGACGAGGCTCTGCCCCCTCTGCGGCAAGGAGCTGACCAAATATGAGGCCCTGTACGCATCCGAGGTGGAGGAGCAGGGGAAGAGGAAAATTCTCATCCACGGGTGCCGGTACTGCTACAAGGACCAGGCGGAATAAATTGACGGCGCCCACGGTCATCGCGAAAGCATCGGCGGCCGCTTGCAGAACCAGGGGGCCGCCTGTTCAAGCTGGGCGGCAAGCCGGAAAAGCATGGCCTCGTCTCCGAAGGGCGCTACAAAATGCACCCCCGCCGGCAGACCGTCCGGAGTCCAATGAAGCGGCACCGACATGGCCGGCTGGCCGGTAATGTTGGCGATCTGCGTGAAGGGCATTTTCGCTATGCTCCGGATCGCCGCCCGCTCAGCCGTTCCGGTTCTCTTTAGGAGCATTCCCAGCTTCAGCGTATTCACGACCTTCATGCCAGCGCGCTCAAAAAAACCGTATCGCATCTCGCCGATACGCATCGGAAGAACCGCCATCGTCGGCGTACAGTAGATATCGTACCGCTCATGGAACCGCGCCATTGTCCGGGCAGCGCCGTCCCACCGGCGGAGTCCCAGTATCAGCTCTTCCGCGCTGGAAGCCCTGCCCAGGAGGCCCAGCGTCCAGGTCGTCTCTTCAAAATCGCCCCTTCGCGCCTTTCTCCCCAGGACCTCGGCGCTCATCGTGATATCGGCCGCCACATCGCCGTAATACATGATCAGATACGACCGGGCCAGGCCCAGATGGTCCAGGTCCGGCTTCGCCTCTTCAACATGGTGTCCGAGATCCTCCAGCAGGGCCGCCGCCTTCTTGACCGCCTTGACGCATTCCTGATGGACATCCGCATCGATGGGGGAATCAACGGAAAAGGCTATTCTCAGTCTGCCCGGCTTCGCCCGCGTCTCTTTCAGAAAAGGGCGCAC
>MIBH01000020.1:101833-102079 GCA_001829455.1 Spirochaetes bacterium RBG_13_51_14
GTCCATCCCCTGCGTGGCATCGAGCACCGCGGCGCTGTCCCGCACCGACCGCGTGATCACATGGTCGACCACGGCCCCCTGCCAGCCTTCCCCTTTGACCGGGCCGGTTGGGTTGCGCGCCCGCGTCGGTTTGAGCCCGAAGAGTCCGCAGCATGAGGCGGGAGTCCTGATCGATCCGCCGCCGTCCCCGCCCGACGCGACCGGCACCATGCCGGCGGCGACCGCGGCGGCGGAGCCGCCGCTTGA
>MIBH01000020.1:102095-106291 GCA_001829455.1 Spirochaetes bacterium RBG_13_51_14
CCCGCATACGCTTCGGTAAGATCTTTCAGGAGAAACGGGACCCCCGCAAAGGGCCCGCCTGACAGCCTGCCCCGCGCGGTTTTCCGCGCGGCGTCAAACAGGGGGTATATGACCGCATTTAAAGCCGGGTTTAATAGTTCAATCCGCGCGATGGCTTCCTCGCATAAATCGGCGGGGGGGATCTTCTTTTTCTTTACGAGATCCGCCAGTCCGAGGCCGTCATACTCATCGTACTCCTTGAAACCGCCCATGTCACTCTCCTTTCCATGCTGTCAGGCTCACGGTAAAATTTCGATAGGGTTCCACTGTTTCAACGATTGTTGCATATCAGTCAAGTATTATTAATGTATAATGGACAGGCTGTTCAAGGAAGTACCACGCAGCATGACGGGACGGCATTTGTATCAGGAAGCGCCACCGTATTCCGATATGCTTTTTTAAAAAAAATTCTGGCAGGCCGTACGATTTGTGCTTATATTGTCCTCTATGACCCCGCGGCGGGAAAAACACCGGGTCGATCGGCCGTCTCATGCTTGACCTTTTTTCCTGTTCGTATCATATAAAAAAAATTATGGAGGTGTTCCATGCTTGATTTTACACTGAGCCCCGAACAACTGGAATTGCAGAAAAAGGCGCGGGAGTTCGCCGTCAATGAAGTGCTTCCGGTGGCGTGGCATTTCGACGAGCGGGACGAGATCCCCCTGTCAATAATACAAAAGGCGTTTGACGCCGGCATCATCAATGCCGATATCCCTAAGAAGTACGGCGGGATGGGCTACGGCCTGATGGAAGGCGTGATCGTGACCGAGGAAATATCCGCGGCATGCCCCGGCCTGGCGACTTCACTCTTCGATAATTCGCTCGGGTTCGAGCCCATCGTGATATCCGATAACGAATTTCTGAAGAAAAAATATCTCCCGAAGATCGTCAAGGAGCGGAAGCGGATCTGCTTCGCCACATCCGAGCCGACGATGGGTTCCGACGTGGCCGGCATGCAGTGCCGCGCGAAAAAAGACGGCGATGATTACATCCTCAACGGCACCAAGTACTGGATAACCAACGGCGGCATCGCGGACTACATGACCATCTTCGCCACAGTGGACCCGGAGCAGAAGCACGCC
This sequence comes from Spirochaetes bacterium RBG_13_51_14, assembly GCA_001829455.1. Classification (GTDB taxonomy): domain Bacteria; phylum Spirochaetota; class UBA4802; order UBA4802; family UBA5550; genus RBG-16-49-21. The sequence continues at coordinate 103,217 of MIBH01000020.1, forward strand.
GGCATCGGCGCGTTCATCGTGGAGAAGGAATGGGAAGGCGTGCGGGTTGGACGCCCCATCCCGAAACTGGGCCAGCGCACCTCCAACACCGCGGGCATCAGCCTCAAAAACGTGCGCGTACCCAAGGAAAACGTGCTGGCGGAACCGGGCCAGGGCTTCGTTCTCGCCATGAAGACCTTCTCGCGCACCCGGCCCATAATCGGCGCATTCGCGGTGGGGGCGGCGCGATCGGCCATGGAGTACTCGATCGATTACGCGAAGAAGCGGCGCGCCTTCGGCGCCAGGATCAGCAACTACCAGGGGATCCAGTTCAAGCTGGCGGAGATGTACCAGAAAGTGGAGACATCGCGCCTGCTGGTGCTCAAGGCGGCCTGGGAGGCGGATCGGGGTATGGACCCGACGATAACCGCCTCCATCAGCAAGTTTTACGCCACCGAAGCCGCCATGGAGGTGCTGAACGACGCCCTGCAGATATTCGGCGGTTACGGATACACCAGGATGTTCCCCATCGAGAAGCTCCTCCGGGACACGCGGCTCTTCACCATCTATGAGGGGACCAGCGAAGTCCAGCGGATTATCGTGTCCGGATACCTTCTCAACTACTATAAATCGATCATGCCGCCCATCGACGAGGTGCCGATTCTTATCGGTGAAAGCGATCTGTTCGATGAGAAGAAGGGAAAGGGCGCGGTAACCGCGTGGCGCTGCCCGGTCTGCGGGTACGTTCATTACGGCGACGAGGCACCCGAAGAATGCCCCTACTGTTTCGTGGGCGGGAAGGCCTTCAAGAAAGTATGGCCCCGATAGACAGCCCTGGATCTTATCCGACATGCGGTGTAAATGAAATTTACGCCTGATGTTGAAGGCTTTTTCCGTTGCGCAGAGCCTGAAATTCATAACGGAAAAATCGATAAAAAATGCGGGAAATGCCAACCAGGACTTGACAAAGTTAGTTTAATCTATTATTGTTATATAATACTAATTCAATTGAGGTGAATTCAATGAAAAACAATATAAAATTCTGCAACAATCTGGAGTGCTCCAGTTTTTCCATGATATCATTGGAACATCTTGAGAATTACCTGGATTCGAAGGCCTGGATTTAATATACAAATGCATATTAAAAATTAAGAAAGCGGGGTAATACCTGCTTTTTTTATTTTTCCACGCGCTGCTTGAATATCCGCTCCATCTTTTTAATAATCGCATCAGGATTGTTATCCCCATGCTCTTCAATCGCGTGCGGTACTTATCGAATGACCAGAGCATCGGGCCGGTCGTGACGAAGACGCGGAAAACGACCGGAGGTTATCATCCACCTGGCGGTCACCACATTTCAACACTGCTTGAACGAACTTTGATGTTGACAAAAAGTGATCCGCATATTATCTTTAGAAAAAATCTAAACTGCGGAGGCATAAATGCAGAGGCTCTGCGGAATCGTCCTGGCGGCATGCGTGATCGCGGGTGTTTCAACCGCGGCATACGCGAACAAGTCTGCGGTGGAGATCCAGGCTCCCGAGACCGCGAAAAAGGGGTCGACCATCACTATAAGCGTGACGGTCACCCACAGCGGGAACAGCATAGTTCATTATACCAACTGGGTTTATATAAAAGCCAACGGCAAAGAAATCGCCCGCTGGGATTTTACCTGGAACAACCGTCCTGAGAACGAGGTTTTCACCCGCACGGTCACCTATACCGTGACCGGTCCCGTTGAAATCGAGGCAGAATCGAACTGCAACCTGCATGGAAGCGCGGGAGCGAAGACGTTCCAGATCAAGGTGCAATAACCGGGCCCGGCGGCCCGTTGTGAATCCGGACCGCGCGGTCATACCAACTTCAAACTCAAGGAGTAATGCGATGAACATCGGCGGCGTGTCCATCATCCTCGCGCTGGGAATTGCGAATTTTCTCCTGCTCATATTCCAGCTCCTCAGCGGTTTTCACAAGATCAAGGTACCCATGGGCGTGCACAAAAAGACCGGCGTGGCTCTCTTTATCATCGTACTCATTCACGGCGTGCTTGCGATCCTGGCGAACGCATAGGAGTACGGTCCGTGTCGGGGGCGGCGGATTTTCATCAACTGCTCCGGCTTGACGTTTGCCTTACGCAAAGGACGATAGACGTATCCGGTAATAAACAGGATCGATGAAAATCAATAAAAAAAATAATCGTATTCATCTTACTCATTCCCGCCTCAGCCGATTCCCCGTGTTGCGGCATCAGGAACAACTCCGAAAAAAAAATTCAAACCTACACCGGCACTGAGGGGTCCGTCTGCTTCGGCATAATTAAAAAGTTTGAGTGAATGGGCTCCCCCACGCAGAAAGGTTCGCCTGATATTTTCATAATAACAGCAAAGCCTGATGATGTATAAAAAAATTACAAGTGTGATCGTATATATTTTAACACAGAGAGTCGGTAATTGATAGTTTTTGCAAATATACACATTAACACATTCATTCAAGCTGATTATCTTCATATTGTTTATTAATCAAAAATCACCATAAAATCCCGACGCAAATTACAGTTTTTTTCTATATATGCAAAAATTTTTTGTCATTTTTATCCTACAAATGATACTGTCTCATTAGACAGCATATTATAGGGGATGATTCTTACCTGTATGAGGAAATTCCTGTCTAAAAAAAGGTGTTCATCATTAATAAATCAAATATTCAAGAACTATTAAACAGGCGAATATATCATTTTCTCGATCTGCTATGAGTAATGAAGTGAATATTATTTATGATCATATTCTTATCGATTTCATGTTTAAGTTGATATATGGAGTGAAAGTTTAACTGCAATTCTGAGTCTCATCAATAGCAGGGGGGTGTATATGAATAGGATTATTGTATTTTTAAAATCATTATTTGCAGCGATACTTTTAATTACAATTGCCGGTTGTTACGACAGCGGCACCCTGGGGGACAATGTTAAGTATGTATTGGCCGATAAAATTATTTCCCGGTCAGAACTCGGCTTTGTCAAGGCAGCGCCTGAATCAATTACCGTGGAACAGGCGGAGAAATCAAAAAATCAGACAGATGAAAAAATAAGTGGAGCAC
>MIBH01000020.1:106336-106469 GCA_001829455.1 Spirochaetes bacterium RBG_13_51_14
ATACCGCTGACGCACCCTTTCGCTTTACAGTAAACTTTGGAACAACCATACACCTTAAACGCATTAAGATTTACGGCTCAACCACGTACCGCATGAAAATATATACGTCTGTTGATGAAAGCGGTGAAATCAT
>MIBH01000021.1:0-7923 GCA_001829455.1 Spirochaetes bacterium RBG_13_51_14
GTAGAGGCCGATGCAGAAGGCCCAGAAGAGCGTCTGCCAGGCGGCGGTGCTGACCGCCAGCGGGGTTGTGCGCCCGGACTGGATCATGCCGCTTCCGCCGCTGAAGGGAGTCCGCCGGGTGCTCGCGTCAATCCCGGTCTTGTAATCCGAGTACTCGTTTAAGAGATTGACCGAGGCGTGAGCGAGCACCACGCCGAGAACGAGAAGGAGCGCGTTTGGCACGCTGAAGGAGCCGCTGCCGCTCTTTTTCATCTGCAATGCGGCGCAGGCAAGGCCGATGGCAACCAGCAGGACCGAGAGTATCAGGAAATTGCCCCTGACCTGGGCGACCCATATTTTTATCAAGTCACGTTTTTCCATGAGCAATCCTCTTAATACCAGTAGTTATCCTCTCTTTTTTAAGAAAACATCGATCAGGTCAATCGGAATCGGGAAGAGCGTGGTGGAATTTTTCTCCGCCGCGATCTCCCGCAAAGTCTGAAGGTAGCGCAGCTGCAGCGAGATGGGGTGCTCCTCCATGAGCGCGGCGGCGTCCACCATCTTCTGCGCGGCCTGGAACTCGCCCTCGGCGCCGATGATCTTGGCGCGCCGCTCCCGCTCGGCCTCGGCCTGCTTCGCTATGGCCCGCTGCATCTCCTGGGGCAGGTCCACGTTCTTGACGTCCACGGTGGATACCTTGATTCCCCACGGCTCGGTATGCTTGTCCAGCACCTTCTGCAGCTCCAGGTTGATCCGGTCCCGTTCCGACAGGAGATCGTCCAGCTCCACCTGGCCCAGGATGCTCCGGAGCGTCGTCTGGGAGAGCTGGGAAGTGGCGTACATGTAATCGTCAACATCGGTGATGGCGCGGTTCGGTTCAACGACCCTGAAATAGATGACCGCGTTGACCTTTACGGACACGTTGTCCTTGGTGATGATGTCCTGCGGCGGAACTTCCATTGCGATAAGCCTGAGATTTACCCGCACCCACCGGTCTATAACCGGGATGATAAGGATGATGCCCGGGCCCTTGGGCGCCTTGAGAAGCCGGCCCAGCCTGAACACGACCGCCCGCTCATATTCTTTGACGATCTTGATCGATGCGACCAGAATCAGAACGCCAAAAATGATTATGAACATAATGAAATTCAATCCAAAATACATGATAGTCCCTCCTTATTGTTGTATGAAGTCACTTTTCCTCACTGTAAGCACCATCCCCGCTATGTCGACAACGACAACCTCATCGTCCTTTCGTATAGTCCCATCGCCGCGGGCGTCCCATATCTCGCCGTGCACCAATATCTTCCCGCGTCCCTGCGCTTCAAAATCATACAGGGCCACGCCGGCCTCTCCCACAAGGCCTTCGCGGCCGGTGGTCACTTGTGTTTTATGGACACGGATCACCGCCCGGACCACAATGAAGATGAATGCCATGACGACGACGACCATGGCGATAATCGTCGTTATGGGAATCGAGCCGCCCGGCAGGGGCGAATCGAACAGCATATTTGAGCCGATCACGAAGGACGCGACCCCGCCAATGGTGAGCAGACCGTAACTGGTGATCTTCAGCTCAAGGATAAAAAGCACCACCGCCAGGATGATGAGGAGGATGCCGGCGATATTGACCGGCAGGATGCGAACCGCCATAAGAAACAGAAAGAGCGCAACGCCGCCGATAGCGCCGGGCGCTATCAGTCCGGGACTTTTAATCTCCACGCCGATGCCGACGATGGAGACGACCAGGAGAATCAGGATCATCTGAGGATCGGCGAAAAAGTTCAAAAACCTCTGCTTCCAGTCCATGGGGAACTCAACTGCCTCACACTGCCCGGTTGTAAGAATTATCGCCTTGCCGTTCATGGCCACGGCCCTCTTATCCAGCTTTTTCAAGAGATCGTCCATGTCTTCAGCGACAAAATCGATGACGTTCTCCCGAAGGGCTTCGAGGTAGGTGCTGGAGGCGGCGTGCTTCACCGCGCGTTCCGCCCAGGCCGTGCTCCGGTTCCGCTTCTGGGCCAGGCTTCTCGCGTAGGCCACCATGTCGTTCAGCACCTTTTTCTCCATGACACCGGCCGGATCGCCCTGTTCGTCCCGGGGTAAAAAATTCAGCAGGGGACTCACCGGGTGCATGGCGCCGATCTCCGTACCCGGTGCCATGACCGCCACGTGGGCGGAAAGCATGATGTATCCCCCGGCAGACGCGGCCTGCGCTCCCTTCGGATACGTATACACGATCACCGGCACCCGTGATGTCATTATGGCCTTGATGATTTCACGCATGGGGTCCACGAGTCCGCCGGGCGTATCCAGCTGAATGACGATAAACCGAACTCCCTGCTTCTCCGCGCTCTTCATGGAATCCGCCAGATACTGCGACACGATCGGGTTAACGCTTCCCTCGAGCTTCAGCAGGGCGTAGCGTTCCTTTCCCGCCAGTGGTGCGGAAATGAATGCGGCTGCAATGGCTGCAATAATGATTCTTTTCACGTCTTTACGTCTCCGGATTCTATCAAAAAGTCGATCAGCACTTGAATCCTATCGTAGATGCCATCAAATCCCCCATTGGACATTATTACAATAACATTTTGAGTATCCAGTCTGATGGCGTTGGATACATGCTCCAGAATGTCGTCAACCGTGTGAAAAACATGCGCGTCCGGATTGAACGCCCTGATCCCGTCGCGCACCCGTACAACGTCGAGCTTCTGGTCGTCCCTCACGGCCGAGCCTTCATACGGTGTCTTGATGAGGACCACGTCCGCGGGCGAGAAGGCCGCCGGCAATATGTCCTGGAACACGTTACGTCTGGAGGTGGCGGAGCGCGGCTCGTACACGGCCCATACGCGAGCGCCGGGGTAGCGTTCCCTCATTGTGTCAAGGACGCTTCTGACGGCCGTGGGATGGTGCGCAAAATCCTCGTACACGGCGACACCGGCCCTGTGGTATATCAGCTCCTGCCGCCGTCTGACGCCCTGGAACGATTCAACGCCCTTCCGGATGAGATCATCGTCAACGCCCAGAACCTTCGCCATTGAAACCGCCGCAGTTATATTTGCGTAATTATAATGGCCGAACAGAACCGACCTCAGCGAGATACTTCCCGTAGGCGAATCAACGGCAATCTCGGAATATTCTTCCCGGAAGCCGTTCAAGGCGTAGCGGAAATCCGCGTCCCCGCGTCCGTAGGAATACCGTCGCGCGTACGAGCGCGACGCGATGTCACGCAGGTTGTCATAATCCGATGAATACACGACCGTCCCCCGGGAAGGGATGATGTTCACCAGGCGCCTGAACCAGAGCTCGATCTCGCCCAGGTCACGGTAGATATCGGCATGGTCGAACTCGAGCGACGTCAGTACCAGGTGGATCGGACGGTAAAAGATGAATTTGGGAACCTTTTCGAAGAAGGCTGAATCATACTCGTCGCCCTCTATGATGAAGTATGCGCCCTGGCCGAGCCGGTAGGTTGAATTGTAATTCTTTGCCACGCCGCCGACGAAAAACGAGGGGGCCAGGCCGGCGGTCTCGAGGATATGCGCAAGGAGGGCGGTGGTAGTGCTCTTCCCATGGGTCCCCGCGACCGCGACGATCTCCCTGCCGGAGAGAAAAAACTCCCGCAGGGCCTGCGCCATGGACAGATACGGAATCCGGGTGTCCAGCACCCGCTCCACCTCCGGATTGCCCCTGCTCACGGCGTTGCCGATGACGACCAGGTCGGGTTTTTCGACATGATCGGATCTGAAGCCGCTGTGGAGCGGGATGCCGCTCCTCCGTAATATATCGCTCATGGGAGGGTAGATGTTCCGATCGGACCCTGAAACGCCGAAACCCCTTTCGTGGAGCATCAATGCGAGAGTCCCCATGGCAACGCCGCAGATGCCGATCATGTAGATATTCCGGACGGTCATCTATTTTGTGCAATAGCTCTCTTGCAGAATCTCAAGCGAAACAAGGTTGTACCGGTGATCCTTGACCGTGTAGTTAGCCCTGACCTTCTGGCATATCTCGACCGCGCTCCGGCCGGCCTCTTTTCCCTGATACAGTACTTTCGATTGATCGGTCCAGTACAGGGTCATTTCCCTGCTCTCTTTTTTCACCTCTATGAGAACATCACTCATATTGATGACCGTTCCCTTGAATTGCATGGCGGCCGATGAGCGAATTCCGGCTGCCCCCAAACATACCATAATAACAGCGATACATACTGTTTTTTTCATGTTATTATACCCCCAACGATATGGTAATACCCGCGTATATACTAAACTACAACAACAGCATATTTTTTTCAAATAATTAATATGTTCCGGCGCCCTTGTTGGCGCGTCACCAGAAGTGGCGCCCCCTGCAAACGGATCCGCTGTCCATGATACTTTTATTTTGCATAGGAGCGCCCGCCGGAGATGCTTTAATTATTTGACAAAAAAGCGTTCCACTCATATAGTAGCTGCAAAATTCCGAGAGATAACCGGTACGATGAAAAAGCGTGTTACAATTGGCCGCGCCATGCTCGGCCTCATCATCCTCTACACTCTCCTTACCGCCGCTATCGCGCATGGCAACGCCCCTGACTATGAATGGGGCGCACAACTGGGGAATGTTAAAAAAACCCTCCCTTCTGACAAGGAGTTGGTCCAATTCACGCCCAGAGACGATCCTAAATACGAAAACAAGATAATGAGCTATATCATCGCGATTGACAACAATCTCATTGATAAAATCCTCATTGTGCGTGTTAAATCTCAGCCGGTGATTGATTATCTGTTTGTGAGCGACAAGCTCTATACCGTCATGGAAAACTGGGGTGAGGTGGATCAAAAAACCGAAAAAAATATACAATCGCGGCTGGCGAGCCAGTTTGGCGAGCCCCTGGTCCAGAAAGATAACAATTTTTACATCTATTCATTCAAAAGCGATAAAACAAAAGTTCTCTGTTATGTCATGAAGCTCTCTGATGGGAAATCGAAGTGTAAGGTATACTATTACACAAAGCAGCTATTCAAGATGCTAATAACCGGATGATTAACGATGAACATTCGTGCGTAAACGGGTTGTGAACAGCCTTGGGGTTTTAGCATTTCCTCGTTAACGTGTTACTATACTACATAAAAATTGTCATCACCCCACTGCCGCAGGCGGCAGGCAGATGACAATTTTTATGTAGATATGAAACAAGTCTATTAAATATTCTTGACAGTATACGATGGTGACCGCATATTTGCCATCCAAATCATACTTTTTATTAATACTTAATGCTATATAATGATTCCTCGCGCTAAATGCGCGGGTAAACCATAGGTAGTTACAATAAAAAAGACCAATAAAAAATCATAAAAGGGCTAAACAATTGGCAAACTTAAAATCCCAGATCAAACGAAACAAACAAAACGAAAAGAGAAGGGCTCGCAACTCCCAGGAAAAATCGTCAATACGCACCATCTCGAAAAAGGTGGCCAAGGCGATAGACGCGAAAGATAATCCCGACACCGTCAAGGACCTTTATCAGTCCTTCGTCAAGACCATCGACAAAGCCGCCGGCGCCGGTATCGTCCACAAGAAGACCGCAGCCAGGAAAAAATCAAGATTGGCGAAACGGGTCAACGCTATACTGAAAAGCCAGTCATAGGTGCTTCATCCATGACCAAAACGGACATCATAGACCGTCTCACCCGTCAGAGCGGCTTGAAAAAAAAAGAAGTTCTCTATATCATTGACAATTTCATCGAAAAAATCAAAGAGAGCGCGCTGAAGGGCGATAAAATCGAGATACGCGGGTTCGGAACCTTTTACAAGGCTGAAAAAAAAGCGAGAAAAGTGTTTTCACCGATTGTGGGAAAAAATATCGACGTCCCGGCCAGAACAACCATCGCGTTTCGCGCCAGCAAAATAACCGAACAAAAAACAAAACAACAGGGCGCTTAGCTCAGCTGGAAGAGCATCTGCCTTACAAGCAGAGGGTCACTGGTTCAAGTCCAGTAGCGCCCAGAGTTTTCTTCTGAAATTTTTAGCAGGTATATACAATTCATTAAATAAACCTCTTTGCAGCTGGCCTTTGTTGACCACATTTGATAAAAACCCTGAGCTCTGTCCCGATTGTGGACCTGAAATAATCGAGCCAGCGGTCTTTTCATACTGTGCAGACAGGTAATGGAGAATACGCTGGAAGATATATGCAGTATCAGAGTTATTTCAGGATGATGTGCGGGCAGTGATACGCACGGGGCTGGCCATACCGGTGGACAAGCATTACTTTTTTTAATAGGTGAATATCATGATGAGGATAATCCTTGTAGCCCTTGCCATATCAATGATATTAAGCTGGGTTCTGTATCATGCCGAGGCCCTGGGAGGGGACGACCCTCAACTCCCGGAATTCAACGCCCACTGCTCCGATGACGTGAATAGATTCTGCAGCGGGGTGACCAGGGGCCGTGGCCGCGTCTTCACCTGCCTGCGCGCCAATAAGGAGAAGATTTCTGAGAACTGCCACGATTATATAGCAGGCAAGCTCAACAAGGTGATGTCGAGCTTTTTATCCTTTAGGACCAACTGCGGTGATGATTATTCCAAGTTCTGCAAGAACGTCGAGCGTGGCGAAGGCCGGGTGATGCAGTGCCTCTGGATGCGGAGCTCCGAGATATCGACGGACTGCAAAAAGCAGATAGCGCCGTTCCGGTTGTTTGAATATTGAAAAGCGGCGGGCGGACGGCTTGAGGGCTTTATTTATACGTGATGCTTTTTATGTCCGGCGCGAGTATGCAGTCTCTCGCATCGATTCCATCATGATCTGTTCAATTTATATTTTTAGCTTGAATTCTACGCAGCAATGGCTCTTCTTTATAAGAGCGGTATCCTCCTGAAACCGGTTAATTTCTTTCTCCGGTTTCGGTGTTTCGTCCCAAACCGGCGATGCGGATATTCCACTATAATCAACAATAAGGAGTAAAGAATGATTAAAAAAAGTGACGGTGAAACGCCTATGATACAATCTAACGTATCAAATGTTCTCGGAACAGTGCTGGGATCAGCAAAACAATACGCCCTTGCGATAGTACTTATACTTGTGGCATTAATTGCGGGGTGCGGTTCATTTTTTTCTGTCGGGCCCGGGGTGGTGGGAGTTACTTTTAATTCCATTACCGGCAATACAGCCGCGTACTCCCAGGGCATGTATTTAAAGATCCCCATTGTCACATCGGTTGTAAAATTCGACGTTAAAACCCAGAGAGAAGACATTCAGGCGGATTCAGCATCCAAGGACTTGCAAAAAGTCAAGGTCCATGTCGCTATAAATTACCATCTGGATTACAAGAGAGTCAATGAACTCTATGTTAAAGTGGGAAATGATTACACTGAAAAAGTCATTCATCCCGCGGTAAATGAAAGCGTCAAAGCATCCGTAGCTCAATTTCCCGTGGAAGAAATCATCGTCAAGCGGGAAGATGTAAAAATCCTCATTGAAAAATCATTGAAAGACAGGCTCGCGATTTACAACATTATACTTGAATCGGTAAACCTGGTCAATATCTCTTTTGATGACGAATTCAACAAGGTCGTCGAGCAAAAACAAATCGAAGAACAAAAAATAAAAACCGCCGAATATATTAAAAAACAGGCGGAGCAAAAAAAACAGGCCACCATTCTTGAAGCCGAGGGCGAGGCCCGGAAGCAGGAACTTCTCAGGGCCACCATAAGCAAAGATACCGTGATGATGAAATGGATTGATAAGTGGGATGGCAAGCTCCCCACCTACATGATGGGCGATAAAACCATGATGATGGTTCCCGGGGATAATAAATAAGCGTTTTAAGGTTTGTGCGCCTGACAGGGGCGGGTTTATTGACCAGGAGCTGGTCGGGCATTTGCGAGGAAGACGGCCTACGCGGCCTTCTCCCTCGCGCTCCCTAATCCACGCTCGCTCAAGCACCGCGAGGGGCTACG
>MIBH01000021.1:7943-10346 GCA_001829455.1 Spirochaetes bacterium RBG_13_51_14
CATGCTTCAGCATTGGCCCGTCTTTTTCTTTCAGTATGTCATTGCGAATCTCAATGCTATAATCCGGCCGAATTCCCAGAAAATTGCCATCGAACGCAGCATGATGGATTTTGCATAGTGAAAGGCCGTTTGTAATAACCGGCTCGCCCAGCGGGTCACTGTCCGGAATGATATGCGCCGCATCCAGGAGCTCGCGGTGATGAAGCCGGCACAAGGCGCACTGTTCGCTATATGCATCAATGACCCGCTCCCGGAAAGTGCGCTGATGAAGGCGGACTTTCACGGTTGAAGTTACATAAAGCCGCCGGGCATCCGCTCCCGAGCCGACCGGTAACGATGAATCAGCTGATTCGTTAAGTTTCATGAACTGCTCATCATCAACGGCCACAGTGAATGCGAGATCATGCGGGTTATCTCCCACAATATACACCGGAAAAATGACAAGATAATATCCTTTTACAAGATTATAGAAATAAATGAGAGGCACCTGCTCTTTCATGGCAAGCCTGAGCCCGGCATTGTTGTAGTATATCATTTAACGCCTCAATCAACTTCCCCATGATCGAATTGCATTGTACCCCTAAAACTGTAAACATTTTTCAACATTCTTTTTCTCTCAGCCAGCATATTTTAAAATTCTACCGGCGACGATCTCCATGTGATGAGTGGGCCTGATTGTATAATATTATATTTATTGAATTATCTCCTTCTCCTTCGTACTCTCGGCATTTGCATTATACCGGTAGATGATATCTCAACAGCATACCGGGGAGTATAAATCTCGCTAGTTACATCCACTGACTGAAATTTATCAATACGAAAACACTTAATCTGAGATGAATCCAGTTCAAATCCATAAAAGAGAATTCTTCCTGCCCTGCTCTTACGAAAAGAATATGGTTCGACAATTCGGTTCTTACCATTATATCTAAGATTTATATATAACCTGTTTGACGCAGCAAATTGAATCCTTTCAATAAATGATTCACTCGGGGTAAATTGAACCAATCTCCCCTGTGACCATTGCTCAGAACCAGTTTCCACCGCTATATGCTCCAGTTCAACGACCTTTTTTCTATATAGCCAATCAAAAAACTCAGGTAACGTATTCCAGTAATGTTCCAATGCGGGAAGAATGGCTATCTGATGCCTCAGCATATTATCCCACTCTGCGGAAAGTTCTCCTTTCTGCGGGTGATTATCTATCAGTTCAAAGGTCGGAGGTTCAATGCCCTTATATGCACACTTCTCTTTAAGAACTGATACCAACATATTCAAATCTGTGATAAGATCTTTATTACGGAACAGGTGTATTACATCATACAAATCCCTTGGTCTTGATCTCTCATGTAATGCTCGAACCTTCTCAGCAAAAACCTCTTCATAAGAATAACATAACACTTGCATCTCAGAATCGATTCTATCAGAATATGGATGATATAAACCCCGAATAATAGGTTCAAGAACTATTACTTCATCAGATGATAGATCAAACTTAATATTAGGTATAGAGCTTCTCCTCTGAAGCGGGCCAATAAAACCCATCTTGCATTGGGCGGATACCACACCGCGAGGATTATTGAAGATATCAATACCAAGCCGGTCACCGGGCAATTCCAAGCCCGATTCTTCATGCACCCATAAAGTAATCTCGTTCATTACATTACGGAGAAACGACTCTTCTATTTGAGTAGGGTCAAGGACGGTAAAATCAAGATCCTCTGAAAATCGGTATGTCTCAAAATAGCACTTCTTCAAACAGGTTCCGCCCTTAAATAACCATGAATCTCTAACTCTTGGATTATGATGTACACCTGCTAGAATCCAACCTAGAACATAATCCTTTTCAACAATACTTGGATCGAGAGAAATAACCTTTGAGTATTCAAGAAGTTCCTGCTTGCTTATCATATTATTGTCTTTCTACCCAGGACTCCGGCACCCAGAGTTTCCACCTTGTTATTATCTTATCAGAATCAAGATCTGGATCAAGCTTTGCATAACCCGAGCTAATCTGCTTAAGACATAACATGATTACTTCCTCTTCATCCGGAAAATATTGCTCCAGCAAAAACCCGAGTCTCTTGAAAACCGACCTATTACCAATCTGTTCTGCAAATTGGAGTAACTGGGCAAGATTCTTATGGGTCGATTTCATATAATTAACAATGATCTCATATACTGGTCTAATACCACCGCCGAGTTTCAAGTCATCAAGCATATCAACTATCATTCTGCCCGGCTCTGAGACATTTACTTTAACCTGACCTCTCCACACTCCTCTATATCCAAAAAAATTTGCAGTAGAAATAGTCTTAACATAATACTCAACATTGCCACAAGTGAATTGTTTGCTTCTCTTATTCCGGGTAGTAATAACGCAGATTGACTTGTATATTTGCT
>MIBH01000022.1:0-1969 GCA_001829455.1 Spirochaetes bacterium RBG_13_51_14
AATTGGCACTTTACATCATCATTCTGATGCTGATCGGATGCGGAGAAGAAAGCGAGGATAACATCATCCCGGGATATATCAGCCCGGGACAATTCAGGCCGAAAGGTATGCTGACGGATATAAGCTACCAGCTTTCCGACGCTACCATTGATCCTGCTGACCGCACCTGCAGTCCCCCCGATGAATGCCTTGCCGTGTATGCCAACTGGCTTTCGGGTGAGGTTCCTCTTGACGGCATCGCCATTAGAAACAGCAATACCGCCAATTCAAAATTGAGCATGAAGATTTACCGGATCAAGGGCACCGGATGGAGAATATCCATGGTTTACAAGGGAGTCGGGTATACCGGCACAGCCCCGATAGGGGATATAACCGTATCCCTGTGTAAAAGCACAATCGAAACATTGCCGCCCTATACCCCGCCGACAGGCGACCCCCTCGATGGTTCGGGCATATATTTAAAAAAAGCAACGGTTGCTTTCCTGAATGACATACCACTTAGCAATGGCGCAACTCCCCCGAGCATCATTACTATTCATCCCGGCGATCAAATCGTTGCCCTGGCCCACAATGCCACGAGCAGCGTGCCCTGTCCGTAGCGGCATTTAGTTTTCAACGCGCCTGAGAATGCCGTTGACGTCGATCCCCAGATTTTCAAATATGACGTTGCGCGAAAAGTCCCTGCGAATAAGCGATATGTTGTAGTTCACCAGGCTCTGCAGCTCCGCGTACCGGGCAACGATGTAGCCGTCAAGGGCGAGCTTTATCTGGAGCGCGCTGTACCTGCCCAGCTGGAATTTCGCCTGCACCTGCCGGTAATAGTCCTGAGCGTACCCCCGTGCCTGTTTCGTCCGCCGGTAGACCGCGTAATCCAGCTCGCACTGCTTGACAATGGACACGAGCTCGTCCCTGATCTGTTTCTCAAGACTTTCAAGATTGATATTTTCCCTAACGCAGCCGAGTCGGGCGTCCCGCAGTCTCACATCGGCCGCGGTATTGCCCAGCGGGTAGGTCATTTCAAGACCGGCGGAAAATCCGGGATTAATGCTGTTCATTGCGTCAGCATAGGACTTCTTGCTGAAATCGCTGCTGCCGGCACCCAGTTTCAGTTTCAGGGACGGGAACCGCTCATTAAAGGCTATTCTGTACTCCAGCTCCGCATTGGCGATCATCGCTTTCTGGATGTTCCAGTCAACCCTTTTGATGAAGGCGTCCCGGAGCGCTTGTTCATACGTCACCGCCGGCGGTTCCGTCTGGAACGTTGTTCCGATTTCAATTTCGGTGGACGAATCAAGGTTCAGGCTCCTGAGCACCGCCAGCTTCGCGTCGAAAAGCAGCTTGTCCGCCCTCTCCCGGTTGTTCCTTCCCTGGAGCACCTTCCCTTCCCAATCCAGGATCTCGTCGCTCTCCGAAAGGCCCAGCTTCGTCTTCCGGGCAATGAGGTCCCGTATCCCGGCGGTGCTCCTGAGATTCTCCTGGCTTGTTTTAAGGTTTTCCTCGGCAATGGCGACGTTCCAGTACCCGATGACGGCGTCCACCAGGAGGCCGGCGAGCTTAAGTTTTACGGCCTCCTTCGTCATTCTCGCGGCGTTGTCCAGCTTCTTATTCGTCAGGCGCTCGGAGATGCCGAAGGAGTTCTTTAAAAGCTCCTGGGTCAGCTGGAGTGTGATGCCGGTCTGATACTGAATACCGCCGATATTTTTAAACATCAGATAGGTTCCAGGATCAATCACGGCCGTCCCGGGCGACACCGCTCGCGATTTATCCTGCACGGAGCCGGTAACGCTTACGGAAAGGGATGTGCCGCTATTGAAATTTTTCAGAATGCCGGCTGTATACCTGCCTCCGTCAGAGGATTTTCCCTGGAAAATTGAAGCGGATGGATCGGGATTATAGCTGTGGGCGTAATCGACGGCGCCGGACAGGACCGGATCGTACCTGCTGTCAAACGCCAGCAGACCGGATGAAG
>MIBH01000022.1:1982-5590 GCA_001829455.1 Spirochaetes bacterium RBG_13_51_14
CAGAAACGCCTTCTTTACATCGAAATTGTTTTTGATAAGATATTCAACTACCTTCTGAACCGTCAGTTTAAGCTTCGCGCTCTTCGTTATTTTTGCGGCAAGGCCGTCACCATCCATTTTCTCGCCGGCGGACACCGCGGCGTCGCCTCCCCGGTCGTCCCGGGGAAACAGCTCTGTCGTCAACCCGACAACTACTACACAACAGCATGAGAGCATAGTTATTCTTATACAAGATGACATTGATTCCTCCTGCTATGCAGACAGATAAAGGATATGGACAGTAGTTTTAGAAGGGCCGGATTCGGCTGTCAATGAGAAATATATAGTATTCCTATTGTGATTGTCCCGGAAGCGTCCCGCATCAGCTGCTGGCATGCAGATGAGCCGGCACGATGGAATGCGCGTTATGCCCGGGAGGTTCTGTTGGGCCATTACATGCCGATCATGAATAATGAAATAGGATCAGCCATTGAAGGTTTTAATGTATTCGATAATGCCCTGAACATTCCTTTCCATGTCCACGGCCCCGCGTTTTTTCGCTTCGTTGGGCATTCCGTAAATAACGCTGGATTCCTCATCCTGCGCCATCGTCACCCCGCCAGCCTGCTTCATTTCAAGAAGGCCCACGGCCCCGTCATCACCCATGCCGGTGCATATGATGCCGAGCGCCGCCGTGCCGGCCGCGAGGCTCACCGATCGGAAGAGCACGTCCACGGATGGCTTGTGCCGGTTGACCGGCGGTCCGTCGTTGATCTCGATCCGGTAGCCGCTCGAGTCGGCGCGGAGAAGCATATGCTTCCCGCCAGGCGCGATGAACGCCATACCCCGGTACAGGCGGTCCCCGTCTTTCGCCTCACGCACCGTGATGGCGCTCTTTTCATTTACCCGGCTGGCGAATGCCGTGGTGAACTTCTCCGGCATATGCTGGGTTATAACGATGCCGGGAAGGGTGTCCGGAAGATTCGCCAGTATTTGATCGATTACTTCCGTGCCGCCGGTGGAAGCGCCGATGGCGATAACCTTTTCGCTGCTGACCTTTATCTCCAGCGGATCCTTCTTGGGGATGATGATATCGGCGGTGAATTTCCTGTCTATCGGTATCCCGGCCGGCTTTTCATCGAACACGATCTGCGAGGCAATTCCGCGCTTCACCCTGAATCTGCTGGCCATGATGATTTTCTCGACCAGCGCATCGGCGAATTCATCCATGCTGGCGCTATCCTGGTATGACGGCTTCAGCAAGAAATCGACGGCGCCGTATTCCAGCGCTCTGAGGGTCGCTTTCGCGCCCCTGTCTGTGAAAGAGCTTACCATGATGACCGGCAGGGGCGCCTGGGCCATGAGCTTTTTCAGGAACGTGAGCCCATCCATGCGCGGCATCTCGACGTCGAGGGTCAGTACGTCCGGCCGCAGTTTATTGATCTTATCTGCTGCGATATACGGATCCAGAGCTGTTCCTACGACTTCGATTCTCGGCGATTTTGACAGAATATCAGTGAGAAGCTTTCGTGTTACCGCGGAGTCGTCAATGATCATGACCTTGATTGAATCCATGCGCCATATCCTTTTTAATACCTGCCACCCGGCGGATTCAGTCTTCGCAGAAGGCTTTCCGGTATATCGAATGCCCCGGAAGCGTGTATACTTCGGCGATATGCTCATCGTTATCGATAAAGAGTTATCCGTCCGTGTCAAGATAATTGTCGTAAAACGCGTATTTAACTTTACTTCACGTAACCTGTCCCCTATCGGTTACTCATACCAGTAGTCAGTGCCGCATATGAAAAAACGATTCTCAATAGCCGGTGTTCTTGTTTGCATGCTGTTGCCGCTGATGTATCCGTTTCCCGCCCACGGGAAGGTCTACAAGCGGATTCAGAGAGACGGAACTGTAGAATACTACAATAAAAACGGAACCGCAACAAATTCCAGGTATAAGGGCAACAGTAACCTCGCCAGCAAATTCGACGAGTGTATCGAGAAACTGTCCTCCCACCACAGCGTTGACCCCCGGCTCGTGAAGTGCATTATCAAGGTGGAATCGGATTTTAATCCCGATGCGGTTTCATCCGCGGGCGCCATGGGGCTCATGCAGATCATGCAGGAAACGGCGGATTACTACTTCCTTGACAATCCCTTTGACCCGACGAAAAACATCGAGACTGGAATCAGGCACTTCAAGTCCCTGCTCGGCTATTTTAAAAACGACGTGCCGCTGTCCTTGGCGGCGTACCACGCCGGCATCGGGAGGGTGAAAAAAAGAATGTCGCTCCCACCGATTCAATCGACCATCGACTACGTGAACGCCGTCATGCGTCTGTACACGGGCGAAAAAAAAGACTACTCGGAAAGCGCCGTCAAAAGACTCTACAAGAGAATAGAGCATGACGGCACGATAGTGATATACAGCAGATAGTGATCCTGATGGCGGATGGTTTGATCAGGAGAGAATTGATCCGCGTGATAATCGCCTGCCGATCATGGCGCTAAATGAAACCGACGGGATCGCTATTTCACAAACGTCTCGCCTCCCCGAAGGTCTATCACGCCGTTGTCGTTCAGGCTCCTCATTATCGACACGATCCTTCTCCGGCAGTCCTCTATCTCGAAAAGCCTGACGGCCCCCATGGCATCCATGTCCATTAAGATATCCGTGGCGCGGTTCTGGCTCATGTTCCGTAAAAATTTAAACCGCACGTCATCGCCGGCGCCCTTGAGCGCTTTGGCGAGCAGGTGATCGTCGCGGATCTCATCGATGAGGATGCGTATCTCGTTATTCGTAAGGTTCACCACGTTTTCAAAGGCGTACATGCGGTCGCGGATCTGCAGGGAAATGGCGGGCAAGGCGATATCGAGATCCTTGACGATGTTGCGCTCATCTTCGCCCGGCAGGTGTCTGAGGATATCGATCAGGGTGTCCAGGCCGCCGGCGGAAAGCCCCTGGTTCTTTTTCCGGTACTCCTGGTATTTTTTCTTTATGGTTCTGACGATACCCGCCACGGCGTCCGGCATCACACGATCCATCCGCGCCAGGCGGATTGCGACTTCCTTGGTCGTCTCGGGTTTCAGCGATTTCATCACCGCGGCGGATTTCTCGGGCGCAAGGAAGGAGAGCGCCACCGCCATGGTCTGCGGATGTTCGTCTTTCAGGAATGATATGAGCACTTCGTCCTCGATTTCATTCAATGAGGCGAATTCCTTGTCGACGTCAACGTTGGAAAACTTGCTCAATATCAGATCAGCCTTGTCGGTTCCGAACGTTCGCACGAGGATTTCTCGGGCCGTGCCCTCTCCGCCCCGCAACCGCTGCTTTTCCTTCCGGAGATCGATCATGAACTCGCCGATCAGTTCCTCACGCTCATGGGGAGAAAGTCTGTCTATCTTGGCGATTTCCTGCGTGAGTTTTTCGATGCTCTCCTCGTCAAGGTGCTTCATGATCTCGGAAGCGACCCGTGGACCCAGGGCCACCAGCAGCGCGGCCGCACGCTCGACGCCGCTCATGTCAAAAACATCTTTCATGCCGTTGCTTCGACCCTCTCCTTGGCCTCGGTGTCCTCCCCCTCCCGACGAGGGCATTCCCGGAACGCATCCAATCTGACGAGCGGATT
>MIBH01000022.1:5601-7742 GCA_001829455.1 Spirochaetes bacterium RBG_13_51_14
CCGGACAGAGCTGTACGCACCTGCTGCATACGATGCATGTGTCATAGACCATGACGCTAACGCCCCTATCGTTTAAATACGTGGCGTCCCTGGTTATGCCGGAAATCGTCAATGTTGCCTTGGATGGTAAAGAAGGGAATATGGTATCGATCATAGTTCAGTCTCAATAAGGCCGATTTGTCCGGATAAGGATAATTTATGCTTGAAAAAAATCAATTATTTATTTTTTATATACAATCGGCCGCCCAGAGCGGCCGATTGTATATATGAACAGACGGACGCAGCTATGCTGAGAAAAGACGTCAACAAAACCTACCAGACAGAAATAATGACCGCGATAAAGAACCGGAGCGATCTCGTCTTTATCACGTATTCAGGCCTTGAAGATACCGAGGAGAAGATAAAATTCGCCCTGGCGAAGATCCTTGAACGGTTCAGGGAGGAAGAACTCTTCACCCCCATCATATCCTGCATCAAGGAGCTGATCGCCAACGCAACAAAAGCCAACGCAAAAATGATACTCATCAACGAGGGCAAGATAAAGTATTCCGACGATCCTGTCGAAGTGGTCAAGCAGATACGGATGATCCTGAACGAGGATGCCCTGCTTGAATACGGAATCAAAGCGAAGCGAAACAAACTCTCAACGCGGACCTATTTAAAAATTCACGGCAACAACCTGATAATAGAAGTGATCAACAACGTGCCCCTTTCGGAAAAAGAGCTCAACAAGATCAGAGAGCGCATTGAAGTATCGTCAAAGTACGACAATATCGCTGAATTCTACCTGGAAAATCCGGACCCGGAAGCAGAAGGAATGGGTCTGGGCCTGTCAATGGTCGTAATTTTATTAAAGAACATCAACATATCCCATAAAAATTTTATCGTGACCACGGACAGTGCGACCAAGACCTACGCCACAATCCTTATTCCGCTGGCCTAAACGATCCGATAGAAATTGCCCCGTTCCAGTCTTTCCATGGTTATCATGCCCGCGTTCACCATCGATGTGAGTGTTGCACGCAGCTCGTCAGGGTCTGAACCCAGGGCCACGAGAAGATCATCAACCGTCGACGGCCGTCGCCGCAGTATCGATATCACGGATTTCATCAGGTCGCTGGTGTGCTTATCCGCGTATATCCTGGCCGCGGGTCTGCCGATGATCTCCACATCCAGCGGTTTGAAATAATCCCGTATGGCGGCCAGTTCCTCCCGGCCGGCCGGCCGCACCCACTCTTCTGTGCCGGGCCGATCGAGGCTGTTGATCTGTATGCGGTCGGGCTTGATCTTGAGGCACGCCTCCTTGAGTTTTGCAAGCTCATCGTTTGTATCATTGACGCCGGGTATGATGAAAATCTCAAGCAGGAGTTTCCCCCTGAATTCACGTCTGAACGCTGCAAGCCCTTCGATAACCCTCTCCGGAGTTATATCACCGGCCGGCCGGCCGATTGTATTGAATATAGCGGGGCTCACGGCGTCCAGGGACGGAACGACGATATCCGCCGGCAGTAACGATTGCCTCACCGCGCGGTTCCAGAGGAGGGTCCCGTTGGTGAGTACGACAATCCGATAGCGCGGATAACGCTGCCTGATATGGGTGATGATCCTGCCGATGCCGGCATGGAGCGTGGGCTCGCCCGCGCCGGAAAAAGTGACAACATCCAGCTTCGGGAATTCGGAGAGATATGCGTCCAGTTCGGCAATCACCTCGCCGGTGGGAACATATTCGGCTATTGCGGAGGTGATCTTCGTCGTTTCGCCGCATTCACAGTAGACGCAGTTGAGGGTGCATGTCTTATAGGGGACCAGGTCCACTCCCAGGGAGACGCCGAAGCGGCGTGAATTAACGGGGCCGAACAGATACTTCATGAGAAACCCCGCCCTTCATGTGCGCTTCAGGAGATTAATGGTTAACGCGAGTGAGACGAAACGATCCGACTTTTCGCAGATGATGGAGAGATCGCTCATCCGTTCGACAACGCCCCTGATTGCCCTGTCCCGGTACGCGTACAGCATCAGCAGCGTGCCGAAAAAACTCTCTTTTTTCAAATAGGTTAGAAAAAATACATTGTCCCCAAGCCTTTTCATCAGATCGTCACCGGCCGGCGCCTGGCTGAGATCCCTGCTTGCCAGTGCCAAGC
>MIBH01000022.1:7764-22760 GCA_001829455.1 Spirochaetes bacterium RBG_13_51_14
CATATACAGCCCCCGGTTGTCGCATACCAGGAAGGTCTTGTTGTTCCGTGAATCGATGTACCAGAAGGAAGGTATTCCGCCGATCTTCGCGGTTCCAAAGCGCTCGGTCCCTTTATACTTGTCCGATAGATACGAAGCAGCCTTCTCCCAGACCTTCCTGCCCTGTGAGGGATCATTCATGGGCAGGAAGAAGGTATAACCGCCGCCGGAGCCCTTCGGCTGTCCGGCTATGATGTTCAGCACGCCGCTGTACCATGGGAGGATTTCAGTCTGAAAATCTATACCCAGATCGCTCCGTATCGCCTCCTTGAGTTCAGTATAATGCCGGCATCCGGGCGCTTGATCTTTACACAGTTCTTCTATTTTGTTGTAGTCGAAAGAGACGAAGGAATAGGTTGTGGCATTCCTCACGGAAAGCGCCCTGCCCGTCATGCCGGTCTTTATCACATCGATGAAGGTTACCGCGGCGCCGCTCCCGGTGTTTAACTGCGCGGCCAGGTCGATATCAATTGACGCTGGCGTCACCCTGGCGCCCAGGGACGTGTAGTCAACCGAATTGAAAAAAGAAGGGCCGGCGGCGAATTTATCGCGCTCCGAATCCGCCGATGGACTGCCGCCCGCGGTTTCACGCACATACCTGGCCTCCGTCGCCGGAGCTGTTTTGAGTGCCGACGACAGGATACTTTTGCTCGCGCCATCTTTTTTGTCACCCGCTGGTTTTCGGCGATACTGCAGTATCTCTTTTAAAAAATCCCTGGTGGCATAAGCCCTCAGATCATAGTTCTTTTTGGTCCTGGCGAGATATTCACCGTACCGCTGGTCCAGCGCCAGGAATCCGGCATTGTCCGCTTTTGTATCGATGACGCTCCGGATGATGTCGCCGGTTGATCCCACGATAAACACGCCGTCCATGGCTGTCGTGAAGATGTCCTTATTGATCTGGAATATCCGGTACTCCCGATACTCGGTTATGGCCGGGTAGAGGTCGACCTTTCGGTCTCCGGCCATTTTGTTCAATAGTTCCGCAAACTTGAGTGGGAAGGTCTTTTCGTCCAGAACGGGTATGAACACGATCATCCGTTCCTCGTTTCGTTTCCCTTTTGGATACAGGGCAAAGCTTGCGGATCGTTCAACATCAACGCCGGCCTTTTTCAGGGACTCGATATTCATCGGATCAACCCCGGTCTTATTCTTGAATTCATCCTTTTTTTTATTGAACTTGTCCGCGACATCCGGGGAAAGGAGGTTGTCCACGACGAACTTCACGGACACCATGAGGTCCTTGATCCGTGACGTCTTCAGAAACAGCATCGCGGACGATGGGGTTATCGACTCCACCACGTCGGCCCGTTCCTGGGGCAATCCTCCTGTTGCGAGAGCCAGGGAAAACATTAATGAGAGAGAAAAATATTTTTTCATGTCATGCTCCGGTATATAATAACATCATGCAGGTCCGCGGTGCGACGGTGTCATCCAACACCTATGTATATATACTACAAGGGCGATCATGTGGCAAGAAAAAAAGTCACGGTACCGAACGAATGACCGGAGGACTCTGCGCAAGAGCTGCCGGAATGAGATTTATGAGTATCTCTTTCAAAAAAAGGAGATTATTTCATTTGGCGCTGCCTGTAATCCTTGATGAATCGCTGGGAAAAACGGTCACGGCCAAGTATAAGATCAGTGGCTAAGATCGCTGGCCTCACCTTCTCGGCATCCACCGTAGGACAAGTTACGCCTGCCTGGATAGCCAGAGATAAAAATATTTTATTGACCAGCGGCCTGTCAGGCAAGCCGAAGGATATGTTACTCGCACCTAATGTCTGGTTCACCCTTAATTCAGCCCTGACTTTTTGGATTGCCTGGAGCGTGATAAAACCAGCCTGGTCATCCGGTCCTATTGATAGTGTCAGGCAGTCGATAACGATATCTTCAACGGGAATCCCCAGCGACCCTGCACGTTCGATGATTTTATATGCGATCTCCAGCCGTTTTCCAGGTTCATGAGGGATTCCATCATCATCGAGCGTGAGTCCGATAACAGCAGTCCCATACTCCTTGACCAGAGGCAGCACCTCATTGAGTGATTTTTCTTCACCTGAGACTGAATTCACGATAGGTTTTCCCTCGTAAACCTTCAGCGCCTCTGCCAGGGCCGCAGGATTGCTGATGTCGATGCAAAGGGGTACATCTACGACAGCCATTATCGCCTCCATAGCCTTAGGAAGAACGTAAATCTCATCCAGATCAGGAGCCGCCACATTCACATCCAGAATATCCGCTCCGGCTTCAACCTGAGCTATAGCCTCCTGGCGGAGCACATCAAATTCTCCCGCTTTTAATGACTCTGCCAGTTTCTTCTTGCCGGTCGGGTTGATGCGTTCACCAATCATGATGGTTGGTCCGCTATCACTGATGATTAACTCTTTTTTTGCTCTTGATATTTTTGTTTCCATAAATTTAATCCATCAATTATAACAGCCATATTCCCTTGAAAAATCGATCATGGCCCTGATATTTTCCGGCTTGGCTCCCTGCACACCCGCACCGGTTGAAAGGATAAAACCGCCATCTTTCCCTGCCGTTTCTATCAGGTTCTTACAATAACCTCTTACGTCATCCGGATTACCGGTACAGAGAATATCCAGAGGAACGTTTCCTGCAATACATGATATCCTGCCGACAGTCTCTTTTGCCAGAGTCATGTCCGATGAATCAAACCACCAGACAGTTTTACCCTTGGGAAGATCGCTAATAATATCAAAACGCTGGTTATAGCCTCCCTCTGCAAATAACTGTGGAACTAATCCTTCATCGATCAGACCAATAATGACCTTTCTCAAGGTTGGCCAATAAAAGGTGCTGAACTGCTCATTAGACATAAAACCATCGGCTCCCTTGTGAAGAGGGATAAAGGGCATGATATGCCCGGCCGCTCTGCACGACGCCACTCCGTATTTTATCATAAAAGGGGTTAATCTCTCGCATGCCTCAAGAAGCTCATCAGGATTACGAAACATATCAATTAACACGCCTTGAGTTCCCCTGAGGCTATCGCCGATAACATCAAAAGGAGCCTTTGAAAATCCTGCCGAAAAGAACGGGTAGCCTTTACCCATGAGTAAATTGTTGGCGCGGATAATATTGGACATCCACTTGTTGACCTCATCCCCGGCTTCACTAAGCTTCAGAAAAGAAGATTTCACATCCTCCATGCCAAAACGCATGACTGCCATTGGCACAATAATAATCTCATGTACCGGCGGTAACAGCGGCACCTTTTCCAGAGGCTTTAATGCACCAAATATCCGTGGGAAGTAGACATTCATGAAATAACCGGTCGGATCATCGATCAGGTCATGGTATTCATCCGCTTTCATATACTCTCTCTCTACAAACTGATATTCCTGATCCTTCCTCAGACCTTTACCGGCCCACTGATACAGCTTGAAATCAAGAATATCAAGCGCCTTTCCAGGAACAATGCTCATAGGACTACTAGCGGCATCTGGATCAAAATCGACATGATATTTTTCCCATGCATGTGCAAGCTTTTCATAATCATACATGGCATCGTACCAACTGATGTTGGCATATTCAATTGGGAAATGTCCGGCCGAAGGGCATATCGGAATACGCGTGGGCGTTTTCTTCAGTTGAATTGCATCTTTAATGAGATTTACCCTTTTCTTATAAACCTCTTCTGCCTCCGGATTTTCAAATGGAATATTTTGTCCTGAAAGCCATATCTGAAACTGATGTTCTTGTTTATCCTCGGCATTTGAAGATATGTCTATCCACCTCTCTTTCATCTTAATCCACTCCAATCCACTTTTTTACAAGGGTAACGCCTTGCATGGCATCCTTACCATAGGCATCGGCCCCGGCATAGTTGCTTATCTTTTCGCTCATCTGACCTCCGCCAATCATGATCTTTACACTGTTACGTAAACCGGATTCCTCAATAGCTTGAATCGTATTCTTCATGGAGTCATAGGCGAGTGTGAGGAGCCCGCTCAAGCCTACGACCTGAGGCTGAAAATCCTTGATCTCTTCCACAAATTTTCCGGGAGAAATGTCAATACCGATGTCATGTACCTCAAAGCCATGAATGTCCAGCAGAAAGGAGACGATATTTTTTCCGATGTCATGAATGTCCCCTTTTACTGTGCCTATGAGTACTTTACCAAGTTTTTTTGAAACAACTTCTCTTTCCAGCTTCGGTTTGACCATCTCGGATATCTTCTTCAATATCTCACCGGACATCAATAATTCGGGAAGAAAATATTCGCCCGCCTCAAAGCGTTTACCAACTCTTGCAATGGCAGCTGTACAATTATCCAAAATTTTAATAACATTTTCATTGCCATCTATCAAAGTCTGGGTGATTTCAAGTGCCTCTTTTTCTCTGATGTTAACAATCGCATCCATTAATTTCTCAAACATATTTTCCTGCCTCTTAGTTCAAGGTTCCTGCTTTTATTCTTTCTCTGCAATTATGAGTCTCGCATTTTTGACAAAAAATGAAATTGTTTTTAAAATTATGAATCTCTCCCGGTCCTGAAATCATTACTCCGGAAGAAGATTTCAATGGATCCATAATAAAACCATCATTAAGAGAGATTCCGATTTCTTCCGGCCTTACGTGCTTAAATATTTTTTTTTGGGCGCTTATATGCCAACCGCAATAACCAGGACTGTATCTTAATACTCTTGTACGTTCATTTATCAGATCTTTTTCTGAGAGTTTCTTTATATAATAATTCTGAATAGAGTCGGCAACAATCTCTGTTACTTCAGACGCAATAATATCCATCATATGTGCCATTGTTATACTATTTGATTTAATGAGATCAGTAATCATTTGACTAAGAACGTTACCAAGCGTGACAATATATAAAGCAAGGTTATCCGCCCTTCTGAAAATCGCAGTGAGCGGGGTCAGGCTTTCATTTTTTCCCTCACCTCTGTATACTGCATCAAATTCCTCAATGGTTATATCAGAAATGATTCCTGTCGGATTACAGGATTCCAGAAATTTTTCTTTTGCTGTCCTAAAAATGTCATTTATTATTTTGATATGATCTTTATTTCCGGATACTCCTATTTTTTTTAAAATAAGATTCCAGTCTATTAACAATGTTTCGGATGAAAGGTGAATAATCTCTCTCATGGTCCCGGACACGAAAGCCTCTTTATACCCTACCGATTGACTTCCTCATGTGCAATTTTTACATTAGACTTGTTGTATAACTACTCATAATTATTCATTTTCACCCCCGCCGCCGAAGGCGGCGGGGGTGAAAATCATTTATTATTGAGTTTTGCAACAAGTCTAATGCGTATCGGATTATCAATCATCCAATGTCTCAAAGTACTCGTCGCCACAATCATTCGGATTGAAAACCTCTTTGATCTTGCGCTGATAACGGTAAACCGACGGCTGTGGTGCTGACCGATGAATTCTGTCGCGTTCTTCTTTTGGCGTTGTCCTGCCGTCTGATCCTCTCGCCGCTGAGTTCCATTTCTCCATGCCTGCGCCCACCCAGCCTTTTTCCTTACTGAGCTTTGTGCATGCGTCAAAAAACTCAAGAGTCCCTTCGGTTGATTCCTTGTCATGGGAATCAAAGCAGGTGAAGTTTTCCCAGAGGCATGTGCCTCCGCCTCCCTGACCGCCGATAGGTCCCATCATGCAGTCTCCGCCGGCTTCTACCATGGCGCCCCGCTTTTCCCACTCTTTTTTAAACTCACCCGCCTCTTCAGCGTGAGATGCACCATAGTCAGCAGGAAGAAGAAAGCCGAAAGCGCCGTCATATCCACCACCGAAAACAAGGTTCAGATTTTTATGTCCCAGTCTGAGCAAATAGAGAAGTGCCCAGTCGTGTACATCCGGATCATTCATGGCCTCTACCTTCCAGCCGCCTGTTTTGTTCAGTATTTCATCAAAGGCCTTTTCCTGCCATTCAATATCGCGTTTGGTCATGCCTACCAGAATTATCTGAAAATCCCGTTTGGATTCCTCCGTAACTTTCTGCACCTCTGGATCTTCAAGAATCTCCTCAAGATCTCCCAGCGTTTTTGTCGGGTCTGTGAGTATCTTAACCATGGCATATTTCAGGTCTCTTCCGAACATGTTGAACTGCCGGTGGGCAAGGTATCCGATTCCGGCATCCCATATTGAATACGCGGCATCGGCCCATGCCTTCCATGATGGAAAAGCTACTGTATAAGCCTTAAAGTTATCCGGAAGCGTCGTCCTATAAGCTGGAACTATTCCTTTGACGGGGAGCGACTTCGGCCCGGGCCATGCGAAAAGTTTTATTGCGCATTTGGTAAACACGCCCATCGATCCCTTCGCGCCAAGAAATCCCCTGAAAACTCCTTTCATGCTGGGACCGGGGCCTTCACCGCAAAACCAACCGCAGCCTGAACCCAGGGATCCGGTTTTGAATATCTCTCCCGTGGGTATGACCCATTCCACGCCAAGCAGGTTTTCGTAATACCAACCACCGTACAGATTGCCCGGACCGGATCCAAGGTACGAAGTGGCGCTTGCCAGCACTGAACAGCTGCATCCGGAACCCGGGATATGGGTATTCAACCCGACCTGCATCGCCTCAGCCTGAAGTGTAGCGGCAATGACCCCAGGTTCAATAACTGCAAACATGTTCTTTTCATCAATCTCAAGAATCCTGTCCATTCGTCTCATGTCAAGCTGAATGGTATTATCCTCTGACGGGTAACCCTGGGCTGACCAGAAGGTGCTTGAGGCTTTATATTTAATTTTGTACTTATTGCACAATTTCACAATTGCCTGTACCTCTTCCGTGTTTCCCGGCATTAAAACCGCCGCTCCCTGCGGGGTGAATGTATTATAAAAAGGACCAATATGAATCGCCGTATGGGCAAGTGAATATATATAAGAATCAAGTACAGCCGGATCATCGGATATATTAGCTGAACCAACTATATCCTCTAAAGCCCTGTAAATGTCTTTATTAAATGTCATTTGCTGAATTCTCCTTTACCGTCATACAGCTTTCCGAGCCAGATCGATGATGTCATAGACCTTCATCGAATCCCCCATGCCGCTGACGGCATCCATAAAATTTCTCTCACACCAGGGACAGGCGCTGATTATCGCCTCTGCACCGGTAGACTTTGCCTCTTCAATTCTTTCAACTGCTGTCCAGTTAGAGTATTCGGGATACGCTTCACGAACTCCTCCTCCAGCTCCGCAGCACCAGCTGTATTCCCGTATCCGCTGCATCTCCACCAGCTGTACGCCTGGTATGGCTTTTAATATCTCCCTCGGCTGATCATACACTCCCCATGCGCCGTTGTATCGAGGCCTTCTTGGTTCATAGACTATGATTTGTTTCTTGATCTTCTTTTCAACGCCCTGCCACGGAACATACGGTTCACCCTGACGCCCGAGGTGACAGGGATCGTGATAGGTAACGGTTATCGGCATTCCCGTACGGAATTTGAGTTTTTCTTCTTTAATTAAACGATGGATGAACTCTGTAGTATGAAGCACTTCGACCTGAGAACCGAATTGCGGGTAGAGCCGCTTAAATGCGTGGTAACAATCGGCGCATGAAGCAACAATCGTCCTAATGCCGGCTTTTGAACATGCATTTATATTTGACTTTGCCAGACGGTCTAACTCGTCTCTGTATCCCATAGAGTACGCCCGACCGCCGCAGCACATCTCCCGCTCTCCCATGATGCCGATATTGACACCGGCGTTCTTCAACATCGTCACTGCGGACCTGGCTGAATTTTGCAGAACTTTATCGTAGCTGAACCGGCAGCCGGCATGGAAAAGAACCTCGAATTTTTCTGATGATACGCGCGGTACGTCAAGGTTATCCGCCCATTCGCCGCGTTTGCTTTTGGGCTGCATCATGGTGTTATGTTCTTTAACAAGTACCGATATCATTTTCTTGTGCGCTTCAATACCATGTCCGTCCTCGACCATTTTGAACTTTAGTTCCCGCACCATATCCAGCGGCTCCAGGTTGTATCGGCAAACCTTACAGCTGACATCGCACGACCCGCATGCCATACAGGAAAAAACAATATGCTCAACCGTATCAGTATACCCGCTCTGTCCTTTAAGAAGAGAGCGCGTAACCGCATATCGGCCGCGAGCAGAGTAACTGTTAAAATTATTGTACGTAACGCTGGGACAGTTTTTAGCAAACCTCCAGCTCTTTATATGATCAAACGGTATCCATTTGCAGTAAGAACACTGACTGCATCGGTCTGTTTCCGCCAAAAAATTTTCCAGTGCCATTTGGTTTTTCCCTTTGTGCGTTAAATATTTAGAAGCAGAGCTTACCAGGATTCATCACATTATGGGGATCAAATATTTGCTTAACCTTTTGCATTGCTATCATGGTCCGGGCATCTGCGTTGTAAACCATATCCGCCCATATTCCATAGGGCCGCGAGAAAAACGCCCCCTCCCTGAATAGTCTGTTGCTGGCTTTACCGAACAACTCCCTGACCCTTTGAACTTCATCCTGGTTCTTCCGGTTGACCGGCAGTACGAATTCACAATGACAGCTCACTCCTTGATGCGCCGGCTGTATATACACTCCAATATCCGATGACGGATATCGATGTTCGTTGGCAGCTGATTTCATCGTTGCAAGAAAACCCGGTGTTTTATCAAGCGTTGTAAGGAAGAATATTTCTTCTGAATTTCCCTTGTATCTCAGTTTCCAGTACGGATCTTCGGAGGGTTTGAGCAGTATTTCAAATAATTCGTTGCCCATGCATCCCTTCATTTCGGGAACCATGGGTAATCCATACTGTTGTGCAATGTCCCTTATATCATTTTCCTGTGCCTCAACCTTTTCTTTTGGCAAATAGTTTCCGCCTGTTATGCATACAACCACCGTCCATGACGGCAGCGCATCTTTTAAGGTTTCAATTTCATCCGCTTTTTTCGAAAGGATATATGATAGGCAGTTGTTATTCATTATGAATAGTTCATCACCGAATCTATACTTGAGAAGTTTATATGTAAAATCGACTAAATCATCAAGCCTATCTGAGGAAACGAAGAATATTTTCCGAAGCTCCGGAAGAACCTCGCATTTCACCGACGCCCACGTAATGATTCCCATGCTTCCCTGCGCCGCTGAAACAAATTTATAAAAATCTACCTGGCTTGGTCCGGCTCCAACTCCCAGCACCGGTACCAACCCTTTTTTCCAATCGCTTTCCTTTTCCCCCCGGAACATCCCGCTTCCGCTGTAAAACGTATCTCCATTCCCCCACACGATCTCAAGGCTGCGCAGCGGTTCGAGCAAATTCCATTGATATTGTGGCGACATTACCGGTTCCCTTTCAAGCAGACTTGCAATAACCGATTTATTGCTTCTGGGCATAAGAGGCATATTGATCCGCAGACCCTCTTTCTTGAGCTCCGGCAATAGCTGGTTGTGCGTTACACCTGGCTGGATGAGAGCCAACCTGTTTCTTCTGTCGATTTTAAGAATCTTATTCATCCCGCTCAAATCGACGATAACCGACTCTGGAACAGATGGAACGGTATCTCCCCGGAAATGCGGTTCGCCGGAGCTTACCGGAACCAGCGGTGTACCGGTCTGATTTGCCCAGTGGACAATCTTTTGCACATCATCCACGTTTGTTGGTTTTAACCTGAAGCGCGGCCGCATAGCAGGGATTTGATCGCAACTCAGCGGGAAGATTTCTCCGATTTCAGGATTTTCAAGAACACCGTCCTCTCCGACAATTCCTATCAACCCTGCTTTCTTCTTATCCTTTTCCATGATTCATCCTCATATAAACAGAGTATCAACTTATTGTTTTAATGTTACTTATGGAAAACCGATAAAGTCATATTTCACCTTTTATCTAAATGATTAAGCCATTTAGAAGAATTAGTTAATAAAAATTAAAAAAGCAATAATACATGATAACCTGTCATCAATTGCGGCAAATAATAAACACCTATGTCATATCACTTGAAAATGATAAATAGACTTGTTGCATAACTGCTTATAATTATTCATTTTTACCCCCGCCGCCTTCGGCGGCGGGGGTAAAAATCATTGATTATTGAGTTTTGCAACAAGTCTAATAAACAATAATTCGATGAATAAAATTCGTTTTTTCTTGACAAATATTGAATTATTATAAATATTACAATAATTATGACAATTATAATATTTATAATAAATTAATCAATAAAAAAAAGAAAAGAGAATAGTTAAGGTGTTCAATTTCGTCCGTCACAACAAAGCTTCAGAGCAGATCATTTACCAGATACGCAAGAGGATATTTGCGGGAGAGCTTATTCCTGGTGATAAACTGCCGCCAGAGGGTAAGCTCATGGAACAGTTTAATGTGAGTAAACAGACTTTACGTGAGGCCCTTCGAGCCCTTGAATTTATCGGCCTTATCGAAATAAAGAAAGGAACAACAGGCGGGGCACACATTGCCGAAATGGACAGTAAGATTGCTCTCGATGTGCTTGCAAACTTCCTCTATTTTAAAGATCTTTCGATTCATAATGTGGCTGAAGTGAGAAAGATTATAGAGCCCTACGCGGCCGGTATTGCGGCAAACTCCATGTCGGAAAAAGAAATCGGCGTATTGAAGGGGCTTATCGAATTGTCAAAGGAGGAATACAACACCGACAGAACTTCAGAGGTTAACTTCAGCAATGACCTGGAATTTCATTGCGTTATAGCCAATAGTACAAAAAACCCTTTGCTTATACTGATAATAGACTTTATAGAATCATTGATTTCTGATAAAAAAACAATGATACAACTGGACAAGGATTTTTTAGCATCTGTCATAATTGCGCATGAGCGGATATATGACGCCATTCTCAAAAGAGACGCGGACCGCGCAAGGGAAGAGATGAGTCAGCATATAGTTGAAGTGGATAAAAATATGCAAAAACTTAAAAAAAGAATTCTCTGATGAAGAAAAAATGTAATCATCTTAAAAAGAGGAGATAGGTTGTTTATGTGAAGTTACGTGTGCTCAAATGAACTGATCATATTATAACAGATAAAATTTTTACAAATTTTTTAAAAAATTTTTACAAATTTTTTAAAATTTTTTTTTTCAAGGAGTGTATTAATGTTGAAATCAACACATAACCGTTATTTTTCAAATGATGACAGATATCCGGTTGATCCTATCAGTGGAGAGAGACCGATACGTCTTAAGTATAATGCCGGCGGCACGTGGATAGAGTCCAGAAGCGACAAGTATATACCCTGCTACAATCCTTCAACAGGCGCAATCATAGCCTATGCACCCGAATGTACATCAGAGGAGGTTGAACATACTATTCGGGCTGCTGTTGCAGCTTACCCGGAATGGTCCAATACCCCTGTAAGCAAACGGGTGCAGGTACTTTTCAGGATGAAGGCGCTGATAGATAAACATCTCGATGAGTTAACCCACCTGTGCGCCATGGAAGAGGGCAAGAAATGGGAAGAGGCCATGGGCGATGTGCTCAAGGTCAACGAAGTGGTGGAATACGCCTGCGGTGCTCCCCATATCATGAAGGGCGAGGCCCTGATGAACGTCTCTACCGGGTATGACACGACGCGTTACAATCATCCCGTCGGCGTTTTCGTCGGCATAAGCCCGTGGAACTTTCCGGCCATGATACCCCACGGCTGGATGGCTCCGATCTGTATAGCCACTGGCAACACCATGGTTCTTAAGCCGGCAAACTTTGTGCCCCAATCATCAATGCGCCTCCTGGAATTGTGGCAGGAAGCGGGGCTCCCGGATGGAGTTCTTAACGTTATTACCGCCAACCCCCCCGAGGCGGAAATATTCCTTCACCATCCTGATATCAAGGGAATATCCTTTGTGGGCTCCACCCGTGTAGGCGCACATATTTATGCCACTGCTGCGAAAAACGGCAAAAGGGTTCAGGCCCTGACATCAGCAAAAAACCACGCCCTCGTATTGCGTGACTGCAATGTAGAACGTACAGTCAGAAGTATTGTAAACGCCTTCTGTGGATGTGCTGGAGAACGCTGCATGGCATTACCCGTCATTGTGGTTGAAAATGCAATTGCCGATCAGCTGATAGCGGCCCTGAAAAGAAATGTATCACAGATTAAATTAGGACCGGCCTACGATAAGTCTACCGGCATGGGTCCCGTGGTCAATAAAGGTCACCAGGAATTCGTACTCAACTGGATCGAGACCGGCATTAAAGAGGGTGCAAAACTGATCGTAGATGGTCGAAAACCCGAGGTCGCTTCGGGCTGCGAAAAAGGCTATTTCATCGGCCCTACCATCTTTGACCATGTAACGGAAGATATGTCTGTAGGCCGTGAAGAGGTTTTTGGACCCGTCCTTTGCATCAAACGTGTTAATAGCTTCGAAGAAGGCCTGAATATCATGAATGCAAGCAGGTACGCTAACGGATCAATCATTTATACTCAAAACGGTTACTACGCCCGCACGTTTGCAAAAGAGACACATGGCGGGATGGTAGGCATCAATGTGGGGATCCCGGTTCCAGTCGGCATTTTCGGCTTCACCGGTCATAAACAGTCCTTCTTTGGAGACCTTCACGTAATGGGCCGGGATGGGTTCATTTTCTACACGGAAAGTAAAAATGTTACCAGTACATGGTTCCCAAAAGATATGACTGAACATAGAAATGTTGACACATGGGATGGAACTATGGCGACAATTAAATCATAGTATTAACCATCAATGTTGATTATTAGACTTGTTGCAAAACTGCTATAATACTCAATATTTTGTCCCGCCACCTTCGGCGGCGGGACAAAATATTAAATTATAATTGAGTTTTACAACAAGTCTATTAGTATTATCCCCATTATCTTCAAATATCTCCATATTGATAATAAATCCGGAGCGTACAATGAGCCACGTTGAAATAAAAAAAAGCTATGAAGAAATAAACAAAAAGATCAAAGAGGGAAAGGCGGTCGTCGTAACCGCTGAGGAGATGCCGGATATCCTCGCCCGGGAGGGCGTGGACGGCGCCTTCAAGAAGGTTGACGTAGTCACCACCGGCACCTTCGGCGCCATGTGCTCCTCCGGCGCTTTTATCAACATCGGACACACCAAACCGCGGATAAAGGCGTCAAAGATATGGCTCAATAGCGTGGAAGCCTACGGCGGGATCGCCGCGGTGGACTGCTACATCGGAGCAACCCAGGTTCAGGAAAACGACCCGCTCAATATGGTCCATCCCGGCACGTTCAGGTACGGCGGCGGCCATGTGATTGAGGATCTGATCGCGCGGAAAAGAATAAAACTCAAGGCCGCCGGCTACGGCACCGACTGCTATCCCCTGAAAGAGTACGAGGCGACGATAACCATAGACGAATTGCGAGACGCCATCATGTTCAATCCGCGTAACGCCTACCAGAACTATAACTGCGCCGTCAACCTTTCTCAGAAGACCAAATACACTTACATGGGTATTCTGAAGCCCGACATGGCCAATGCGAGCTACTCCAGCGCCGGACAGCTCAGTCCGCTTTTGAACGACCCCTACTACTGGACCATCGGCGCCGGAACCAGGATTTTCCTTTGCGGCGCTGTCGGCTCGGTGGTATGGCACGGCACCCAGCACGAGCCCGGGTGCCGGCGGAGCCCGAGCGGTATACCATACGAAGGCGGCGGCACCATAGCGGTGATGGGGGACATGAAGAAAATGGATCCGCGGTATGTACGAGGCGCTTCCTTCACCGGGTACGGCTGTTCCATCATGATCGGCATCGGCATCCCCATTCCGATTCTGAACAGGGACCTGGCCTTTTTCACCGGCCAGTCCGACGCGGACCTCTCCTGCCCGGTGGTTGATTACGGAAACGATTACCCATCTGGCATAGGAAGAGCCCTGGGACAAGTGAGCTACGCCGAGCTGAAAACAGGGAGGATCGAATTTATGGGCAGGATGATAGAAACGGCCCCCCTGTCGAGCTACCCTGTGGCGAGAACAATAGCGAACACTCTGAAGGAGTGGATCTTGGGTGGTTTTACCATAGGCGTTCCGCAGACGCCGCTCCCGACGGTCCCACACGGCAATGAAGATGAAACGAGCTGAACGATTTTACCGCGATTTCGAGGACACGGATCGATGGAAAAGCTTCAGGGTCAGAGTGGAGACATCCGACCTCTACATCCGGGCGGATAAAGACCTGTCTGTGCGGGCCAAGACCATGGTGCGCAGCCTGCGCGAGGACATACGCGGCCAAATAGAACGTCAGTCGGAATTTTTCGCATCCTTTACCCCGGTGAAGCGACTCCCGGGGTGTCCCTCCATCATCGCTATGATGTACGACGCCTCAGAAAAGGCCGGGGTGGGTCCCATGGCCGCGGTCGCCGGCGCCATCTCCGATACGGTGGGCCGCGATCTTGCGGATCTTTCGGAGGAACTGATCGTAGAAAACGGGGGTGATATCTGGATGAACATAACACGGCCGGCGGTGGCCACCATTTATCCGGGTGGGTACTATTTCAACGGCGTGGCCTTGAGAATATATCCAGGCCCGACCCCTTGCGGCATATGCACCTCGTCTGCGCGAATCGGATTGTCCTTAAGTTTCGGCAAGGCCGACGCGGCCACCGTTATCGCTCACGACGCGGCGCTTGCGGACGCCATCGCCACGGAGGTGTGCAACCGGGTAGCGGGAGTGGATGATCTGGAGGATGCCGCATCGTACGGCATCCGGTGCGGGGCCGCCGGCGTCGTCATCATCTACCGTGACCGGCTTGTCGCCCAGGGCGATATTGAGCTAACCGATCCATACGGAGAACTGCTGTGAAATCAAAAAACGTGCTTCTGATATTCAACAAAAATATCATGTATAAGCCGATTATATCCCGGCTCGCCAGGGACTTTGACGTCATCTTTAACGTGCTCGTAGCGAAAATCCTGCCGAAGCTTGAAGGAAGGCTCATCCTGGAACTCCGCGGCACGGATGAATCAATCA
>MIBH01000022.1:22785-22895 GCA_001829455.1 Spirochaetes bacterium RBG_13_51_14
AGAAGGCGTGGCGGTGGAAACCCTTGCCGACAAGATCATCCGGGACGAGGAGCGGTGCATTCACTGCGGCGCCTGCACCTCCGTGTGCCGGGTGGATGCGTTGTGCATAG
>MIBH01000022.1:22973-31699 GCA_001829455.1 Spirochaetes bacterium RBG_13_51_14
ATGTCTCCATTTATTATATTATCTCCAGCTTCTTCCCGACCTTTTCAAAGACCCCCAGACTCCGGTCCAGGTCCTCTCTCGTGTGGGTCGCCATTACGCCGAGCCGTATGCGCGATTCCGCCGGTGGCACGGCCGGGTGCACGATGGGTGATGCGAAAACACCCTCATCGAAGATCATCTTGTTGAAGATCATGGTCTTTTCAACGTCCCGGATGATGAGGGGCACCACGGCCGTCCGTGACGGTCCCGTATCGAAGCCGAGAACGTTGAGGCCCTTCAGAAAATAGCTGATGTTGTCCCAGAGATTCTGCCGCCACTGCGGCTCCTCATCCAGGAGCTCGAACGACTTGTTCACGCCGGCGACCGTCATGGGAGGCAGGGACGCGGAGAAGATGTACGCCGACGCGTTGTGGCGCAGATGATCTATGAAGTCCGCCGGCCCGGCCACGAAACCGCCAACGGCCCCGGCGAATTTCGAGAAGGTCCCTGCTATGACGTCCGGTGCATGCGGCATGTCAAAATGGTCCGGCAGGCCGTATCCCCGTTTTCCGAGCACACCCAGACTGTGAGCCTCGTCGATGAGCAGCAATGCGCCGTGCTCCTCTTTCAGGCGGTACAGCTCCGGGAGGTCGGCCCAGTCACCGTCCATGCTATAGACCGAATCGACGATAATGAGCATTCGCGCATATTTAGTCCTGACCCGCGCCAGAAGCGACTCCAGGTCCTGGGTGTCGTTATGAAGCCACATCCGCCGGTCGCTCCCCGAGAGGGTGACGCCGTCGACGATGCTCCGATGAACCAAGCTGTCCAGGAGGGCAACGTCACCCTTGCCGATGGCGGCCTGAATCGACCCGAGCAGCGCCTGGTAGCCGCTGGCCAGAAGCACGCACGCCTCCCGTTCATACAGCCGCGCTATTTTGTCCTGGAGCCGGTAATGGATGTCGGTGGTTCCGCAGGCCATTGGCGAGCCCCCGATGCCCAGGCCGTACAGCTCTACGCCCCGTTTAACCGCCTCGAGCACCTTGGGATGGGTTGAGAATCCGAGGTAATTGTTGGAAATAAAATTGATCCGCTCCGCACCGCTCACCACAATATGGTTGCTGCATGACGAACTCACCTCAAGGCTGTAGGTATATATATTCTCCCTCCGCAGCATCGATAGAAGCGCCGCCTGCTGCTTCATTGCATCGCTGACTAACTGGCTCATTGTCTATCCTCGTAATAATAATAAACATCCGTTGCGCGCCGCATCGACCGCGGCCGCAGCTCACCGACTATACTAGTTTCTTTTCAAGATACGCGATCACCGCACCGATTGTCTGGAGCTCGGTTATCTCATCCAGGTCCGGATCGAAGTCGTAGAGTTCCGTTATACGGGAGATGGCCTCCATGCTCTTCAGGCTGTCGAATCCCAGGTCGTCTCTGAACCGGTCTTCATCCCTGAGCTGTTCCGGCTTTTTCCCCGATAATTTCGCGATTATGGCAAGAAAATCTTTTCTGATCTGATCGGCGGTAATGCTCCCCATGACACTCTCCTTCTTTGAGATAAGCGCACGCCCGTTCCACACAGCATGGTTCGGGCGCCGTCATATTGTGCGATACACGATAATTATTGCAATTAATATTTGGCGCCCGCAGCCGCGTTATGACCAACGGCGACATTATTGTTTGAGACGCCTTCTGAAGAGATGGAAATGGCTCATGATGAACGTCCGGGCAAGAACCAGAAGGTTCTTGCTCCTGTTCGGAATGATTTCATCCTCGAGATATATCTTCTTGCACAATATCCGTTGGATCTTGCCGCTGGTGGTTTTCGGTATTGTACCCTTGGGCACCAGCATAATGTCATCCGGCGCGATTCCCAGTTTGGCCAGAATCTCGCCGTGAATATTTCGCTTCAGCCGTTCCAGATCATACTTATTCTTGACCGTTGTTTCGCACACCAGGACCAGGTCCTCGGTTCCCCGAGCTTCGTTATGCACGTCAAAGGCGGCAGAGCACCCCAGCCGCACCCCTTCCACGGCCGAGGCTATCCGCTCAACGTCATAAGGGTAGATGTTCTTTCCGCGCTTGATTATCATCTCCTTCCTGCGGCCCGATATGAAGAGCATTCCGTCAAGTATGAATCCCAGATCGCCGGTATGGAGCCAGCCGTCTTTCAGGGTCTCGCGCGTTGCCGCCGGATTTTTGTAATAGCCTGATGTGAGGCTGGGGCTTTTGACCATGATCTCGCCGACCTGCCGTTCACTCAGAGTCCTGCCGCGCTCGTCGGCGATTCGTATTTCCTGGCTCACCAGGGGATACCCCACGGAAACAAGATCGATATATTCCTTGGGATTTTCGCAATCCGAGTCAACGGCCAGATGCTCCTCTTCAAGCCTGACGCGATTGAACCGGCGCACCACCGTGGTCCTCTTCAGCGACGGGAAGGTCGCGGCGAGGCTGTTTTCAGCCATTCCGTACACCGGAAGGAAGATATCGTCCCGGAGCCCGCAGGGCCTGAACTTTTCAATGAACTTGACCAGGGTTGCCTGATCGATCGGCTCGGCGCCGTTGAGCGCCAGCCGCCAGGAGCTGAGATCCAGCTTATGAAGATCCGCGTCATCGATCCGGGTGACGCAATAATGGTATCCGAAGTTAGGGGCCACACCAAGGGTGACCCGATATTTCGATATGTTTTCCATCCACCAGAGGGGACGGAAGATGAAGGCCTCCGGGGCCATGAGTACCAGGGTCAGGTCCCAGTACAGGGTGCTCAGAAAACCGCCGATGAGTCCCATGTCATGGTACATGGGAAGCCAGCTGATGCCCACGTCATCGGGCGTCATGGCGCTGGCTATGCCGATGCCGTGTATATTGTGCAGAAGATTGCGGTGCGACAGCATGACTCCTTTCGGCTTGCCGGTAGTGCCCGATGTGTATTGAATAAGAGCCAGATCATCGGGTTTAACCTTTGGCAGTCCCCGGCCATGATCATCCGGAACCGGATCCGCGAATATTTCATTGTCGAAGAGAAATCCGCTCACCAGGTTGGATATGTTCATGAGACTTCCGGCAATGACCTTAATTTTTTCATAGGTTATGAAGAATTTGGCCTCGCAATCCTGAATGATATGCGTGAGGTTATCCAGATACTTGGCCAGGTTGCTGGTGCCGGCTGGCTGGCTCACCGGCACCGGAACGCCACCCGCCATCAAAATGCCGAAATAGATATAAGCGAAATTGGCGCCCGTGGGGAGCATTACCACGACATTGTCCTCCCTCTTGAGGCCACGCGCCATCAGATAGTGCGCCACGTTTGTCCCCTGTCTCAGGATGTCAGATGCGGATACACGAGATTCCCTATTTTTTAGATCCATGAATATCAGGAACTCGGGCTTCCCTGCCGCCCTCTGCTCCAGTGCTTCGATCAAGGTTTCCGACCTGATCTCATATCTGGTATTGTTTTTCTGATGAGCTATTATTTTTGTTCCCGGAACTGCATTCATTTCCATATCCTTTTCAAATATTTTTTTATTGTAGCTGTTCAGTACATAATTAAAAGCACACAAAAAATAAGGTTAATAATTTTTCACGCGGCCTTGTGCGGCTGAGAAAACAATAACAGTGATATAATTTTTAATGAATAGATATCTTTCATTTAATATACCTGAATCTATTTTTTTTAAAACACTAATTTTTCTTGTTTGAAGATCAGAACAATAGTTTTTATTATTATTTAAAGTCAAGACAGAAATCAAAATTCCGACCGCTTTTAAATATAGAATATAATAATATGCAAGTTCCATGCCAAATTATTTTTTATTTTTTTATATCTCCTGATAAATTGAGGGATAAAAATATACATATACTCATTTCCTAATTGATGCGATTATTATAATAAAAATTCATACTCTGTATCACATATGCAACAATTGAAAACCGACGTCTCAGTTTTAAATATCTTCCTTTATATTGTAATACCGGCATTATATGCTGGTGAATATTCGTTGACATCATTTTCTTCATATTGACATTGTTATCTTTCACCGTACATCTCGTTGCTGTAATATTAATCTCCTTTTCCAATATGTATATTTAAATGCCAACTCCTTTATAAAGGCGATACATCCCGCAATATCATGGAGGGTCATTCAAATGCTAAGTACAGAAAAAGTTTTTTCCGGAAAAACAGCTATAATAACAGGCGGTTCCAGGGGCATCGGCAGGGCGGTTGTGATGGAA
The DNA here is from genome assembly GCA_001829455.1 of Spirochaetes bacterium RBG_13_51_14. Taxonomy (GTDB): domain Bacteria; phylum Spirochaetota; class UBA4802; order UBA4802; family UBA5550; genus RBG-16-49-21. Next base: position 27,198 of record MIBH01000022.1, read on the forward strand.
TTCGTAAAAAATGGCGGTAGCGTGTGCGTCATTGCGCGTAATAAGCGCGATCTGAAAAGCATGGCTGAATCAGCCACCAATACCCGCGTCAGCGACACTCAGTCCATAACGGCGATTTCATGCGACACAACCGACATGAAAGCATTAAAGCCGTTCCTGGAAGGTTATATCAAAAAGAATGGAGTCCCGGATTACCTCATGAATTTTGTGGGATACGCTTATCCGAACTACATTCAGAATCTTACCATTGATGACTTCAGAAAAAACATGGAGACAAACTACTACGGGCAGCTCGTCCCGATCCTGATCATGCTGCCCCATTATATAAAAGAACGAAAAGGGCACATCGTGACCTGCTCGTCGGCACTCGGGTTCCTCGGATTGATGGGATACGCCACTTATACTCCCACGAAGTTCGCCATCTGCGGACTCACGGAAGCACTTCGGAATGAACTCAAACCGTATGGAATACGCTTCTCTATCCTGTATCCTCCTGACACGGACACCCCCGGCTTTGAAAGTGAAAATAAGACCAAGCCGCTAGAGGTGGCGATCATGTCCGAGACGGGCGGGCTGCTCAAGCCGGAGCAGGTGGCCGAAAAGCTGATTCGGGGTGTAATCAAAAAGAAATTCTACATCCTTCCAAGCCAGTCACGCCTGCTCTGGACTATCACGCGTCATTTCCCCAATCTTGCACATGCGATAATGGACGGCGAGCTCAGGAAGGCGGTGAAAAAGCGGGAACGGAAGTAACTATTGAAATTTAAAAGGCCCGGCTGGTTGCCGGGCCTCCGCAGATTGTCACCATATTACCTATACTATTTAAAATCATTTATACGTTCGCTTTTCTTTTCATCCTGCTCAACCACTTCCTGCATATGCTTGTAGTGGGGCGAATCGAGTCCGTACTTCAGTTCCACCGCCTGCAGCATGCACCTGTTTTTCTTGTTCTTGAAGAGGTTGATCTCGTCTTCAGACGCGTGCCGGTATTTTGCCAGAACCTTTTCCATGTAGCCGTAACAGCTGGCCATGTACTTGTAAGCCCAGATGTCTTTGGCGTTCTTGTCAGAGAGGGTGATATACCGCTCAAGTATGGGAATGCAGGGCATGAAGTTCTGAAGATCATACTGGGTCGACACATACACCTGGAAGAGCCGTGACTGGAAATTCATGAACCGCGCCTCCTGCCGTATTTCAGGGTGCTGAATTTGATCGAGATAATCAATTGACCTGGTCAGGTACGTCACTGACTTCATTTTCGCTTCGTATTTTTTCGCGGCTATCTGCCGCTGCTCCTGGTTTTTCCGGTCGATCTCCTGCCAATAAAACCGCTCATTGAGGTTCTTCTTCACCTTGTTTGCTGCCTTTAATTTAATCACTTCATTTTCCATATCCTCAAGTATATCCAGCCCTGTTGAATATTCATCGATAGCGAGCTTCAACAGATTATCAGAATATTCCTTGTTCAGTTTTTCAAGTTCCTGTATGGCTTTCACGTAGGGTTTGAAGTCCCGTATTCTCCAGCCGGTGACCTCTACGTCGCTGAATTCGTCCTTTATTGATGATTCATTCTTTTCAGCGGCTGTTTTCTCACCAGCCTGCTGCGCTGATCCCCGGCGCTGAACAAAGCTGAAAAAAACAAACGCCATCAGGACTGCGATTATCAAACTATACATTTTACTTGATTTCATACATTATCCCCTAACAGCATAATATAACAGACTTTGTGGACGCACGAAATTCAGCAGAGTGCAATACCACAGTTCCCCTATCGGTCTCTCTCGATAAAAAATTCATCATTTTTTGATCATCTCTTTGGAATGCATCTCCAAATCTACAACCGTATGGTTTGGGGAGATCGGTCTTTGGAAGCAAAACTCCCGAAAGCCCGCAGCCAGCACGAATTTTTTAAAAAATTCGTGCTGGCTGGCGATACATCCTGTACCGCATAGAGTTCATCCCACGTTTAGGATGCACCCGTGGCAGACTTGTTACTGAACTAATATATCAATCGAATGTTCATTTAGATATGCAACAAGTCTAATGTAATAGCAGAAGGGGTGAAATCAAATTGTTTTTAGAAGCCAGTATAAAGTTTTCAAACTCATACATGAGGCAATTCGGGTGAACGCATGATAAACATGATCGCCCTCGCTTCAAGAATTTCCCTCGGAGTGTATTTCCAGCGCAAAGTTTAATCCGTTCGTATCATAATATGTCGTTATAAATTTTGTTGACATTATACTGTCTCTATTAAAACCTAAATCAGGATGATCAATATCCTATGAAGAACGAGTTGAAAACCAAAAAGAAGGCAAAATACTGCGATTATTGCGAAAACACCGGTATTATCCACAATCATCATTTTGAGGAGCTTGGAGAAAACGCCCTTGTTCCCTGTCCCCGATGTGTCGTATCGAAATGCCTCTGCGGCGGCGAGGACCCATACTTTTTTTATAAAGAAGGTAAAATAGAGGAATGCTTCTGCCGTGATACCCGGATGAAAATCATCAAGATAAACATGATCTACAACCGGTCGGGGATAAACAGAAAATTCCGGTGGATGCGGCTCAACGACTTTAAATCGCTCAGCCGACAGGCTGATGACGCAAAGAATTCTGCCTATGATATTCTCAAACAGTTCCCTGACGTAAAGAAAGGACTTTTTCTCTGGGGCAATCCCGGTACCGGCAAGACCCTGCTTGCTTCCATCATCCTGACGGAACTCATCATCAGATACGCCGTTGAAGGAAGATTCATCAGCATATCACGCAATCTTTTTAAGACACTGCAGGAGTCATTCCATGAAGGGTCGGAAACCTTCGGAGAATCGGGAAAAATAGAAAAGGAGCTGGCTGATGTTGACATACTGATCGTGGACGACTTCGGGATACAGAAGGACACCGAGTGGAAGCAGGAAACCCTCTACGACCTGGTGGATGCCCGGTACGAGGCTGAAAAATTCACCATCTTCACATCGAATAATAACCCGCACAAGGCCCTAAAGGACCTTTCGCAGGGCAGGATCCTTTCCCGCATCAAGGAGATGTGCCGCATCCTTGAAATAAGCGGCGAGGATTACAGGGACAACCTGTAAATGGCCGTCGTTTACATCGGACTCGGTTCAAACCTGGGAGACCGGTCGAAAAACCTGAACAGGGCTCTCGGCCATATAACATCCTTCCTTCCGGCAAAACTATTGAAAAAAAGCACCGTTATTGAGACCGATCCGGTTGATCATCAGGACCAGCCGCGCTTCCTCAACCAGGTGGCAGTCATTGAAACGGCCCTGCCCCCCCACGAACTCTTGAAAGCCCTCCAGCAGGCGGAAAAAGAACTGGGGCGGAAAAAGACCTTTCCCAAGGGACCGCGGGGCATCGACCTGGACATACTCCTCTACGATGGCATTATACTGAATGCCAAGGACCTCACCATACCCCACCCGGAAATCAAGAATCGGGAATTCATACTACGGCATCTGGTCGAGCTCGATCCAGCCCTCGCAGACCCGGTGACCGGGACACGGTACGGGGACATGATAAAATCCACAAATTAAGCCAGTTGCAATTCCCCGCCATCATAATCTCTGCCGGCAGGAGGACGCCAGTGCCCTGCATGATTACGCCCGCACCACCGGGATCTCATCCCAGTTCGTGGTATACCGTCTCGACAGGAAAGAGCGCCGCATCTGCCAGGGCCGGACGATACCCTCGGCCGCGAAATGCAGCGTCTGGCGCCCCAGGTCGCGGTTGACGCGGTCCACCGTGCGCATAAGTCGCCGGCCGCGATCCGAGTCGTGAAAGCGGCTGAAGAGATCCAGCTGCGCGTCCCCCGCGGGCATTATCTCGTAGAGCATCACCCCCGCCTTCTTGTACCGGTACCCCTGCCGGTAGATCCGGCCCAGAAGGCGGTCCGCCACGTGAATGAGCCGCGGCGTGTAGGACGAAGGCACCGGCAGGCGGCAGGTTATGCCGCTGGAATACTGCGGATCGTTTTCCCTGAAGCGGTTGGTGGACAGGAACACGGTTATGGCCCCGGCCACGCTCCCCTGGGCCCGGAGCTTTTCAGCCGCCCTGCCCATGTACGCGGCGACCGCCTCCCTGAGCTCTTCCAGGCGCTCCACCGGCCTGCCGAAAGAACGGGAGCTCACGATTCCCTTCTTGGGGGCGGGGAGCTCGTCCAAAGGGATGCAGGAAACGCCGCGCAGCTCCCACACGGTCCGGAGTCCCATGACGGTCATATTCCGCCGCACCCACCGGTCAGGCGCGTCGCGGAGCTGGCGGGCCGTGCGGATCCCGTTCCGGTGGAGGAGCCGGCGGTACTGCTGGCCCACGCCCCACACGTCCCCCACATCGACCGCGTCCAGCAGGGCGTCCCGGCAGGCCCCGTCGCTGAGATTGAAAACCCCCCGGCATGAGGCGTCACGCTTGCCGATCCTGCTGGCCAGCTTCGCCAGGGTCTTGGTGGGCGCGACGCCGATGCTCACCGACAGGCCGGTCCAC
>MIBH01000022.1:31727-32007 GCA_001829455.1 Spirochaetes bacterium RBG_13_51_14
CGTATTCCGCCGGATTGCCGCTCATCCCCCGCAGGGAGAGAAACGCCTCGTCGATTGAGTAGACCTCGATCTCCGGGGCGAACTGGGTCAGGCAGTCCATCACCCGCCGCGACATGTCGCCGTACAGGGCGTAGTTAGAGGAGAAGACAGCAACCCCGTGCGTCCTCGCCAGGTCTTTCACCTTGAAGAAGGGCGCGCCGAAGGGAAGCCCCAGCTCCTTCACCTCGTTGGACAGGGCCACCACGTTGCCATCGTTGTTGGAGAGCACCACCACGGGACG
>MIBH01000022.1:32045-38061 GCA_001829455.1 Spirochaetes bacterium RBG_13_51_14
CGTAGAAGTTGTTGCAGTCGACGAGGAAATAGGTATTTTTCATAATGTAATATTCACCACCTGAAGGCGCGGTCTCAAGACCGCGCCTTCATTTAAAGCTATGTATCACATGCACCACCACGCCCCACACCTCGAACTCCATTCCGTCCGTCACCTCTAGGGGCGCATAGTCAGGGTTCTCCGAGACCAGGTGCACGCGGCCTTTCTCGCGCACGAAGCGCTTCACCGTGAGCTCGCCGTTCAGGGCAGCGATGATGACGCTCCGGTTCCGGGCCGCCACGGCCCGGTCCACCACAAGCACATCGCCGGAATGAATGCCCGCCCCCGTCATGGACTCGCCCGATACCCGTACGAAAAAGGTGGCGGCCGGATGCCGCACCAGGAGTTCGTTCAGGTCCAGTCCCTTGTCCACGTAATCATCAGCCGGCGAAGGAAAGCCGGCCGGGATTCGCGCTGTGAACAAGGGAAAACACGCCGGGCCGCCTTCCCCGAGCCGGTGTATGGACGCGATAGACCCGCCGCGTGGCACCCGTATGGTTTCAGCGATCCGCATGGAGACCACGGTCACGGCCGTATGGTCCGGGTTCCGCGGGCGGCCATCTCCCTGGCAAAGGCGTCGCGGCCCTTTTCCCTTATGAGCCGAACGCAGGCCGCGCGGTCCGACCGGAAGATGAATCCGAATGCCCGGGCGATACAATTGCTGAATTTCCCGCACTCCTTCGCCTCGGGAAATTCAATACAATCGGCGCATCCGGCGCGACCGTCTTCCATGCAGCAGGCCCGCACACCGCACCAGGTAGCCCTTTCGTTCTCACTGCAGCCGGGGCACTTCTCAGCCAGATACCTCTGGCAGCCGCCGCAGTAGAGCCCACAGAAGGCTATGAGATTTGTATCAGCTATTATTTCGCGCATCAGCACCTCCTCGTGATCGTGGTTTTTATTGACATGGATATATATGTCTTATTCAGGGCTGTCTAAAAGGCCAATTGTTCGATAGTTATCGGTAACATGTACATTTATAGCCCTGAATGGCTCACGAGTTGTCCAGATACCGATAACTATCCGGTAACAATTTCCGGTTTTTTATGAAACCCTGCAGAACTCACCCTCTTATATAATTAAATACAGAAATCAACCCGGGGTCAGAGCAACCTCCATCCAATAATAGCAATATAGGACGGCAGCCAAATTATGTCAACAAATGTTTAGTATTTTATTTTTAATATTTTTTGCCGCCGGTAAAAAATGATTGAGATATTACTTGATTAATCAATATTTGACTTATCAATTAGTTTATGGTTTGAGTGCATATGGATGATAGGCTTCTATTTCTCATGTCAAAAGCAGCGCATACGCTGAAAAATTACCTGAAAAAAGAATTCAGCTCGGGTGGGATAAATATTTCCCCGGCGCAGATGGGAATATTATTTGCCCTGAAACAAAAAAACGGACTCCCGATGAACCTGTTGAGCAAGATTATCTCCATTGATAATGCGGCTATCACGCGTCATGTCGATATTCTTGAACGGGAGGGGATGGTGATACGGGAAGCAGATGAAAAAGACAGGAGAAAATACATTATTTGTATTACAGCCAAGGGGATAGCCGAGGCGGACAAGTGTAGGAGAATAGCCCGAAGGGTCAACGATACGATAAAAGAGGGGTTTAGAGATGATGAGGTGGAGGTATTTAAAAAAGTTTTGAATAGTTTTTTCAATAAATTTGGATAACAATCCGCGTGAAGGAGGTGTTTATGAGCAGGCTCTTATCAGTGTATAACAGATTACATGGTTATCCCCTGGGAAATTATATTTTTTCTAGAATCATCTGCCTGGTTGCGCCTTATTTTAAAACGATCAAGCCCAGATTTATTGAACTCAGACCGGGTTACTGCGAAATAACCATGAAAAACCGCAGGGCCGTTCGGAACCACCTGAAAAGCGTGCATGCCATAGCGATGTGCAATTTATGCGAACTGGCTGGTGGAACCGCCCTTGATGTTACGTTGCCGGACCATCTGAGGTGGATACCCCGCGGTATGCAGGTAGAATACATTAAGATCGCTAGAAGCGACCTGAGAGGAACCTGTTCAATATCCGAAGCCAAACTGGAAGCAGGAACCATGCCGGTCACCATAAGCGTGATGGATATGCAATGTGCCGAGGTCATGAAGGCGAATATCATAATGCATATTACTGAACGCAAGGATAAGTAACAGATGAAAAATTACACCGGTTTAATACAATCAGGTGAGTTATTATTAGGTGAGTTCACCATGGTCGACACCGGATAGGCTTCCATTTCATCAGCCGGATACGACGTTAAAAGGGCTCGCACGTCATCCGGATCTGTAGAATCGTTAAGCCACCGGTCTTCATGATTCCGCGGGAGGATGACCGGCATACGGTTATGAATCGGCTTCATCAATGCGTTGGGCTCTGTGGTGATAATGGTGCAGGTCCGATATTCGGCACCCTGTGGCGAAATCCATGTCTCGTAAAGCCCGGCGAAGGCAAAGGAGCTGCCGGAAGCGAGCTTTATATAGTAGGGTATCTTAATACTTTCGCTCTTTTTCCATTCATAATAGCCGCTTGCTACAATAATGCACCGACGAGATTTAAATGCATCCCTGAAGCTTGGCTTCTGATGCACTGTTTCGGCCCTGGCGTTGATCAGCTTATGGCCAATGGCAGGCTCCCTGGACCAGCGGGGAATCAACCCCCACTGGAAATCCACCAGTAGTCGCTTGCCCTCTCTCCTCACAACCGAGAGTATGTTACTCCCCGGGGAAATATTGTAACCTGGAGGAGCTTCAGCTAATACCTCATCTATAAAAAATGTCTTAATAATAGCGCCTTGTGGTTCTATCTGAGCGAATCGTCCACACATGTGTTTGTCCTGTTTGCATATGATATTTAAACTTTCGATTAAGCAAGGACAATTTTTATTCCCTGGAAATGATGAGGTTTACTCTGACCCCTGAAATAAATTATGATAATAACAGGGTTAATTCCTAAACTTATTTTATAATAAAAATATTATTAATATATTTTCCCCGCCGCCGAAGGCGGCGGGGAAAATAAGTATAAATAAGTTTTTGTTCAATAAAAAAATTTCAATGAATTAATAGTGAAAAAATAGTATCAATAATGAAAAAAAAGTGAATTTTCTGATGTTTTTGCCGATATATGAAGTGGATACATATATTTCGAGGGTTTCTATAAGTGAGGGTTATATGAATGCAGTAAGTAATGATTATTCAGCAATTATTGAAAGCATCCAGAAGAGTAATGATCTACTCAGGATGATGGCAGCGGCAAAGCTCTCTATTGATGATAAGATTATGAAAGCTGATGTCACATCAAAATTTGTGGCCGGTATAGGCGAACACGTGGATGTATCTGCGTAGACATGGCAAGGCGGACCATTTTATGTCCGCCTTACATTCTCATTCACCATATTTAACTAGCTTTTTTACTGTACATTAATTTGAATCTTTTTAGGTTTTACTGCCTCATGTTTTTAGAGCACGAGAGGTAATACACCATTTTCAAGGGTGGCATTGATTTTATCGCGATTGATATCGTTCCCCACATAGAACTTACGGTAGTAATCATACTGGGTGAACTCTGAATATTTCAACTCCTTCTTTTCTGGATTGTACGGTTCAACTCCGCCCTGAATTTCCAGCTCATTATTTTCGATTGTTATGTCCTGTTTTTTCTCACCGTGCGGCTCCTGGGACCGGCAGGCAACAAATCCGATATACGCTCCAGCCGATCCATTTTCGTCCCGTACCGCAATGTAATAAATCCCACTGTCTCCGTAGCAATAATGCTCAATACTTCCGTTAACGGTGACGCTCCTGACCGAGTCACCGGCGCAGATGAGTATTCTTCCCGGTTCCACACAGAACTGGGCAGCGGGTTAATCATCCGCAAGGATGACGGACGCATGCAGAGCTATGACAATGAATATGGAGAAAGAGATCGTCTTAGAGTTTTTCAAGACGGCTTTCAAACTGGTTTCTATATATTTTTTTTCCGAGCGTATTCTGCAGCTCTATGATCTCCTTCAATATTTCGGGCGTAGTGAGAGGGTTGATGGTGATTGCCCGGAGAATAACGATATCCTGGTAGAAATAACCGGGAGCGTCAATCATGGTCCGCGACACGAAGGTGTTGTCATCCTCTCGGAGCTCCTTGTGGAGCTCGATGTTGAGCTCGTTCAGGACCTTGTTGATCTGATGGAGCCGGCGCATCCATTTGTTCCGGACCTGATGTTCGGGTCCCTCGGGTGTGACGCCGTTTATCTTCAGCATCAGCTTTTCGATCTTTTCCTGGACCTCTTTGGGAACGAACCGGTAATTGAAGATAAACAACTCCGGCTGGTTCATGGGCTCGAAATTGCAGTGAACCTCAACCAGGCCCCGTAGAACAGATGTCAATTCAAAAGCGTGTTCAAACAATAGCCTGAAGCCGTCCGTACCGAGGATCTTAAAGGTAGCCCATGGCTTCAGGGCCGCGAAGGGCCTGGATCCCTCCACGGTGAACCGGCCCAGGTCTACTGAGTCCTGCCTGATGATATAGTTGGAAAAATGCTTAAGGAAATTGAGATCCATTTCGTTTTTAAACAACACCATTCCCATTGACGCGGGCGAGTAAAGGAGTTTATGCGCGTCAACTGTTACGGAATCGGCCTCCTGGATTCCCTTGAAAAGATAACGGAGCTGGTCAATGATGAGAACCGATCCTCCCCAGGCGGCGTCTACGTGGAAATGAGTTTCGCTCTGATCGGCAATCCTTTTAATTTCCTGCAGATTGTCGATATTGCCGGTTTCGGTGGTGCCTGCAATACCGACAATAGATATTATCTTGATACGATCCGTGCCGCGTTTGTTGTGTTCGCGTATCTGGTGGCAGGCCCTTTCCAGCTCGATGATATCGATTTTATTCCTGGAATTAACCGGAACTTTTATGACGTTATCGTTCCCCATTCCGATAATGCGCGCCACCTTATCAATGGAATAGTGACCGCGCTTGGAAACCAGGATAACCGCCTTTCTGTATCCATAATGAAGGAAGGCTTCATGAATCCCGGCCACCCGTATGCCGGGGAAACCGCCGTCCGGTTTGAAGGCCTTGTTCCGCGCCACCAGCAGGGCGGCCAGGTTGGCCATGGTGCCGTCGGTTGTGATATTTCCCAGGGCAATCTCCCAGTTCTGGACATGCGTTTTATAGAAACTGCCGCTCCTGTTATAAATGAGCCGGTGCAGCCAGCCGATCAGCTCGCGTTCAACGAATGACGATGCCTTGGCAGATTCGATTTTCACCTGGTTCTGGTTGAGGGCGGCAATGATCATCTCCAGGAGAATCATAAAATATGGAATGGCCGATGTCATGTGCCCGATATAATAGGGATTGCCCACCTTTACCGAATGGGCGATGATCTTTTTCTTTATTTCACCCAGAACATCTTTTAACAGCTGGGACCGCTTGGGAATGTTCACATTTGAAAAAATCTTTTCAAGATCGGGGAGTGATATTGAGCTGTGAATGCCGCCCTTTTCAGTAAAAAAATTATGGATGAGATCGAGCAGTTCTGTTCCGAATTCGAGGAATTTATCAGGAGAATCGGGCATGATAAAAAGCTTTTTGAGCTGATTCATGTCCGGTTTTATAAAACGGTTTCCGCCGCCTTTTTTATTAAATAAAGTGTACATTCAGAATAATTATGTCATGCAATTTGTGCTTCTATCAAATACCTACATGAGACGTTATATTTTAACCACTATTTATCTGAAGTCCAATTTTTCAAGTATTTTTAACATCTCTTTATGACACACACTTGATACTGATTTAATAAAATATATACAAATTGTACTTTCTGTTATATTTTTCTGATTCTGCCCTGTAACAATATAATAAATTATCTATCATAATACTAATCATTTTTCTAATGCATTTAGTATCTTATGTCGATAGGAATATTATGAAGCAAGAATATCAAAAATCCA
>MIBH01000023.1:0-31200 GCA_001829455.1 Spirochaetes bacterium RBG_13_51_14
TGCTTATTTAATTGGGATAGGGACCTCTCCGGCAGGGGTATCTCAACAAAGGGGATATCATCATCACCAAGGACCACCGCCGCCACCTTGATTCTTGCTTTTGTTTGATGTGCAACAAAGGGATATACCCCATCGGGAAAATCCTCAAGCTGTTCCTTGGCAACGTCAAAAAGGCGGATCGCTATGCCTCGCTCTCTCAGGGACATGATATCGTCTTTGCCGAAATCCCCCCATTCCTTCAGTTTGTCAATTTCCAACTGAAGGAGCTTTATCTCATCCCTGCATTCAGCCTCCCTCTGGATCAGGCCATCCAGCTCCTCGGCAATCCTCAATGCTGCAACAAGATCTTTTTCTCCCTTATAGGTTACCGGCTCCTCAGGCTGAGGGATAACGGCCAGGGCTTTATTCAGAATGTTCTTCCTTTCATTTAACTCCGTTATCATCTCATTGTGAACCGCAGCAAGCTCGAGGTGCATGACTCCTATATCTCTCAAACGGTCAAGGGCCTGCTCTTTGTGAGATTCCAAGGTCACCAGAAATATTTTCTTCATCTTAACAATCATGCAACCGGCTCTTTTTTGATCTTGTTTTTCGATATTTTTCCGCGGACAACCGCGGCGGTCTGCTGATCTCCGAGGTAGATCTGTATAAAACGAATGTTTTCCTTCGCCTCCGGGATCTTTACCTTTTCAAAGAGATTAACCCGTTGGGTGGTTATCCTCAGCTCTTCCCTCAACAGATTGATCTGTTCTTGCAGTATCTTCAATTCCATCATAATGGTGTAAATTTTAAGGAGCTCCTCCACGGCCTGGTCCACCCATAGGGGGTTTTGGAAAAGATCATAGGAGATATCCTCAAATTCAATTCCCTTAAAGATGGGGATATCGATTCCGGCAACATTACCAGTATCAACGATAACGGATTTCAGCCTGATATAATTTTCTACCTCAATTCCTTCGCCGAAAACTTCAACCCAGGCTCCCACCCGACCTTTTATTTCATTCAGGGCCTCCAACCTTTCATTCTGAAGAGTCTTTACCCGTAAAATTTCCACCTGAAGCTGATGCTGCTTGAGAACCAGCGTCGGCAGATACCTGTTGAAACGCCTCAGGTTGTCCTTCTGTGCCTTTTGCTCATTCTTGGTGTATTTGATCTTGGCCATGAAATCCTAGGACGCTTCCTTTTTCGGCCAGAATCTGTTGAGAAGCTCGGTGCGAAATCCCGTCTCTTCAGGGGTGAAGCATTCGGCAAGGATCTCCCACCCCTTATCCAGGGCTTTTTCAAGGGGGATATTGACGGATAGGTTCATAAGTTCATCCTCAAAGAGTACCCCATAGTGGAGGAGCTTCTCATCCCAGGCCGACATTTTAAAACCCATTGACCTCTTTTCGAGGGTCTCCTTATAGGATGCGTATATCTTTATCATGCCATCCATGAGGGCGCGGTGGTCGTCCCTTGTTTTGGCGTTCACCAGCTGCTTGAGTCGGGACAGGGAACCGAAAGGCTCGATTCTCCCGTGGCGCAAATAAAACTGTCCCTCGGTGATGTACCCGGTGTTATCAGGGATGGGATGAGTTACGTCATCGCCCGGCATGGTGGTGACCGCAAGAATGGTGATGGATCCCGCCCCCTCAAAATCAACCGCCTTTTCGTAGCGGGCCGCCAGCTGGCTGTAAAGGTCCCCCGGGTATCCGCGATTTGACGGGACCTGCTCCATGGTAATGGCGATCTCCTTCATGGCGTCGGAGAAGTTCGTCATGTCGGTGATAAGAACCAGAATCCGTTTCCCCTTCAGTGCGAACTTTTCGGCCACCGCCAGGGATATATCCGGCACCATGAGGCATTCCACCACCGGATCCGCTGCCGTGTGAACAAAAAGGATGGATCTGCTGAGTGACCCCCCCGCCTCAAGGGTATCCTTGAAAAAGAGGTAATCGTCGTATTTAAGTCCGCATCCTCCCAAAATAATCAGATCCACTTCCGCCTGCATGGCGATGCGTGCCAGGAGCTCATTATAGGGCTCGCCGGAAATGGAAAATATCGGCAGTTTCTGCGATTCCACCAAGGTGTTGAATAGATCGATCATGGGGATTCCGGTACGGATCATATTGCGCGGGATAATCCTCTTGGCCGGGTTGACCGAAGGACCGCCGATTTCGATAAGGTTTTCAGAAAGGCGGGGACCATTATCGCGGGGATAACCCTTACCGTCAAAAATACGCCCCATCAGATCATCCGAAAAGGAGACCTTCATGGGGCTTGAGGAAAACCGAACCTCATCGCCCGTGGAGATACCGCGCCCTCCGGCAAAAACCTGCAGGGAAACCTTATCCCTCTCCAGGCGGATTACCTCCGCCAGGGATTTCCCGTGAGCGCTGGTGATTTCCGCCATTTCTCCGTATTTAATCCCTTCAGCATAAACCGAAATGACGTTACCTGATATCTCGCTGATGGTGTTGTATATTTTTCGCATCGCCCTCTCCTGATTGTTCCTGCGAATTATATATTCTCTCCAGCTTCTCAACCTCCCGTGATCTCAGCATATTCATCAACTCTGTTTCTATGCTCCTGAATTCATCCGTATTCATTTCGGTGCCGTTCCAATCAAGGAACTTCTGCCTCATCTGGTTAAAGAATGATCGGGCATCATCCTTATCCGACATCTCCAATACCGCAACCAGTATCTGAAGCAGCTTTTCAAAAACATAATGCTGCCGTTCCCGCGGAGTTGAGGCGTCCACAGGGTCAAAGGCGTTCTGCTGCAGAAAAACAGCGTCAAAAAACTCACCCTTGAGATACGCGATAAAATCATCCAAGCTTGTACCTTCTTCTCCTACCACCTTCATCATCTGGGCCACTTCATCGCTGCGAAAAAGCACATCCCTGGCGAATTTTACCTTCTTCCGGTCAACAATGCCGTTATATTTGCTCCAGCTCTCCAGCGGATGGATAGCGGGATACCGCCGCGCGTCGGAACGCTCCCGGGAGAGGCCGTGAAAGGCGCCCACCACCTTCAGGGTCGCCTGGGTCACCGGCTCTTCAAAGTTGCCGCCTGCCGGGCTTATGGTTCCGCCGATGGTGATTGAACCGATACTGCCGTCCTTATTTCTCACAATGCCGGATCTTTCATAAAAGGCGGCGATAACGGACTCGAGATAGGCCGGGAAGGCCTCCTCTCCGGGAATCTCTTCGAGACGGCCCGACATCTCTCTCATGGCCTGTGCCCAGCGTGAAGTGGAGTCGGCCAGCAATAACACATTGAGCCCCATCTGGCGGTAATATTCCCCCAGGGTCACTGCGGTATAGACCGAAGCCTCGCGGGCAGCCACCGGCATGGAACTGGTGTTGCATATAATGATTGTCCGCTCCATCAGTGTTCTGCCGGTCCTCGGGTCGGGCAACCCCGGAAACTCGCGCAGGGTCTCCACCACCTCTCCGGCCCGCTCTCCACACGCTGCGATGATGACAATATCAATATCAGCATAGCGACTGATGAGCTGCTGCAAGACGGTCTTGCCGGATCCAAAGGGACCGGGAATACAGTAGGTGCCGCCTCGGCACACAGGGAACAGCGTATCGATTATCCTGATCTGAGTCACCAGGGGATCTACGGGCTTTAATCGCTCGGCATAGGCGTCCACGGCCCTTTTGACTGGCCAATTGAAGGACATGGTAACAGAAACGGCATTACCCTGCTGATCCTCAAGCTCGGCAATGATGTCATGAATGGTATAATTCCCTGTGGGGGCTATTTTTTTAACCGTATAGGATGCGTAGAGGTTAAAGGGAACCATGATCTTATGGGTGAAGATTCCTTCAGGCACGCTTCCCAGTACCTCGCCCCGAGTCAGCCTGTCTCCCGGTTGAGCGTGCGGTGTGAACACCCACTTTTTATCACCCGGGAGAGGGTCAAGATATACCCCGCGTTCCAGGAAAAAACCACACTGCTCCGCCAGCTGAGGAAGAGGATTCTGCAGCCCGTCATAGATTTGCCCCAAAAGTCCGGGACCCACGGTTGAAGAAAGAAGGCCGGCGGAAAACTCCACTGGATTGCCGATGCCGATGCCCTTTGAGATTTCAAATATCTGCATCTCCGCCTGTTTTCCCCGTATGCGGATAACCTCGGATTTTAATTTTTTATCACCTAAAACCAAATAGGCCACTTCGTTCATTTGGACATTTCCGTCAAACTCAACGGAAATCATATTGCCATAAACACCTACGACCTTTCCTTTGACAGTCATTGCTCCAACTTACTACCCTTGGTTAATGTTATCTTCCCGGGGAAAATCTTCACTCGAGAATTTTTCTACTATTTCATTATATCGCTCCATCCCTTTTTCTCTGTCAAAATTCATCTTTCTCCAGAGGAGCTGTAATTTTAGATAATATATGACCAGCTTATCGGTATCGAAATAGTGACCCAATTCCAATGTATCAAGATAGGACCACCGTTCACGATTGAGGAGATTTTCAGCTGCTAAAGGGGAATTCTCTTGAAAGGCCTCTTGCGCTATCCTGTCGTATACATATAGATCAGGATTTGGGCGAAAATAATTTTCCGGATCTTCCCCTTTTTTCCTGGCCCGGAGGATAACCAGTTTATTTCGTAAGTTTCTTTCCCAGGTATACCATTTAATGAGAATACCGGAGGATGTCACTTTTTGCTCGCAATCGTCTATTATCGCTGATTTGATAAGATCGTAATCATTTCCCGAAGCATGCTCCCTGCATAATTTCAAAAAGTATTCCATTGGCGGGATCTTCTCCATATCATAACTGAGATACGGCAGCGACGACACAGCAAAATAGTAGTTCGACATCTAATTATTTTCCTGTTGCAGCATTTTTTATTATTTCAGCAAATACCGGATTTAAATATTGAACTAAATTTTCGGAGATACCTTCATCGGTAAAATCATAATAATAATTGCCGTCCCTTTCGGCAATACGGAATCCCGACTGGACTCTCGGATGCGACCTGACGGCAATCCCCTTTTTCAATTCCCTTGACAGTTTATCGAGAAGACTCTTCTCAAGTTTTTTCAAATCCTCATGAGACAACAGTACGTCAATCTGACCGAAACCCTTTTTTGCCCATTCTCTTATTAGGACCGGCAAAACCTCAGGTATAACATCCTGAGAAAAGCCGGCTTTTACTTCATTCCTGACAATGGCGTCAAAAATCTCGGTTAAGGCATTTTTTATATTCAGCATAAGATCCCTGCCGGCCCGTCTCAGGGCTTCCCGGCCGGCATCCTCCAGCTGTTTCACTTCAATTTTGGCATTTGAGATTATGGTCTCAGCTTCCATTCGGGCCCTATCTTTTATATTTGAAGCTTCATCTTTAGCCCTGTTAATTATCTCCTCTGCTTTTTTATCAGCCTCGCCGACTCCCTCCTCTTTTATCTTATCTATGAGCTCTTTAAGTTGGATTTCCATGTTATCCTCTTTGGAATTTTAATGAACTCTGAACTTTTTTTGCCTCATCCCTTACGAGCTTATTTGCATCATTCATCGCTTTTGTCAACCAATCCAAATCATTCTTATCCGAAATATGGGAAAGCGCTCTGACCGCTTCCAGCCTAACAGCTTGATACTGATCATCGAGCATTTCCTTCAGTTTTTTCACAGCGCTTTTATCCTTCAGTTTAACCAGAGCCTTAATGGCTTCTATTCGCACCTCTTTGTAATCGTCGGCCAATGCCATAAGAAGCACCAAATTGCCGTTTTTAATATTCCCCTGGGTAATTTTTTTAATAGTATCAATTCTGGATCTTGTTGTTCCTTCCATTTTCTTTATGGCTAAAATCAGCGGCGCATCTTCAATAAGATCTTCCTTCCCGAGACTCCTTAAGGCCGTCAAGGCCGCTTTACTCACCTCTTCATTTCTATCCACCAATGCCTTCAAGAGAGGATTTACAACATCCTCATCCTTTATCTCCCCCAGGGCGTGTACCGCATGAAGTCGGATAGCCGGTTGCTTACTCTTGAGACATTCCACCATATCTCCAATGAAATGCGCATCTTTAAGTAATGCGATGGTCTTTATCGCCTCTCCTTTTACCCGTATATTTCTATCCTTGATCGCGTAGCGCAGCAGAACCGACATCTCCGGATACTTTCTGAGATCATCAGTGGTAAACAACCGTAAGGCATCGAGTTTATTGTTACAGGTCCCCTCTTTGAATATTATTTTGAGGTTTTCAGTGGTGCTTTCTTGACCGAAGTCGCCGAGGTGTAATGTTGCAAAGGCCCGAACATAAGAATCAGGATCATGAAGAAGCTTTTTCAATTCACGAACAATTTCAAAGTCGGTTTCATTGGCCAGTGCAAGAAAAGCGCTGAGGCGCATTTCCGCCTTATTATGTGATAGAAATTCAATTATTTTTTCCTTTTCACCTTTTTTTGCCAGTTCCTGAATTTTTTTGTTGATAGTTTCCATAGATACCTCGACTGCACTGAACAATAGCGATTATAATAACTCAACAATTGGCATATTGTTGTAAATAATTATAGATGCCATATTATCACTTTTTTGTTAAAAGTCAATATGAAATTAGCATGATAGTTTTTTATATAATAGACTTGTTGCTAAACTAACATAATGATTGGATTTTTATCCCTCCGCCAAGGCTACCGGGGTTGATGTCAATTTTAATTCAGGAATGCAACAAGTCTATTATATAAAACGCCGGTTGGCGAATTTTTTTTTATATTGAACCATTAAGAATTATTAAAAACATCCTCCTTTCATATTATTAATTCTTGACAGCATGATATTCATATAATAATCATATTATTAAAAGCAACACATATCCAGTAAAACTTTGCAGAAATTTTACAGTTCAAATATAATCAGCTTTCAGACAACTTTTCTTACATTCAAAAATCTGGCAAAGTAATAATTATGAAAAAAATATTGCATAATTCCAATATTGCCATAATTGGTGGAGGTAGAGTCTGCAAAGAGATTCTCAAAATAGTTTTGAGTGATATTTTTTCGAATAAAATGATTTCCATTGTCGGAGTGGCGGATATCAATAATAAAGCCGTGGGATTGCTCTATGCGAAAAAGAAGGGAATATATACCACCAATAATTATAATGACCTTTTAAAAATTAAAGATGTAAATCCTATAATTGAACTGACCGGCGACAAGGATGTTCTGGCTGAAATAAAAAAATCCAAACCCCCGAATATTGTTCTGATAGACCACTTTGAAGCAATGTCCGTCTGGGACTACCTCCAGATAGAGGAAAAATTGATAGAGATTAAAAAGGATTTGAGAAAAAATATAAATGTCCCCCGGAAAATAGAAAAAAGTTTTAATTTATTTTCACGGGAGCTGACAAAAATCGTTGAGGAACGGACCCATCATCTGCAAAAAATCGAAAAAGAGCTGACTGAAAAGGTGGGCGCCCTGTATAAAGTGCTTTTTGATACCGATCCTAATCCCATATTCTTTATAGACAGCAAGACCTTAAAAATTTTAAAGGTAAACCGGAGGACCCAGGAGTATTACCAATACTCGGAAGAAGAACTGCTGTCCATGTCTTTTCTGGAGTTGGGTGATAATAAGGACGATGAAATAATGAGGGGATTGCAGAACCTTCCTGAAGATCAATGCGCTTTTTTTTCCAAAAAAAGGCATTATAAAAAAAATCACCACCATTTCTACGTAAATATCAATGTTTGCAATTCAAAGTATGACGGCTCCAATGCTTTCATTGCAACAACCACAGACATAAGCAAAAGCATAGAGAAAGAAATGCAATTGATTCAGGCCAGTAAAATGACCACCCTGGGGACCATGGCCGCCGGGATAGCACATGAGCTGAACCAGCCGCTAAATGTAATACAGCTAGGGGCTGACTTTTTTCTCAAAAAGATCAGAAAGGGACAGCCCATTACCGAAGATGAACTCCATATCGTTGCCAGTGAAATCAACGTCAACGTGCAGCGGGCCGCCGAAATCATAAATCAGCTGCGAAGTTTTGCCCGGCAGCCGCACGTTGCCGGCGTCAAACTCAACATCAATGCGCCCATTCGTGATGTTACCAAAATACTGGGCCAACAACTCCGTGTTCATCAAATAGAACTCGAACTGAAACTGGGGAATGATCTTCCTTTCATAATTGCGGATCATAATAGAATGCTTCAGGTCTTCATAAATTTTGTGGCCAACGCCATGGATGCCCTGGATGAAAAAGGTAATAGACTCGGTAAAAAGTCGTGGAAACGAAAACTTGAGATAAAGACGTTCTTGGAAGACGGCAGGGTCAAAATTACTATTTCCGATAACGGCATAGGTATTCCAGAAGAAATTAAGGATAAAATATTCGAGCCCTTTTTCACTACCAAAAATGTAGGGAAGGGAACGGGACTGGGCACCAGCATAAGCTACTCAATCGTTAATGAGTTCGGAGGAACCATCGACTTTACAAGCGAAGTGAATAAGGGCACCGTCTTTGAGTTGAGTTTTCCTGCGTGCGCCCCCCATGAACCGTAGATGCCATGGCAAAAATATTAATCATCGATGATGAGGAATCCATTGTCAACCTTCTATCGCTTTCTTTAAAAAGCGACGGACATGATGTTGTGGTTGCCTATAATGGAGATGATGCCGTAAAGGTTTTTCAATGGGAGTCTCCCGATATCGTCCTCACCGACTTGATGATGCCCGGGATAGACGGGATCGAGGTTCTCAAGAAGATCAAGGAAATAAACCCGGACGCTGAGATCATCATAATCACCGGACACGGCGACATGGACTCGGCAATAGAAGCCCTTAAGTTCGGCGCATCGGACTTCATCAATAAGCCCATAAGAGACGACGCGCTTTCCGTGGCGCTGGACAGGGCAAAGGAAAAAATTGATATTAAACAAAAGCTGAAAGAATATACCAGAGACCTGGAACATATGGTAACAATAGCGACGGAGGAGGTGAGGGCAAAATCGGAATTCCAGGCAAAACTGATATCCAGCTCAACTGAAGGAATCATCGCATTGGACGAGCAGAATCGAATTGTTATTTACAATCCCGGAGCCGAGAGAATTTTCGGCTATTCTCATCTGGAAGTTGCGGGGAACATGAAGGCCGAGGACCTCTGCGGTTTACAGCTGGAGAAGAATATAAAGGAAGTAGAACCGCCCTCATGGAAGGAGGTGACCGTTACCGCAAAAAGCGGAGAACGGGTCCCGGTCAGGGTTTTCAGCAACATTCTCTATGAAAAGGGGAACCCCATTGGATGCGTTACCTTTTTCCAGGATTTACGAGAAATAAAGAATCTTGAAAAAGAATTATTAAAAAATGAAAGGCTCGCCGCTATAGGACAAACCATTGCCGGACTTGCTCATTATATAAAAAACATACTGACCGGCTTGAAGGGGGGATCCTACGTGGCGAATATCGGTTACGACAGGAAAGATTTAGAAAAGCTGGGCACGGGGTGGCAGATGATCCAGACAAATATCAAGCGGATATCCGACCTGGTCATGAACTTACTGAAATATTCCAAGGAGCGGGAGCCGGAATACTGCGCATGCAACCCCAACGACATATTAAAAGAAATCACGGAGCTTATGGAGCTGCGGGCAAAAGAATATGCCATCAGGATTACAACCACGCTCGATGCCTCCATTGAAGAAGTACTGCTGGACCAGGAGACCCTGCACCACGCCCTTCTTAATATTGTATCAAACGCCATAGACGCCTGCATATTTGACGATGACGACAGCAAGCACTACGTTGTGGAGATAGAGTCCTTCCGGGAATCGGATACGATGATCGGGTTTGAAATCAAAGACAATGGCTGCGGGATGAATGATGAGGTTAAGGAAAAACTCTTCTCTTCGTTTTACAGCACGAAGAAGGGAAAGGGGACGGGATTGGGCCTGCTGGTGACAAAAAAGCTTATCGAGGAACATGGAGGTGATATTAAATTTACCTCCGAATGCGGAATGGGATCGACATTCATTATAAGATTAGCCTGTAAAAGTCTCCGCTAAATAATAAAAAAAGGTTTACAAAAAATAAGAATAAAGATAAGTGTATCGGATTTGTTGCATATCCAAATAAAGCTTAACATTTATTGATCTGTCTAATAAGTCAGCCGGAGAGACGGGAAGACGCAGGGGTGATTTAATACATTTTTTCAGGGGGAGGAATTATAATGAGTAAAAATATACTTCTTGTTGATGATGATGCCGACATCAGAACCTTCGTAGTGACCGTCATCAAGGAAAACGGTTTTACTCCCCTCATGGCGAAAAATGGCGAAGAAGGAATCGAAAAAGTAAAAAGCGGAAATCCCGATCTTATTATCCTCGATGTGCTCATGCCGAAACAGAGCGGAATCAAGATGTACCGCGAACTCAAGACTAATGGCTCCTTTAAAGACATCCCGGTAATTATCCTGTCCGGAATATCCAAAAGGGTATTTCTCCATTCCCAGGAGGCGCTGACTGAATTCGGCGGAAAAAATGTTCCTGAACCGGAGGCCTACATCGAGAAACCGGTGGAGCCGGAAGAGCTGGCGGAGATCATAAAGAAATATGTGAAATAACAGTATGAGATTTTCAAAAGAATCTATTCACGAATTAATATATAAACGATATAACTGCCGAAAGGATTAGATATGGGGATCAGGAAAATGCTCTTTGTTACCGAGTTTGAAGAACTGTGGTTTGATGCACTGCAATCATTAATGGATCTTAGGAAAGCCGGACTGAATCACGTGGTATTCCTGCACGTTATTGATAGAGACGAAGTGGCCATGCACAGAGGTAAGGGTTATTTGAAAGACGAAGAGATAAAACTCAAGGAAATAGCCAATGTCCGATTTATCGATTGGGCCGAGAGTCTCTTTGAACAGGGCATGGAAGCGGGCGCCCATATCGTCGTGGGCAAATTTATCCCCAAAACCATAGACATAGCCGAAGACGAAGGGGTCGACCTTATCGTAACCGGGTATCATAAACAGGGCAGGGTACAGGAGCTCTACGCGGGATCACAGATAATGGAGATCATTCGCAGTACTTCAAAACCGGTGATGGTGCATAAATATATGCTGGATTCCGGGAAAATAAACGAGCACCCTTTCGAAAAACCGCTTCTGGCGGTTGACTGGTCACCGGCCAGTAAAAAGGCCGTGAAGTTTATTGCCGGACTGAAAAACGTTGTAAAGGAAGTGCAGGTCGTCCATGTTGCGTCGGAGAAGAGCGTTAAAGGGGATTCAGCCATGGATGTGCAGAAAATACGGAAGGAAAGCAGACAAAAAATGGAAGAGATGTGCGCTATTCTGAGAGCCGAGGGCATAAAAGCTGAAGAGCATCTCTATATCGGCAATACGGTGGAGCAGATTGAGAAGGCCGCACATGAACGGCAAGCCACAATGATCGTCGCGGGCACCAGCGGCAGGGAATCATTGAAAGAAAAATTCCTGGGAAGCGTTCCGCGACAGCTTGCAGAAAAATCGGTATACCCGACGCTCTTTGTCCCCCCTGATGAATAATAAACCATTGACAATGGCAATGCTATATGACCGGAATCAAAAAGATACTTTTAGTCACGAAACTGCAGGGTCAAGATAATTCAATCCCTCTGCTGGATAAAATAGCATCCATCAAAAAACTCGGTCTTGAGGAAGTAATATTCATTCATACCGCACCCATGGGCCGGTGGGCAGACACTTTGCATGACCTGCACATAAAAGTAAAAACCGTGGAAGTGAAAAAATTTTTCCCGGCAACCATACTTCGCATCGCCCGGGATGAAAGCGTATCACTAATTGCCGTCAATCTTGACAGAAATATACAATGGGCATCGGGAAAATCATTGATGCGGAAATTAATAAACTCGTCCACCTATCCGCTGTTGTTTATCATTCAAGAAAGTAAAGAACCAAGTGTAGCCGATGACAGGGAATTATTCTCTCATGTCATATATGCCACAGATTGGACTGCCGCATCCGAAAAGGCCCTGCAATTACTTCTACATTTCAATAAAATTCTAGGTGAACTGGAAATTGTAAATGTCATAAACAGAAAGCTCACCGTTAAAGACATGCGGGAATTAAAGGAAAAAATGGCACGCACAAGAAAGAAATGTCTGGATGCAGAGATCGATGCTGAAGCACATGTCTACGCGGGAAATACGCCTGTGGAAATACTTACCGCAGCAAAGGACTATAAAGGAACGATAATATTTGTAGGAGGACGAAGCAAAAAAAATCCAATTAAGAGAATATTGGCCGGAAGCTCAACGTGCAAAATTGCGGAAAACGCGCCCGTGCCGGTCTTTGTTATACCATAGTTAAACATATATGATCTATAGCAGTAAAAATGTGTTAATTTCATGATTTCCTGAGGGTGAAAACAGACTGATTATTTCAGATTCCATAGATTGATGAATTAAGTTACTTATTAACATTGAATCGCCCAAAGAATTATTAATCAGACGGATGAAAAAACGTCCGTCTTAAACGGGAGCACCCTATGGAAGTAACGCTTTTAATTGAGGCAATGGATTCATCCTTTCGGCTTTTGGAGGATGCCAAGAATCAAGCTGTAGACATCATGAACAGCGCAGTCCGATTAACCTCCGAGACGAGGATAATCGAAGAAAAAAAGCTCGCGAACATCTTCAAGGGAGCCCAGAGTAGAAGAGCCGTACTGCAGAATGTTATGGCAACCTTTGTTATCCTCTTCGGTTTTTGGGTCGTCTTATCGGGCAAATTCGACCTTTTTCATCTCACCCTGGGGTTTATTTGTTCGCTTGTAATTTCAATGCTGACGCATAATCTCCTCTTCGCCAACGTACGTGTAGGTGATATCAAACTAACGATAATACGGTTTGTTCGGTATCTGCCCTGGCTCATCTATCAAATTTTCGTATCAAATTTCTATGTCGCCTATCTTGTGCTGTCGCCGAAAATGCCCATAAATCCGCAAATTATACGATTTAAAACAAAACTGGAAAGCGATATATCTTGGGTCGTACTGGCCAATTCAATCACCCTAACTCCAGGGACAATCACCATGGACATTAAGGATGGGGAATTTTACGTTCACGCCCTGGCTAAAAAGGTCGCCGATGATCTCAACGCTGGTGAAATGGAGGACAGGGTGGCCCATATATTCATGGAAGCGGACCATATTTATGTACAGGATGTGCTGGACGTGTCGCCAATCTTCGGTGTATTGAGGAAAGGCATTTAAGCAATTATGAACTTTTCCACAAGGGTAAGGATAAAACAATGATACGTAAAACTGACGATATTATAATACGAACGGTGGCACGGATTCTCGTCCCCTTTATTCAGATCTATGCGCTGTACGTCATCATGCATGGTCACTACAGTCCGGGGGGAGGATTTCAGGGGGGCGTTATACTGGGGGCCAGCATAATATTGCTTCTTATAACTCACGGTCTGGTTGAAACAACAAAAAAGATATCGGAAAGGGCTATCGCAATATTCAGCAGCATCGGGGTCTTTATCTATGCTGGTATTGGAGTCTTATGCCTGCTGCTTTACGGAAATTTTCTCGATTATAGCAAATTATCGGTGATACTGAATGTCACTCCTGCTGAGGCACGGTCAATGGGCATTTTAGGTGTGGAGATTGGTGTCAGCTTTACCGTTATGGCCATTATGATTTCAATTTTTATCAGCATCTCAACTACTGAAGATCATTCGAAATATGATAAAGAACACTATTAGATATGTTGCAAAACTCGATAATCAATGATTTCTACCCCCGCCGCAGAAGGCGGCGGGGGTAGAAATGAATAATTATAAGTAGTTTTGCAACATATCTAATATATAGGATGGAGTTTATAAATGAATACCTTTTTTCTTGTTATCGGCATCGGATTGTGCGTTCTGGTATTTTTCGTTCTATACCGGGTTGTATTTGGTCCCGGAGTATTCAACAGAATTGCAGCCATTTCAGCCATCGGGACAAAGACATTGGTCATTATCTTAATAATGGGAATCATCTATAACAGGATTGATATGTTTGTGGATATCAGCATGGTCTACGCTCTCCTGAATTTTATTGGCACCCTGGCTGCAGCAAAGTATCTCGAAATTGGTGGGGAAAAATAATGAATGCCGTATCCATTGTAATCGCAATATTCGTCGTACTCTTTACTGTGGGTGGCCTTTTCTTTTTTACAACATCCACCATCGGCCTTCTGAGATTCCCTGATTTCTTCACCCGTCTGCACGCAACCGGCAAAGGAGACACCTTGGCGGTTCTCTTCTCCCTTATCGGCATCGGCATTTATGAAGGCCTTTCTCTGACCGGTTTTAAAATACTTCTCATCGCCGTATTTATGTTTCTCGCTCAACCAACGGCAACGCATGCCATTTCCAAAGCCGGGATGAGATGCGGCCTTCAGCCGTGGAAAAAGGAGGACAACCGAAAATGATCACTCCCTTTAATCTTATCATCCTCATTTTCGTGGTGATCTGCGCTATCACTGCCATAACCGTTAAGGATCTTCTGAGCGCCGTGATGATTCTGGGGGCCTACAGTTTTTTCATGTGTCTCATGTGGACAGAGATGGGTGCCGTGGATGTGGCCTTTACCGAAGCGTCAGTAAGCGCCGGTATCGGGACAATCCTCTTTATTGCCGCAATAATCAAAACAACACGGAGGTCAAAAGATTGAAGATTGTAAACTTAATTCTGGTACTCTGTATAGGCGGATTTCTTATCTACGGCACCCTGGACATGCCCGGGTGGGGCGACCCTGATTCCCCGGCCAGCAAACATGTCTCCCCTCGATATATTCAAAAGACGATAGAAGAAACGGCAACCCCCAATATGGTCACCTCTATCCTGGCCGATTACCGGGGCTATGATACCATGGGGGAAACAACGGTGATCTTCACCGCCGGAATGGCCTGTATTTTATTATTACATGGCAGTATAAGGAAAAATAGGAATGATTGATTTCATCATTGAACGATACAATTTCTGGATTTATATCATCCTGATGATGATTGGTCTGTACGCCATGATAACCAAGAGGAATCTCGTGAAAAAGGTGATCGGCATGAACATATTTCAGACCGCCATTATTCTCTTTTACATATCGCTGGCCTCAAAAAGAGGAGGGACCCTGCCAATCCTGGAGCACGCCCACGGCGAGGAGAATCTTACCGTTGACGTATCAAATTATATCAATCCACTCCCCCATGTTCTCATGCTGACGGCAATTGTTGTTATGGTGGCAACACTGGGTGTCGCCCTCGCAATATTGATTCTCATATACAGGAAATACGGCACATTGGAAGAAGACGAAATTTTAAAGAAAATGCAATGACAGATCAAGCACCTATTATTATCATTATTATTCCGTTAATGTTCGCATTAATTACGCCATTGCTCGGATGGATAAGGAAAAATCTCTGCTATCCCTGGGTATTGTTGTCCATTACCATTTCCGCACTCTCTTCATTCATCATTCTCAGGACCGTCCTTCTGAGAGGTGTAATTCACTATAGACTGGGGAACTGGGATCCCCCCTGGGGCATAGAATACGTCATTGATCATCTCAACGCCCTCATGCTTGTCATTATTACCGTGATTTCACTCATTGTGGCGGTTTACTCGAAAAAGAGCATCCAGCGGGAAATACCGGATAAGATTGTCTACTTCTACACCATATTTCTCCTTCAGGTAACAGGATATCTTGGAATAGTTATATCCGGTGATTTATTTAACATATATGTGTTCCTGGAAATAGCCTCCCTAGCCGGCTATTCATTAATTGCCATCGGGGATGAGCGGGCCCCCTATGCCAGTTTTCGATACGTGGTCATGGGAACCATCGGTGCGTCATTTTATCTCCTGAGCGTTGGATACATTTATTCGGTAACTGGATCATTGAACATCGCGGATGTGGCGCGGCTATTGCCGGACCTTTATAACTCAAACGTTATTCTTACAGCTCTTGTCTTCATGTTCGCCGGTATCGGGATTAAAATGGCCGTGTTCCCAATGCACGCATGGGCTCCCAACGCCTATACTCACGCCCCCTCAGCGGTGAGCGCCCTGATGGCACCCCTCATGACCAAAGTAGCGGCTTATCTGATGATCAGGGTGTCCTTTACTGTTTTCAAACCTGAATTCATTATTGACGTGATATCTTTGAACAGCTTCATCAGCTGGATCGGCGCCGTGGGCGTTTTGGTCGGATCGATATTCGCAATTGCGCAAAACAACCTGAAAAAAATGCTCTCTTATTCCGTAGTGGCACAGATCGGTTACATTGCCCTGGGCATTGGGCTGGCCAACAATTACGGCCTCACCGGAGCTGTACTCCATATTGTAAATGAAGCATTTACCAAAGGCTGCCTATTCCTTGTGGCAGGCGGAATTGTATATAGACTGGGAGGCTGCAACATTAACGATTTTAAAAATTTATTCAGAAAAATGCCCTTCACCATGACGGCATTTACCATCGGAGCATTCTCCCTCATCGGCATTCCGCCAACCTGCGGTTTCTTCAGCAAGCTCTACCTTATATTGGGATCAATTGAGGCAGATCAGTGGATTTTCGTGGGAGTCTTGCTGTTCAGCAGCATCCTGAATGTGATCTATTTTTTCAGGGTCATCCAGGTGGCCGCATTTGAAAAGCAGATGCCCGACCATTCACGGGAAGGTCCATACGAGGCGGTAGTCATAGATGAGGTTCCCTTAACCATGCTCATTCCCATTCAGGTTACCGCTCTGGGTATACTCCTGTGCGGAATTTTCAGCACCGAGATTATATCCGCTGTGATAAAGCACGTAATCCCTGTAAGCTTTTAATGAGGGAATATAATTGGAGTTATCATCCTTTGTAAAGAGGTGGTCAAATTGAAGTTTGCCTGGCTGTGCATACTGTTTCCTTTCATCGGCGTTTTATGTATTCCCCTGTTGGCGAAGATAAACCCTAAAATAAGAAATGCCGCCGCGGTATTTTTCCCCTCCCTGTCCGCCTTGTCAAGCCTGATGCTGCTGCCGTACCTCTTTAATCCTGAATCGCTTCCGATGGAAAGCTCATATGTCTGGTTGAGCAGTCCTTTCATTATTGAATTCGGGGTACTGGTGGACCCCCTGAGCATAATCCTGGCCAACGTGGTAGCGGTAATCAGCTTTCTTATCACCGTCTACAGCCTCGGCTACATGAAGGGCGATCCGGGCCTAACCAGATTCTGGATCCTGGTTAATCTGTTCATCGGCAGTATGCTTCTGCTTGTTCTGAGTAACAACCTCCTCTTCCTTTTCGTCGGATGGAAGCTGGTGGGATTATGCAGCTATGGTCTGATCGGGTATTACTACAGGGATGAAGAAAAGTACTGTATCGGAGGCCCGCCCCCCACAAAATTCGTCACACCGACCCACTGTGGATTAAAGGCCCTCATAGTGACGGGCGTGGGAGATCTAATCATGCTGGGGGGATTTCTGATCGTATTTTACTATTCCGGAACCCTTAACCTTATGCAGCTCTACCATACCTCATCCCAGTGGATTTCCGAGATGTCCAAGACGCCGGGGATGATCGTGCTCATCAGCATTCTTCTGCTGGCCGGACCCATTGGTAAGTCGGCACAGTTTCCACTTCACGAATGGCTCCCGGAAGCCATGGCCGGTCCGGGGCCGGTTTCGGCGCTCATTCACGCAGCCACCATGGTCAAGAGCGGGGTATATCTTGTGGCACGGCTGATCCCCCTATTCTACTATGGATACTGGGTGAGTGGATCAGGTGAGGCTTCGGCGTTTTTCATTATCACGGCCTGGGTGGGTGCAATTACAGCCTTTGTCGCCGCGACGCAGGGTGCAGTGGCGCTGGAACTGAAAAAGGTCCTCGCTTTTTCCACGGTAAGTCAAATCGGGTACATGTGGATCGGCCTCGGCATGTCAGGATTGAGCCAATCCGTCCTGGTGAGCGGCACCACGTCAGGAATATTTCATCTGGTCAGTCACGCCGTATTCAAGGCCTGCCTCTTCCTTTGCGCCGGTTCAGTCATACACGCCGCGCACTCAATATACATAAATCAGATGGGAGCGATGAGAAAATACATGAAGCTTACATGGATCTTCATGACCATCGCGGCCCTCTGCCTTATGGGGATACCGCCCCTGGTCGGTTTCTGGAGCAAGGACGCTATCCTCCTGTCAACGCTGGAAGCTCATTCAATCCCTATATTCATAATTGCCATAATAACAGTAGTACTGACATCTTTTTACACGACCCGGTTCATCGGTATGGTGTTCTACGGTCCAAAGAGCGAACACGTTAAACACGTTACAGAGAAAGAGGGGCATATTCATGAGGCTTATAAAACGATGTGGAGCACCTGCGGAATCTTGTCGGTCATCATTATCGTCTTCGGCATCATTGGCCCTCGCATAGAACACCTCATGACGTTGGCTTTCCGCTCCAGCCTGACAGGATCAATTAATCTGCCAATATCTGAAGGAACAGCTCATCCGGTCAACTATCATCTGCTGGTGGCTGTTCTATCGATATCGGCAGTCCTCATGGGCGCTATCCCGGCCTTTATCCTGTACATACTCAGGAAAGGCGACCCTTCCAAAATCTTAAAAAAGAGCCCCTTCTTGCAGATTATTCATCAATTCTTCTGGAGGAGATGGTTTATCGACAGTTTTTATAATGCCATATTCGTCAAGGGGACGGAAAAACTGGCCAGCTTTGTGGCACATACACTTGAAGACGGATGGGATACCATCATCCATCGCAAACTCCCTGATCTCATAACCAGAAGGAGCTATAATATACTGATTCGACTTCGAACAGAAACTGACGATCTGTTATACAATTTAGGATATATCCTTGTCGTATTCATCGGTCTGATAGCTTTTATATTCTTTACATTCTTATAAAATCTGGTGGATGTAATGATGAGTTATCTCTTATTACAAACGATTATTATACCGGCACTCGTTTCGCTGTTTATTCTATTAACCAGGCATAAACTAGGCAAAAAAGCCGGATGGATAGCCGGGTTCAGTCTTCTCTATACCACCGCTCTCCTTATATACGCTTGTTTCCTGGCATATAACGGTGCGGCAATTACCGAGGAATATCCCTTTGTTAGTATGGAAATAACCTTTGACCTGCTGGGTGATGGCCTGAGCCTTCCCGTCGCCCTTATTATCAATATGCTCTGTACGGCCCTAGCCTTTTATTCCATTCACTATGTGGAACATAGAATTGAGGCCATTTACGGTCATGAGGATGAGCGCACCTTTCTCAACCTTTACACAAAATTCTTCAGTCTATTCCTTGGATTTCCCCTGGGATTTATGGGCGTGTGTTTCGTGAAGAATCTCATTGCCATGTACTTTTTTCTCGAGATTCTACCCATCCCGCTCTATTTCATCATGGCTTTTTTCGGATATATCGACCGCGTAAGGGTCGCCCTTATCTGCTTCATGTGGGCCATTGTGAGTGCCGGATTCTTCCTTGCCGGCACCCTAATCATTTATTATCACACCGGCAGCTTTGATATTTCAGAGATATCAATCCTGGCCTCGCATCCCATGGCCTTCTGGGCCATACTCCTGATTCTTATCGCCATCCTGGCGAAAATGGCGGTTGTACCCTTTCAGGTCTGGATGCCCTGGGTCCATGCCGAGCATCCCACCTGTATCGCGGGTCTCCTGGCGGTTTACGCCAACATAGCAGCCTATGTAATGGTACGCGTGCTTGTTTTTCCTCTTACCGATGACTTCAGGGTTTTTTCAATTCCATTGATGATTTTAGCTCTCATAACAATGGTATACGGATCACTCCTTACCCTTGCCCAGACCGACGTGAAGAGATTCGCCGCCTGCTCAACCATCAGCCAGCTTGCCTATTCGCTCCTGGGAATATCGGCCCTCACCATATTCAGTGTCGAGGGGGGAATGTTTTTTTTTCTGGGCCATATTATGGGGAAGACGATCCTCTTTTCAACCGCCGGCATCCTGGTCTACGTAACCGGCATCAGGGACATGAGGCAACTGGGCGGACTTGCACAGAAAATGCCCGTCACCACGGCCCTCTGGATAATGGGGGCGCTGATGCTATCCGGCTTCCCGCCCATGAGCAGTTTCCCGGCCGAGTGGATCATGTTTACCGGAATATTCAAAAGCGGGATTAATGCGATGCCCCTTGGATTAATCATTGCCATCATGGGCGTATCGGCAATCATTTTAACTGTTGCTTATACATTTCGGTCGGTTAAAATAATATTTTTTGGTCCCGTAAATCCCGCCCTTGAGGACGAAAAAATTAAGGACCCGCCCCTTTCAATGAGAGTTCCTCTCCTCCTCGTGGCGGCCGTATCAATTATTTTAGGCATCTATCCCAAGTTGGTACTGAATCTATTCCACACTGTTCTCGGGAAGCTGCCGAATCTGTAAAAGAGTTCTCCCTCGAACTTCCTAACTTATTTATTATAAAAGGTTTCTGTGAAAAATATGTTTTCCGTATCATTTTTGGAAAGTTTCCATAATTTCTGCATCTTCTTCTCCATGGCATCCATGTATGACTTGATAAAATAATACTGGGCCCTGTCGAAAAAGAGAATCACTCGATCGCTTAATTCTTTTAACTGCTGCAGTTCCAGAACACTGTCGGTTAAACTTTCATTAACGACAAAAAGCCACATAATCCTTCTCAGTACAAACATTGACCTCAGCACTTCGCACAGGGGGATACCCATTTTGAAAAGATCAATCCCCTCCTCGGTATACCGCTTTTTTATGTCCTCCACCGTTGTATCATAGCTGATCCATTGCCCGAGATTTTTCAGAAGCTGATTTGCCTTGTTAGTAATGTAATCAAGATGATGTTTTGAAAAGGTCGATGTTGTCGGATCGGAGAGCAATCGATCAATCCATCTCTTCACAATGGTATCGGCGTTACTCTCAATCAGTTTAACTAACTTATCCGATATTACTAGATGATGCATAGCAGCCACCTTAATTCCTTTATGGCGGGGTTGAAGAGAAAGCCCTCCAGCTCCCGTAATGCCCTATTGTATTTTTTGTTTAGCAACAAATCTAATGTAACCGCAATATTTAGTGATGTCAATAACTTTATTGTCGCGTGAATTTCTTGTAGAGCAAGAAGATTATGCAGGACGGAGCGATATGCTTTACTTCACTGAATGAATGCTCATTTGTCTTTTCTGAAATCTGTAATGGACTTTACATCGTTTCCCTATAGTATAGCTGTAGCTTTACTTTGAAGCGGGTGTAATTTCGCCAATTATCCCTTTTTCATATAATTTTCCGCAACAGGTAAAAAGACTGTATTTTGTGGTCATTATGATAATATTCTCTTCTTTGGCGAGTAAAAAGATTTTGGGATCGACTTCTATACCGCGAACAATGGCAATGACTTTTGTTCCGAATACTGAGGCTAACCTTATTACTTGTGGATTGGTGAGCCCGGTGAGCAGCATGTCCGGAACATCGGCGCTTGCCAGTATTTCGCTCATGAGATCGCTTGCCCTGGCGGTTTTTATTTCGGTGTCCAGCTGCTCCTTTTCCGCATTATGGAATTCGGCGTTGAGTATTTGGATGGCTTCGGATATTTTCATCAGGTTTTTAATTTTTTAATTGAAAAAAGCGTTCAATTGGGGATGTCCCATTGAATGTTGAAATTTGAGTGGAATCTTCGGCCTTAACCGATAGGATAAAGCCAGCCAAATTTTCAAAAAGAGAACATCACATGAGAACCACTATCAGAAATGGTCAGAAGAATCAAGCATTTCACATATGGGATAAAGGAAAAACTGTAAATGCCGAAAATAAACAAAGTTTGATTGAATTCATCATATCAGCAGGGGTACGGGATGACGATATTGCCGATCAGGTGCCTCGATAACGCCATAAGCAGGAATTTCATAGCCAGGACAGCGTCACAACTGAGGACCTGGTTGGACAGTCCCATTACCTGACTGGATCCGATCCTGATGGTTGGAGGAATCTCAGGAAGATCAAAGGACATCGATATAATAAAATTTTTGATATCGAATATTAACACTTATAATAATTCTCTTGAATAAAAGATACTATAGCATAATCATGAGATGTGTCACTCAATTTCAACAAATTGAGTGACAGGCCATTTTAACGTCATCAATACAATAATTATCTTCCCGGGAATGACAGTGATAAGAACCATACGAGATCGTATGGTCAATAATATAATAAGGAGTTATATTATGGATTTCAAAATCAAGTATCTGGGTAATTGTACCATCAAGTCCCCACTGCTGGATAAATACGCATTTAATGACACATCGTTCATGAACGATACAACCAGGATCAGATACAATGTTCTGATAAGGAATGACAGCCCGGATGTCGCTTACGACCAGAGCTTTGAGCAGGCCGGACCCCGGGAAATGATCTATTTCAGCCCAGAGCGGGTCCGCACGGCAATCGTCACCTGTGGAGGGCTCTGTCCCGGGATCAATGACGTCATCCGCTCGCTCGTAATGGAAACCTACTACCGATATGGAAGTACGTCCATTATCGGGATACGGTACGGTTACAGCGGCCTTGATCCGAAAAACGGATTAGAACCGATGGAACTTGATCCGGAGCTCGTGGAGAAGATACACCTTGACGGAGGTACCATCCTGGGCTCCTCCCGGGGCGGTACGGAAGATATGGAGGTCCTGGTGGACACCCTGGCCCGCCTGCGCATAAACATTCTTTACACCATCGGCGGCGACGGCACCCTGAGGGGAGCGCATGAAATCGCAGAATTGGCCCGTAAGCGCGGCATGGAGCTTGCGGTCGTGGGCATACCCAAGACCATTGACAATGATATCAGCTATATACAGCGTTCATTCGGTTTCGAAACCGCCTTTTCCCGGGCCGTTGAAGCAATCTACGCCGCTCACGTGGAAGCCAAGGGTGCGCAAAACGGCATCGGCCTGGTCAAGCTCATGGGCCGTCATTCCGGCTTTATCGCAGCCCACGCCTGCCTGGCGATGAACGACGTCAATTTCGTCCTCGTGCCGGAAGTGCCGTTCGATCTGCATGGCGAAAATGGATTCCTGCTTCACCTGAAAAAGAGGCTTTTAAACCGTCATCACGCCGTCATCTGTGTCGCCGAGGGTACCGGTCAGGATTTATTGAAAAATCACGCGACGATCCAGAAGCGCGACGCTTCCGGGAACATCGTCCTTGAAGACATCGGCATATTCCTGAAAAACACCATCAACGATTACTTTAAGAACGAAAGGATCCCAACGACGCTCAAGTATATCGACCCGAGCTACATGATCAGAAGCGCGCCCTCGGTGCCCAATGATTCGATATTTTGCACTCAGCTGGGACAGTTCGCGGTGCATGCGGGTATGGCGGGAAAAACAGACATGGTTATCGGAATATGGAACAACATATACACCCATGTGCCCATCGGGCTGGCCATCTCAAAGAGAAAAAAGATCGATCCCGCCACGCGGTTCTGGCATTCCGTAGTGGACGCAACGGGCCAGCCGATATCTATGAAGAATTGAATAATCCATCATCCAGGAGACGGAGTCTCAAGATCGCGCCTTTTAGAGCGTATCATTTCACGCGGTACCAGTAGTGCGTCTTGTAAAAGAAAAATATATATTCACGCACCATGATCTTGTTATCGTTTATCTGCCATATCTTGCAGCGGTAGCTCTTGCCGCTCCTGGTATCCAGAATCTGGCCGCCGGTATAGAGATCCATGCCATCGTCTCTCCGCGGCGTCTTCCTCATTCCCCAGAGTATGACCATACCAACCATGGGCCTGTTCCTCCGAAGCCCGACGCAGGAGGTGCACCGCAGATCTTGAGAACTCTCGAGCAGATATTCTATCTTGCCGTAATAGATACCATCCTTCTCCCAGATTTTTATATGCGATTTCGCCTTCCCCGTGGATTCATCGACATTCTTCCACACGCCGAGTATGTTCAGCTCCGCGCGAGCTGCGGCGGGAATGATCAGAATAACGACACAACATATATATAACAGAATACCATTTCTCATAATTGCGATTCCTCCGTGCGGACGATGCAAAACATGCCGGTCTGATAATTTAATTCCCGCATCAGGCGCCCCTGCGGAGAATCCGCGAGATCCCGGCTTTCTTCCCCATGAGGAAGCCGTATATTCCTTCCCGCCTGTCGATCATGTTGATGTTATAATCGGTGAGATCAATAGTGCAGTCATCGCCGTAGAGCGCGTCAAGAATCATCTTTAGATCGCCGATGGTCAGGTCCTCGATGATCTTCCCGAAGAGTATTCCGTCGCTGAACCGGTCGTCCTTGCCCGCCAGGTCGCCGCAGAGACTGCCGCCTTCATCGACGAATACATTCTTTATTTCAAAATACCTCAGAGAATCATGGTGCGAACAGATCGTATCCCTGATCACCACTTTTTTGAGCTGAACCGGCGCATTGGTGCTCCGGGTCAGCACCGCGATCCGTTCTTTGATGGCAAAGAGTATCTCCTGCCTGGTGTTCTCGACTATATCGTTGATTTGAATGTTCTGCGCCATGGGGTACCCCTCAAGAGCGTTTTTAAAAGATTGATGATCCTTACTCTTATTCTCGGAATACCCCGGAAATTACTCGATATTTTATTTTCACCCGATGCCCCCTTCAACTTCCGGGAGACGGCGCTCCGCTGGCCCAGTCATGCCATGTGCCCGTATCATCGGTATTAATCCGTTCCACCGAATCGCCTGCCGGCGCCGCCGGCAGGCCGGCCGAGCCCCATGTTTCATCGGATGGAAAATCATCAGCGCCACCCATTATGAATACCACGTCAATAACCGTACCGTCATTTTTCATGAAAAAGACCGTTTCACCGCTGTTGTTAAGGGTAAATGAAAAATACCCGTAATCGGGTTCCGCGCCAAAAAGTTCGAAAAACCGATCAGACGACGAAGCGACGACAACATAACTCCGGGGATTGATTGAACTCCCTTCCGGGAAAACAAACGGCTTGCTTCCGATGGCGCCGTCCTTCACCTGCATACCGCTCACATCGCACGGATAGTCATTATCGTTATAGAGTTCGATGAATTCTTTTCCATCGTCGCTTCCCGTCGCATCGTAGAAAACTTCGCTGATCATGATGCGGTTGTAATCAATGTGTCGCTCCACATCCAGTTCCGCCACAGCGGCCTTGACATCCAGGGTGGCGCGGATCCTCCCGCGGCCGGGACTGCGGCCGGTAACGGCGCCGGTCTGATCCACTGACACAATTTCCGCGTCCAGACTTTCCCACAGAACTTCCGTCACGGCATGCTTCTTTCCATCCGCGAGAATTACATACGCCTCAGCCCGGACTGTTTCCTGCTCGTGGATTGTATGGACGGGAAGAATGATCTCCATTCCGAACACCTTCGGTTCCCGGTTTTTCATAAGGGGTACGTATGCTTCAGGATATTTGCACGATGAGAATAATACCGCTATACTGGCCGAAATAATCATCAGGTTTCTATTCATGGCAGCCTCCGGAGATTGCTTGATTCCTGCGTATTATACGAACCGGGAGGACTGATGTTGAAATTTTTTTCGGCCGGAGGCGAGGTCATACAACAATGGACGCGCGGCTGCAAAGCCGCGCGTCCATTGCCATGCCGCGAGAGGGACTTGAACCCTCACAGGCGTAATGCCCACAAGATCCTGAATCTTGCGTGTCTGCCAAATTCCACCATCGCGGCTTATATGGTAAACCCATACGAGGGAAGCGTCATATTTGTCAAATAAAATTCTTTTTTAGCAGCCGCGCGTCCGTGTCATAAGCGGTATTTCTGTATCTCTTGTATGCGATAATTCTTTAGTCCCTCTTCGAGGTTCAGCTTGACCACGTCTCCCGCCTTGGAGCCCAGGAGGGACTTGGCGATGGGCGACCGGTATGAGAGCAGCCGCTTTTCAAAATCAGCGTCCCAGGGGCCCAGGATGGTGTAGTCCCGCTCCTCCCCCGTCTCCGCATCCTTGAGGATGACCCTGGTGCCGATGTTTACCGATTCGGTGGAGACATCGTCACGGTTGAGAACTTCTGCCTTTTTCATCTCTTTGTCGAGCTTCGATATTGACAGCTCCAGCGTCGCCTGCTTTTCCATCAGGGCGTTATACTCGACATTTTCCCTGATATCGGCCGAGACATCAGCTACCTTGCTGAGTTCCTTGGATATATTCACCAGCTCCACGTTCACCAGTCTGTCAAGCTCGGCCTTCATCTTTTCGTATCCCTCGCGGGAAACGATCAACTTCTCCACGTCGAGATCCCAGACCTCATCGGGCTGTGCCTTGACCGGCTGAAAATCGGGGTGAACTGCCCGTATGATGTCGAGGAAGGACTCCTTCTGCGGCTGTTCCACGTAGGAAACATTGCTGAAGAGTTCATGAATCTTGCCCAGGAACGTCATATCGAACTGCTCGACGATGTCCCGAAGCACGGCCGCATTGTTGTCAAACAGGACGTCAAGCGCCATGTTTTTCAGCCTGTTTCCCTCCAGTTCGATTTTCTTGAGCTCGTTCAGCATCCGGAAATAGGTGACTGCGAGCCGCTCCCGGGAATAATCGAGCCAGTCATAGTCCCATTGTCTGCTGAAGAGGTTTCGGACAACCCAGATGAATATCTCGGGGTAC
Organism: Spirochaetes bacterium RBG_13_51_14; assembly: GCA_001829455.1. Taxonomy (GTDB): domain Bacteria; phylum Spirochaetota; class UBA4802; order UBA4802; family UBA5550; genus RBG-16-49-21. The sequence continues at coordinate 26,666 of MIBH01000023.1, forward strand.
TGCTTCGCGCCGGTTACGACCCGGTCGATGAAACCGTTGATGATATTGTACGCATGGGTGCGGATCAGGTTGTTGAAGATATACTTGTGTATCCGCACCGGCGTCTCGAAAAGGAGCTCGGCCAGCACGTACGGCCAGTCCTCGCGTGATTCCTCGATGAGATTGACCAGGTCCTTCTTATAATCGTAGGATGAAATTTTCATTGAGAGGATGGAAAGCTCATTACTGCTTGTGATGAAATCGATGACCTTCTGCCGGTGAGAATCAAGCTTGAGCTTGGCAGGGTCGACAAATTTCGTCATCCCCTTCAGGATCATATAGGAAAGCACCTGGCGTGTTTCCGAATCGCCTTTCATCTCTTCCGTGAAGTAGTCGATGAAGTACGGAACGACCGGGAGGCCTTCCTCTTTGTCGATATTATTGACAAACTCGATGGCGATGTCCAGTCTCTTGCTGAATGAGTCAGAGCCGGTAAAGCTCTCCAGAAGCTCCTCGGCAAACGTCACCGGCTTGTCACGAACAAAGATAAGATCCTTTTTCTTTTCGGAAAAGCCGTAATGCGGATCCCGCTTGATCTTGGTTCGCGCCCTGCTCCACCACTTGGACCAGCCCTTTTCCGAAACGAAGACAGGGATGAGCTCCCGCTTGATGTCTTCAAGCAGGATTTTTCCGTAGTACGATTTTATTAAAATTTCGAAAAACTGCATGAAATCGTCCTTAAACAGATTCTTAATATACTCGGGATCCTCGTAGAGCATCACATACAGGTGGTCCTGGGGGATCGGCGTGAGCGACTGCAGCGCCATCTGGATTGACATCTTGTGTTCCGGCTTGTTGTTGAAACTGATGACGATGTTTTCGCTGTCCATATCACTGATTTTTCCGAGCTTCCAGGTGTTATGGAAGGCGTAATTCTCCTTGTCGAACACGATGTTTTTCTCGAAGTCCTGGATCGCGTATTTAACCGGGGTCTTGTAATTGGCCAGCTTGGACAGTTTCATGAACTGCTCGAACTGGGAATGGTCCTTGTACTTGACCCGATAAAGGTTGATGAGATCACGCCGCGCATGAGTATCTTCAGGCCGGTATTTTAAGACTTTTTTCAAGAGCTCCAGGGAGAGTTCCGGATTCTCTTCGTCGCGGTACTTCTGGAGCAGAATTTTGATGAGACTCGCCACCATGTCGAATTGCTTGGCTTCCACCAGGAACCGCTCAATACGCTCGAAAAAAGCGATATCCTCCCACGACACGGAAACAAGCTTTGTCCAGAGGCTGGTGACCTCCTCGTATTTCTTATTTTTAATAAAACCTTCGATAGACAGCTTCATGTAGTAGATGCTTTTTTCCGCATCCTCGTCGATGATTGCAAAAGCGAGTTTTTTGGCAAGATCTGCGTCGAAACGGTCAATCTTTAAAAGGCTCTCCAGCACCGGCGTGGCATCCTTGTTCCTTCCCAGTCGCTCCAGCGAGAGCGCAAGTGCGCGGAGCGCCACACTGGACTCTCCGAATTCCAGGATCTTTTCCGCGACAAGCTCCACGACGGCCCACTTGTGGTATCCGGTGAATATATCGATAAGTCGGCGCAGCTGTTTGGCATCCTCCAGCTGGTCGAAGTGATAGCCCATCAGCCCGATCAGATACATGGATGTGATCGACTCAGGATGTTCTCCGAGGTGACTCTTGCAGGCATCAAGCGTATCCTGGATCGCGTCCTCGGAAACCACGGTATTGAAGAGATCATCCAGTATCTTGAACTTGGAAATGCCTATATCCTTCGGGTCGATCCTGCCCCAAACCTCTTCCTTGAAAAGGGATTCGAGTTTTTCCATTATTTTTTGTTTAGCCATACCGCAACACCATCCTTCTGTTATTCGGAGCCAGTTCCCGGAAATTCATTCGGTTCGCACCCGGCAGACAGCTGCGGCGTATGAGAGGGCCGCTGCGAAGCTTACTCCCCATGCCTGCTTGATGATTGGTCGACGCTTATCAGGCCGTTTTTCGATGACGCGGCACGTCAGGAAGCGGCTCCGATATTGAATCTGCCGAATGGAAGCATCTGAAAATATTTTTTTACGCTTCCGTAATCAAGGCCGATTTTCTATATTTTGGAAAAGGAAAATACCCATCACTGCGCTCGATGGGTATTTTCCGTAAATGAAAAAGAAATGCGGTGAATGTATAAAAGAATCAGCTACTGCACTTTCTTTTCCCCACCCTTGGATTCGCCATCAAAAACTTTGTGCAGTTCACTACCGTCAAAATTCACCTCGTAGGTATCGGTTAAGACCTTCAGCTGATCGAAGAAGAAATATGTCGATTCCATCAATTCTTCCCGCGGAGCGTTCGGTACCGCTCTCACAACAAGCCTTGTTATCTTGGTTATCCTCGTCTGAGGAAATGATTCAAACTCCTGCGGCACGCTGACCGAGATGGCCACTTTCATCGGACGCCAGCCAACGAAATTGATCGACCCGAATTTCAGTATGTGCGTGGAGCCGCGGTAATCCTTGACCCACGCTTCCAGTGTGTAGGGATGCCCGCGACCGTGCACCCACACGGAAATTCCCTTTGCCTGGCCGGGGAGCTCAATACCCCGCTCCTGCTCATCCTTTCCGGTGCTCGGGTTAAAGGTGAATTTCGGTGTTTTATCCTTCCAGTCAACCTGGGGCGGCGCCAGCACGTGGATCTCATTGGTCCCCGGATAGCGGAACTGAAATTTAACGCCCAGGCATTTGTCTTTCTTCTTACCTTTTTCGGTAAGAGAAAACTCTTCCACATTCAGGTCATTGGGCCCGCCGGGAACAATCTTCATCTCCAGTATGTTCACCGGGTTTTTCATCTTCAGCTTCTGTTCGGTCTCCGCCTTGACGAACTTCCTCGGCACTGAATCTATCTTCCAGCCGTTATCGCCAAGGGCCGTGTTCTCAAAGTCCTCGATGACTATAGCCCTCAATTCCTTTTCGCTGATGTCGGCGGGCACGTTCGTTACGATCTTCGATTCCGCCGAAGGCCCCAAGAACCCCAGCAACACGGCGATGAGTGAACTCGATATAATGGCAACTACTCTTTTATTATATGCTCTCATTAAAATCCTCCCTTCTTAGCCTACCTCAATTTTACCAAGTATCCTTAATTGTTTCATCACCGGTAAATTCAGAAAGATCGGTAACGATTCTGAATTGATCAATATATGTGTAAAACGTACCGGGGATTTCATACAAATCGCATTCGATGAAAAACGAAACAAAGTGGAGATTTTTATCAAGCATGGCATAGCTTGAAGATTGGGGCAGCCATCCCGGGACGATCACCGACATCTCTTTCCACCCCCAGAAATCAAGGCGGCCAACTTTCAGTTTATGGAGCTGCCCTTTGTAGTCCCGAAGCTTTACCCAGAGCGTGTGTCTGAACTTCCTGCCAAGGGCCCAGAACTTGATCTCGCGGGCTTTTCCCCTTATGATATACTCATTGGGTGGATACGCTTCCACACGGTCGAATCCCCGATCGAGAAAATATGTTTTGATTCCCAGCACAAATTCATTTTTATGCGTAATGCCATTTTCATCGGTCATCTCGTTCTTGAATTCGCCAGGCTGCCCGTCCTCGTTCACCGCCTGTCCCTGTTCGTTTACCGGCCTGGGTTTGCCGGGGATTTTCCTGGTCTTGGTATCTCCCAGCGGACAGGTGGAAACGGCCCTCCAATCCTCACAGTCCTCGAAATCATTCATCCAGTCGACGACCAGCCCGTCCTGCTTCTGTTTCTGTTCTTTTTTGGGCTCTTCCTGGGCTTTTACATTTATAGTACCATTGCCGAAAAACAACATTATAATGCCCATCGCCATCGACAATATTATTAACCTGGTCATCCTTTTCATTGTGAACTCCTTTGAAAATGATAATTTCTATCGTGTGTAGATGACAAAGATAAGTACACCGATTTCTTTACTATGTTAAATATCGTCTTTTAATTATTTAATATTTAGTACAAAAATAAACAGCATTGATTAAACTACATGAGCACCCTCGGATCATCCTAGCATGAAAGAATTATACATTATAGAATAAATAACTATTAATTTATAAATAATATAAAATTTAGCGTTCTTGTCAAGAAATTAATATTCGATTATCAGGAAACTTGACCCGCGAGGAGAAAATCAACTACCGGAACGAGATATTCTTCACGACATAATACAAAACGATTTGTTATTGATTAATTTCACGCCGGCCATACTGTTAGTCCAATCACTATCTGCATCAAATAATAGGCCGATATGTATAACCAGAAAAAACCCGGATTGATACTACTAATAAAAATTATGTTCGTCATCGGTGGCATAGCTGTTGGCTTCGTCATCACCAGGATATTCATCGTCCCGTTCAACCTTCCGGACAACTCGATGGAACCCCTTCTGATGACAGGTGACACCATACTGTTCCTCAGGCATGTCGCCCCGAAGCAGGGGGATGTTGTTCTTATAGAAAGCCCTCTTGAACCCGGCCAGGTGCTCATCAAGAGGGTTGCGGCCTCCGAA
>MIBH01000023.1:31220-34034 GCA_001829455.1 Spirochaetes bacterium RBG_13_51_14
GGACAAGGTGTTATTCATTAATAATGCCGCATTTATTTTTCCGTGGAAAACGAAATCCGCCGATAAGCGGGTGTTCCCCATGAACTTCACCTACCGGGACAATATGCCGGCTCTCAAAATAAGCAGAAATGAATATTTCGTCCTGGGCGACAACCTTGATCAGGGATTCGACAGCCGGACGCTGGGGTTAATCCATGGCGGGATAATCATCGGCAGAATGATATACGCGTATTGAGCGGAGAGCATGTACGATATCAACACGAAACGGCTGATCAAAACCTTTACCGATATGGCGAAAATTTCCTCCCCCTCGTGGGGGGAGAACGCGATGCGGGGCTATATCGTCAATGCGGTAAAAAAGCTCGGCGTTACCGCCAGGCAATTCCGCAGCGGCGAATCCTACAATCTCCTCTTGACCGTTCGGGGCGACACTAAAAGGAAACCGGTCCTTTTTTCCGCACACATGGACACGGTCACACCCTGCGATAATGTTAAACCGGTAGTGAGCCAAACGAAGATCACCTCGGACGGCACTACCATCCTTGGGAGCGACGACAAGGCAGCCATAGCCATGTTCCTGGAAGGCCTGCGCTACAACAAGGAGATCCGGATGCCACACGGCCCCATAGAAATACTGATTTCCTGCGCCGAGGAGGTTGGTTTGCGCGGCATAAAGGAGTTCGATACCTCCGTCCTGAAGGCCAGGCACGCCTTCGTGTTCGACAGCGACGGCCCGGTCGGCAAGATCGTCCTCCAGGCGCCCTACCATTCAACCATGTCCATCGCCGTTACCGGCAGGGCCGCACATGCCGGCATGGAGCCTGAAAAAGGAATAAACGCCATCAACGTCCTCTCGGAAATCATCACGCTCCTCCCCGCCAGCCGCATCGACCATGAAACCACGGTGAACGTGGGGACCATATCCGGGGGGCGTGCTACTAACATTGTGGCGGAGAAGGCCGTTTGCGTGCTCGAGGCGCGTTCTATTGACTACCGGAAGCTCAGGAAACAGGAGGTTCTCATCCGCTCAATCGCGAAAGAGACTTCGGCGCGGTTTAAAGCGCGGTGTGCTATATCCCGAACCCTGGAATATTCGGGCTTTACCATTCATCCGGACGCTGTTATATCACAGATTGCCGCAACCGCCATGGCCCGCATCGGCATCCGGCACCAGTTCGAAGTGTCCGGCGGCGGGAGCGACACGAACATACTCAATGCCGCCGGCATCAGCGCCGTAAACCTTTCCGCGGGGATGCAGAGGGTTCATACCACGAAAGAATACGTCATGATACGCGATTTAATCAAGGGGACAAAACTGGTGCTCTCGATAATCGATATCATGCGGTAAGAAGCTATCAATACCGGAGGGCCTCCCGGCCCGTCCGATTACAATTTCTCTCCTGTTTTCATGCTAAACTTCGTCTCTCCGCCCTTCGATGAGACAATCAGCATGTTTTCCCGTACCTCGAGCTTGCCCTCGTTGGCAATCTGTTTTCTCCATATAACCGGGCCGTCAATTGAAGCGCAGAACACGTATTCACCGGAGGCGATGTAGAGCCGGTCTCCATTCTTGATGGGCTCATCGACGACCGTGCCTTCCCATTCAACCTTTCCATTTTTGATGAAGTAGACCTCAAACCTGGTGATCAGGAGCCTTCCATTCGGCCTCGGCTCCTCCTTTTCCTCCTTTATCACGCGGGTGATCTCTCTGATGACTTCAACCGGCTTCTCTTTTATTTCTATGATCTCCTTATTGTCTTTCTCGAAGTCTCGAACCGCGAATTTTTCCACATCCTTCGCGCCGACCACGATATTCTTTTCGGCCTTCTTGATCGCCGTTTCGAGAGCCGCATCCCCACCCTTGGCTGATTCGGTTTTCAGTATCCTGTCCACAACCTTCTCGACTTTTTCCACATCCTCCTTGGTGATGACAACCTTCTCTTCTTTTTTAATTCCCGGCGCGGCATCTATTATCTTCATGATGTCGCCATCCAGTTGCTTGATTCTCCGGGCCACCTTCACCTGTCCCTCGAAAACTTTTATTCGAGACGTTCCGTTTGCGTCAGCTTCCACACTGAACTGCGTGCCCCGCACACCGGCGACCGCCGTGGGAGTCTTGACCAGGAATGATTCCGATTTGAAGAGCTTTTTCGGTTTGCAGAGCATCTTGCCGGACATCAGATCGAGGATTGTGTTCTCCAAATCGTCCTGCTTGAGAAGTGATGACAGAATAATTTTTGTTTTTTGTTTCACCCTGATGAGCGATCCCCCGATTTTGATATCGCAGAAGGAATCCGTACCCGTTTGGATCACGTCTTTCTCTTTTATAATATCCCCTATTTGAACCGCAGCGTTATTCTTTGTGACATCGCCGATCATGAAGCTGATCATCGCGTATTCATCAACGCGCTCCCGGACACAGCCGAGAGATAAAGCAAATATCGCCGTTAATAACAGTACCGTTTTTTTCATGGAAATACCTCCTCTCATGGCACGGATTAAAAAATATACGGCACAAAGCTTTCGTACTTCTGCCCTGTCAGGCTTGAATAATATACTCATATATTCTTATATAATGCAATAAAATAAATGGAAACGGGCATTATTTGTGACCCCATCCTCAATCCAGAGGGGCATAATGACATGGTAATGATTAATAGACTTGTTGCAAAACTACTCATAATAATTCATTATTTACCCGGGGTTGTCTAAAAAATTCGAATATTCATCAATAATTCCTCCCCCTTGATGGCCGCTCTCGGCCATCCATGGCCTCCGCGGCATTGGTACATCCTGTACGGCAGGTGAGGGCTG
>MIBH01000023.1:34076-72604 GCA_001829455.1 Spirochaetes bacterium RBG_13_51_14
AACGCTTCCCGTGACATCCTTCTTGCCGCTATCATCGGTGATGCACTCGGTTCAGCCGTCGAAGGCATGGGCAGAGGCCATATCAATGTTCATTTCAAGGAGATCACCGGATACATGGATCCAGAGCCTGCTTTAAAGAACAGAATGGAGCGCTGGAGAAAGCCGGGGCTCTATTCGTCGATTTCGCAGTTTATGCTCATACTGGCCATGACCTCCTCCCGCAAGGGTCCCTGCGCCGAGGCTTTCACCCGGCACGTGACCTCATCGCCGGAACTGCCTGACTACCGTTACGGCATCTTCCGCTATCCCGACAGTGTAGAAAAAAAATTCATCGACACCCTCAGAGATGCACGCCGGGGAACTGAAACGTCCACGCTGCCCAGCGTCAGGATCATCCCCGCCCTGACGCCGCTTTCATTTCGCGGCAATTCCCCTCTGGAACAGGTGGCGGACGTCGCCGGTTTCGTGCGCCGATTTACGCATGACCTCCCCACTATGGCGGCCGGCCTCCTCTACTCGTTCCTGCTCACAGCCCTGCTCAATGAAAGATCCGTTGCGCCCGCTCCCTTGAGAAAGGCGCTGGAGGTTGCCGAATCCCTCGCCGATACGGTGGAAACCAATTCGTCCTCCATCTTCAGCATGGCGCTCAACCCTGACGCGCTCAAGCTTGAACTGTTAAATCTATCTGGCGCGCTGCGCCGGATCATCCCGTCCGGAACGAAAGAGACCGCTGAAGACATCATCTGCTCATGGATCAACAGATCGCTGAAGACCCCGATAACAAGGGCGACGGTCAATATTCCCCCCGCGCTGCTGCTACACTCCCTGTCTCTCTGCACTCACCTCATTGATGATTCACGCCTGATGTTTCGCGCTGCAGCTGAAGGCGGCGCAGCCGCGTCGCTCACGGCCATGACCGGGGTGATCGCCGCCTGCATCCTCGGCCCCGCAATCGTGCCGGAAACCCTTGTCCGGAATCTGGTGAACCGTAAAAAAATCATCTCGCAGGTCGATACCCTCGCCGGTGATGCGGTCCCGTCGGAACGCATTGTCGATTTTATCCGTTCCGAGGCATCTCTGACAGCCAAAGAACAGGCGGAACTGAGGGCCCGGCTCAAGCATGCGAGAAAAAAGCCGAAAAAACATAAAGTGACACGGAAAGAAAAAGAAACGGAGCTCACCCGTCATGTGGTTGAAAGCTGGACCAAAATCGACAAAGCAAAATGGAAAAAGGAGCGAAAACTGAGGGATAAGAACAGGTGATACTGAAAAATATTTGACAAATTGTTGATTGCTGTTACCTTCTAACTATGTAGGAAATTGAGGCGGGCTGCATAACCCCGTCTGAATCAGGGAGGAACTTCAATGTCACACACCATCTGGAAATTCTTACTCTGCGTTTTCGGAATTTCACTTCTCTTTCAGGTGCCGGCCCTTTACTCGAAAGACCTTGGTTACACATTGGTCAGTATAGAAAACCTGAACCGATATGACGAGGACAGGGTTCTCTATCAACAATTTGAGTCAACGCTAGAAAAATACGCCAGTGGAGCCAATGACAATTCAATAGCCGCCCTGATGGTTATCAAAGATAAAAAAGTGTATCTATTCGAAGACGGCTATGACAGTCCCGAACAGGTGAAGTTGAATAGGGATACGCTTGACCGAAGCAGTCAAATCCTTCCCGACATGTGGCAGAATAAAATCGACAGCATTCCAGATTTCGTCCTGATAACCGACCGGCGAATCGAATTGCAGAGGAACACTGCAAAAGAATGGGTATCAAGCAACTACAAAGATTTCTACCTGAGCGTGAGGGATAAATTCCTCAAGAAACAGGTCGCCATCTTTCTCTCCCTGATCATCAATAGAATAGATACGGAAATATCTGTAGATCGTAAGCGGATTCCCAGAAAAATTTCAGAGGGCGACCAGGTAAAATACATTACGACGGTCTCAGCACGCACTCCTGATGGAGGCACCGTATATTATGCTGAGGACGCGGACGGCGACGGTGTGACCGAGACCTTTACCGTCAACAACACTGATGGATTCCAGTGGGGATTCAAATCGGGTCCGAACCTCGTGTATATCAAAAATAACACGCAGAAAGATATCGAAAAAATAATAGGGAGACTCACCAACCTTGCGTATTACGGATCCCCCGAGGAAGAAGAGCTTATCAAAAAAACCTTCCCAAAACCGGAAAAAATAAACTCCATGATTGATGATATATATGTCATTGACTCGGATACAGTGAGGTTTTTACAGAAGAACAATATAAACCTCGAGAACATCATTAATAAAGGCTCGGCGGCCGATTCTAAATAGCATTGAAAGACAGATAAAAAAGGCATCCGCCCGGATGCCTTTTTTTATACTCCTGCCGCCCCGTTTCATTTCCAGTTTCTGATAGCATGCGACTGAATTAGATTCTCCTTGTAAGGCAGGAAATCCAGCGGATTCAGCGGTATATCATTATACCTGATCTCAAAGTGGAGGTGATTTCCGGTTGAGTTGCCGGTGCTTCCCACAAGTCCGATCACCTGGCCTTTCATGACAAAATCACCCGCTTTAACGAAGATCACCGAATTGTGTGCATACCGGGAAAAAAAGTTGTCCCGGTGCTCTATGCATATTGTTTTACCGAATCCGCCCTCATAGCGCGTTGAAATCACCCTGCCGTCCATTACTGCAACGACGGGAGTACCCCTGGTGGCTGGCATGTCCGCTCCTGTGTGGAATCCGCCTCCGCGCTGTCCGAACGACGAGGAGATATTGTCAACCCGGGAAAGCGGCCAGATAAAATCGCTTTTCTTGCTCTCCAGTGTTTCCATTTTTATTCCCTGGGCTTCAAGTTCCTGGATATATTTCTCCGAATACGGAACAAATATATAGTCACCCCAGGAAATGGCGGTTCCGTTGATTTCCTGAACTTCCTTAATAGTTATGTAAAATTTGTTGCTATAATAACTGAGTTTCATCTGCGAATCCACAATCGCCCATACGCCGATGCGTCCCCGGTATTTCTGAAAATACTGATTATCAACGTGGATGACATCATCCGCATAGGAAATCCCTTCACAGAATAATAAGAGCAGTGTTAAACCGATTATCTTTCTCATCCCGGAACCACTCCTTGCAGAAAACTAGATATGAATAGAAATCTATATATGTATTGTTGAATCGATGAAGAAAAATTGAAATGAAGTAAAAAATAGACTTGTTGATAAACTAATATACTAATTAAATGTTTGCCCCCGCCGCCGCAGGCGGCGGGGGCAAATGTAAATTTTTATTTAGATATGCAACAACTCTCTTATTGATTAGCAGTATTAAAAATTTGTCAATAAAAAAACTCCCGATTCATTCCGATCACAGCATTAATTTCATATGCCGAAGCCCCCATGAGCCCGGACATGACAATATTGGACTGTCGAAATATATTATCCATTCCGGCCCCCCCCCTTCGTCAATGGCGTCCGGACACCTATGAATGATTAATGAACATATCGCGGCAATGCATCTAACATTCCACCGGGCATGTATGTAGTACCGTTCAGGCGCGAATTTTAATCAATACCGGGGGCATGGCCTGTTCTCGCTCACCTGCCATATTAGTACATCCGTGTACTCTAGCGTGCGGGAACATCGTGTCCCCTGTGATCTTTCTTTATGTGCCCCTATAAATGAATAATAATCATGTGGTCTCGTCTAGAAAGCCATATTTATCGATATAGCAACAAATGTTGGGGGGGGGATTCCCGTCATCGAATTAAATGTTCTATATAATGCAGTGAATAATTGCTTTTTATATGATGCCTCCGCAAGCAGAAGTTATCTCTGGTAATGATATTCGAACCGTAATCGGTAGAAAAAGCACGGCGGTACCCGGCATTCATTGTCATATCCACGATGGAAAGATCATACCTCCCAAAAGGAAACGCGTAAAAATCTATTTTTCTGTCCAGATATAATTCAAGCATTTTCTTGCAAAGATATATCTCTTCATAAAGGCGCTTCCGTGACGCCGGATCATCCTTTTTTGAAATCTCCGTCAGATCAGGGTGGCTGATTGAGTGCGCTTGAATATCGATACCCTGTCGGTTCATTCTGCGGAGGCGGTCCCACGTGAGATTCCTTGATGATTTCATGGAGATGATATCACAGTACACGAACAGGGTCACGGGATATCCGAATTCTCGGGCAAGGGGCAATAGCTTTGTATACATGGAGCCGTATCCGTCATCGAACGTGATCACGATCACCGCATCCTCGTAGGGCGCCGGTCGTTCAAGACGCTGTACCAGTTCCCGCAGGGGAATCACCCGTATGCCCCGGTCCTTGATCAGCTGGAAGTGCTCGCGAAGAGAGCCGACGTCAATTGAAAAGGGTCCTTTTCCATCAATATTGTGGTAGAGCAGTATGGGTATGGAGAGGAGCCGGGATGATACTTCCCTGTCTTTGTGCAGCCAGGCCATCCTTCCCTGGGACAGCACGGTGAATTCGTTCAGGTACAGAGCGATGGCAATAGTGAGGGACGTTAACAATGATATAATAAGTATAAGGATATTTTTCATGTCAATCGTTATGATTCATATACTCGAGTTGGGAGCGGCTTGACATCCACGCATGCATCTGGTATTGTTATCGTACAAAATACACCGATCCATCAATTATAATTTATTTCCAGGCCGCTGAATGCATGCAATAGATTTAAAAATTTCATTGATGAAATCAGCAGTTTGAATAAAATATATACCCGGCAAGCCGGACGGATTCCAGGGCTCTCCGTAGTCTTCAGAGAGGCACCCGGTACGCGCGTAATGCGGGGCAATACAATATAATACATTTTATGTCTTTACTTTTACAACCGATTTGTATATATACGACATGGCAGAGGTGACCAGCTATGATTAAATTTACAAAAATGCAGGGAACCGGCAATGATTATATCATAATCGACGGCAGGAAGCAGAAAATTCCCAATCTTAAAAAAATCTCCATCAGCATGTGCGATCGGCACTATGGCATCGGCTCGGACGGTGTTCTCATCCTTCTTGATTCCAGAACGGCCAACTACCGGATGAGGATCATAAACCCAGACGGAAGCGAGGCCGAGATGTGCGGAAACGGCATACGCTGTTTCGCAAAATATCTCTATGACAACAGGCTTACCGCCGCCAGGCAGATCGAGATTGAAACAGTCGCCGGGATCAAGAAACTGCAATTGAACGTCAAAAACCGGAGAGTGGAAAGCGTGATCGTTAATATGGGGAAGCCCATACTCCAGCGGGAGCGGATACCAATGATCGGCAAACCGGGAATGGTAATCAACGAAGCGCTGCAATTAGACGACGGGACCCGGTTCAATATCACGTCAGTATCCATGGGGAACCCCCATGCGGTAATTTTTGTCGAAGAGATAGACAAATTCCCCATCGAAAAATATGGACCCCTCGTGGAGAATCATACGCTCTTTCCCAACCGGACCAATGTGGAGTTTGTGAAAGTAGTCAGCCAGAAAGAAGTGATCCAGCGTACCTGGGAACGCGGCACCGGGGAAACACTTTCGTGCGGCACCGGGGCATCCGCCGTAACCGCAGCATGCATACTGAACAAACTGACAAACCGGAAGCTGCAGATCCATCTCAGGGGTGGAGACCTTTCAACGGAATGGCGGGAGAAGGATGACAACATTTACCTCGCCGGCCCGGCAGTAGAAGTCTTCAGAGGCGAATGGGCACATTGATTTGAAGACCACGGCGCGGCATTCAGAAAATATATCTTAGAGCTCCCAGATGGCGGTTCCGGGTATTCCCTTTTCCAGAAGTAGCACCGTTTTGACAGCCGGAATATTTGCGGAGACGGTCTTCTCCAGGGCTTTTTTAAACAGACGCTCGGAATTTTTAATGACGCCAATGTTCGGACGGAGCTCGGCTGGTTCAAGATCAAAGACGCAGACCTTACTTTTCCCCTCGCCCGGACCATGAATCCACACCTTCCTGACGAACAGGTCCGCCGGAACGGTGAGCGACGTATTCTCGAACAACGACCCTTTTACGACGAGTTCAAAAAGCAGCATTGCGGTTTTTTCATCCCGGTCGTACACCGGAATCAACCGCCGCTCCCGAATAATTGAAGCGCCGTCGAGTCCGGGGAGATACACGGAAACGCGCTTTTCTCGGTCAAGTGAAGGCAGGGGGGGGAAGATATCGAATATGTTTTTATCGGTATGGAGGCAGTACATCAGGTAATCAGATAAAAAAAGAAAGGCGAACAATATGACGAGGCGGCGGTTCCTTTCACGCTTATCGGGATAATCGATAAGTTCGGCCCGAATCGTTCCGATAATCCGCAGCGCCCGGCTTTTCAGATGCGTATTAAAAAGAATGACCGCCCATTCTTTGCAATGAGCGGCTTTCATGTGGAGAATAGTGCTGACAGATTTCATTCGTATATCACCCCTATCCGCATTGGTGGCACATTAGGTAAAAGCCTCCGCAGAATCAAGAAATTTTTACGATCAATCAATCTTAATGAGACTATTATACCGCTTGATGAAAAGGGACACGCCCTCGGCGATACCCTCGGCAATGATAGTCAGATACCGTTCCGACTTGAGATGCAGCGATTCTTTCTTGTTTGATATATACCCGATTTCTATCAGGACCGCCGGCATTAAAACGCCGCGGAGCACGAAAAAATCAGCCTTTTTTACCCCCCGTGATCCGAATACCTTATTTTTTCTGGCGAGACCGTTCTGGATAGATCCTGCAAGGACCGAGCTTTCTTTCTGAATCTGGGTGGTGATCATCATTGCTTCTATGTAATCGACGTCGTCATAGACTTCCTTCCGCCCGGATCTTTCTTCAAGAATGATGACATTGTTTTCAAGTGCCGCCGTGTTGCGCGCGTCCTCGTTGGTGGGATTCTGTGACAGGAAATACGTCTCGTATCCGGAAATCCGGCTCGACAGCGACGAATTGACGTGAATGCTCAGGAAGATACCGTTTTCATTTCTTCTGAGCAGCCGGTTCGCTGCATCAGTCCGCTCGGACAGCTCAATGAACCGGTCGTCGCGGCGGGTGAGTATCGCGCGCGTGCCCGGGAGCCTCTCCATCATTTTCTTCTCTAGGAAGTTCGCCACTTTCAGAGTGATATCCTTTTCCTCCAGGCCGCCTTTCCCCACGGCGCCGGGATCACGACCGCCGTGACCGGGGTCAATTACAATAAAGCTGATCCTGTCCTTTGACGGTCTCCGGTCCCGCTCTTCACTCCCATAAGGCGGCGATGCATCCCCATTAGGAAATTCGGCATGTAGTGCATCGCCCTTCCGCGTCAGATCGATACGGGGCATGAAACTTTTCAAAATATGCTCGCCGGCGTCACGGGGGATGAGGATGCGGCCGACGCTCCGGCGTACCGCGCGCGACGACACGTAGAGACTGCCGTCCACGAGCAACACCGACATCCCAACGCTGTATACCGCGTAATGATTCTTAGAGTAAAGCTTCCCTTTCTGGGAAATCATGTCAAATGAATGCTCAAGCGAGAAGCCGAATATCATTTCATCAAGGAATAAATAATCATTGCTGTCGATGTGAAGGATGCGCCTGCTTCCAGACGATGCGGATGACGTGAGTGCAAGCAGGATGATGATTGATATGATGGAGTGGTATCTATGCCTTCTGTTCAAGATAATACCGCACATACGTCTTGACATACAGTATCCCGCCGAGAATGTAGAACAGAACAACCAGTAATAAGGAAAATTGCTTCAGCGAAATACCCAGCCATGCGTAATCAAGCGAAAGGATATAGACAGTGCCGGAAACCGCCAGGCTGACCGCGCAGAGCTTGCCAAATATATTCGGTTTTACCTCGATATTCATTTTGGAATACAAAATAATACCGGCTATGACCGCCAGGACTTCCCGGATAAGTGCCAGCAGGTACACCCAGAGCGGAAAGCCCTTGAAAAGTACCAGGAACGTCAGGGCTATGAGGCCGGCAAACTTGTCAGCAACGGGGTCCAAAAACTGGCCCAGCTTGGTAACCTGGTTCATCATCCGCGCCAGAAAACCATCCAGAAAATCGGACATGACGATGAGTGCCACCAGGACAATCTCGTATTTCAAATACGCTGAATTCCTGGTCTGATATTCTTTGTAGATATAATACCCAAGAAAGGGGGCGGCGATAATCCTGAGTACCGTCAGGATATTTGAAAAAGTAATTATCTTATCTTGAAAAATATCCCGTATTTTCATGGCTGCGTCAGTCCAAGGCCCGGATAAAATTGAAGTATTCACCGGCATTTAATCAGAAACGCCGGTTTTTGACTACAACAAAATTGTAATTTTATCCTGTGCAGCAACGACGTCAGTCGTCAAGATAAATTCCACAAGGCTTTTACAATAATGGCATCCGTGAAGTAATTTTTTCACTTTGATTCATGTATCGCCTGATAATAAAAAAACGGTGTAAAAAGAAAATACTTGAAAATTACTCTGCCAATAAATCTGATGAACAACAAAACTCGGATATAATAGGCTTCCAGGAATGAAAACCGTCACACCGTACATCGGGCTCATCTCAGCCTTCTTGATCATGGCAGCGCACCTGCACTGCTCAAAAGATGATGGGACTATTTCGAAGAATACCTACGGCATTATTCTGAAAGGGTATACGGAGGTCAGGATCGACCCTATGATCTTCGCAGGAATTATCATGGATCTTAAAAAGGGAGAAAGCGTGCAGGTGCTCGAAAGATCCAGCGAAAAAAGCTGGGTCGGGAAGGACCATGATTTCTGGTATAGGATTAAAACCAGAGACGGTCTACCCGGCTGGGTTTTTGGCCAGAATATCTCCATTCATTCTTCCGGCGGCGGGGATTCAATCGATAAAATCGTCTCTGATTTCATGGAAGTCGAAAGGGCGGAGATACAACAGTTTCTCGCGGGAAAATGGTGGAGCACCAATGAATTCGGTGATTTCACCGAGCACTGTCTTGAGTTCTATGAGAGCGGCGCGTATAAATCCTACCTTAAGGGGAACGATAACAGCCCGATCATCGGAAGGTACAAGCTTGACTTTGATAGAAACGAAATCATTTTCTCCGGAGGCACATCGTTTCAAAGCAACCTTGATCTGGTCAAGCGGGGCAACGAGTATGTTATAAAAAAAGACATGAAAGATTACGAGCTCAGATTTACGAGGATATCAATCGAAACCAGTCCGGAACCGGAAATCACGGTTTCCGAAAAAAGAAAATCACGCTCCGGTAATGGGAACAAGGCTGAATAAATATCTTGCGCAGTGCGGTCTGGGGTCGCGCCGCCGGGTGGAGGAGCTGATTTCATCCGGCAGAATCACCCTCAACGGGAAGAAAACCAGCCGGATGGGTATCGTCGTGGGACCCGAAGATCTGGTTGAGCTGGACGGCAGATCGATCTCCCAGCCGGACAAACACGTTTATCTCATCCTGAACAAACCGCGCGGTTACATAACCACGATGCAAGACGATAGAGACCGAGCCACGATCATGGATCTGATCCCTGAAAAATTCAAGCGGCGCGGCGTGTATCCAGTCGGCCGGCTTGACCGCGATACCCTGGGGCTTCTCCTGCTCACCAATGACGGCGATCTGGCCTACCGGCTGACAAAGCCCGACTTCCATATACCCAAAGAATACTTCGTGGACATCGACCGTCCCCTTACGTCATTCGACCAGAACAGAATAAGCAGAGGCATCTATATCCGTCAACTCAACATTAAAACACGTCCGCTGCAGATAGAATGCGTAGATGAGTCATGCCGGCGGATACGCATGATGCTGATCGAAGGAAAAAAACGGCAGATACGTTATACCTTCATGAATTTAGGATACAAGGTGAAAAGGCTTGAACGAACCGCCTACGGCATGCTTACGTTGAAAAGGATCAAGAGAGGGTCAATCCGCGTTTTAACCGCATTCGAAATACGGTTGTTAAGAAAGCAGGCCGGCCTCTAAGTGCGGGACTAATCGGGCGACGCATGCGCCGTTAGGTGGTCTTTGACGCCAGGTATTGTTCCGCGCTTTCTATGCTGTCAAATATCTTGAAAAAGGAGCTGATTTTCGCAATATCAAAGAGCTGCAATATTTTGGTGGTATTGCACACCACCACCATTTCATTATTATTTTCACTTATCTTGCGGCTGATGTTGATCAGCGAGCTAAGACCGGTTGAATCAATATAATACAGATTATTCAGATCCATAATGATGCTGCAATATCTGATTTCCTCGAGTTTTTCTTTTAAAATCTCTGTAATCTTCGGAGTTTTAACAAAATCCATCTCCTCGAACAGCAAAGAGAGTACGGAATAGGTGCCACGGTTCATTATTTGTACCATATGTCGATCAATCCCCGCCCCAATAAAACTTCTGATTCTGTTGTCTTTATCTAAAAAAGCGTTACCGTATCCGCCGTCAGCGGCGCTCGTCCCTCTATAGACATAATCCCCATGTTAATAATAAGAAATTCCCTGTACTAATCAAGAAAAAAAAACTCCGCGACCGATTTTTATATCAGAAAGTAGCATCGTCAATCACACTTTCGGCGAGCCGATGCGCCTAATTTCAATTCATCATGAATTATTTTCTTATGCATTTATTCAACAATGTCGAATCCTAATAAGGAGACAAGAGATACGGCGTGCGGGTCGGAACTGAGCATTTTTTGTGCGTCTATGTGTTTTATTCTTGATCAGGGCGGGTACGGCGGATAACCGGCCTTACGCTAACTGAAAATCGTTTGAGGCGTTTATCATGCAAAATTTAGATTTTTATGAAAGAAAAAATATACGGAGCATCCCCCCTTCGGTCAACGACAGCTATGATCCGGAATACTTCCCGCGTATTGCGCAAAATACCCCCCGGGAAATGGAACGGGTCAGAAAAAAAGCGAGCAGAATCTTTTTATTCATATCATCGCTGTGCATCATATCCTTCACGGCGGGGATACTCATCGGTATTAAATTCGCCGGCGGCAGCCAGCGTGAGATAGTCGACAAAAAGACATTCAACGCCGTATCGGACATCGGGAAAAAATTTACATTTCTCACCGGGGAAAAACCGGTCGAACCGATACCACAGGAAAACATCTTTCCAAAAAGCACCTACCCGTACGTCATCAAAGTTACTCACGAGCACGATTACGCCGCCTCTCAGAAAATCGCCGCATTCCTGAGCCACCGGGGCCATACCGTCATTCTCTCCAAAAATATCGGCGGCTACCGAATATATATCGGTCCCTACAAAAACAGCGCCGACGCCCAGGAAGCTCTGAAAAAAATTTCCGGCTACACAAAATATTCGCTTGCAGAAAATACCCGGATTATCAAAAGGTAGCATCACCGGACGATCATTCGGTCGGAAGTCAACCGCGGGTGGAGCGTTACTCGAAACCCATGCATAGTCATAGTACCAGATCGCCCATCAGTCGCCGGTATTTCTCATAGCCTGAATTCAGATAGCCCGAGAGGAATGTGCGTTGATTTCCGGTGCAAAGCGTCTCAGCGGCTCTGCCCGATTCTTCCGATTCTGATCGATCGTGCATGCCTGCGCGTGCGGGAACGCTGCATCTTTTACCGGAAGGGATTGCCATTGAAAACCGCCACTTGTGTCAGAAAAGCAACCGAGGATGACATCGATTCAATTCACTCAATCATCAGCTCCTACTCGGAGGAAGGGATTCTCCTATCGCGAAGCATTGACGACATCGGCGCCTCGCTTGAAAACTTTCATGTCGCAGAAGTCGATCGCGACATGGCGGGTGTCATATCATTCTGCGACTACGGCGATCATTTAAAAGAAGTCCGCTCTCTGGCGGTGCGGAAGAACTATCTCCGGAGAGGGATCGGCTCGGCCCTTCTTCAAAAGCTCATTACCGAGCTCACCGCGGCGAATGATCCCAGGATATTCGTTCTCACCTACGTGCCGGCATTTTTTGAAAAAAACGGGTTTGCCGTTATATCGGTGGATACCCTGCCGGAAAAAATCTGGAAAGACTGCGTGAACTGCGCTCGCTGGGACGCCTGCAGTGAAATAGCCCTCGAGTATAGACGACGTTAATCGGGCTCACTCAGTCTTCGCCACGACCCGAAAACTGTCCATGATCTTCCGCATGACATGGCCGTTTGAGCGGTAGCCCTCGTTCGATGAAATAAGCCGTGCGTAATGGCTGAACGTACCGTTTACGAATACCCCCTCAATACCGGAATAGTTGGGAGTGCCGTTGCTCCTGAACGCATACACAAGGCGGTCGTCGCCCTGCACGAGAGGCTCACGGACAAGGCCGTCATATCCGAGTGCGCCCTTCCAGTTCTCAGCCGCCTCGGTGCAGTTATTGAACTTGACCGCGAATTTTTCACTGTCAACCGCGAAAAGGATATCATACGCATTCTCATTGTTTCCCGCGGTGCTCGATGTCTTCACCCCGAACAGGACCCCCTCGTAACGGTAATCAAGTCCCGCCCGATCGCGCTTCCTTATCACGGTTACCCGTCCGGGAACCTGAAAGGAGTAAAACATCATGTCGTTGATAATGGCGATGCCGGTGTTTGTCTGGAAAATAATCAGCGACGCGGATTCATTCATTGTCGTAAAACGCGGGCCGTTCTTTTTTTTCAGGGCATCCATGAGTTCCGTGGCCTTCACCTGCGCCTGATATATCCTGTTGTTATCAGCCGGGAGCGCCCGTATTGATTTCAGCACTGAGAGGCCCTCCGTCACGCGGTGTTCTTGTATCAGTGCCGCACCGTAGTGCAGATAGTAATCAATACCCCGGGGTGTTACCGGCAGGAACCGGTATTCCCGTGCGTCGATGATGCGGATCTTTCCCGCCTGGTCGATGAAATAGGTGTTTCCTTCCCGGTCGCGGAAAAATTTCCAGTCAGGCATCTGCGAAAGCAATGCAAGTGAGCCGGCGAGGACGAAAAGCGTGACGCATGTTTGTGTTAAACGCATATTCATAAAAGCTGGAACAGGATTATACCGCACAATATGATGAGGCCAACCACAATACCCAATATGTATATCAGCCGTTTATCAAAGATGGTTGATTCACTCACAACCTCATCCATGGGCTGATCAAGCAGTATTTTAACATTCTCTTCCTCGAATATTTTAGCCAGCACTCCTTTGGCCACAAAAGCATAGATCAGATAGCCGCCCTTTTCAAAGAATATCTTCGTTTTGACCCTTCCGGTTATCGGCATGCGCTCGCCCTCAACGTCGTAGGAGTTTAAGAGCTTCATTATTTTTTCAGAAACCACGTCGCTTCCGGTCAGCATAACCTTGATCTTATCGCCGGGCATAAGGTCGCTCACGTTTTTCCCGTGCACGGGAGCGACTACCGCCTTACCATCGATTACGTATTTCACCTCACGTTCGATTTTAATGATTCGCTCGTCTTCACGGGTGATTTCTGCCAATTCACTGCTCTTCCCACCCGGGACATCAATCGGTATGCCAGTGAGCTCCAGTTCCATGGAGTTCGTCGATTCCATTTCGATCTGACATTTCACTGCGTCGCTGTTTATGGACTTCCCTATGATTTCTGTTACTGTTTTCGTTAAATCATCGAGATTCTGCTCCTGCACGTCCGGGAATACGTCGTACCCGACAAAGGAGTCAATGAGAAAGTAGGTGAAATTCTGAGAATCAACCATGTCAGAGCCCTGCTTGTAGGCCAGCAAATCCCCGTTCAATGTTTTCCAGTCGTCAAAGATTCTCGTCTTCTCAAACAGAGTCGGCCGGTAAGATATGACTGATGTCACATTCGCAATATACTCCTGGATGTAGTTGAAAAATGCCAGGAATATTCCGGACATCCCTTTCTTCTCGGCAAGAAACTTGCCCTTCATCACGATGATGTCCAGGTACTGGCCGGCGGCCATTTCTTTGGCCTTGACGATATCGCCCCTGGTGTATTTCATCGCAATATCGATCATCCTGGTTTTTTCGCCCAATGAATCATATTGTTCAGTCATGGTGCTTTTCCCGATGTTCAGACAAATATTTTTCCACAATCTCATACCTTTTATGAGGACTCATGTTGAGCAGCTTTTTGACGCCCTGTATCATCTTCTGCTTGTATTTGAGTGACGTTTCAATGCTATAAATACCGTCCTTGGCAAGGCTGTCGGTAATGACAACCCTGTCCGGCAGGATATTGAATACAAGCATCGGGCCCAGCACTCTGATCAGATTTTCAGGCACGACGTATTTCAGGGACAGCTTTAGTACTCCAATTTCAAGACGCCTGAGTATCCGGAAATTGCCAAACTTCTCCTGCGGAACGGCATGAAAATTTTTCGGATTATCAGTCAGTTGCACGATGATGCAATCGTCAACTGGGGAGACGAGAACCCGCACGAAGGTATAGCTTGATTTATACGGCGACAGCAGGCCAAAGAGGCTGTCATCTTTAACCCGTGTTATATTTTTGGTCGAAGGTTTCATTAGCTCTCTGGTCCGGTTTTGAACACAATCATGCCATTCGAATAGGTATCAGGCTATAAGGCCCAAAAAATCCCGTCATCATGCTTTTTGACAAGACGCATCTCGTTGAGATCATTCATTATCTTCTCCGTCTGATTACGCGGTCGCCCGGTGAATGTGGCCACGTCGTCCAGTGTTATCGACTTGTTGACTCTTATAAACTCAACAATATCCCGCTCTTGATCCGACAGAGGGCCGATATAGAACGCATTATTCTGGCAAATATTTTCCGTAATTACAACAATTTTTTTGTTTTTATAATTTGAATATGAGCGAAACACAAGGTCAATGTTAATTTCAGCGATCTCGGAGAAATTCTTCAATTTAACGTAAAACGGCCGGCCGGGTTCGCGGGATTCGAAGATCAATTTAACGAGCATTTCATCAATGAATGAAGAATCTATCACCTTTATCCCGGAAAAATCCAGAACCAGCGTCTCTTCCTCCTTTATGGAGCCGATGCTGTTTCTGATCGATTCATACATCACGCGGCCGACGGACCGGGTGATAAGATCAGGCGCTTTTTGATTCAGCTCATCTGCCTTTTTGCGAATTGTGATTATCATACCACGCTCCGTTTACCCGATCAAAGAAATCGAGATCTGGGTGCCGTCAAAATTGCTCAGGTTATTTTTTAAAAACAGGAACGATGATCCGCTGGTCTTTTTGTGATACAGGTTTGAAATCGAGGCATCTCCCGACCTCAGGTATATTGATCCCCTCAGTTTTTCAGCGATCGCATTCACCTGACAGAGCCCATATCCGAACTCCCTCTTGCTCGATATGGGGGTCGTGAGAGCGAGCTCGATGAGATTGGCAGAAGAATCATAGGACACGTCGCAATTCTCAAAGCTCTTCACAATGCCGATACCCTGATCTCCGATGCACAGCCGCACGATATTCTCCTTTCCGACTGAATACGTCTGCATCGCCAGATAACCCGAGTCAAGGCTGTGTTCGTAGATATTCTGGCATATCTCCGAAATCACGGTCACAAAGTAGTCAACGATCCGCTCCGAGAGCCAATATTTTAAAATATGTTCGGCCCGCTTCCTGAAAACACCCACGATACCCGAGATAACCTGCACGCTCTCCCGTTCTTTGTTGGGGATTTCGGTGATTTCCAGCACCCGCTTGCTGAAAGAGCTTCTCTTTAACAGAAGTTTTTCATTAAGCCGTTCCGACACCTCGAACACACCGGCCTTGAAAAAATCCATGCGGTGCAAGTACTGATGAATATTGATGGGAATCCCCGTAAGTTTCAATTTTGTTCCGCTTTTCCGCAGATAACTTCTCCCGATCAGGAGCAGGGACAGCATGGAATAGGGTTCGATAAACGTGATCCGTGATAGATTCAGCTCCTTCATTTCGCCGAGGATATTATCCTGGAGGTCGATCACGTACTCGAAATCATACGGCTCCTTGAACCGGTTGGGCACTATCAACACGCTTCTGTCTGTCATACCATCACGCACCGAATATAGCATAGAGGGCTTGCCATTAATTCTGCAGCGGACGAGACATAATGATATCGCCGGAGGGCCGCCGCCGCAGTAACAGTTTCCCCTTTCTATAATCGGTACAATAATCCTTGGTCTGAATTATTTCTTTATCATCCGCATGCGGGTCCACATGCCGGCCATCACGTTTTTAATATAGCGTCGCACGAGCCGTGCATCCAAATTTTTCTTCTGCATTCATGAGCCGCACTCAAAAAAAAATCCGGCCTGATGAGATCGAGGCGCCGCATCGCGGTCATTTGCTGCGAGAGATGCCTGTTACCTCTGTAATACAAAATGGCCGGGGGCGCATGCCCTCGGCCATCGGTCGTAGCAGTATATCGTACAGAAATGGAGTTTTTAATACATTCCCCCCATGCCTCCCATGCCGCCTCCCGGGGGCATCATTGGCTGTTTTTCTTCCTGCTTCTCGGTAATGAGAACCTCAGTGGTGCAGAGCATGCCGGCTACGGAAGCCGCGTTCTGAAGGGCCGATCGGACCACTTTCGCCGGGTCAATGATGCCGCTTTTCAGCATATCAACCCATTCGAGCTTGTTGGCATCGAAACCGATATTTTCCTTCTCGGTCTTGGCCTTTTCTACAATAACGGACCCTTCCAGTCCGGCATTCATCACGATCATCTTCATGGGCTCTTCAATCGCCTTCACGATTATCTGAGCGCCGATCTTTTCATCTCCCTGAAGCTTCTCGACAGCGGCTTTAACCGCTTTCTGCGCATTGATGAGGGTCTTCCCGCCGCCGGCGACAATTCCCTCTTCGACCGCTGACCGTGTCGCCGACAGAGCGTCCTCGACGCGGGCTTTCTTCTCTTTCAACTCGATCTCGGTCGCGGCGCCGACATTGATGACCGCAACGCCGCCGGCCAGTTTGGCCTTCCGCTCCTGAAGCTTCTCGGTGTCATAATCCGACGTCGAATCTTCTATCTGTTTCTGAATCTGAGCAATGCGGCCTTTCACGTCTTTCTGAGATCCGCCGCCCTCGATGACGGTGGTATTCTCCTTATCCACGATCACCTTCTTGGCGCGACCAAGCATGTCAACGGTTGTGTTCTCAAGCTTCATTCCCAGTTCCTCTGAGATAACCTGTCCGCCGGTGAGGACCGCGATGTCCTCCAGCATGGCCTTCCGGCGGTCACCGAAGCCAGGGGCCTTGACCGCGACGCAGGATATGGTCTTCCGAAGGGTATTGACCACGATCGTCGCCAGTGCCTCCCCTTCGACATCCTCCGCGATAATAAGCAGCGGCTTGCCGGATTGGGCGACCTTCTCGAGAATCGGAAGAAGATCCTTCATAGTGGAAATCTTCTTGTCATGGATGAGTATGTACGCGTTCTCGATCACGGCGTCCATTGTTTCAGGATCGGTTGCCATGTAGGGTGACAGGTAACCCCTGTCGAACTGCATTCCCTCAACAACTTCCATGTGCGTTTCAATCGATTTAGCCTCTTCCACGGTTATGACGCCGTCTCGTCCCACCTTGTCCATCGCGTCAGCTATAAGATTACCGATTTCCTCGTCGTTATTAGCTGAAATGGCGGCCACCTGGGCTATTTCTTTCTTGTCGATGATTTCCCTGGCCGCTGATTGAATAAACGCGACCGCGGCCTCCACCGCCTTGTCAATGCCACGTTTCAGGCTCATCGGATTCGCGCCTGCGGTTACATTTTTAAGGCTTTCCTTGTAAATTGACGCCGCTAGTATAGTGGCGGTCGTGGTTCCATCACCCGCCACGTCGTTGGTCTTGGTGGCAACCTCTTTCACCATCTGAGCGCCCATGTTCTCGAAGGGATCATCGAGCTCAATTTCTTTGGCCACGGTAACGCCGTCCTTGGTAACCGTCGGCGAGCCGAATTTTTTATCAATCACGACATTTCTTCCTCTCGGTCCGAGGGTAACCTGAACAGCACCCACCAGTTTATTTACTCCTTCCAGAATGAAGCGTCTTGCTTCCTCGTTATACTTTAAAATTTTAGCCATTTTATAACCCTCACTTACAAATAATTATTATCGATCATCGTTATTACATAATCATCAGTCAATAATTGCCAGTATATCGCTTTCTGACAAGATCAAATAATCCTTCCCCCCGTGTTTTACTTCTGTTCCTCCATACTTGCTGAAGAGAACCTTGTCTCCGGTTTTGACAGTCATCGGTATGAGATCTTTTCCATCCCGCCTGCCCTGGCCGACTGCAACGATTTTCCCTTGCTGGGGCTTTTCCTTCGCGGTATCAGGAACATAGATCGAGCCAACTTTTTCTTCTTCTTCCTGATCCAATAATTCAATGACGACACGATCGCCAATAGGTTTTAATGCCACTTTTGTCCTCCTTATAAACTAAGTGATTATTTTTTCCTCTATATATACAGAAGAAAAATATATACAGAAGAAAAATCTGTTTTTGAAGTTTTAATGTAAATAAATGATGGGCAGATTTAAACTTCACATGCCCAGAAAGAAACAACATACATTAATCGTGTTGTATCTCAAATTTCTATCTATTTGATAAAGCTTAATAGAACTGTTAGCACTCATTAAAATGAGTGCTAACAGTTCTATTAATATATAGAAATTAATGATTAATCAAGTTCAATTACAGGCAATTTTTGTCAATTATTAAAATTTATTTCAAAATAAAATCAAAAATTCTCAATTTTTAAAATATTTGAATTAATTATAGGTCACTCACCGGATGAGCCGGAATCAGATTTTCCACCCTTTTTTTCAACTAGCCTAATATCCCCGATAACCATGCTTTTGTCCACCGCTTTACACATATCATACACTGTAAGAGCGGCAATGGAAACAGCTGTCAAAGCCTCCATTTCAGCTCCTGTTTTGCCCTCCAGGCGTACCTCTGAATTCAAGCGTACACCCTTCGTCTTATAATCCAGTTCAATTGCAACATCAATGTATGAAAGGGACAGCGGATGACACATGGGAATTAGCTCCGCATTCCTCTTGGCAGCCATGATGCCGGCTATCTTGGCAATCTGGAACAGGTCACCTTTGGGAAGCAGCCTCTTTTCAATGAGCTCCAGGGTGGATCTCTGCAGCCATACGAACCCGGTTGCTTTGGCAACGCGCATGGTCGCCTTCTTGGCTGATATATCAACCATTACCGGAGTACCGTCGCCTGAATAGTGAGAAAACTCCTTCATACCTCCCTCGATTCTTACGGCACCAGGTCCGCATAGGCGGTTCCGTTCTTAATCGCCGCTGTAAGTTTCTGTGATTCGGAAATATCGCCGATCAGGATGAACCCCACGAGCCTATCATTCACAAAGAATAATTTCTTGTAATGATTCTTATCAATATTCTTCATGATATGCAGTTTGTAATCGCCCTCTTTCATATCAAGACACAGATCGCCCGCGGAAAAAATTTTCGTGCCGAATGAGTTCATGACGGCCGGATACACCGCGTCTATGAACCGCGCCGGCTTCCCCGCTGCGTTTGAGCCCGCTACCTTCCCCTGATTCACCGCCGGCATCCAGAGGGCAATGTTCCTGCCGTTGAATTCGGCAACGTCGCCGCAGGCGTATATTCCCGAGCTCGTGGTTTCCATGCGGTCATTGACAACCACAGCCCAGTTCACCGTGATCCCGCAATTTGTCGCGAGATCAACGTTCGGTCTGATCCCGATGGATATAATGATCATATCGGCCGGCACCACTTCTCCCGTGCTGAGCCGTACCCCTTTCGCCATCGTATCGCCCGTGATTGAATCGATCGACTTCCCAATAATAAGCGTGACGTTTTTCCGGGTTACAATATTCTGCAAAATAACCGAACATTCGGAATCCAGCTGGCGGGGCAGAATCCGGTCACTGGCTTCAAGTATCGTCACCTCCACGCCCCTGTTTGTGAGAGAATGGGCCGCTTCCAGGCCCAGAAGCCCTCCGCCGATCACGAGTGCCGTTGCCGCCTTTTCCGCCTGATCATGCACGGCCCTCGCATCATTCAGCGTTCGTATCGAAAAGACGTTTTTTTTCCCGACAGCGTCCTTGAAGGGAACGAAGGGTCTGCTCCCGTTGGCCAGTATGAGCCTGCTGAAAGAATACCGGTTGCCGTGTTCGGTCTGGATGCTCATGCCGACGGGATCGACCGCGACGACCTTCTCGCCGAGGTTCAGCTCAATCTTCCTGTCGCGGTACCAGTTCTCGGGATTGAGATAGAAGTTGACGCGGTTTTCAACACTCTTGTCACCGATGTACTCCGTCAGAAAGGGCCGGTAGTAGGGCCGATACGTCTCATCCGTGAATATGCGGACCGGCACCTCGGTATCCAGGGACCGAATTTCCCGGGCCGCGGATATGCCGGCCGCGGAAGCTCCCACAATAATGATGCTGTTGGAATTCATGCGGGGTATTCTTGAATCATGCTATCAAACAGCAACCATCAGCCTACGTTTCCTGATAAATCGTATTAGGTACAATGCCACGCCGATGACGATATACGATGATATCATTATAAAAATAAACCATATGCTGAACAGGCTGATCAGGAGAAGCATGGCGATGACCGTCAAGATGAGAACTATCCTCCCCTTCCGATATATCAGGGGCAATGTTTTACTGTAGTCTATTCGGGAAACCATCAGGAAACCGACCAGCACATAAATCGGGACAAAAACCGCCAGGGGAAACGATACGGTGTACTTTATCAGAAACATGAAATCCGGGATTTCCAGTACCGGGAAGGCGGATATGAGTATTCCCGCCGCCGGAGAAGGGAGTCCGGTGAAGCTGATGTGGTCGTCATCTGTGGCGCCTATATTAAACCGGGCGAGACGATAAATGGCGCAGATGGGATATATCAGGGCGATCAGCATGCCCGTATCGATGAAGAGGCCGCTCTTCGGCAGCTTTGACAGGTAAGCCTGATACGCGATGACCGCCGGCGCGATGCCGTAGGCGATGCCATCGGCGAGCGAGTCAAGCTGGACGCCGACCGGGCTTTCGACATGCATGGCGCGGGCAACCGCTCCGTCAACCGCATCAAACAGCGTACCGATGCAGACGAGAATGCCCGCCAGGGCCAGTGAACGCGTGTCGCCTCTGCTCGCCAATATGATGGCGAAAAATCCCATCGTCATGTTAGACATGGTGATCATGTTCGGTACGATGGACCTCTTCTGTACTATAAACCTGCCGATGGCCCGTCGTGCTTTTTCAGAGCGCTTCCTCCTTCCGGTTTTCTTTTGGTATCTTGCCAGGCGGCGCTCAACTCGCTTGGCCATACGCTTTTCAGAATCCTTTGTTGCCATACGCACACCCTTATTGTAGACTTGTTCCGCCCAAAAGCGGCTAAGCCGTATTACCGCAATAAGCACCTTTTCATCATTGTGACGAAACAAAACTGGCACTGTCAATAAAAAAACGCCGCGCGGTAGAGCCGCCGCCGCGTATCGCTCAATCAAGGTGGGACTTCAAAAATTCAAATAGAGACTCGTGATCCCTGAATATTCTATCGGCGTCGGCAAGGAGACGGCCCGGCATGGTCGTCTCCAGTGCGTAGCACAGCGCGCCGGCGCTCTTGGCCGAACGGATCCCCATCGGCGCGTTTTCAATTATCAGGGCACGGTCCGGTTCCACGCCGAGCCGCATGCACGCCTTCACGTACGGTTCGGGATCCGGCTTTCCGTTCGTCACGTCTTCGGCCGTAATCAACACATCGAAAAGCGATAGCACTCCGCCAGGCATGACATGCGCGACGGAACGCCTCAGCGAGCCGGTCACCAGGGCGGTCGGTTTGTTCCTTTTCTTGATCCAGGAGAGCATCGTCACTACCTGGGGGAAGAGGCTGATACGATCGCGTTCAAACAGGGCGTTCTTTTTCTGGAGGAGCAACCGGAATTCGTCCTCATCGGGCACAGGACGGCCGCGCTCGATAAAAATATCCTCTACGGATTGCCTTCCGGACATCCCTTCCCTCTTTAGAATGTCGATATCATCCAGAACCATTCCGTAATCACCGAGTACCTGTTTCCATGCTCCGGCATGGCTCCGCATCGAATCGACGATCACGCCGTCCATATCGAAGAGAATGGCATGAACCATCATCGGTCGGTCCGGATCTTCATTTTTGCGCGGTGGCGTTCGAGAGCCAGCTCCAAAAGCCGGTCGACGAGTTCCGGATA
Source organism: Spirochaetes bacterium RBG_13_51_14 (assembly GCA_001829455.1). GTDB lineage: Bacteria > Spirochaetota > UBA4802 > UBA4802 > UBA5550 > RBG-16-49-21. The sequence continues at coordinate 56,286 of MIBH01000023.1, forward strand.
CTGCACGCCGGAATGCTCCCACAGCTTCGGATACATGCTGATGTTTGTAAAGCCGGGCAGGGTGTTTATTTCATTGAGATACAAACCGCCGGTTTTCGTGTCGAGAAAAAAATCCACCCGTGCCATCCCGCTGCAGCAGAGTGCGCGGTAGCCCTGGACGGCGGTCCGGCGTATAACATCCGCCACTGCGGCATCAAGCGACGCTGGAATCGCCAGTTCGGCGCCGTGGGGATCAATATATTTTGATTCGTAGGAGTAGAATTCATGATGGGGAATGACTTCGCCCGGAACGGATGCGATTGGATCATCGTTGCCCAGCACGGAGCATTCGATTTCACGCGCGCTGACGCCCTCCTCGACGAGCAGTTTGGTGTCATATTGAAATGCAAACCGGATCGCATCAGCGATCTCGCCCTGGTTCTTGACCTTGGTAATCCCCACTGAAGATCCTGTTCTCGCCGGCTTGACGAACAGGGGGGGCGAAAATTTTTTCTTTATGATTGCTTCCATTCCGCGGGGGTCACGATACCAGTCTTCCCTGGCAATTGTTTCCCAGGGAACCACCGGGATGCCGGAGTCGCGCAGGAGGCGCTTGGAAACATCCTTGTCGATGCCGATGGATGATCCGATAGAGTCGGCTCCCACATAGGGTACCATGGCCAGCTCCAGCAGACCCTGGAGCGTGCCGTCCTCACAGTAGGTCCCGTGAACGGCGGGGAAGACTATATCCACCGTCACTTTTTTTTTATTGTCGATATTATACAGGACGAGCTTGTTCCCGTCTTCGAAATGATTAACGAGCCAGGTCCCCGTCTTCTCCAGCTTGAGCACGCGTCCGAAATCCCGGTCTTCAACGATAACCGGCTTCTCCTGTACGTGCCACCGGCCCGCACGGTCTATGCCAATTGCGACCACCACGTACTTGCGGGGATCCAGCGCGGAAACGACGGACGCGGCCGAGCAGAGCGAAACGTCATGCTCGCCCGATCTCCCGCCGTAGAGGACGCCCACCCGCAGCATTATTGCTGCTCCATATCAATAAAGGCCCGGTGGATCACCTTCTGGGCAAGCTCGGCGTACACATCGTCGATGACGCATGAAATGCCGATTTCCGAGGTTGATATCATCTCAATATTGATATTTTGTTCGGAAAGCACCTGGAAAATCTTGCCGGCAACTCCATAGGAAGATAGCATGCCGACACCCACGGCGGAAACGATGGCGATATTCTGTTTGGCTTCGACGGCGCTGGCGCCGAGTTCCTTTTTGAGGCCTTCGCAAAGCTTCACGGCCCGATCAAGGTCGCTCTTCAGAACCGTAAAAGAAACCGATGCCTTGTTGTCCTTTCCGGTCGACTGTACAATCATGTTCACATATATTTTATTCTCACCCAGAAGCCCGAACACACGCGCCGCTATTCCGGGCCGGTCGGGTATGTCCCTGATGGTTATTTTCGCTTCATCCCGTTTGGCGGTCACACCGCTAATGACATATTTTTCCATCATCTCCTCCTTGGGCATCACAATGGTGCCCTCTTCATAATTGAAGCTTGACCGAACATGGAGCCGGATATTGTGCTTCTTTGCGAACTCAACCGAGCGCGAATGGAGAACCGCAGCTCCGAGCCGGGCCAGCTCGAGCATTTCATCGTAGCTTACCTGGGACAACTTGATCGGTTGACCAATGATGCGCGGATCGGCGGTATATACGCCGTTCACGTCGGTGTAAATCTCACAGTCGCGCGTGCGGAGGACGGCCGCCAGGGCCACTGCCGAGGTATCCGACCCCCCTCTCCCGAGGGTGGTTATGTTCTCTTCATTGTCGATGCCCTGAAACCCGGCGACGATGACCACTTTATTCTCCCTCAACGATTTCATGATCCGGTCGGTGGATATGCTTTCTATCTTCGCGCGGGTGAAGTTGCCGTCGGTGAGCACCTTTATCTGGGAGCCAGTGTAGGATATGGCGTCAATCCCGATCTCGTGCAGCGCCATGGCCAGAAGCGCGATGGACACCTGCTCGCCGGTGGAGAGGAGCATGTCCATCTCCCTGCTGGAGGGCTGTGCGGTTATCTGTGAAGCAAGCGAAACAAGCTCGTCAGTGGTTTTGCCCATGGCCGATACGACGACCACAACGGAGAAACCGTTCTTTACGTAGGTTTTGATCCTCTCGGCGACCGCCTTGATCCGCTCTGCAGAGCCGACGCTGGTACCGCCGTATTTCTGCACCATGATCCTCAAGTCTGGCATTGTGGCTCCCCTGGGATTTCCAGCCGGATGCGACACCGGCGCTGCGTGCGTTTTGGTGTTGTTAGACCTAATTAAAGAGGATTGCCGGCGAGGTCAATTAAAATAATGAGGGCGGCCGAATTTTTGGCGACGTCAATTAAAAATCAACAACGGGATTTGATCCCGGACCTATCGTTACCGTTCCCCCCGGCACAAACTCGGTGTCGTAATACAGATATCCGTAATACGGCGGCCGCGTGGCGATGTACACATCATACCTTCCCGGCGGAACATTCTCGATGGTGTATGTAAAACCATTGCGGGCAAATACCGCGAGCTGGGGCACCAGGAATCCAGGAGCCATGGATATCCCTGAACCGATCCTGGGGTACCCCACGGCAGCTCCAAATACATCCCATCCGGCTTTGTATGCGTCAAAGGTGGTACAGCAGCCGAGCGGCGCCGTGCACGTTGAGGGTACCTTCTGGTTCCAGCTATAGTCGTACTCCTCAAGCTTGAGGTAATAATCCAGGGCCTGGGTGACGCTGGTCCCCAGATAGGGCGCCGGCTTTTTCGAAAGGTCGCACTCATTAGCCGTCCGCGGGCCGGACGGCGGGGTCGGTATCGGGTCCGTGGGTTCGTACGGATCATTCGGATTAGACGGGATTGTGCCGGGAACGGCGGGATCGTGCGGGATCGTATACATGTTAATATTGGAACCAGCGGGGATAGCTATGACATGGGCGTCATACCCTCTGGCATTGGTACCGGTAATGCTGCCCGTCAGACCCGGTATATAGGACCGCGCCACCGTGAGAACATTTCCGCCAATGTCCTTTTCATCCTTTTTGACGTCCTGGAGCCAGTCGGAGAGCCCGTAAAAATGAATGATGTTAAATATATCGACGTTAGAGAAATTTCGGTTGTAGGTCTCGTATTCATATTTCTTTATGTAGTTTTTAACGACAAAGCGTATCTCCAGAACGGTAACAGGGAACTGATTATCGAACACCATGCCCATGGCAATATCCTTGATAGGTATCACCATGGGAAAGACGCGGTTGAAGCCGCTGCTCTCCAGCCGCAGTGAGTCGTGGAATGAATGCACCTGGAATGTATTGAAATTGAAGCTGGGATATTCGCTCTCGGCGAAAACATCCCATACCGGCACGGAGGACCAGCCTCCTTCCCTGGGCGAGTATTTTCGCGCTCCGTCCATCATCATCTTGCGGACATAGAGCATCACCGCCGGATACAATTTGGAAGGCACATCGTCATTGTCAACCACGAACCCCATGCCGTTAAAAAATGGATCTTCGTCATTGAGACCGAAGGCGAAGGTCTGACGGTAGTTGGCGAATTTGAAATTGTCGCCCTTTGTATCAGCGAGTCTGACTTCAGCGATATCGAGCATGAATACTGAAGGTTTCACATCGTCGGTGGCGTCGCAATCATTCACCGAGTCGTCCTGCACCAGAGCACGGTGGCCCTGCGTGTACTGGGTGCATTTATTGGTAGTAGGGTCCCTGGTAGGTTCATAACAGGCATCAGGCATCGCCCAGTCTGCCGGACTGTTGGACTCATAGGTCCCCTTGATGACGACAATAAGCTTGTTTGTGGCCATTTCTGTCAAGAGCGGCTTATTTTCACAGCTCATGGCAAACGAAGCGATAGAGATAATGACGACGGCGATTGTTTGTTTCATCGGCTTCATACGGCCCCTGCCCGGATTAAATGTTAAAATAAAGCTGGATCCCGGTATTCAATATATGGCCCCCGTACTTGGAGCCCTTAATATACCCTTCATAAATATAGATATAATCGATGCGCAAACCAATATTAACGATTCTTCCCGCCGGGAAGGATACTTCAAATCCGCCCATGAAAATCGGGTCCCACTGATCCAGATCGTCGGGCTTCAGGTAGAGGTAGCCGGCACCGACGCCTGCCTTAAACTGGAATCTGACGGGAAAGTCAACGGGTATCTGGAAGACCAGGTTGCCGTAGACCGGCACAAACTGCAGCTCATTCACGCCCTTCGATTTATATTTCTGGTACGATGTATCAACGCCGATTTTTAAAAAGCGGTAGGGGAGCGTATACCGCGCAAAGATACCGCCCCCCAGGTTCGTTTCAACCCACTTCCCCGTCTCGCCGAGGGGCGTCACCGGGCCGAACCATCCGCCAATCTGCGGTTTTGAGAAATAATCCTTCCGCTCTTTATAGGCAAAGGCGTCCGCATGACACAGAACGATGATGACGAAGAATGCAGCGCTGCACAATCTTATTATGTTCATAGACAATATAACTTGTTTGGAATCAATGGCTCGATAATGTTACAGGAGCTGATTTGGTAATAATTTATCATACTGAATTTATGTCAATAAAATAAAATGTACTATGCCTGAAAGGTCAATATTCCATTAAAATGCGGAATCCAGTTCCGCTAAGCGCGGCTCGTGCTCGACTTTTAATAGATAAAGGCCGTAGGGAGGCGCCGTGGCACCGCTGTAATCCCGGTCTCGCTTTGATATAATTTCAAGAATGGATTGTGGCCCGGCGTTTTTTTTATTCATCTCCACCAGCGTGCCGACTATGATGCGTACCATGTTGTGGAGAAATGCGTTACCCGATATGTCAAACGTGAGAAGCTCGCCATCCCTCCGTATGTCTATTTTTTCTATTCGTCGGATGGGATTAACATTCCTTACCTCGCGCTTTTTGCAGAATGAAGAATAATCCATTTCACCCACCAGGAATCCCGCCGCCGCGCGCATATAATCCCGGTCGAGTTTTTCATGCACCCACATGGCGCGGTTCATCATGAAGGGCGTTCTCGACGGGTGATTATATATGAGATACCGGTACGTCCTTTCGACGGTGCTGAAACGAGCATGGAAACCACAGGGAACCTGGTACGCGTTTTTAACCGATACGTCACGGGGAAGAATCCCGTTCAGACCGATGCATATACGCTGGAGGCTGATATCGTTCTCCGTATCAAAATGAACCACCTGGCCGAGCGCATGCACGCCTGAATCGGTCCTCCCCGATGCAACCACGCGCGTTTTTTCTTTGAACAATATCTGAATCGCCTTCTCGAATTCTCCCTGGACCGTTCTTCCGCCGTTCTGTATCTGCCAGCCGTTAAAACCCGTCCCGTCATATTCGACCAGAATCGCTAATCTTCTGCTGCGGGAGGTATTTCCTGATTCCATTCGTCAATCATCTCATTAATTTTATCATAGAGGTCCTTTGTCTTATCGAGGAGTTCGCTCGGTTTCGATTTCGATGTTTTTCCGGTGCCGAACAACCGACTCAGATAACGCTTGCATTTGCCGAAATTTTCCATTCTCTTTACCGGATCGGACTCCTTAGAGCCTATCTTGACGGTGAGCACCGCGGTAAGGTACAATACGCCCTCATAGCCCCAGTTTTTATCTATATCGGGGCCCATGTTCCCAACCGCATCAACCGGTTCGGCGCCGGTCTGCATTATATCGAGTAACTTGACGTAGGAATGATACGCCTTTTTATAAAAAAAAGCCGCGATTTTTCCAAAAGGTGATTCAGGTTTTTCCTTGGACAGGTCAGTGAAAAGCCACGCCGCCCGAATCGATGAAAGGGCGATCTTAAATGTCGGGGCCATTTTTTTATTTCGATAGCTGTAACAATCCACCGCCAGCATGTATGACGCGGCACCGGTATGCAATCCCCGGTCGCTGTTGAAATCAAGACCCCCGAAAAATTTATTTATGGCGTTTTTACGTGCTGCAGTCAGGTCCCGGATTTTATCGATTTCAGCCGCCTCAATATTTTCAAAATCCTTCTGGAATGCGGAATAAAAACAGCTGGGGCAAACGGTTAAACCGTATACAAGGGGATAGACTTTCCCGTATTTCTTGCTGACATCAAAATTCCGCCTCAATTCATCGGTCAATCTGCCGGCGATTAAACGGCCCCCGCCCGAAAACATTTCTTCCCGGTGGAACTCAAAAGAGCATATCGGACAGACGGTGGGATTTTTCTGGCGGTATGATATTTTCAGATCTTTATCCATAAAGAGCTCCGGGTTGAATACTTGTGTGCGTCTTTTTCAGATTATAAATTTACTGAAAAAAAAATCAATAACCTTTTTTATTAATTTTACGATGCCGGCATAATATGACATATTCTTCCGTATCCATCAGGAAACACCCGGAGCCGCGGGCCGATGCAATTTGAGATCAGAAACGGCAATTCCATACCGATAATCAGGCGTTCCTAAATATTCGTAAAGATATAATTATCATATGTCGAAAATCGGCATAGGGAAATAACCTTTGACGCCGTGCGGTTTCCCTTATCGAGCGGAGTAAAACTGCAAGACCGCAAACTGCGCAGCCACAAGGAGCCTGATATGAAAATGAAAGGACCTGTTTCAGCGATCGCAACAGTTCTCGTAGCTTTTTCAGCCATCAGCTCATTCGCCATATCCCCGGCGGTAAAATCCACCAACGATTATGCCTTTACCCTGGAGACCATCCGGAAAATCAGAATCATGGTTGAAAATTTTGGCGATGAAGAGCTGAAAAAAAAATACAGCGACATAACGACCCTTTTCCAGGAGGCCGGTGAAAACTATTACGGACAGGATTTCACCGGTTCGGCATTGAAATTCAAAAAATTAAAAGTGGAATTAATCTCAATACTCGAAACAATCGACGATCTCTATCTCAAGCGAACCAAGGAAATACTCGATTCCACATCCAAGGAGACCTTCAGCACCCTCATCGAATACAGCAAGCAAAGCGGGCTGGCCGCCTTTTTCAAAAAACCCTATGATCCGATGAGGGATATAAAGCCCTATGACACGGACAAATACCATTTTTTTTACGACAGGGAAAAAATCGTATCGTATTTGCGGGAAGGATACAAGAATTACGAACGAGCAAAAAATATTTTCAATGATCCTGAGATCGCCGTTCTGAAGAAAAAAACATCGCTCACCATAAAAAACATGAATTACATCATAAACAGCTATTCCGAGGTGGTATTCCTCTGCCGTGAAGCCAAGAAGAACGGGATTGAAATCCATAAAGTCAAAAACATCAACGAGCTCGGTAAAAGTATCATGAAATACAATATAACCCACGGATCGGTTATACCGATCTATGACGACCGGATACCGGAAAAATATAAGGTTGATGCCAATGACAATCTGAGGCTTATTCATGCCGTGGAAGTAAAAAAGCTTCAAAAGAGAGGCTGATCTATCTGCGAAAGCGGGCCGTTGCCCCGCTTTCGCAGATAGATCGTGGTTTACTTCTTTTTCGCCTTTGTCTGCTTCGCGTCCTTCTTATCTTTACCTTTTTTTCCTTCTTTTTTCGATTCTTTTTTTAATTCTTTTTTTAATTCCTTTTTCGGTTCTTTTTTCGGTTCTTTTTTTGCCTCTTTTCCTTCTTCTTTTTTTGGCTCTTTTTTAGCTGCTTCCTTTTTCTCTTTTTTCTTTGTATCTTTTTTTACTTCCTGTATCCCGTCCCCGGTCTTTTTCTCAACAAAGCTCTTCTCAACAAGCTCGACCAAAGACATCTCGGCTGCATCACCCGGTCTGTTCCCCAGCAGGTAGATTCTGGTATAGCCGCCGTTCCGGTCCTTGAAGCGCGGTGCGATATCGTCAAAGAGCTTTTTCACGACATCCCGGTCCCGTATGACTCTCATAACCTCACGCTTATTGTGCAGCTTTTTGCTCTCATCCTTGGCAGAGAGGGCGATATTTCTTTTTGCTCGGGTGATGAGTCGTTCCGATATCCTCTTCAGAACCTTCCCCTTTTCTTTCGTTGTTATGATCCTCTCATGTTTTAAGAAAGAAGTAACCATATTGCTAAACATAGCCTTCCGGTGCGCGTGTGTTCTCCCCAACTGTTTTACGCTTTTCCTGTGCCTCATGTGCGTCCTCGTTTACCTCAATAATGCAGTTCGCTTCCAGGACCGTTCGCGGTGATGACTGCGCCCCGATCCGCACGACAGCTTAATCCTTCAGTCCCAGACTCAAATGCAGCGACTCGAGTTTCGATTTTATTTCATGCAATACCAAATCGCTGTAATGCTTTGATTTCTTCAGCTCATCTTCGGTTTTCTTCACCAGCTGTTCCAGTGCCGAAACATCCTGACTCTTCAAGGTGTTATACGACCGGACTGATAGTTCAATTTCATCGATAGACTTGGCGAGGAGCGTCTTCATCTTCTCCAGGTTTTCATCCACTTCTTCAATTTCCTCCTCAACTTCTTCTTCGAAATTGATGAAGATGGTCATGTGGTCTTTCATGATCTTCGCGGCATGCGCCAGCGCGTCATCAGGAGAAATCGAGCTATCGGTCCATATTTCAAGAATGAGCTTGTCAAAGTCGGTCCTCTGGCCTACCCGGGTGTCCTCAACTTTCACATTTACTTTCTTTATGGGCGAAAATATTGAATCAATCGGTATAACGCCGACTGTTTCAGTGTTAGATTTGTTTACTTCGGCAGGGATATACCCCCTGCCCCGTTCGATCTGGACTTCCATGTCAATCACGCCGGAGTCGTTCAATGTGGCTATGACCAGCTCAGGATTCATCACCTCAATTTCCGGATCTACGTTGAAGTCCTCCCCGCGCAGTTCTCCTGCTCCGGTTTTCTTGATATGGAGCACCTTCTGCAGCTCTCCAGCGTATTTGAAACGCAGCTTCTTCAGATTGAGGATGATCCTGGTCACATCCTCATACACGCCGGTGATGGTAAAAAATTCATGGGGAACACCCTCAATCTTAATCGCGGTTATCGCCACGCCTTCAATTGAAGACAGCAATACGCGCCGCAGTGAATTTCCGATGGTAAGTCCATAGCCCTTTTCAAAGGGCTCAGCTATAAAACGACCGTAATTCGCCTTTAACTCATCATGTTCAAATGCAATTTTACTTGGTCTTTTAAAGCCCTTGAGCAGGTTTCGTTGGGCCATTTTCACCTCCATTTACAATACAGCACAAATATGGGAAACGGTATAGATCATCTACTGCATGTTCCCGTTCGGGCTCCCCATACGAATAAGGTTTTTCCCCACTGGAGGAAAAATCCGACGTATCGATGCGCCCGGAAAACCAAAAACTACTTCGAATAAAGCTCAACGACCAGCTGGTCATTGAAATTCGAAGTTAAATCTTCACGCACTGGCAGGCGGACAATCTTTCCGTTCCTCTTCTCAAAATCAACTTCGATCCATCCGGGGACAGAATCTATCGCCTTGGCCAGCTTAATCGAATCTTCCAGCATCACATTGCCGGTGTGATTTTCTCTGATAGAAACGGCGGTACCCTCCTGTACCCGGTACGAGGGTATATCAACGACACGGCCGTTCACATGCACATGCTTGTGCTTGACCAGCTGCCGCGCCTGCATCCGAGAAGAGGCGAAACCCATTCTGAAAACAACATTGTCCAGGCGCCGCTCGAGCAGCGACATCATATTATCCCCCGTAACCCCCTTCATCCGCAGTGCGTCCTGGAACAGGAGTCTGAACTGCTTCTCCAACAGGCCGTAGCTCCGCCGTATCCTCTGTTTTTCGCGCAGTTGGACTGCATAATCCGACAGTTTCGCCCGTCTTTTCCTCGGCGGTCCGGGAGGATACTTCTTCTTTCCCTTAACAGGACACTTGTCGGTCAGGCACCGCTGTCCTTTCAGCATGAGCGGCGTCATTTCTCTTCTGCATAATTTGCACCGTGGACCGGTATATCTTCCCATATTACATCACTCCCTTATACTCTTCTTCTCTTTTTCGGTCTGCATCCGTTGTGCGGAACGGGGGTAACATCCTTGATCTTGGTTATATTCAGACCCGCCTGGAACAGCGACCGAACCGCGGCTTCCCTCCCGATGCCGGGTCCCTTGACGAAGACTTCCACCGTTTGAAGGCCGGCATTGTTCATGGCGTTCTGCGCCGCCGTCTTGGCGGCCATCTGCGCCGCGAAGGGGGTTGATTTCCGGGATCCCTTGAAACCCGCTCCTCCCGACGATGCCCAGGCGATGACGTTTCCCTGCATATCGGTTAAGGTAATAATGGTATTATTATAGGTGGCCTGGACATAGGCCTTGCCGACCGGTGTTATCCTCTTTTCTTTTTTCCGGGTTTTTGCTTTTTTCCCTTTCACAATCTACTCCTTATTTCTGCTGTGTCTTTTTCTTGCCGCCGATAGGAACCCCCCGCTTGCCCTTTCTGGTCCGGGAATTATTCTTCGTATTTTGACCACGAACCGGGAGGCCGCGCCGGTGTCGTATCCCCCGATAGCAACCGATGTCCATCAGCCGTTTTATATTCATGGCGGTTTCGGTGCGCAGATCACCTTCCACTTTCGCCGATTTTTCAATAGTCTTCCGAATATCGTTGATTTCTTCATCGGCCAGATCCTTAACTCGCTTATCGGGATCGACCTTCGCTTCAGACAGAATTCTTTGGGATGTCGATAAACCAATTCCAAAAATATAGGTCAGCGCGACTTCAATTCTTTTATTACTTGGTAAGTCTACCCCAGCTATACGTGCCATACGCTCCTCGTTATCGTATTACCTTTAATGTTTTTTTGCGGTTCTCATCTTTTGCCGCTGTTTATGGCGCGGATTCTTGCAGATCACCCGCACAACACCGTGCCGTTTGATAACCTTGCAGTCATTGCATATCTTTCTTACCGATACTCTTACTTTCATCGCGTACCTCTCATACCAGAACCTGTTCTCCCGAGCGCTCCCGGAGTCATATCAGTTTTTCGACCGGTAGATTATCCTTCCCCGGCTTAAATCATACGGCGACAATTCAACAGTCACCCGGTCGCCCGCCAGTATTCTGATGTAGTGCATCCTCATCTTGCCTGATATATGCGCAAGCACTACATGGCCGTTATCCAGCTTGACCCTGAACATTGCGTTCGGCAGCGGTTCTATGACTACTCCTTCGACTTCAATTGGTTCTTCTTTAGCCATACATTCACTATTTAATAATTATGATATCTTCTTCTCCGATGCGTCAGTACCGCCCTTTCATGCGGGCCCCTTTTAGAAATCCGTCATAGTGCCTCATCAGCAGCTGAGACTCGATCTGTTGCAACGTGTCCAGCGCGACGCCCACGATGATGAGGAGCGAAGTGCCGCCGAACAGGTGGGCCATTTCAGCGGATACCTGCTCGGGCCATATTCTCAGTATCAAGTCAGGTATGATCGCTATGAGCGCCAGAAAAATGGCACCCGAGAGATTGATTTTATTCAAAATACTCATGATATAATCCGCTGTGTTCTGGCCCGGCCGAATACCGGGAATAAAGCCACCATATTTTTTCAGATTGTCGGCGATTTCAACCGGATTAAACCGGATCGCGGTATAAAAAAAACAGAAAAATATTATCATGCCGCTGTATATGATTATATACGGAATCTGCCCCGGCGAAAGCCAGAACTGAATCTTGTTCAGGATGCCGAAGCTGGTGCCGCCGACCATGTGAATCATCTGAGTCGGGAACGTTATGATGGCAGCCGCGAATATAATCGGTATAACACCGGCGGCGTTCACCCGCAACGGCAGGTACTGGGCGCTCCGCTGGACCGTGCCGCCAGCGGTCTGCTTTTTCCCGTACTGGATCGGGATCCGCCGCTGCCCAAGCGTTAAGAGAATTGAGGCCGCGACCACCAGAAAGAACAATCCGATCAGTATGATGCCGACAATCGGTTCGCCGGAATCTCCGATCTTCTTCATCGTAGACGCGAACGCCTGCGGCGCGCGGACTACGATCCCCGCCATGATGATAAGCGAAATGCCGTTGCCGATACCCCGTTCGGTGATAATGTCACCCAACCAAACCAGAACCATAGTGCCGGTCGTTATCGTGACAACGGCTATGATGACGAACCCGATGCCGGCGTCATCGGGAACCACGGACCCGCCTGCAGTCGAGCGCATGCTTCTCATCCAAAAGGTGAGCCCAAAAGACTGGGCCGCGCACAGAAATACGGTTCCATACCGGGTATACTGTGTGATTTTTTTCTGCCCTTCGTGCCCTTCCTTTGAAAGCCGCTCCAGGGCGGGGAACACCACCTTTAAAAGGTCAAGAATAATTGACGATGATATGTAGGGCATGATCCCCAGGGCAAATATGGTGAACCTCTTAAAGGCGCCCCCGGAGAACAGATCAAAAAAATCAAGCAATCCGGAACTCTGCACCTGTTTGAAATACGACGAGAGCGCATCAACATTAATACCCGGAATCGGAATATGAGCGCCGATACGATAAACAATCAATATGACTAAGGTAAATAGAATCCGCTTCCTTAAATCTGGAATTTTGAATATGTTGACAGCGACGTTGGCCATTACTTATCCTGAAATTGACCTAATCATTGGCTTTTTTTTCTGACGGAAATTTCCGAACAATCGCTTTCCCGCCGGCTTTTTTTATTTTCTCAACTGCGGTCTTAGAAAAGGCATCGGCGGTCACCGTTACCGGCTTTGTCATTTCTCCGTTCCCAAGGACTTTCACCAGCCTGTCGGCGTGGACGATGGCGCCTTCTTTTTTCATCAGTTCAGGATCGACCTCTGCAGCCCCCAGCTTGTCGAACAGAGACAGGTTAACCACCTGAAAATTCTTTTTCGTAAAATTATTAAATCCCCGCTTCGGAACCCGCCGCTGCAACGGCATCTGGCCGCCCTCGAACCAAGCCCTGCGCTTTCTGCCGGACCTTCCAAGCTGACCGTCATGGCCTTTTCCGCACTGGCTCCCGTGACCGCTGCCATTACCGCGGCCGACCCTTTTTCTCCCCTTGATGTAATCGGGTTTTTTCAGCGAATATGTTCCTTCCATAGCCGAATCTCTCTATTTATCTATTTTATCTATTTCTTTCACGCTCACCAAATGGCAGACCCGGTCGATCATGCCCCGTATGACCGGCGTGTCATCGTGTATGCGCTCTGCGGACATTTTACGCAATCCCAGTGCCCGCAGGGTCGCCCGCTGTTTTGGCAGGGTCCCGATACCGCTCTTGATCTGCTTTATAACCAGCTTCTTTGCCATAGGTACTCCCGCTTATTCCCATAATTTGCCGAGAGGAACGTCGCGCATTTTGGCGGCCTCCTCGAAGCTTCGCAGCTGAAGCAATCCGTCAAGAGTGGCCTTCACCAGGTTGACCGGATTTCTCGAGCCCTGTGCCTTCGACAGCACATCGCTGACGCCGGCCCGCTCAAGTACTGCCCGGACAGACGCGCCGGCGATTATTCCCGTGCCGGGCGCCGCTGGCTTCAAAATAACCTTCGCCGACTTGAACTTTCCGATAACCGTATGAGGAATCGTGTTTTTATGCACATGTACCGCAAAAATATTCTTCTTGGCGTCTTCCTTGCTTTTATCTATGGCGTCAGGCACCTCGTTGGCCTTCCCGAAACCAATGCCAACATGCCCCTTCCCGTCGCCGATAACCGCCAGCGCGTTGAACGAAAACCGTCGGCCGCCCTTAACAACCTTGGCGACCCTGTTAATAGCGACAATTTTTTCAGAAAGATCTAAATCATTAGCTCCGACTTTCTTCCTCTTGATTTTCATTATCGGGTCTCCTAAAACTCAAGTCCATTTTCACGCGCCGCGTCAGCAAACGCCTTCAATCTGCCATGATATTTATAACCATTCCTGTCAAAAACAACCTTTTTTATGCCGGCTTTGATGGCCTTTGTGGCGAAGAGTTTCCCCAGCGCTTTGGCCGCATCCTTGTTTGACCTATTTTTCATGGCCGGGAACTCCTTTGCCAGCGTCGACAAGGCGACCAGGGTATGCTGTTTACGGTCGTCAATTATCTGAACGTATATGTTCCGGCTGTGCCTGCTGATGCAGAGGCGCAGGGCATCCTTGTTCATGCGTATCCTTTTTTTGATGATGTATCTTCTTCTGGTTATTCGTTTCTTTTTTAATGATACTTTATCCATTGCTATTTACCCGTTTTCCCTGCTTTCTTCCTTACATGCTCGTCTTTATAGCGAATTCCCTTCCCTTTATACGGCTCGGGCGGTCGCAGCTTTCTGATGTTGGCTGCCACCTGCCCCACCTGCTGTTTATTGGCTCCTTTGATCTTGAACTTGGTCGCCTCAAGAACTTCAATGATTATTCCGGCAGGAGTAGAAAACAGAATGGGATGAGAGAAACCGAGCTGGAATTGCACATCTTTATTCTGCTGCATCACCCGGTACCCGACGCCGACTATTTCCATATGTTTTTCATAACCCTTCGAAACGCCGGTGACCATGTTGCTTACCAGCGACCGCATGAGACCGGCCGAGGCGGCGTCTTTTTTATCCTCCGTGGCGTTTCCCACCGTTATCCTGATAACGTTGTCTTTTATTACCAGGTCAATACCGTCCATCAACGTCAGTTTCTCCTCGCCCAGGGGTCCCTTGACGATGAGAATCTTGTCCCCGTAATCAACTGATACGCCGTTCGGTATGTTAACCGGTTTTCTCCCTACTCGTGACATTGCCGCTGCTATCCTGTTATAAAATTTCACATAAAACTTCGCCGCCGACATTCAGCTTTTTAGCGGTTTTGTTTGTTATAATCCCCTTTGAAGTCGATAATATCCATATGCCGATATTGTTGTAGACCGGGGCGAGCTGTTCGGCCCGTATGTACACCCTTCGGCCCGGTTTGCTGATGCGGGTCATGTTTAAGATGGCCGACTGGTTTTCATCCGAATATTTCAAATATAGCCGCAGAACCTTTTGCCGGTTATCGTCGTTCAATTTGAAATTCTTGATAAATCCTTCATCTTTTAATATTTTCGCTATTGATACCTTCATTTTTGACGACGGCACATCGACGATTAAATGCCCTGCTTTGGCGGCATTCCTGACTCTCGTCAGCATATCTGCAATGGGATCTGTCATAGCACTCATGTGATCTGTCCTGAACAATATATTTTTACCACGATGACTTCACAACGCCGGGGATCTTTCCCTCGCTCGCCAGTTTCCTGAAGCAAATCCTGCACATTTCGAATCTTCTCAGGTATCCCCGCGATCTGCCACAGATTTTGCACCGGTTATGCCACCGTACTTTATATTTTTGACCGCGTTCCTGTTTCGCCCATAAGCTTGTTCGTGCCACAGCTTCTCTCCTATGATCTAAACGGCATTTTAAATTCGTCCAACAGCGCCTTGGCTTCTTCCTTCCTTTTCGCTGTGGTTACGATGGTGATATTGATACCATGTATCTTTTCAACCTTGTCGAAGTCTATTTCCGGGAAAATTATCTGCTCCATGATGGAGAAGTTATAATTGCCAAAATTATCGAACGATTTCGGCGACAGCCCCCTGAAGTCGCGGACACGGGGGAGCGCGATGTTAATGAGCCGGTCAAGAAACTCGTACATCCGGTCGCCCCGCAGGGTCACCCGGCATCCGACATCCATGCCGTCCCTGATTTTAAAATTCGCGATAGACTTGCGCGCCGTCGTTTTCACGGCGTGCTGACCGGTAATGGTTGAAAGCTCCTCGATAGCCGCCTTCAGACCGTTCGGATTGGAATGCCCGTCGCCCATGCCGACATTCAGAACAATCTTTTCCAGTTTCGGAACCTGCATGATGGACCTGAATTTAAATTGATCCTTCAGCTTCTTTTTTATATTCTTAACGTATTCTTGTCTCAATCGTGCAGCCATTGCCAGTAACCTTTTCAATCTCGTTGTATGCCTAATCCAAATTTTTTCCGCATTTTCTGCAGACCCGGACCCTGTTTTTTTCCGTGTACTGTATACCGATGCGAACGCCCTTTTTGCATTTATCGCAGAAAACCATCACATTGGATATATCAATGGGGAACTCCACATTCACGGTACCACCCTTGGGCTGCTCGGGACCAGGTTTTAGATGTTTTTTCCTTTTATTGATGCCCTCAACGATAACCCGCCCGGTCTTGACTCCGACTTTTAACACCTTCCCCCGCCTGCCGCGGTCTGCGCCGGCCGTTACCACCACGCTGTCATTGGCCTTTATTCGTGATCTGTTCTCGTTCTGCTTCATATCGTCCACCCTTTTACAGAACCTCTGGAGCCAGC
>MIBH01000023.1:72632-72797 GCA_001829455.1 Spirochaetes bacterium RBG_13_51_14
TCAGTTCCCGCGCCACCGGGCCAAAAATACGCGAGCCCCGCGGCTCACCTTTATTATCAATGATCGCCACGGCATTATCATCGAACTTGATATAGGATCCGTCCTTCCGGCGCACCGGGCTTTTCGTCCGCACCACAACGGCCCGCAGAACGGCTTTCCCGTGCA
>MIBH01000023.1:72854-74564 GCA_001829455.1 Spirochaetes bacterium RBG_13_51_14
CCTCACGATATCACCGACGGTGCACTGGTTCTTTTCGTCATGGCCTTTAATCTTTTTCGTTCTACGAACAGACTTCTTGTACAGGGAATGCATAACCAGATTCTCGATTTCAATGACGATGGTCTTATCCATCTTGTTGCTGACCACTTTCCCGACTAATTGCTTTCTGTTTTTCGCCATGGTTCGATCGTTTCCTTCATATGATTATCTCGGCGTCCTTTTTCCCCTGATGCCGAGCGCATATTCCCGTTTGAGCGTTAATATCCTGGCTATATGCTTCTTCAATTCCTTTATCCTCTTCGGGTTATCCACCTTGCTCGTGACTGCCTTGAACCGCTGCTTCCGTAGTTCTTCTTTCGATTCGTTGAGGCTTCTGTCCAGTTCCTCAAACGATAATTCCTCAATTTTCCCTTTCATGAGTCCTTTCCTCGCGTCATCTAATCGTTCAACGTAACGATTTTCGTTTTCAGCGGAAGCTTGAATGCGGCATTCAAGAGCGCTTCCCTGGCCAGGACTTCGTCAATGCCGGCTATTTCAAAAAGGATTTTACCGGGCTTAACCCTGGCGACGAATCCCTCGGGGTTTCCTTTGCCTTTGCCCATCCTGGTTTCAGCAGGCTTTTTGGTGAACGGGCGGTCAGGGAAAATCCTGATCCAGAGCTTCCCGCCCCTCTTGACCTTGCGGGTGATCGCGACCCGCGCCGCTTCAATCTGCCGCGCGGTAATTTCTCCCGGTTCCAGTACCTTGAGACCGATTTCACCGAAATCGATTGTGGAGCCCCGATGGGCGGTGCCCCGCATGTGCCCGCGCTGAACTTTTCTGAATTTCTGTCGTTTCGGCATTAACATGGCGCTGAATCCTCACTCACTTCGTTTTCCGTTTGACGGTGTATTTATCTTCATCATCTTCCTGGCCTTTTGACAACACGTCGCCGTTGTAAATCCACACCTTCACGCCGATCAAACCGAACGTGGTCAGCGCCTCGGCAAATCCGTAATCGATATCGGCCCGCAGCGTATGAAGAGGAATCCTTCCTTCCTTGTACGATTCGCAGCGGGCCATCTCGGCGTTGTTCAGACGCCCCGAGCAGATAACCTTGATGCCCAGTGCACCGGTCCTGATGGCGTTGGTGATGGCCTGCTTGACCGCTCTCCGGTAGGGAAACCTGCCTTCAATTTGCTGGGCGATCAGCTGGGCGATCAGCGCCGCATTCTTCTCGGGTTTTTTTATTTCAATGATATTGATATAAACATTCTTTGACGCGATCCTCTGCAATTTCTCTTTCAGAGCCTCGATATCCGAGCCTTTTTTACCGATCAAAACCCCGGGCCGCGACGCGTGGATGTTCACGTTGACCCTGTCAGGGAAGCGGTCAATGGCCACCCGGGATATGCCGGCGGTCTTCTTTTCCTTCTCGATAAATTCCTTGATGGCTAGGTCTTCGTGAAGATATTTCGCGTAATTCTTCTTGTCTTCGTACCAAATGGAATCCCACGTCCTGTTAACGCCGACTCTCAGACCTATTGGATTGACCTTCTGACCCATATATAGATACCCTTCTTAATTAATTTTCATCCGATAATACAATCAGTATGCTGCTCGTTCTCTTCTTGATCCGCGACGCCCGGCCGCGCGCGCGGGGCCGGAAGCGTTTCAGCGTTGGGCCGACGTCCACGACGATTTTTTTAATATATAAATCCTTGTCCATGA
>MIBH01000023.1:74585-92564 GCA_001829455.1 Spirochaetes bacterium RBG_13_51_14
CGTTTGCCCCGGCCGAATAAAGCGTCTTCAGGATGAGGCGGGCTGCTTTCTGCGGAAGCGCTTTTAAGATTTCAATCGCGTAGGAAAGCTCCTCCCCCCGCAGCTCATTGGCGACCAGCCTCGTCTTGGAGGCGGAAATCCTGTTAAATTTCGAAAAAGCAATCGCTTCCATCACTTCTTCCTCTTGGCAATTTTATCATCTTTGGTCTTGTGGCCCCGGTATGTCCGTGTCGGCGAGAATTCCCCCAGCTTGTGACCGATCATGTTTTCGGTAACATATACCGGAATAAAATTTTTCCCGTTATGCACCATAAGGGTGTGTCCAATCATTTCAGGGAAAATCGTCGACCGCCGAGACCATGTTTTAATTGCCTTTTTCGTGTTCGAGGAATTCATATCCTCAATCTTCTTAAAGAGCTTGATATCTACATACGGACCTTTTTTAACTGAGCGAGCCATTACTTCTTCCTTCGATTGACTATATATTTATCGCTGATTTTATGCTTCTTTCTCGTTTTATATCCCTTGGTTGGTTTTCCGGTGGGTGAGCAGGGATGCCTGCCGCCCGATGATTTCCCCTCGCCGCCGCCGAGCGGATGATCGATGGGGTTCATCGCAACACCCCGGACTTTGGGCCTCCTGTTCATCCATCGCGACCTGCCGGCCTTGCCGATCGTGACAAGCCCGTAGTCCTTATTGCCGACTTCGCCGATCGCGGCGTAGCACTCCTGGTGGATCCTCCGTATCTCGCCGGAAGGCAGCTTGATGAGGCAGTATGTGCCCTCCTTGGCAGAGATGACCGCCGTGGCGCCGGCCGACCGCGCCAGCTGTCCGCCCTTGCCCCGGTTCATCTCGATGTTGTAGATATTGGTACCCAGCGGTATGTTCTTCAGGGGAAGCGCGTTCCCTAATTTGATTTCAACGTTTTCTCCGGATATTATCGTATCGCCGACCTTTAAGGATGCAGGAGCGACGATGTACCTTTTCTCGCCGTCGATGTAATTGATGAGCGCTATGTTAGCCGACCGATTGGGATCGTACTCGATGGTAGCCACCCTTCCGGGGATGCCGTATTTGTCGCGTTTGAAATCGATGTTCCGGTACCGCCGCTTGTGGCCGCCGCCCCGCCGCCGCACCGAGATCCGACCCCCGTATCCCCGTCCGGCATATTCCTTCCGGCCCTTCGTCAGGGGCTTGTGAGGCTCGCTCGTCGTCACCTCGGAAAAATCCAGCACGGTCTTGTATCGCGTCGTTTCTGTTATCGGTTTAAATTTCTTGAGTCCCATATCTCGCACCCTTTATGCCGGAAATCATCGCGTCCATTCCGGTCGTTATTGCGCTTCGAAAAGTTCGATTTTTTCGCCTGGCTTCAGCGTCACGATCGCCTTCTTCCAGGCGCTCCGCTTGCCGGTTCGAAACCGCATCCGGCGATTCTTGCCCCGTACGGTCAGGACATTCACCTTCTCGGGATTGACACCGAACAACTCCCTGACCGCGTGGGCTATCATCAGTTTGTTCGCCTTCATGGATACCCGGAACACGTACTTGTTTATTCCCGTCAAACCGGTGGTCTTCTCCGAAATCACCGGTTTCAATATGATATCGTTCGGATTCATCATTTGGAGCCCTCTGCATATCGTTCATTGAGCCGCTTCACCGCGCTCTCGGTGATAATCAGGTCTTTGGAATAAAATACATCCTTGCTTGAAATTCTGTTCACATGGTTATATACGAGCCATGGGATATTTTGAACAGACCGCTTCAGCAGCGCATCATCGCTGTCAGCAATAATCACGCCTCTCGACACGGAAAGGGCCATTCCAATTTTCGCCACTTCCTTCGTTTTGCCGCTGACCGTGAAGTCCTCAATCACCTTGATGGTCCCCTGCTTCGCTTTAAGCGAGAAAAGGGCCCGGTACGCCGACCGCCTGATGCTCCGGGGGAGGTCAATGCGGTAACTTCGCGGCCTTGGGCCAAAGATAATGCCGCCGCCCCGCCATAGCGGCGAGCGGTTCGATCCCGCCCGGGCCCGGCCCGTTCCCTTCTGCCGCCACGGCTTCACGCCGCCGCCGCTTATCTCGGATCGTTCTTTTGTTTTGTGGGTGCCCTGCCTGAGATTGGCATTGGCTGATTTAATAAGTTCGTATATCAGATTATCATTGACCTCGGCGCCGAAAACGCTGTCGGAAAGCTCGACCGATCCCACGACATTACCGTCGATTGAATATTTATCGATTTTCATCGCCCGCTCACCTATCCTTCGCATACGGTTATCAGGGTATTCCTCCTGCCTGGTACTGCGCCGGAGATTAACACAATATTCTTATCTTCCAGAATTTTCACTATTTTCAGATTTTTTACCGTGACCGTTTTGTTGCCGAGCCTGCCGGGCATCCGCTGGCCGCGCCACACCTCGCTGGGAAATGCACACGCGCCGATTGATCCCGGCGCCCGGTGAAACGTAGAACCGTGGGTCTCCCTGCCGCCGCCGAAGCCATACCGTCTGACGACGCCGGCGAAGCCCTTCCCTTTCGATATGCCGGATACGTTCACGAAGTCATTCTCCGCGAAAATTGAGCATGTGACGACGCTCCCGGTATCAAGCGTATCGTCGAACACGCCCACCTCCCGAAAAATCCGGAGCGGTTTGATCCCTTTTTTCTTCAAATCGGACATGAGCGCCTTGGAAAGTCGCTGCTCCTTCACATCGACGTATCCCAATTTCAGAGCGGCGTATCCATCCCGCTCCCTGCTCTTTTTCTGCACCACGACACAGGGCCCGAGCTCGCACACGGTTACGGGGATTACCGTGCCATCCTCATGTATAAACTGGGTCATCCCGATTTTTCTGCCAATAAGCGCCTTTTTCATCACTCATTCCTACCCGTAAGTATTCGATGGCAAGGATATCTAAGACAAAGAAATATGCAAGGTCAGGATTTAATATCCACTGAAACACCGGCGGGCAATTCCAACTTCATCAAAGCCTCAACGGTATCTGAATTCGGATCAATAATGTCGATCAGACGTTTGTGCGTGCGTATCTCAAACTGCTCGCGAGACTTTTTATTCACATGAGGTGATTTGAGAACGCAGAACATTTCGATTTTCGTCGGCAGCGGAATCGGACCCGCGACCTTTGCCCCGCTTCGGTTCGTGGTCGCCACTATCTTTTCAGCCGATTGATCCAGCAACTTTGCGTCGAATGATCTTAGTTTTACCCTTATACGTTGTCCCGTAGTCTTTGCCACTTTTCGTACCTGATGAATTTTTATATCGATAAAATACGCACGTCAGACCATCATTATGATGGTCTGAGCATAAAGCACAATATTCAATAACAATGAAAGAATACGTTACTCTATAACTTTGACAACAACCCCTGCACCGACCGTCTTACCTCCTTCACGGATGGCGAACCTGAGTTCTTCTTCCATGGCAATCGGAGTAATAAGCTCGACCGTCAGGTCAACATCGTCGCCGGGCATTACCATCTCAACCCCAGCGGGAAGGTTGCAGATGCCCGTAACGTCCGTTGTTCTGAAATAGAACTGCGGGCGATAATTTCCAAAGAACGGAGTGTGCCGACCGCCCTCTTCTTTTTTAAGGACGTACACTTTGCCCTGGAACTTTTTATGGGGAGTAATCGAACCGGGCTTGGCAAGAACCTGGCCTCTCATGACCTCGTCCTTGCCGGTACCGCGCAGAAGGCAACCGACGTTATCGCCGGCAACACCCTCGTCCAGAATTTTCCTGAACATTTCAACGCCGGTACATACTGTTTTCTTCGTTTCAGTGATGCCGATGATCTCCACCTCCTCGCCGGTCCGAACAATGCCGCGCTCGATCCTGCCGGTCACGACGGTGCCGCGTCCGGTGATGGAGAACACGTCTTCAATCGGCATCAGGAAGGGCTTGTCCGTGGCCCGCTTCGGCTCGGGAATATACTCATCCAGCGCTTCGGTCAGCTTGATGATAGTCTGGAACCATTCTCCGTTGACTTTTTTCGCCTCGGCTTCCTCAAGGCCCTTGAGGGCTGAACCGGGGATTATGGGGACCTCGTCGCCGGGAAATTCATACTTGGTGAGAAGCTCTCTGATTTCCATCTCAACGAGCTCAATCATCTCGTCCCGCTCGGAGGCGTCGATCATATCAACCTTGTTGAGGAACACGACCATGTAGGGGACGTTAACCTGGTGAGCCAAGAGCACGTGCTCTTTGGTCTGCGGCATGGCGCCGTCGCCGGCGGCCACAACAAGTATGGCGGCGTCCATCTGGGCGGCGCCGGTGATCATGTTCTTAATATAGTCGGCGTGACCGGGGCAATCAACATGCGCGTAGTGCCGTTTGGGTGTTTCATACTCCTGGTGGGATGTGGCAATCGTTATACCCCGTGCTTTCTCTTCCGGAGCATTATCAATCTGATCAAATTCAACAGGCTTACCCAGTCCATATTTAACATAAAGACATTTCGTGATGGCTGATGTCAAAGTTGTTTTTCCATGATCGATGTGACCAATCGTGCCAACGTTTACATGAGGTTTCGTCCGTTGAAATTTTTCTTTGCCCATTGGATTTCACTCCTTAATTTTTTTCCATATCATACGTATAATCACGATTAAAATCATCCTGGAATATTATAAAGGATGATATTTAATATTTATAAACATTTAAAATAAATTATATAAATTATGCCCTCATGATTTGCGGGTTTTTGAAATAAAAAAAAATATGCCTATTCTGTCAACAAATTAATTCAAAATTAATTTTAAATTGAAAAATAATTCATGAAATTGAAAATATTCAGCACAAATTACTAATTTTCTTGTAATAATGCTCATGAAGTCCATCAGCCGTAGATGGCGGAGCCACTAACATTGTCTTCATCGCCCATGTCATTTCACTGATTCGCATTATAAAAACCCATTACAAAAGACCGGTCAATCTGCCAACAATGCGTTCAGTGATGTCCTTAGGCACAACTTCGTAATGGGATACCTGGAGCGTATGCGTGGCACGTCCCTGGCTCATGGACCGAACGCTCGTGGCGTACCCGAACACCTCGGAGAGAGGCACGAAAGCGTCGATCACTTTCAAGTCGCCGCGCATGTTGAGGCGGTCGATTCTGCCGCGGCGCGCGTTTATATCGTTGATGATGTCCCCGGTATATTCATCCGGGCACACCACCTCGAGCTTCATAACAGGCTCCATGAGCGCCGGTGAAGCACGGCGCGCGCCTTCCTTCAAAGCGATGCTGGCCGCGATCCGGTAGGCCGTGCCGACAGAAGCGGCCTCGTCGGAGGAACCGCCCGTCAGAGAAACGGTGATATCGTCCATTTTGTATCCGGCAATCACACCTCCCTGCATCGCGTCCGACAACCCGGCCTCAACATCCCTGATGAACTCTTGAGGAATCGCATCGCCCTTCAGGTCATTCTTGAATACGAAACCAGATCCCGGCCTTCCCGGCTCCATGCGTATGATGACGTGGCCGAACTGGTCCCTGCCGCCGATCTGTTTCTCGTATTTGTATTTCGATTCGACCGGCTTGGTTATGGTTTCCTTGTAGGTCACCTGCGGCTTGCCGACGTTTGCATGGACATTGAATTCACGCGTCAGCCGGTCGACGATGATTTCCAGATGAAGCTCGCCCATGCCGGCGATGAGCGTCTGTCCCGATTCGGCATCGGCATTAACGTGAAAGGCAGGATCTTCCTCTTCAAGCCGCTGCAGAGCGGTCTCCAGTTTTTCCTGGTCCGCCTTTGTTTTCGGCTCTATAGCGACGGATATGACCGGGTCGGGGAAATCCATTTTCTCCAGCAAAATGGGATGGTTTTCTTCGGCCAGGGTGTCGCCGGTCCGCGCGCTGCGGAGCCCCACCACGGCAACGATATCGCCGGTATATACTTCCTTGATGTCTTCACGGTCGTTGGCGTGCATGCGGAGGCATCGCTGGACGCGCTCCTTCTTTCCGGTAGTCACGTTGTAAACCTGATCGCCGGTTTTCAGATGGCCGGAGTAGACGCGGACGTACGAGAGCTTTCCCACGTACGGATCGCTCATAAGCTTGAACACGAGTCCGCAGAACGGCTCCTTGTCGCTCGCTTCACGCCGAAGTATTTGTTCAGTATTTTTCGGATTATGGCCTTCGACCGGTTTGATGTCCCTGGGCGAAGGGAGGTAATCAACGACCGCGTCGAGCACCGGTTGAACGCCCCGGTTCCGGAGGGCGGAGCCGCAGAGCACCGGAAAGACAGCCACTTCCGTCGTTATTTTTCGTATGATGTTTTTTATCTCCTGAGGGTCAGGATCAACACCCTCGAGGTATTTGTGCATGATGGCGTCATCATGTTCGGCGACTATTTCAATCAAGGCGTCACGGTATGCGCGCGCTCTTTCCTTCAGGTCATCGGGGATATCGATCTCCCTGATCTCGAGTCCCTTGTCGTCCGCCCAGATATATCCTTTCATTGCAACGATGTCGACGATGCCCTGATGGGCCTCCTCCACCCCGATCGGCAACTGCAGCGGCAGCGGAACCGCGGACAGCTTTTCCTTAATCATGTCGAGGCAGCGCTCGAAGTCGGCACCGACCCGGTCCATCTTGTTAACGAAGCATATCCGGGGAATGCGGTAGCGGTCGGCCTGGCGCCATACGGTTTCAGATTGCGGTTCCACGCCGGCGACCCCGTCAAACACCGCAATGGCGGAATCGAGCACCCGGAGGCTCCGCTCAACCTCCATGGTGAAGTCCACGTGACCCGGGGTATCGATGATGTTGATGACGGTATTTTTCCAGAAGCAGGTCGTAGCGGCCGCGGTGATGGTGATCCCGCGCTCCTTTTCCTGCACCATCCAGTCCATCTCGGCGGTTCCTTCATGCACCTCGCCCATCTTATGGGTCTTGCCGGTATAAAACAGGATCCTCTCCGTGAGCGTGGTCTTCCCCGCGTCGATATGGGCCATGATGCCGATATTACGCGTCCTGTTAAGCGGAAGTTCCCTCGGCATATACACCTTCGGAAATATTTTTAGGGGCCGCTGCGATAATTATGCGACAGCGAGTCCGTGCGCAGCAATTTTGAAAGGCGACTGTATATCTCAACGGACAGGCGGCTTAGAATATCATCTGATACTGTTTGTTCATAATAATGATAACATAAAATACCAAATACCAGGTAAGCCTGGTATTCAGCAAATAACATCATATATAACATGCACCGACCCCCGCCTTCGGCGGGGGTCGGTGCATGAAAAAATTTTACCATTTATAATGAGCAAAGGCCTTGTTCGCTTCGGCCATCTTATGCGTGTCTTCCTTCTTCTTTACTGAAGTGCCGGTGTTGTTAAAGGCATCCATAAACTCTCCGGCCAGTTTCTCATACATGGTTTTCTCGGAGCGGCTGCGCGCGTTTGTAATGAGCCACCGGATGCCCAGCGCCTGCCGGCGCTCGGGTCTGATCTCCACCGGCACCTGGTAGGTCGCGCCGCCGACCCGCCGGGATTTCACTTCCACCATGGGCTTGGCGTTTTCGAGCGCCTGGACGAAAACTTCGATGGGATCCTTCTGGGTCTTCTTCTGGATGATATCCATCGCCTTATAAAAATTCGTTTCCGAAACTCCCTTTTTCCCCTGCATCATCATGCAGTTTATAAACTTGGAAACCAGCTTGCTTCCGTATTTCGGATCAGGCAGCTGTTCCCGTTTGACTGGTCTTCTTCTCCGCATATCAAATCCTCGCTTTCAATGATTACGCCTTGGGCCGCTTCGTCCCGTATTTCGAACGCCCCTTCTTACGGTCATCGACACCAAAGGTGTCCAGCGTACCCCGAATGATGTGGTACCGTACGCCCGGAAGATCTTTTACCCGGCCGCCGCGGATCAGCACCGCGCTGTGTTCCTGGAGATTGTGCCCGATGCCGGGGATGTACGCGGTCACCTCAATGCTGTTGGTGAGCCGGACCCGCGCCACCTTGCGCAGTGCAGAGTTCGGCTTTTTCGGGGTAAAGGTCATTACCCTGGTGCAAACACCGCGTTTCTGCGGGCACTGTGTAAGGGCGGGAGATTTCGTTTTCTTTCTCTTCTGCTCCCGTCCCTTTCGGATTAACTGATTGATCGTTGGCATTCTGACTCCTGTTTACAATTGAAAAATATATCGCACCGGCACCGTTGTTCCGATGTCATAAAACATCAAGTAGGTATTTGTGAATTAAGCCACTTTTTGTCAAGTTATTAATTCAGATTGCCTGTGCCGGATACGAGCGTGCCTGAATCCGAACCTTTAATTACTCGTTTTCCAGAACGCTTTCTTCATCCACTGCAACAGGTTCACCATCTTCGGGGGGCGGCCCGTCAAGATCGCCCGGCTCGTTTTCATACACGCTGACATTGTTGTACTGTCGTATGCCGGTGCCGGCCGGGATCAGATGCCCGATAATCACGTTCTCCTTGAGCCCCCGGAGGTTGTCCACCTTGCCCTTGATGGCCGCGTCCGTGAGAACCCGGGTGGTCTCCTGGAACGACGCAGCCGAAATAAATGACTCGGTGTTGAGCGCCGCCTTGGTGATACCCATCAGGATGGGAATCGCCGTGGCCGGCTTGCCGCCTTCATTCTGCACCCGCTCGTTTTCTTCGACGAAATCAAATTTGTCCACAATCTGTTCGATGACGAAACCGGAATCACCGGGGTCGGTCACCTTTACCTTCCGGAGCATCTGGCGGACGATGATCTCGATGTGTTTGTCATTGATGGAAACGCCCTGGAGCCGGTACACCTCCTGGATCTCGTTGACCAGAAACTTCTGCAGCTCACGCGGGCCCTTTATCTTCAGTATCTCATGGGGATCCACAGGCCCGTCATCAATCTGCTCTCCCTTGGCGATGAAGTCCCGGTCCTGGACGCGGAGGAACTTTGACACCGGGATGGAATATTCCTTTTCCACGCCGTCCTCGCCGGTGACGATGATTTTCCGCTTATTCTTGACGGTATCGCCGATCTCGATTGTTCCATCCACTTCGGAGAGGGTCGCCGAATCCTTCGGCGTCCGTGCCTCGAAAAGCTCCGCAACGCGTGGCAGACCGCCGGTTATGTCCTTGGTTTTCTCAGCTCCCCGTGGAATCTTCGCCAGCACCGTGCCCGCGGCAACCTTTTCGCCGCTTGGCACCATCAGGTGCGCCCCTTTCGGCAGGAGATACGTGATGACCTGTTTGGACGTGCCGATGATGTCGATCCGCGGCTGCAGCTTTTCAGTTTTATACTCCACGATGACCCGTTTGGACACATTGGAGGCCGGGTCAACCTCCTCGCGGAGGCTCTTGTTGATCTCAATATCGACGAACTCGACCTTCCCGGTCACCTCGGTCAGTATCGGTTCAAACCACGGGTCAAAGGCCGCCAGGATCTCGTTCCGATCGTAGAACTTACCGGTCTTGGCGTTGATTTCCGTGCCCACGTTAACGGGAATGGAGTGGGGATCTCCCAGAATGAATACTTTGTTCTTTACCACCATGACAAGGCCAGAGCTCTTCGCAATAATCTCCTCCCCGTCCGACGTCTTGGCTATCACGACGCCTGCGTACACCTTCTCAAACTCTCCGACCAGTATTTTCGGGTCGCCCTTTAGCGTGGTTTCAGACACAACCCGCTGGACAATAAGATAGCCCCGCCGCACGGAGATGGTCTTCTTCTCCTCAGTTTTGATGGTCTTTGATGTTAATTCCTTCACGTACGCGGGATAGTTCAGCTTTATCTCGCTCTCCTCAACCGCCCGTGACGCGATGCCGCCGATATGGAAGGTCCGCATGGTGAGCTGGGTTCCCGGCTGGCCGATGGACTGGGCGGCGATGATGCCCACCGCTTCGCCGATATCAACCGGCATGGCATTGGCGAGGTTCCGTCCGTAACATTTCCCGCACACGCCGTGTTTGGCCTCGCAGGTAAGCACCGACCGGATCTCTATTGAGTCGATGTTGAGCTGGTCTATCAGTTCCGCAATCTCCTCGGTTACGATTTCGTCCGCCTTGCAGATCACCTCCCCGGTAACCGGATGCAGCAGGTCATACAGGAGGGTCCGGCCCAGAGCCCGGTCTCCCAGGGACTCGATGACGTCGTCGCCCTCTTTGATCGCGTAGATGTCAATGCCGATGGTGGTGCCGCAGTCTTCCGAGGATATGACAACATCCTGCGCGATGTCGACGAGGCGGCGGGTGAGATACCCGGCGTCGGCGGTTTTCAGCGCCGTGTCGGCCAGCCCTTTGCGGGCGCCGTTGGTCGATATGAAGTACTCCAGAACCGTGAGGCCCTCTTTGAAGTTCGTCCGGATGGGTACCTCGATGATCTCCCCGCTCGGCTTTGCCATGAGACCCCGCATACCGGCCAGCTGGCGGATCTGCTGCTTGCTTCCCCGCGCGCCGGACTGGGCCATGATATAAATGGGGTTGAACCCCTCCGCGTTGCCGGACAGCTCATCGAACATCTTCTCGGCGATAACTTCATTGGCGTTGGTCCAGAGGTTTATGACGCGGTTGTAGCGCTCCTCGTTGGTAATGTAACCGTTGCGGTACTCGTTTTCTATCTTCTCGATCTTCTTGTCTTCTTCAGCGATAATATCGCGTTTCACCGCCGGCACGATGATATCCGACATCGATATCGTCGGGGCGAACAGGGTGGCGTACTTGTACCCCGCTTCCTTGATATCATCCAGCATTTTAACCGTAACGTTGGGGCCGTACTGTCGCAGCACCGATGATATTAAATTGGAGAGCTCCTTATCATTGATGACCCTGTTTATAAAGGGATGTCCGTCCGGCATCAGGCTGTTGAAAATCAAGCGGCCCGCGGAGGTTTCGACGACTTCATTGTTTGAATTTATGAATTTTATCTTGGTCCGCATCTTGATCTGGCCGTAATCCACCGCCCTCAGCACCTCCGATTCCTCATCGAAGAGCTTCCCCTCTCCGGGCGCACCTTCAAAGATGGAGGTGAGGTAGTAGATTCCAAGAACGATGTCCTGAGTGGGGGACACCACCGGGTGTCCGTTGGCCGGCGACAGCAGGTTGTGCGACGAGAGCATGAGCGTCCAGCATTCAAGCTGGGCCCGCGGGGAGAGCGGGACGTGCACCGCCATCTGGTCTCCGTCAAAATCGGCGTTGTAGGCATGGCAGACCAGGGGATGGAGGCGGATGGCCTTCCCTTCCACCAGGATCGGCTCAAAGGCCTGGATTCCCAGCCGGTGCAGAGTTGGGGCGCGGTTCAGAAGCACCGGGTGTTCGGATATGACCTCCTCAAGGACCTCCCACACCTCGGGCCGCTCGTTTTCGACCATCTTTTTGGAAGACTTTATGTTCTGCACGTAGTCCTTGTCCACGAGACGCTTCATGATGAACGGCTTGAAGAGCTCGACCGCCATCTTTTTGGGAAGGCCGCACTGGTACAGCTTCAGCTCTGGCCCGATAACGATAACCGACCGCCCCGAATAATCGACCCGTTTGCCCAGCAGGTTCTGGCGGAACCGGCCCTGCTTCCCCTTGAGCATGTCGGACAGGGATTTGAGCGGCCTGTTTCCCTTACCCTTGACGGCCCGCTTTCGCCGGCTGTTATCGAACAGGGCGTCAACGGCCTCCTGGAGCATCCTCTTTTCGTTCCGGACGATAATCTCAGGAGCCCGGAGCATGAGGAGCCGCTTCAGCCGGTTGTTCCGGTTAATGACGCGGCGGTACAGGTCGTTCAGATCCGAGGTGGCGAAACGGCCGCCGTCGAGCTGAACCATGGGCCGCAGTTCCGGCGGAATCACGGGAACGGTGTCCAGTATCATCCAGTCTGTCTCATTTCCGGATTCCTTGAATGCTTCAATAATTTCAAGGCGCTTTATCAACTTCTTGTCTATCTTCGCATCTTTATCCTTCTTTGATTTTGACTGGATTAACGCCCGGATCTGCCGCGACTCCTCGTCAAGGTCGATCCTGGCGAGCAGGTCCTTGATGGCGGCGGCGCCCATGCCGCAGACCAGGGTGTCGGCATACTTCTCGTTCAGCCCCGAGAACGCCTCCTCATCGAGAACATCTCCGGTTTTGAGATCTTCCTCCGCGGCCTCGCCGGGATCAATGACGATGTATTTCTCGTAGTAGAGGACCGATTTCAGCGTGTTCACCGTAAGGTCGAGGAGGAGGCCCATGCGGGACGGCACGGACCGGTAGTACCAGATATGGGCCACGGGGCACGCGAGTTCGATATGGCCTCCCCGCTCCCGGCGCACTTTGTAGTGGGTGACTTCAACTCCGCACCGGTCGCAGATAACGCCCTTATACCGTATTGACTTAAACTTGCCGCAGTAGCACTCCCATTCCTTGGTGGTGCCGAAAATCTTCTCGCAGAAGAGCCCGTCCCGTTCCGGTTTCAAGGTCCGGTAATTGATGGTTTCGGGTTTCTTCACTTCGCCGTATGACCATTCCCGTATCTGGTCGGGAGAAGCTAATTTTATCTGGATTGAACTGAAATCGTTAAAATCCCTCATGTTTTTGCCTCTGAAAGAGTTAATTGCCTATCACAGTTAGCAGATACTTTCATAATATTTACTTATGATTCCTTCATCCTTCTCTCCCCCCTCTCCTTTCTTTAATTTTTAATAGGAGAGGGGGCGGAAGGGGGTGAGGTCAAATATTCTTCAATGAATCAATCTTAATCCTTCTCTTCGTCTTCCCGTATCCCTCACTCCATTCGGACAGGCTGATTTCCTTGCCCATATCATCATAGATACGGACGTCAAGGGCCAGTCCGCGCAGCTCCTGGATGAGAACGTTGAATGATTCAGGGATGCCGGGCGCCGCGGTGTTGATCCCCTTCACGATTGCCTCGTATATGCGGGCCCTGCCGAGCATGTCATCCGACTTGACGGTAAGCAGCTCCTGGAGGGTATAGGCCGCGCCGTACGCCTCCAGCGCCCAGACCTCCATTTCGCCCAGGCGCTGTCCGCCGAACTGCGCCTTGCCTCCCAGCGGCTGCTGGGTCACCAGCGAGTAGGGGCCGGTCGACCGGGCGTGGATCTTGTCGTCGACCATGTGGGCCAGCTTCATCATATAGATGTATCCGACCATGACCTTCTGCTCGAAAGGCAATCCCGTTCTGCCGTCGTAGAGAACTGATTTTGATGTATCGGGCAATCCGGCTTTCTTTAACAGTTCGCGGATATCGCTTTCCTTCGCGCCGTCGAAAATGGGGGAATCAAAGATAATTCCCAGCTCATGGGCAGCCCATCCCAGTTCGGTCTCCAGGAGCTGCCCCAGGTTCATCCGTGACGGTACCGACAACGGGTTGAGCACGATGTCAACCGGGGTACCGTCGGGCAGGTACGGCATGTCATAGATAGGGACGATCTTCGAGATGACCCCCTTGTTCCCGTGCCGTCCGGCCATCTTGTCGCCCACGGATATCTTCCGTTTGTCGGCGATATAAACCTTCACGAGCTCCTCCACGCCCGGCGCAAGCTCGTCTCCCTGCTCGCGTGAGAAGCGCTTCACATCGACGATAATCCCTTCAACCCCGTTGGGAACTCTGAGTGAAGTGTCGCGCACTTCGCGCGCTTTTTCGCCGAATATGGAATGCAGCAGCTTGTACTCCGGCGTCAGATCCTGTTCGCCCTTGGGCGTTACCTTGCCCACGAGTATGTCGTCAGGCTGTACGAAGGCCCCCCGGCGGACGATACCGTCCTGGTCAAGGTCACGGAACGCCTTTTCAGACAGATTGGGAATGTCCCTCGTGATAACTTCGCGTCCGAGCTTGGTCTCGCGCGCTTCAACTTCAAACTGTTCTATGTGCACCGACGTATAGGTGTCTTCTTCGACGAGCTTCTCTGATATGAGGATGGCGTCTTCAAAGTTGTATCCCATCCAGGGCATGAAGGCCACCAGGATGTTCTTTCCCAGGGCCAGGCGTCCGCTGTCAGTGGCGGGACCGTCCGCCAGCACGTCTCCCTTCTTGATCTTCTGCCCCTTCCGAACCGCGGGCCTCTGGTTGAAGCAGGTCCCCTGGTTGGTTCTCTTGAACTTCATCAATACGTATTCATCGATCTCGCCGGAGCTGGTTTTAATCCTGACCATGCCGGCATCGACGTACTCCACCTCGCCGGAGCGGCTGGCGATGACCATGACCCCCGAGTCGTAGGACGCTTTTCCTTCCATACCGGTCCCTATATAGGGCGCCTCTTCGATCATCAGCGGAACCGCCTGACGCTGCATATTGGATCCCATGAGCGCCCGGTTCGCGTCGTCATGCTCCAGGAAGGGGATAAGGCAGGTGGACACCGAGAATATCTGGCTCGGACACACATCCATGTACTGGATCTCCTTCGGCCGCTTGTATGGGAAATTGCCCCGGTTCCGGCACGGTATCATCGATTTCGCGAAATGTCCCTTGTCGTCGAGCTCCTGATTCGCCTGCGCGATGAAATACAGATCCTCGCGATCGGCCGTGAGGTACTCGATCTGGTCTGTCACCTTTCCGTTATCGACGTACCGGTATGGCGTTTCAAGGAATCCGTAATCATTGATGCGCGCATACGTGCTGAGCGACACGATAAGTCCGATATTCGGACCTTCAGGCGTTTCGATGGGGCACATCCTGCCGTAGTGCGACGGGTGTACATCCCGCACCTCGAAACCGGCCCGTTCGCGTGAAAGGCCGCCGGGTCCGAGCGCATTGAGCCGCCTCTTATGCGTCAGCTCCGCCAAGGGGTTGGTTTGATCCATGAACTGGGACAACTGACTTGAACCGAAAAACTCGTTTATCACCGCCGTTATCGGTTTGATGCTGATGAGGGCCTGCGGCGTAATGACATCTAGATCCTGGATGGTCATTCGCTCCTTGATGACGCGCTCCATCCGCTGGAACCCGATTTTAATCTGGTTCATGATCAGCTCGCCCACGGAACGGATGCGGCGGTTCCCCAGGTGATCGATATCGTCAACGACCGTGGGGATGAATTTTTTCTTGGACTTCACGCGCGGATCTGGATCGTCTATCTCGTAGCCGTCCGCCTCGGCGATGAGGTATAAAAAGTATTTCAATGAATATACGATGTCCTCCGGCTTCAAGGTCTGTGTATCGTAATCGTCGATGCCGAATTTGCTGCTGATCTTGTAACGGCCGACGGCACCCAGACTGTAGGTCTTGGGATCGAAAAACAGCCGGTGAAAGTGGTCGGTTGCATTATCAAGGTTGGTCGGCTCGCTCTGCCACATGACGGCATGAATGGTAAGAAGCGCCAGCTCCGACTTCTTGTGTTCATTGAGGACGGGCGACTTCACATGCTTGTTGATGAATTCCTTTTCGATCTCAAGGGTGGTGCTCAGGTACGAGTCTTCCTTATTGTTGGGGAACTCGATGACCTCGACATCATGCACCTTTTCCTCCTTAAGGCGGTCGATCATGTCCATGCTGATGCGCTCGCCGACCTCCATGATAACCTCTCCCGTCTGCTTGCTGACCACGTCGCGCGCGACCCGCTTCCCGTTCAGGAACACATAGTCCTCCTCGTTTCTCAGGCGGACCGTTTTGGTGTTGTAGAACAGCTTGACCACTTCCTCGTCGGTTTCATACCCGAGCGCTTTTATCAAAAGAGTCACCGGGAATTTCTTTTTCCGGTCGATCCGGGCGATGATATATCCCTTCGGGTCCATCTCGAACTCGAGCCACGATCCCCGATCGGGAATGACCCGGTAATTATAGGTCCGCTCCGCTTCCTCGTAGAAGAAGAATATCCCGGGCGAACGATGCAGCTGGTTTACCACAACCCGCTCGGCACCGTTAATAATAAAGGTCCCCCGCGGGGTCATGAGAGGAATATCGCCCATGTATACGGATTGCTCCCGTACTTCCATGCTGTCTTTCCTGATGAGCCGGATGGTGGCCTTCAGGGGCGCGGCGTAGGTCACGTCGCGTTCCTTGGATTCAAGTTCGGAATACTTCGGCAGGCCGATATCGTAATCGATATATTCAAGAACGACGTCCTCATGGGGGCTTTCTATGGGAAATATCTCCTCGAATACCGCCTGAAGTCCCTGCGGTTTCTTTTTCACGCCACCCGGCTGGAGGAACCAATCATATGACTTCACCTGTATTTCTATTAAGTCGGGCAGCTCGAGGCCTGTCTTAATCTTTCCAAAATTTACGACTTTTTTTGACTCTTGCATGGATGTTTAAACCTTTGCTGATATGTTTAGTAAACGCCAAAAGGTTTGATCGTTGCCAACCAAACCTGTTGTCCGTTTACTGTGGAAAAAAATGATTATCACCCGCCAGATTACTTAACATCAACGGTCGCGCCCGCCGCAACCAGCTGCTGTTTGATTTTCTCAGCTTCTTCCTTGGATACTTTTTCCTTGACCGGCTTGCCGCCCGCCTCGACGAGCTCCTTCGCCTCTTTTAACCCGAGCCCGGTTATGGCCCTGACCTCTTTAATAACCGCGACCTTGTTGTCGCCAAAACCGGTCAGAATGATGTCGAATTCGATCTGCTCCTCCACAGCTTCAGCGGCACCGCCCGCCGGTCCGGCCGCCGCAACCGCAACCGGCGCTGCTGCCGAAATCCCGAATTTGTCCTCCATCGCCTTGACCAGCTCGGCCGCTTCAAGCAGCGTTAAACTGCCGATCGCGTCCAGCAATTCCTGAACTTTAGCCATTGTAAATCTCCTTTATACTTAGTGAATTTCTTCAAGTTAATACGTACTGATTTTCTCTGGCCGCAGCGGGCGGCCGTTAGATTGTCATCGTAAAAACCTATAAGGAAACTTCTAAAAACCCATATGGATGTTTCCTTCGGGGCACTGTTGCCGTAAAACCTCTTTTTCGTTGTGATCAAAATAAAAAAAGCAGTATTTACCTGTGCCCATAAAGGCATTGTATCCGCATATTATATATACACTGGAAACAGAACCTTTTCAATTACATAACAGGGTCCGCCGTTACTGACTGCGCGCTTCAGCGACAGCTTTAATTCCCCGCGCACAAGACGCCATGATCTGATTGATGCCGATGGCGATTCCTCTCGCAGGCCCATTGATCAGACCCATGGTCTGGGCAAGTATGACCTCTTTTGACGGAAGATCCGCTATCCGTTTGATCTGATTCTCGGTATAAACCACGCTGTCCAGAATTCCCACTGAATAGCTGAATTTTCCCACATCTTTTGCAAAGTCTTTCAACGCCTTCGTCACTTCGCCGATTTCTTCCTTAATAAATGCGACGGCAACCGGGCCTTTAAGATGCTCATCCAGACCCTGGATCCCGACTTCTTTTAATGCGCGCTTAAAGAGCGTATTCTTTACGACACGGTATTCCGCGTTTTTGCTTCGAAGGGTCTTGCGAAGCTTGCTCAGGTCTTTCACCTTGATCCCGGAATAGTTTGTCAGGATCACGTTGCTCCTGTTCTTCAGCTTATCAACCAGGTACGATACCTCATCAACTTTATATTGTTTGACCATTACTTCTCGATCCCCTTGTGATTGATTTTAATGCCCGGTCCCATTGACGAACTGATGAATACGGATTTTATGTAATTACCCTTCGCATCGGCCGGCTTATCCTTCATGATCTGGTTGAAAAAGGCCTTTATGTTGCCGATGATCGCATCATCGCTAAAGGAAATCTTGCCGATTCCCATGTGGATAACGCCGGTTTTATCAGCCTTGTATTCCACGCGCCCGCCCTTCAGCTCCTTGATGATACCTTTGATATCCTCGGTCACCGTTCCGGACTTCGGTTTCGGCATGAGTCCCTTTTTCCCGAGCATCGGCCCAAGTTTGCCCAGTTCTTTCATCATGTCCGGCGTGGCGACAACGGCCTGAAAATCGATCCACCCGCCCTTGATCTTTTCAATCATGTCTTCCGCGCCGACATAATCCGCACCGGCATCGCGGGCTTCCTTCTGCTTGTCACCTTTACAGATAACGAGCACTTTCTTCTCCTTGCCCGTGCCGGCGGGCAGG
>MIBH01000023.1:92583-145848 GCA_001829455.1 Spirochaetes bacterium RBG_13_51_14
TCTGGTAACTCTTGTGCACCACCTTGACCTGCATGTCCACCGTCTCATCGAACGTGGTGTACTTTATTTCCTTCATGACGGCGACGGCTTCGTCAATATTGTACAGCTTGTTCCGGTCAATCCTGGCGCGCGCTACAGCTATCTTCTTACCTTTATGCATGTCCCCAATACCTCGAATCCATTTCTACGGCAGCAGTTACTGCTCCTCGACATCGACTCCCATTGATCTGGCCGTTCCCGCAATGATTTTAACCGCGGCGTCCAGGTCATTGGCGTTTATATCGGGCGTTTTAATTGAAGCGATCTCTTCCAGCTGGGACCGGGTAATGGCGCCGACCTTCTGTTTGTTCGGCTCGGGCGAACCCTTTTCAATCTTCAGCGCTTTTTTGATCAGTACCGACGCCGGCGGCGTTTTGATGATAAACGTATAGGAACGGTCATTGTATACCGTGATAACAACCGGAAGAATGGTTCCCATCTGGTCTTTCGTCTTCTCGTTGAAGGATTTACAGAAATCCATAATATTCAGTCCGTGCTGGCCCAGCGCTGGGCCGACGGGAGGAGCGGGATTCGCCTGCCCGCCCGGGATCTGAAGTTTTATCCCAGTCACTACTGTTTTAATTTTCTTAGCCATAGTATTCCTCTATTCAGAGTGCATCCCAAAATCCACATCCGCCATTATATTTTGCCAACCTGCAAAAAGTCAAGCTCCACAGGCGTACCGCGGCCGAAAATCTCCACTTTCACCCGGAGCCTGCCCTTTTCAGGATTTACCTCTTCCACAACGCCGCTGAAGTTGTTAAAGGGTCCGTCTATGACTTTCACGTGTTCGCCCACGGAAAAATCCACGACGGTCGATATCTTTTCTTTGGTTTTCTGTTCGCCCATTTGATCAAAAAGCGAGTTTACCTCCTCGCGGGAAAGCGGTTTCGGTTTATTCGACCCGTAAGCACCGACAAAATTGGTGACGCCCGAGACGCCCTTCACCAGACCCCACGTTTCGTCGTCGAATTCCATTTCCACGAGAACATAGCCGGGAAAAAATTTTTTTGACCTGATTCTCTTTTTCCCGTCCTTAACCTCGGGTACTTCCACGGTGGGTATCTTTACCTGGAATATCTTTCCCTGTAACAGTCGCTTTTCGACTTCCTTTTCCAGAGCGAGCTTCACCTTGTTCTCGTGCCCCGAATATGTATGAACGACATACCACTCTTTTGTCATATTCTACTTCATAACCAAATTGATCACATACATTAGGCCAGAATCAACCATCCACAAAAAGAGCGAAACAATCAGAACCGTCACCACGACAACGATTGTATAACTCGTCACCTCATCTCTCGTGGGCCAGGTGACCTTCTTCAGCTCATCTTTCGATTCGCGTATATACGTAATACTCTTACGGACTGTCTCAAGAATTGAATTCACGTCGGTCCTATGCCTTGGTTTCCTTATGGGCCGTATGTTTATTGCAGAATTTACAGTATTTCTTTACTTCCAGCTTGCCGGTCTGGTTCTTTTTGTTCTTGGTGACTGAATAATTCCGCCGCTTGCATTCCTGGCATGCTAACAGGATTATTTCGCGCATATGTTGTTCCTCTGCTTATGACAAATTGATACAAAGAAAAATGCAGTTACCCTGCAGTCAACCAATTAATATAATTGGAAATCCCTCTTGCGGATATGGAACTGTGAGCTCATGTATTAATACACGTTATGAGCCCACGACCAGAATTGAACTGGTGACCTTTTGCTTACCATGCAAATGCTCTACCGACTGAGCTACGTGGGCAGAGGTAGGTGGAAATCATAGAAACCACCCCTTTTTTGTCAATAAAATTTTGTTATTTTATCTGCTCTACGCTTTTTGGAAATATAGTGCTTATTACTGGCCCTGAAGCACCTGCCGATTGAGCCACATCTGTCGCCGCATTAGAAGGTCTATCAAATGAAAATTTCTTTATAGTGAGTCCCAAAAGTATGCATATACAAGTTATCAAATTAAACTATTAGACTTGTTGCAAAACTCAATAATCAATGATTTTTAGGGGGCTTCCTCATAAGTCAGTTCGGATACAACATCCCCCTCCCTCGATGGGAGGGGATGGGGGAGGGATAACTGAATTTCGCAAAAAGTCTATTCATTTAAACTATTCATTTTTATTAATTAAATATGACGGTATATCTTCAGAGGATAGAGTGTCTTTCAGCCTGTTTGCTTCCATTTTAGAATCCAGCCCTTCAATTCTAACCTTGAACATATCATTATCATGTATAATGACGACCGAATTGTTCGTCAACTGCTCGATTTTCATTTTTAAATTTTCAGCGTTTCTCTTGGAATAGAAAGCCCCTGTCTGTATGGCAAAGGATCCCTTTCCAGCTGAAGATTCGCCGCTCCCGTCATCTGACACTGCTTCCAGGCCGCTTTCGCTTTCGTTCTCCCCCTCATATTGATCCAGACCGGCCCCCCTCTTGAGGATCTTGACCCCGACCTGAATTTGACCGTCTTTCAGCATGCCAAGCCTCTTGGCAGCGCTGTATGAGAGATCGATTACTCTGTTTCCGCGATAGGGACCGCGGTCATTGATTCGCACGGTTACGGTTTTACCGTTGTCGAAGTTTTTCACGCTAATGACCGTGCCAAAGGGAAGGGTTTTATGGGCGGCGGTGAGTTTGTTCATGTCAAACCGCTCTCCGGATGCCGTTTTTTTCCCATGGAACTCCCGTCCGTACCATGACGCCATACCGGTCTGATAATATTTTTCCTTTTTGTATGATGAATTCCTGTCGGCCCCATCCGCATCTTCGTTATCAACGTTCGCCTTTTTATCCGAAGATGGTGAGTCCTGTTCACCGTCGTCAAAATTGTAATTTTCTTCCTCGTAATCGGTATCTTCTCCCCGATCGATCGTCGTGGCGTTCGGGTGATCCTGTTTCCTGATAACCGTATTATCCGGTGTACAGCTAACGATAAATAATAGTACCAGCAGACCCGTTATGACAACCGGCCAGCCCGGGAATATTGATCTCATATATGCACCTCCAACCTGCAGCTCTCGATAGGTTTCTCTCTTAAATATCGGACATAATTCACAATGACTTTATAACAAAAAAATCAAACAAGCGTCCGCGAACGACGCTTCCGCGAACACATCTTCATGGAGCGGGGAATTTTCCTGATGCGACATAAAACATTCTTGACCATTTTTAAATAATTTCGTTATTAGTGGTTGGCGACAGCGCAGACAGCTCCGTGGGCATGTGCCGGGGCGCCATCAGAAAGGAAATTGCGTGAGAATCGTATCGAACAGACCAACCATTACACGAAAGGAGCTTGAAGCGGTTCTCGACTGCCTCATCAAGGACGAACTGGTGGCCGGTGAATCGGTGAAGAACTTTGAGGTCAGCATCGCGAAGATGATAGGGTTTAAATACGCCCTGGCGACCAATTCACTCACCTCCGCCTACCATCTGGCGTTTAAGGCGCTTGAAATAGGAGAAGCGGACGAGGTCATCATACCGTCGTTTTTCCCGCAAGCGCCCCTGAGCGCGCTGTCAATGGCCGGTGGGACGGCGGTCCTGGTGGACAATGAAAAAGACTCCCTTTTCCCGTCAACGGCGGAAATCATTGCGAACATATCGGAAAAAACCAGGGCCATCGTAACCGGGCATCTCTTCGGCTTCCATTTCCCGTTTCAGGGCCTGGAGGAAACCCCCGTCCCGGTTATCGAGGACATATCGCATTCAATCGGCACTGAAATCGACGATGTCCCGACAGGAAGGAACGGCGCAATCTCTGTGGCGTCCTTTGACCCTGCGGGAATAATGACGACCGGCAATGGCGGCATGGTGCTGACCAATAACTCGAAATATTACTCTATAATGAAGGATTTCCGCGGCAACGCAGAACACCATCTCCATTTCGATTACTCCATGCCCGACTTCCAGGCTGCCATGGGCATTTCTCAGCTGGCCAAGTTGCCTGATCTGCTGTCCAGGAGAAGGGAAATCGCAAAAATCTACCACGAATCTCTGAGGATTACCTCCCACAAAACACCGTATCACTATAACGACCGGTTCGCATATCAGTCATTCCCCGTCCTTTTTACCGTATCCAACGAAAAAATCGACACCTACTGGAGGAAAAGCAGGATAGCGGTGGGACGCTCGATCGGATACCCTCTTCATCACCTCATGGGACGGAACGGCGCCGACTACCCTAACTGCGAACGTTATTCCAAAAAGCTGTTTTCCGTCCCCCTGTATCCGACGCTCAGCAGAAAGGATGTCGAAAAAATTTCAAAGTACCTTGCGAACTTCATTTGAGCCGGGTGATTGCTCGATATTCGTTAAAAAATTCTGAAAAAAATTATAAAAAATATTGACGAGTTTCTGTTTTTATGTCTTATATGTCTTTAATAAAAAAAGAGAAAGATTTCGAATTGACGAAGTCGTATTTAATTAATTTGAAATTTTCTCAATTTTTTATTGATTTTTTTAGGGCATTATACTAATGATGCACAAAATTATAAAATACAAACAGAAGGAGTACATAGTATGAAAAGAATTCTTACTTTGATTTTCATCTCACTATTTGCTTTCGCTTTCAGCGCAACCTTTTTTGCATGCAAAAAAGACAAACCCGCTGACGAGCCTGCGGTAGAAGAAAAAGCTGAAGAAGCTGCACCCGCTGAAGAGAAAAAGTAAATAAGCCAAATAATTAATCAAAGAAATTAATTCAATTTGAAAAAGGATGCTGTTGAGCGTCCTTTTTTTTTATCCACGCGGCGGTATGCGACTCAGGCCCGGGATGCCAGTATTTCGCGGACCTTGCCCTTAATTTCATCGAGACTGGATGACTTCGTCACGTAGGCGTCCGCGGTCCAGGTCATGAAGTTGCTCTTATAATTTGAATAGGCGGTATAGATGATGATGGGGATTTTTTTATCCCGGGACAAAATTTTTCCCAGCGCTTCGATCCCATCCATTTCGGGCATGCGGATATCCATTATGACCAGATCGTATTTGTTGTTCTTCACCATATCCACGGCCTCTTTCCCGTTGGCGGCCTGGTCGACCTCATAGCCCTCATCCTCGAATTCCATCGCGTAGAGCTCGCGCTGGTGCTTCTCATCCTCGACAATCAATAATCGTGTCATACCGTCCTCCTGAAAAGTTAATCGTTATATCAATAATGTAAAATAATCGGACAATTTTTTCAATCAATTAATTCATCCGCAGCCGGCCCTTTTATCCATATACCGGAGCGCATCTCCCCTATCCCGGTATCGGCAAGCGGATGACAAATTCAGCTCCTCCTTCCTCGCGGTTCGACGCGCGAATCGTGCCGTCGTGATCCTTTATGATTTTTTTCACGATGGCGAGGCCCAGCCCCACCCCCGTGACCTTTTTCGAGTAAAAGGGCTCGAAAACGACGTTGGGATCCTCCTCGTCAATCCCCGACCCGGTATCGGTGATGACGATATCGATGATATCGCCGTCGCTCTCGGTCCTGATGCCGACGGCGCCGCCCGCGGGCGTGGCGTCGATGGAATTCTGAAGCAGGTTCAGCATGACCTGCTTCAACTGGTTAAAATCGGATTTGACGAGCGGGATATCGGCGCCCAGGCGTAGGTTAATTTCAAGCTTCTTCTCCTGGAAGAGGTTCTTCAGCAGCGATACCGTATCGGAAATGATGTCATTGATATTATTGAATTCCTTGATGAACTTCGCCGGCCGAGAAAAATCCATGACATTCGACAGGGTCTTTTCCAGCCGTTCGGACTCCTTGAGGATAATTTCGGCCGAGGCGTCGATTCGTTTGCTGATTTTCGATTTTTCCTTAGGAAGCTGTATGATCCGCCGCGCGTATCCGCCCATGGTCACCAGGGGATTCCGGATCTCGTGCGCCATGTGCGCGGCGATGCGTCCCACCGCGGCAAGTTTTTCCGACTCGACAATGGCCTCCTGCCGCTCGGAGAGCTTCTGCATCTCGCTCCGAACGGTATCCAGGCTCCGGTAACTCTCTATGGACATGGCCGCCTGGGACGCGAAGATGGAAAGGAGCTCGCTGCTCTCCTTGACAATCGGAGCGTTGTTGAACTTGTTATCCGCCACGATGATCCCGATGGCCTTGTTCACCACCACCAGGGGGGTGATAATGAATTCCTTGACATCCATCAGTTCCCGTATCTCGGGGCCGACCCGCGCATCGTTCCAGGCGTCGCCCACATGGATACTTTCCCTGTTGGTCAGGGACTGGATAAAAATATTGCCCGCTTTGAGCGGGAAGCTCGACGAGAGCACCCGATTCAGAAGATTTACTCCGGCCTTCATCTCAGCCGATTTGATCTCGTTGAACGTCCCCTCCGAGGAGGATGACGCGGCGGTCCATATCTCGATAGCCTCCTCGAATGAATCCGGTCCCACGGCCATCTTGCCGATGAGCGAGCCTTCAACCACGAGGAACAGCATGGCGCGGTTAAATCCGAGCCCGGTGCCCGAGGTAACGCCGGTAAGTATCGTGAAGAGGACCCGATCGATTTCATCGTTCTTCTGTATGGACTCGGATATCTGGCTCATCAGTGAAATCTGGTAGTCGCTCCGGAGTTTTTTGGTCACGTCGTCGATGATGATGATGATCTGGTTGGCGTCTTTCACCACAATGTTCGATATCTTGATATCCGCAATAATGGACACCTTGTTCAGCGTCAGGAGGTGGGTCTTCTCCAGCACCGCGGTCAGACCGGTTTCACGAACCTGGGCTATGCCCCCCTTGAGCCGGGCATTGACGAAATAAAATATCTCCTCGATTTTCTTGTTGTATATTTCATCCCGCGGATACTGGAACTTCTTGTAAAAACCCTCGTTGGCAAAGAGAACCCTGTCGTCGTCCCCCAGTACGATAAAGTACGAGCTGATGGAAAAAATAATGCTGTTGTACAGTTCGATGAAATTGTCGATCTCCTTCTTCTGCGCTGAAACAATGCTGTCCATGTGTTTCCCCGCAATCATCAGCTCTTTCAAAATCTCGTCGAGGTCATTGTCGACCTTTTTCACCTTGTATGTCTGGGAAAATTTTCCCTTCTTGAACTCGGCAACGACTTCCTTGATGGTTTTGATGCGGCGGCGGTAAAAAAACAGGCTGCTCAGAAAAAAAAGCAAGGCGCGCGCAATGATAAGCAGAAAAATCACGCCGATAAGAATATACACAATCCTGTTGTGAATAATATGATATTGGGAATACAGATAGAACAATATGACGGCCACGGCCGTGTCCGAGACGAGAAGGAAAAGAAATTCGATAATTGTTTTTATCATAATGCCCTTCACGGCGATGCATCAGTAAATAATATTTGCTAAATTTCCGCCCCTATTTCAATCTGTTTTTCGGGATTAAACAAAAAAAACGCATGAAACTGGTCATCGCAACCCACAACATCGGCAAGATCCGTGAAATACGAAATAAATTCGCCGACATCCCCGGACTCGAACTGGTCCCCCTGTCTGATTTCCCGGATGCACCGGAAGTCATTGAAAATGGAAAGACCTTCAAGGAAAATGCGCACCGAAAGGCGCGGGAAGCAGCGCGGTTCACCGGACTCCCGGCCATGGCGGACGATTCGGGTCTGGTGGTCGATGCGCTCGGCGGCCGGCCCGGTGTACGCTCGGCCCGGTATGGGCAGTTGTCCGCAGCAGACGCCGACCGGAACCGTATGATCCTTGATGAGCTGCGGGACGTGCCGGCTGACAGGCGAACCACCCGCTTCGTGTGCGTCATATCTATCCAGTTCCCCGACGGCGGGGGCTATTTTGCGGAAGGAGCCTGCGAGGGTATTATCGCAGAATCAATGAGGGGTTCCCACGGTTTCGGATACGACCCCATATTCTACCTGCCTGATGTAAAAAAAACAATGGCGGAATTGACCATGGAAGAAAAGAACCGGATCAGCCATCGGGCAAAAGCCCTCGACGCGATGAGAAAAATACTGATAAAACTGGGGAACTAGAAAGCGCGGTCACGTGACCGCGCCTGCATAAATATCGGCATGACCTATGACCATGACAAAAAGCCTATCCGACAAAATCATGACTGCCCTCCGGAGGCATTACGCCGATGTAAAACCGAATCTTCGATACGGCAGCCGGTACCAGCTTGCCGTTGCCG
The DNA here is from genome assembly GCA_001829455.1 of Spirochaetes bacterium RBG_13_51_14. GTDB lineage: Bacteria > Spirochaetota > UBA4802 > UBA4802 > UBA5550 > RBG-16-49-21. The sequence goes on from MIBH01000023.1 coordinate 100,754, forward strand.
TCGTGCTTTCGGCACAGACCACCGACCGCCAGGTCAACGCCGTAACCGGCGATCTTTTCAGGGACTATCCCGATTTCCAAAGTCTGGCGCGGGCCCGCGCCGCCGACGTTCGAAAGATCATTCGGAGCACCGGATTTTACCGGAACAAATCGAAAAACATCATTGGGCTCTCGAAGGCGGTCATGGAACGGCATGGCGGCAGGCTCCCCGGCTCGAGGGAGGAACTGATGCTGCTGCCCGGCATCGGGAGAAAATCGGCAAACGTCATCCTGTCCATGGGATTCGGAATCCCGGCCCTCGCCGTGGACACGCACATCATTCGGATCGCCAACCGCCTCGCGTACGCCGATTCGCGGGACCCCCTCGTCGTGGAGCGGGCGCTCACCGCGTTCATCCCGGAGCGGCACTGGACAGCAATCCACCTTATCCTGATCCGGCACGGCAGAACCCTCTGCACCGCCCGCAAGCCGCTCTGCGGCCGGTGCCCGATTAATGCGTACTGCGTGAGCGCTGGTAAAATTCGTTGAACTTCACAATGACCTGCGGGCTGTTGATGGGAAGATCGAGGTCTTTCGCCGGCTCAATGCCGCATATCTTGGTGAGTGACGTGTATGCCTCCTGCGCGAGCACGGGATCGATATCGGTCACCAGCGTGAGAAGGAATGGTATCGCTGAAATGCACTTTGACTCAGCGGTAACCCGGATGATCCATATTTTAAAAAACTGGTTCCCCGATGCAAACCGCTCAGTCATGTCGCCGATGTTCTCCTCGCAGTACTGTGAGGTGTACCGCGTGTAGAATACGGAATTAAGAAGAGTTTCGCCGGACTCAATCGACTGCCGTTCAGCGTACGATATGATTTGCTGATACGACACAGTGATATTCAGGTTCTGGATATAGAACGCGATGATGTTGGCGACTTCCATTGAGCCGGACAGAATCAGGTTTTCCCATTCCGTCGGTGTGATCGTCAGGTGTCGGTGATACTCCCGTGAATAATAAATAAGGTCATAGAGCAGATAGGGATCAGATGTTTCAGTAACGATGGACTTGAAATCATTCAGGGGAAATGAATATCCCAGCCGCATGAGTATCTGTCCGGAGCGGGCCTGTGGAAACGAGGCGAAGGGTTTGAACTTGTATATCGTGACCAGGCTTCCCACAAAGGATGAATAAATGAATATGCCGATGAGGACGCCGAAGCCAATCGATTTCAATATTTTCTTTTTGTCGAAAACGAACCGGTCAGCCATGAATTCATAAATCAGAAGTATCAGGGCAAGTGTGATCTGGAAAAATTTTAACCCCGACATCGTGGCTCCGCTGGGGGAAAATAAAAACACGAGCTGATATATCAGAAAGTAGAGGGCTGCGCCGGCGACGAACAGGAGTAAGGTTATTTTCGGTCTCCGGTTGAATTTCAGTATGATGAGCAGGATGAGGGAATAAAAAACCGTATTGGAAAACCTGCCGTCCAGAAGCTCCAGGATCGGGTTCCAGGGCCAGTGCTCCTTGTCCACAAAATTGATCAGCGTGTAAATAACCGTGTTGGAATAGATGATCACAAAGGGAACGATCCGCGTTTTAATGAACAGGATCAAAACGCCGAACCGCCGGTAACCGCTCCGGTATTCATCTTTCAGCGGGTGTATCTCGAGCAGGGAGAAATTATATATAAGATAAAATGAAAATACATACAGGTACACGTTTACAATAATGGGAATGACATCCCACTTGAAATTGAGGTTAGAAATGACATTGATGATAAACAAAATTATCAGGATATAAACAAAGGTTGTGATCTTCTTGAACTGATCTGTTACAATGGATGTGACGGCCATTGATTTGTACCGGAATTACCTATTCATCACCGCTACCCGGGGCAGGCCCGAATAGTCATTTAATACAGAAACGGAATATCCCTTCCCTTTTCCAGCTTTTTTTATAAAATCCATCATGTCATCCCCAATCTCCATGATAAGCACGCCGTCGTCCGTCAGATGGCCACCAGACCCGGCGATAACACGTTCAATGGTTTCCCTCCCCTTTCTTCCGGAAAAGAGGGCGACTTCCGGCTCAAAGGATAAATCTTTCTGTAGCCATAGGGCGCACTTTTTATCCACATACGGCGGATTAACCGCGATGACTTGGAACCGCATGCCCGAAAGCGGCTTGAACAGGTCGCCCCGGTGAAACCTGATCCTGTTCCTCCCCAGGATGCGCGCGGCGTTTTTTCGCGCGGTCGCGAGCGCTTCGGATGATATGTCGGTCGCGTGCACCTCAAGGTCGCTGCGCGAATGCTTGACCGATATCGCGATGGCGCCTGAACCGGTGCCGATATCGACGACCGGAGCGTTCTGCCGCGCGTGGTAGACCGTCAGGTCCACGAGGAGCTCCGTCTCCGGACGGGGTATGAGCACATGACGGTTCACGATAAAATCGAGGGAATAGAATTCCTTCCTGCCCAGGATGTAGGCGATTGGTTCGAACTGCACCCGCCGCCGTATCAGCCGGTTGATCCGACGGAGTTCATCTGCGGTGAGTTCACGGTCATCGACGGCGTGAAGACGGAAGCGCTCGGTATCCAGAGCATGGGAAATCAGCAGTTCCGCGTCCATGACGGGACTCGGTATGCTGCCCTCCCTGAGCTGCGCACCGACAGTTCGAATAATCTGGGAAATGCGCACGGATCTGCCTCGCCGCTACATGGTGATTTTTTTCAGCACTTCTTTAATTTCATGCTTTTTAAGGGGTTCGACAACCGCGTCCAGATATCCCTCCATGATCTTATCCAGCGAATACAGGGTAAGCCCGATCCGGTGGTCCGTGACCCGCGACTGAGGGAAATTATAGGTGCGGATGCGTTCGCTCCGGTCTCCGGATCCGACCTGGGACTTCCGCAGGGCGGCCTCGCGCTCCATACGCTCCCGGTTGGCCTTCTCCAGCAGCCGGGCGCGCAGAACCCGGAGCGCTTTTGCCTTGTTCTTATGCTGCGACTTCTCGTCCTGGCAGGTTACCACCATCCCCGTGGGGATGTGAGTGATGCGCACCGCGGAATCGGTCGTGTTCACGGACTGGCCGCCGTGTCCGGAGGACCGGTACACGTCAATCCGCAAATCATCCGGATTGATGTCGACCTCGTCGTCTTCCGCTTCGGGAAGAACCGCCACGGTCACCGCGGAGGTATGTATCCTGCCGCCGGCCTCCGTAGCAGGAACCCGCTGGACCCGATGGCCGCCGGACTCAAACTTCAGGCGGTCATAGGCCTCGGGGCTTCTGATGGAAAAGATGATCTCCTTGTATCCGCCGATCCCGGTTGCGCTCACGCTCAGGTATTCGATTTTCCATCCCTTCATGTCGGCGTAACGGCCATACATCCGGAACAGGTCCGCCGCAAACAGGGCAGCCTCCTCGCCGCCGGTTCCCGCCCTGATCTCCATGATAACGTCCTTGCCGGAATTGGGATCTTTCGGAAGGAGCATAATCAGAAGCCTGTTCTCATGATCTTCGATCTTTCTCTCGAGCTCGGTGATCTCGTTCACAAGAAGCTCCTTCATTTCCGGATCCCTCTCATCGCCCACCAGGGTCTTCGCATCCTCAAGCTCACGCTTGAATTTTTTATATTCCTCAAAAGTGCTTACAATCGGCGCGAGCCCTGACCGCTCGCGGGTAAGGGTCTTGAAGCGGTTCTGGTCCGCGATGACGTCAGGCTTGCTCATCTCAAGCTCGAGATCCCGGAATCGTTCAGCTATTTTATTCAGTTTCTCAATCATTGGCTTCTCGCGAAAAAAACATCGGCTGCTACCGCTTGTATTGATGCTGCGCTCCCGGGAGGACTCGAACCTCCGGCACATGGTTTAGGAAACCACCGCTCTATCCTCCTGAGCTACGGGAGCATTGTTCATTAACTACCTGGGCATAGCTTTTCTTTGGTATGGCCGTGTCACTGTGTTGCGGGTGCTACTGAAACATATTCTTGCGTCTCGAAGCGACAAGCCGCTGGAATTCCCTGATCTTCTTGACCGCGATCCTATCGCCGAACAATTCAATCTTGTCAGTGCGGCTTAAATGTGTCAATTCTTTTTGCGCATCATCCTCGGTCAAACCGGCCCACCGTGACACGTCCTTCGCGGTCACGTTGAGGCTGATCTCGCTCTGCAGATCGAGGTGCGGGTCCTGCTCTGCCAGCATGACCAGCACGTCCATGACCTTGAGCTGGGGCTCTTCCAGGAGAAGTATCATGAGCCTGCGCTTGGCGTCGTAGATCCGCTTCGAGAATATCACCAGAAGCTTGTACGCGAGCTGCGGGTTGCCGGCCATGAGGGTATCGAAATTGTCCCGGTGAAGCTTGAGAAGCTTCACATGGTCAAGAGCGATCGCCGTCGCCGACCGGGGCTGTTCCTCCAGGATGGCCATTTCGCCGAAAACATCGCCCTCGGTCAGCACGTCGAGGTTCTTCTCCCGGTTCTGTATGAGTTTGACGATCCTGACTTTACCCGATTGTATGAAATAAAACTCGTTGCCGGGCTCCCATTCGCAGAAAATGATTTCGTTTGGGGCGTACTCGACGCCGAATTTCTCAAAAAATTTTTCATCCAAATCCATCGCACACTACCTGCCCTGCAGTTGTTTGATCTTATTCAGCGCTTCACTGTTCAATTTGTCCTTCGGCGACATGTTGAGAACTTTGTTGTAATAGGATATCGCTTTGTCCTTCTGGTTCACCGACTCGAAGATTGTGCCGATGTGGAAAATGGCGCTCTTCACATAGGGCGAATTAGAAAAATTCCGCAAAACCCGTGACAGTATCTCCAGGGCATCCTTGTGCCGCCCCAGTTCAATGAGGCACCGGCCGGCATCAAAGTGGGCCTTCTCGAACAGCTTCCTTTCATCCGGGCTGGTCCTCCGGTCCAATGAAATGATTTTCTGATACAATTTCAACGCTGTGGTGTAATTTCTTTTTGAGAAGGATGCGTCCGCCGCGTCATTCAATTCACGGGGAGAGCCGTCGTCCATTGTCCCGGTATGTGAAAAGTCATCAGGGCCGGTCGAGCCGGTGTCAGAAAGAAAATCGTCCATCTCGTTTTCAAGGGACGTGCTGGCCGTAGCCGGAGCCTCTCTTTCCTCAGGCGAGACGTCGAAATCAATCATATCGGCCGGACCGCTTGATTCGTTCGGTGACTGGTCGTCTCCGCCGCCCGATGGCCGGGCCGGCGATGCTCCGGGGCCCGCGTCGTGAGCGCCGAGATCAGCCGGCGCCGGTTCCCCGGCGTCGATCCCGCGAATCCGCTTCATGGCCAGAGCGGCGTGTTCGCCGTCGGGATAGTATTCCATGTAGCGCTTGTACGCATACTGCGCGTGCTTCAGGATCCCGGCCTTGTAATAGTACTCGCCGATTTTAAAGAGCTCCGCGTCAGGATTCACGATTTCGCCCTCGCCCAGCACCGATCGCTCCATCTTGACGATCCGCCGCAGCTGGTTGCTGAATACGCGCAGCATTTTTCGCACGACATTGGCGTTTTTCAGCACCAGCCGTTCAAAATCAGCCGGGGTCAGCACCAACACCATAGTGTTCCCCATAGTCTGCGCCGTTTCCTCGCGCGGGTACTTGCCGAGCGCCGATTTGACGCCGAAGAATTCCCCCTGACGGACCTCCTCCTTCACCTCTTCGCCGGTGTCCAGCTTGAGCGACGTGAGTACGACCTTCCCGGACTTCAGTATGTATATATACTCGCTCTTGTCGTTTTCAAAATATATGATCGACCCTGCCTTGTACGTCCTGGTTATGATTCCCGATGGCCCCCCAGCGCCGTTCGACATCATGCGACCCCCGTGTCCTATATGTCAAATTCTATCGGAAGGAAGGGGAATTCCTTTTTGAATCCCACCGCCCTGCTTATTCTCCTCAGCAGCCCGACGGGGTCGCCGATGATTATTTTGTCAGCCCCGTCCATTACGATACGCTGGTACTCCACGTCCAATTCATCAAAGACATTCGCGTAATTTGAATCACCGTAGACGGGCCTGCCGTCAATGACCACCAGCATGACGTCCCGCAGATGCGCGTGCACTATCGAGCCGGCAGGCGACCTTCCCCGGTCCCGGAACACGCACAGATCGGCGACAGCTCCCTCTTCAATCCGGCCCATATTCTTCTGCCTGAAGGCCTTCGCCGGGTTGACGGTGACCATTTTCAGGATCGCTTCATCGTACAACCGCTCGCCGTAAATCCTTTCATAAATCATCTGGTCGAACTTCATTTCGTACAACAAATTTTCACCGCCCGTCATGGGAGAATCCGTACCGATGCAGAGGTTGATTCCTTTATCGATAAATTTTTTAACGTCCATCGTCTGATTGTACATCGACATATTGGAATCGCCGCACCATACACAGGAAGCGCCGCGCTGTTTCACGAGGTTGAGGTCTTCGTCTGAAAAGGCAATGCAGTGGACGAAGACCGAATGATCCCCCAGCCCTCCGAGCTGGTTGATGACCGCAATATCCTGCTTTGTTTCATCGTCGAAACCCTCAGCGATGTGCGTCACGAAGGGAATGTCCTCCCTGACGGCCTTCCGGTACTCTTCGGTAATGCCGTCGCCCCAGGCCAGAGCGAATGAAGCCACCGAATGCGCCAGCGCGTACTTTTTCACCGCCTTGGTGGGCAGGATGTCGTAAAACGGATCACCGACAAAATGAGGGATGTGATCGGATACCAGCGTCACGCCGGATATGAGGTTGCGGTACGCGCCGAGGAGGTAGAGGTCCCGGTTCTCAATCCGCTGCCGCTCCTCATACACGGGCGAACTCTTCAGGTCGTTATCCCAGGGTAGCCAGTTGATATAGGGGCCGTTTGCCACCTTCGGGTAATAGGTCCCCAGAAGATGATCGTGCGCGTTGATGAGACCGGGTACGACGACCCCCTTCTTCGCATCTATGGTTATCGGGCCGTTGTCACCGGCGGAGGAAATTTTACTGATCTTGCCATTGCCGATAACAATAGATCCATTTTTGATAGATTTATCGGGGGTCAGGATTGTTCCGCCAGAAATCGACCACTTATTCATTAACAAGACCTTTTATTCTATAATGTTGCGGTTACTATAATTTCGACGTCAGAATATAAAATAATTAGCCTTTGATGATATTTTATTCCCTTCCGCTCAATGCTTCCGCAAAAAGCGGGATACGTCTCGCTCGCATATATTCATTTGCCGGAAACGAATCAAATATTAAAATAGTACCATAAATACGTAGCGTCAAGTAAAATACCTATCCCGATATTTTTATTGACAACGCTCCGCGGCCCTTGGAACAATACGGCATATCTAATAATGTACGGCTCCCATGCAGATAAAACTCTATCATATCGACACACTGGAATACTCGGGTTCAATTATTGTTAACAATCAGGAATGGAAATACGAGGGCGTTACTGACGAACACATGATTTCCGTCACCCGGGGGATGCCGCTGAAGGCGCTTCTGGCATGCCTCGCATCATTCGAACTGGTCTATGACCTTCTTGATGAATGAAACGACAGCGCGGCTGATGAATCGGCAGGTATGCAATCGTAAAAACCCGTCCTTCGAGCAGCCGGGCGGATCCAAAAAATGACCGTTACGAAAACACGCTATCTGAGGAATTTCAGCGCATCTCCGGCTGTTCTCTCAGGAATCTCTTCCATTGGTATATGACCGGCATCATCATAAGTAATAAAGCTGGCGGATGAAAGATCTTTCTTCCAGAGTTCAACGTGCGCGTAGGGTATCCATTCGTCTTTTTTCCCCCACATGATCAGGGTGGGAACCTTGATATTGGGAATGTCTCTGGAAAGACCAGCAGACTTAGTCTGCTCTCTCATCCCGATGAATATATCGACCCAGGCGTTCCTGTTCCCTTCCCGCATGGCGAAATCGAAATATCGCTTTTGAATTTTCGAGCTCACTTTTGACTTGTCGCCGAAGACCTGTTTCACCGCATTATAGATCATGGACCGCGGCATCATACTCCGCGCCAGGGGACGCATGCCCGGACTGCTGGCGAAATCAAGAAGCCACGGCAATTTCTGATTATAGCCCACCGAATCGATCAAGATAAGCTTTTTGACTTTCCGGGGATATTTAAGCGCGTAGTTCCAGGCGACGTACCCGCCCAAAGAATTTCCGGCGAGATAAAACCCATTCACGCCCACCCTGTTCGCGAATGCATCCAGCAACTCAACGCCGCCGTCGCAGGTATCGAGGGAGGAGCACACTCCATGAAGCAGAACCAGCACCGGGCCCCGTCCCTCGTCGCGATATCGGATTCTCATCCCTTCATAGGTAAGATATTTATCCTCGCTTGATCCATACCGCTTTTCCAGCTGGTCCAATGGTATGGTAATGGCGCCCATAGAAGTACAACCGCCGGTTACCAATACGCTGAGAAAAAAAACAGGAATCGCGAAAAACAACCAGTCATTATTAATCATATTATGTTCTTCCTCATTATGATGAGTGTGTCAAGGTCATATCACGCATAACTCATTCCAGACCGCCATGTACCCGGGTCCGTGAGCAACGGCGTCAGCTCGCAATACGGAAATACCGCTCACGTTGACACGGAGGATTGCACCGTCAATGCCTGATGATAAAAACATATTATCCAGAAGGCTATTCGTCTCGCCAGAAATTGATATTTCAGAATCTGTCTTTGCGCAGCGGCTGGAAAAAGCGAGGAACACGGATGACAATAACGGATTAATCCGAAACTGGCCCCGTTATAAATGAGGCGAATTATTCAACGATTGCTTTTTTACTCATTTTCCGATATTTCTCCGGGGTCGTTCCCATGAATTTCGGGAAAATTCGGTTGAAAGTCCTCAGGCTTTCGAACCCGACAGAAAATGCTATATTGATAATGGTGTCATCGGTTTCAGTTAACTTTTTCGCGGCGTCCCTGACGCGGAGTTCATAGATATAATCGCCCAGCTTTTGACTGGTATAGCTTTTGAACAGCTTCCCGAGGTTATCCGGATGCACGTCAATGGATGCGGCCAGTCCCTCCCGCGATAAGTCGGATGTGTAATTTTGCTCTATATACTGTTTTACTTTTATTATCTTTTCCTCTGTTTTCGTGGTTATGGTAACCGACGGGCTCTTTTTATGAGATTGCGATTCCTTCAGCTGGTCGTTCAGAAGCGCGTTTTCGATAACGAAGTTTTCCAGACTGGTATTCAGATCCTCTATCTCGTCCGTCATGCCGATGAACCTTGATACCAGGACCAGAGAAGTGCCGATAAAGAGCATCGCAGCACCGTATGGGAACAGCATGTATTTAAAAAGAAATCCCCACTGAACGTCGATGGCCAGGAATTTAACTAAATACACGAAACCGTCATGTATCGCGGTAATGACCACAGTGACGCCAAAGAAAGCGAACAGCTTTGCATAAGGCCTCTTTTTATAAAGAGCGGAAAAATTACAGGACAAATTATACACGCCGATACCGGTTGTCACTAGGATCAATAAAACACCGTGCACCCTCAGCCATGTAATATTGGTAAACACCAACGCCATAAAAACGACAGCGGCGAGGTAAAGCCAGAGCGCTTGCTCAATTAGCGTTCTTCTTAAGTCGTATATTCGGTGAAGAAATATCGGATGCATCACGTTCAACCCGGCCCACCCTATCCCCAGGATCTTGAACCGGTTCAGGTTGTTGCCGTAAATGTTCCAGTAGTTGCACAGCTCCAGGATGATGACGAGACCGAACGCGAGCTGAAGGCAGTAGAAGAGGTATTCCGGCGACGACCGGCGTCTGATAAAAAAGAAGAAAAATATGATGAAAAGGGGCATGCCGGCCGCGATGATGATGTAGTTGACCATTATGAGCAGAAAATTATCGAACGTCCTGCTGTCCTGCCAGTCCTTTATGTCAGTGAGCGCGAGAGTGCCCAGCACTTCGCAGAACAGGTAGTACCATATCCGTACGGCGATGACGTTCTTCCCGCCGGGCCGTACCAGCGACGCCGGAACCTCGTAATACCGGGGATGATTCCACATGGAGAACTCATGCGGGGGAAACGAGCCCGTGCCGCCGATTTTCACGCCGTTGAAATACGTCTCATCGGCGTTGCCGATCCTGCCCAGGATCAGGCCGATGTCCTGCTTCGGGATGACACGGTCAAGGTAAATCGTCCTCCTGATCCAGAGGATTCCCGTGATGCTTCCGGCTTTATTCTCGGCGTACCGCATCATGCTGGACGGCAGCCGGACCGTGTCCCACGATGAGTCATCATAGTCCGCCCCGGCGTAGCGTTCGTCATCGCTGACCTGTATTTTCCAGGGGCCGGCAAGAGAGGTGCGATTACCCTCAGAGGTAGCTGCATCATGCGCGCATACGCCTACGAACAGCATCATGCCCAATGTCATCAATATTACCACCAGCGCCATGCTGTATTTGAATACAGTCTGCCTGTTTAATGAATTAATTAACACTCTTATGTAACCCGAAATCTCCGAGATCTGGAAACTCATGCGATATTATTTATTTAGATGTGGCTTTTCCATATAATTATCGATCATGTTTGATGCCGGGAGGCGAAAAAAATCATTATTTTGATAGAATACTGGTCTGGCTCCAGGATTTGCTCTGACACCTGGATTTTGCTCTGACCCCGGGATGTAAATATAGGCGACATTGTTAAACTTCACCTTAATCTAATAAAATTACTCTGACCCCAATATTTTATCCAACTCCATTGTCATAAGATATGTGTTTAAATAATTATATACAAATAAATATCTATGTCTATTACACTCCGTTAATACCTCAAAAAAAATCCCGCACGTGTGGATTTTTTTTATTGACGATTGAGTAGAAAAATAATACATTAAATCTGGTTTTATTTTATAATTTTATATTTCTATTTCTACTCTTTGAATACATAGCGTTGGCTCGCGGATTTGTGCAATAATCAGGCGAATCAGCTTCCGGCATGCAAGGTAACGCGTTCGCAATATTCGGAAATATTTAATTCCTTCATGAAAAGCTGATTCTATGCAAGGGGGTCTCGCATATGATTAACAAATCCTGGCCGATAATTGTATTCGTCGTTTTCAACCTCATCGTGAGCTGCAGGGACGGACTGGAGTCGAATTCTGCTACCCCGGCGTCGCTCCTTAAAGTCAACACCACACCGCCGGCTCCTGACACAACCCCTCCAACGGTCGTTTCCTGGTCACCCACGGGCGGAGGAGTATCGCTCACGCCCACCATCAGGGTCCGCTTCAGCGAGCCAATGGATCCATTGACTATCGATTCCTCTACTTTCTTACTAACAGATGAATTATCTATGCCGATTACTGGTACGATCAGTTATATTTCTATAACCAGGACCGCGCAATTCGTGCCGGATTCTCAGCTGTCGTATTATAGCGATTATACCGCACAGGTGACCATGGGCGTCACCGACGTTGCCGGAAACACTCTGGATCAAAATTATACATGGACGTTCACCACCGTGGCTCAGGGTACTGTAGGAGCGCCATCTTTCTCACCGACACCCCCCTATACTGAAGTAGGCGCTCTGGATGTGACTCTGGACGGCGATACGGGGTCGACCATTATCTATACGATAGGTACGATCGTTACACCACCCCCGGACCCCGATCCTCTAACTCCTATCGGCACAACCTGCCCGCCGGGAACCATCATTACCCTTACCTCAAACACGACCATCAAGGCTCTGGCCTTCAGAGACGGGTGGGTAAACTCGGCAATCATGACCGGCGTGTATACCCTGAAGGCGCCCCAGCCAACCATAAGCCCGACTACATCTGTTACCTATGCTCCTGGATTGACCGTCACGATCGATGACCCCGGATACTCCATACGGTACAGGATTAATGGCGGCACGGAGATTGATACATCACCTCCTGCTTCATTCATCATCAATACAAGCTCATCGATCACGGCATATGCATATATCCCAGGTATGGATGACTCCGATATCACGACCGCAACATATGCCATCGACGGAACCGGGCCGATAGTAGTCCTCCCGACAACGCCGGCTGATGATGCCTATTCCGTGAACACGGGGTCACCAATCGTAATAACCTTCAACGAGGAGATTGATTCAGGTACGGTTTACGTCAATACGGCAAATAACTCATGCAGCGTCGGAACCATACAGGTATCATGGGACAACTTCAACAACAATACCTGCGCAAAATTCAACAACGGCGTTTCCCCAGACGTAACAAAGACCATCTTTACCATAAATCCTTCCTCAGGCGAACTTGATTTCGGCACGTTCTATAAAATAAAGGTAACCACCGGCGTGAAAGACGCATACGGCAACAGCATGGCGACAGAATACGCAATGACCAATGGATTTCTGACCGATACCATGGGCGTCCCTGACGCATCGTTCGACAGCGACGGCGTTGCGACAACAGCCCTCCTGGGCACCGATTACGGCAGGGCCATAACGGTTCAACCCAACAACAGGATAGTCGTTGCCGGCGAAACAGGTACCTATTACGGACTGGTGCGATATCTTCCTGATGGCTCCCTCGACACAGGTGAATTTCAAAGTCCGAACGGCATATTCACCGACGATTTTGGGGGAACAAGTATATGCACATCCGTCGGCATCCTGCCCGCCAATGGCACAATCGTTGTTGCAGGCCACTGGTATAACGGGACAGACTTCAACTTTGGATTGGCTGGATACAAGATGATCGATGGATATCTTGACTCGATGTTGAATAAAAAATCCTATGATCTAAGATTAACCGGCAATGACGATCAGGCCTACGCGCTTGCCGTCGATGCTATGGAAAGATTTGTGGTTGTCGGATCATCGAGCAATGGCTCCAACGACGAATTTGCCGTCACCCGTTTCATGCCGGATGGAACCTTTGATGGAAGCTTCAACGGCGGAAAAATCTTTGAACAGTTTGCTCCAGCCGTAAATAATGTGGCTCATGCGGTTGCGATAGATCCCGGTGTTAATCCTTCAGACCCGATGGATGACAGAATTATAACTGCAGGCTGGTTCGGCTTCCTTGCAAATCAAAACAGGTTTGCGATTGCCTGTTATGATAATAACGGCAATCTTGATACATCATTCAACGGAACCGGCAAAAGATCAGAAAACTTCGGCTTTGGCGGCAACGACGAAGCATATGCCGTGGCGGTACAGAGCGACCACAAGATTATTGTCGCAGGCAACACAGAAACCGCCCCGCTGTCAAGCATCTATGACTTCGCCCTGGTGAGGTATAACACAGATGGATCCATTGATACATCATTCAACGGAGGAAAAGTCACGCTCGATATCGGCGGCTACGACCGATTGACCGCCATCGCAATTCAGCGGGACGGCAAAATTGTGGTTGCCGGTTATACCGACACCGGAACGAATCCCAATAACATAGTGCTTGTCCGGTTGAACTCAGACGGAACACTTGACTCCAGCTTCGGCCCGCCTACTTTCACCGGCATAATCATCACCGATCTCACGGCCCAACCCGATATTGGCACTGCCATGGTGCTGCAGCCCAACGGAAGGATCGTGATCGCCGGCGCCACCAATAACGGCGGAGACTGGGACTATCTTGTAATGAGGTATAAATAATAGATCAACATCAATAACTATTGCATAAAAGCCAAAGCCTCTCATACATACATGTTAATGCCACCGCTGCCGGGCAAACCCCAAGACCCCCACCCGGTAGCGACGGCACTATTTTTTTCTGCGTGCACTCTGATCAATATCAGACAGTTCTCTATCAAACAATCCGCCTCACCCCCCTGTCTTTTTGATTGACACAATAGCGACGATGTAATATACTCCGTGCAAAGGAGAACGACATGGACCTCTCGAAACTCGAACGGCTCAACATCGTCCTCGTGTGCGGTCTGTACGGCTCGGGCAAGAACGAATTCGCGGCCAAGTATTTCCTGGACAAAGACCGGAGCCGCGTCAGCCGCTCCGACATCAGGAAGGCTATGTACGAGATGATCCATTTCGGCGACCGGTGGGAGGCCAACCGTTTCACCGAGGAGAATGACGCCCTGGTCAAGCACATCGAGCGGAAGGTCGTGGAACACTTCCTTCAGCTCAAAAAAAACATCCTGATCATCAACACCTTCGCAACGAAGAAGTCCCGCAAGAGCATCGTGGATATCGCGCGGCAGTTGAAAAGGACCATCGGCGCGATATATCTGCAGAGGCCGCTGGAGCAGTGCCTGGAGCGCAACAAGCAGAGCGCCGTGGTTGTGCCCCCGGAGGTGATATACAGCCTCTCCCACAGGATCGAGCTCCCGGAGAAAAGCGAGGGCTTTGACGAGGTGATGATCCTCGCCTATAAATAGCCATCCGCAAGGTCAGGAACCGGGATTATATAACCAGACCCCTCCCCTTTCTCCGTATCAGGCCTTCTTTGATTAGTTCTTCGATTATCGGATACAGCTCATCGGCAGGTACGCCGGCGCGCAGCGCGAGCCGCCTCAGGGTGACCCCGGGGCCGGCCAGGACGGTCCGTAGTACGAGCCCCCTAAGCTGGCGCCGCGACCCCTCGAAGGGCGCCTGCTTCTGATGGTGGGCGCTCTTCCTCGACGGGTTGGGATGCCGCTTCTTGAGCATGGCGCCGTAGTCCATGAGCGCCGAGTACCAGAGACGGGGCTCCTCGCCGTCGAGCGACGCCTCGACCAGGGGGAGGATATCCCTGTCGCTGACTTTTTTCCGGTCAGGGAAGAAGAAATGAATGAACACGGATCGGATATTCGTCTCGATGAACGCCACCGGCCTGTTGAAGGCGAAGGCGCAGATGGAGGCGGCCGTCGCACTGCCGATGCCGGGGAGAAGAGCGAGCTCCTCCGGCGTGTCCGGTATGCTGCCGCCGTGCTCTGACACCACGCGTTTCGTCAGCTCGTGCAGATAGCGGGCGCGGCGGTTGTATCCCATGCCCTGCCACACCCCGAGCACCCGGTAGAGTGGGGCCTCGGCCAGGGCCTCCACCGTTGGAAAGGCGCTCACAAACTCCGGATATTTTTGCGCAACGCGGCCCGTCTGCGTCTGCTGGAGCATTACCTCGGAAACCAGGATATGGTAGGGGTCGGCAGTGCGTCGCCAGGGAAAATCGCGTTTGAATTCGCGGTAATGGCCGTATATTATGGAACGGAATCTTCTCACGGCAGCGGTACCGGTCCGGTTCCGTTTCCCGGCAACGTAGCGGCCGCGGAAATCGCGGACGACCGCGTCGTCGCGGTCGGTTCCGGAGTCGCGGGACTGCTTCACAGCCGGACCCCGGCCCGTATCAGCGCCGACCTGGAAAAGAGCGTAAAGGTGCTCTCAATGTCGCGCTTGCCGGTGATCACATCGTGGATCATGTCCACGGCGCGCTCCACGATAAGGTCGGCGTATGCCCTGCCCAGTACCTTCGAGCTCTTCCGGGGGAACCCCGCATGAACCGGCACGGGCCCGTCCGGCAGCACGAACATGTTTATCATTTCTCCCATGAAGTAATAAAAGAGCCGCGTCTTTTCAGGGTCTTTTCGATAGGAGGGGAATACCAGCACCAGCCGCGCCAGCTGGTTAAAGAAAGAACGGACGGCCCGGTTTACCAGCCGGTTTGACGTTCCAAAGGTATTATCGGGCAATTTGCCATAGTCCTTTTTTATAAGCTCGGGCATAAACAGCAGGCCCAGGGACGTCTCCAGGGCGCCGGCGTGGACATCGGAGGGAAGGAGCGTGTCTATAATTTCAGGCGCGACGATGCCGCGCAGCCGCTCCTTGAGATCCTCGGTGATATCCCCCAGCATGACGTACAGGATGACGTCGCCGGTGGGCGTGAACATCTGCACGTCACGGTGCCTTCTCATCACCGCACGGCAGGCCAGTTCGAGAGCTGCGTCATGGCGCGGCCCGCCATGCGCGCTCAGGAGCGCGATATGCCTGAATCCGTGCCGCGCCAGGGAACAGCCGTAATCGGTCATGAGTCCCTTCAGAATCCTCGGGCGGATTTCAATCGACCCGGGCAGGGGGAGCGTATCGGAACCGACGGGGAGCGTCGGGGAGATAACCGCGTCCCAGCCGGGAAGCCTCGTGCGGATCGATTTGGCTGCCCGTTTGAGCAGGGACTCCACGGTGAAATAATCGGTCTTGAGGGGCATATGGGTTCCATGGACCTCCACCGGGCTCACGCCCTGAAGGATGAGGGTGCGGTCGCGGTCCAGGGCGTTAAACTCGGGATAGGTCATATCGGACATGTTGTATATGTTTCCTGCCATTGATATGTCTCCTATTAATATTTATGGCCTCGCTGTACTTTGTCCCGTATTTTTCATATCGAGAGCAGATTGAAGCCGAATCGGGCATACCGATAGACAGTTATCGGTCGTTCTATAACCCCCGAACAAACTGACAGGCTGAAATCAAATAATTACCGATAACTATCGGAAAAACGGCTTTTTGCCAATCCCCGGCGCTGGAATGACTCTTCCTTGCCGCGCCATGCCTATTGTCCGCGCATTATTCCATGGGTAATAAAAAAAACCACTATTTTTTAGATAAACAGCCTGATTATCCATGCCACGAAATAGGCGCCGGCAATGAGCAGCGCCGGCATTGAAGCGAAGAACAGGGCCACTTCAATCGGATGAATTACCGACTTATGCAGCACTTTTTTTCCAAAAAAATTGTAATGGTAGTTTTCCGGCATCTGCGCCCGGCAGTACACTCTCACGAAGATCATTATCTGGAGCGCGAGCATGATCGCCATGACCGCCCCGGATATGAACCAGACGAGCAATGAGACTCTTATTTTCTGTAATTGCTCCGGACTGCGGATTGCGATTATAATAATGATGGCTGCGGTGAAGATATTGATAACCGCGGTATTGATAAATCTCCGCAGATTTGTTTCGTCACGCGCACTGACATATTTTATGAGATAGTATAAATGAAAGAAAATCGAGATTGATAGGACTGATAAGAGGCCGATAAGCATCAACGAGCTTCCCCATTATCTCATTGTATCCCACTGAAAAATTCCCAGATTTCGTCGCAGGCGTTGATGTCGCGCGAGGTATGCCCGATGATGCCCGTGAACAGGTAGCGCACTCCTCCCGGCCAGGTGTGACCGCCGTTCTCGACCCGGTACAGGACCACCCGGGTACCGGCGCCGCACGGCCCGTATGAAAGCCTGCGCACCCTGGTCCGGTCGCGCGGGTCGCGATCCGGCAGATCCTGTGTCTCCGGACCGCCCTGACATCTGTTGAAACGGACCCAGAAGCGCACCGTATCGTCAGTGGAGAGTATGCTCCCCCTGCCCGCGCCCATGAGCGTAACTTCGCCGCCGTTATAGTGAACAATTGGGTCGGTCGTGCCATTAATAATCAGTACGTTCATCGGCCGTGACGGCGCGCAGTTTTTCTCCTGATCCACCGGGTGCGTGGCGGTGACCGCGGCGATGCCTCGTATTTTACCCGAGAGCTCGCACGCCAGCCGAAATGACATAAATCCTCCGTTGGAGATCCCGGTGACAAATACCCTGCCTTTATCAATGGGATATTCCGCTGCAAGACGGTCGATAAGGCCGGAAATAAACCCGACGTCATCGATCTTTTTCTCATGGGCATAGGAACTCGTATCGTTCCGGAAATCATTCCAGCTACGCTTCAGGCCCTCGGGATAGGCAACATAAAACCCGGCGATATCCGCCAACTCATTGAACCTGTTCTTCGTCAGGCCCGCCATTCCGCGGGGAGTTCCGCCGCCGCCGTGGAGGACAATAAGAAGCGGACAGGGGCACGAGGCGGTTTGGAGGGGGATATGGAGCAGACTGTGCCGTGACCTGCCGCCCTGATCGACGGTGATTTTCCGCGTCCCGCCCGTTCGCTGTTTGGTTCCTGCCGTGAGGCACCAGAGGAACGGCAGGAGAACCAACGGTATGATCAGAATTTTTTTCATTACGGGTCAACCTACGTCTATGCACCGCTTTCCGGTCTTCTTCTCAATGAGGCCCAAAAGCTGCTGGAACCAGATCGGCGGTTTGAACCAGATACCCAGGAATCGATGGCTTATGAACTCCAGAATAAGGCCGTCGTCTCGCTCAGTGTCCATGTAGGCGAAGTCGATGCTCAGCGGCCCCATGCCGAGCTTGCCGCGCACGTACACGGGGTATCCCGCGTTAACGAGCTTATTCGCCCACGCGTCCACGTCCTTCACGAGGAAGCCCAGGTGCTGGATCAACGGCCTGCCGCGCTGGTCCAGGCTTCGCCGGTAGAAGTCGGTGCCCTCCCCCGGCTCAAGGAGCTCAATTTCGATGCCCCGGTGATATCCGAATCCGAGCCTGCTCCTCATATGCCCGTCAACGCCCCGTTCGCTCCAGCGTTCCGCCGAACCGCCCAGGAGCAAAAAGGGCTTCATTCCCTTCCGCTCAAGCTTTTCCGCGGCCGTCTCCACATTGTCCACCACAACACCGAGCTGGTAGACCGGCGCATCAATGCCGAGCTTTTTCCGCAATTTCAGGGCGAGCCCCTGGACCCGTGAATCAAAATCATTATCTGACAGTATTTCAGCAAGCAGCATAACTCGCCTCTCGGCACAGTAATGTTTAAGATCGATAAAACGCGAAATCCTCAGCCTGATCTTTGTTCAGGTGCGCATTGTCGCTATAGTATGGGGAATGATACGTCCCGTCAAATAAAAAAGGTCCGCGGCTTGAGCCACGGGCCTTTCACCATATATGTCAACCGGCTTTCCGCTCGTCATCCACAACCTCATATTCCGCGTCGTATACCGTATCTCCGGAACCTTTTCCCGGTGCGGATGAAGATCGGTTGTCCTGCCAGGCTTCTGCGCTGCCGGTCCACGCTTCCGGTTTACCGGCATTCTGATGTTCTGCGGCGCCCTGGTTGAGCCTGCTGCCGAACTCGCTTGCCGCCTGCTCCAACCTGGATCGTGCCGACTGTATCACGCTGACATCTCTTCCTTCCATGGCCTGCTTCAACTGCGCGATCTCGGACTCCATCCTGCTTCTCTCATCAGGAGAAACTGTATCGGCATGCTCCTTCATGAGCTTCTCGAGGGAGTAAATGACCGAGTCCGCCTCGTTACGCGCCTCGATGAGCTCGCGTTCCTTCCGGTCTTCCTCCGAGTGGCTTTCGGCGTCCCGTACCATCTGCGAGATCTCCTGCTCGCTCAGTCCGCTGGAAGATTCTATTCGTATTTTCTGCTCCGTACCGGTACCCAGATCCTTGGCCGACACATGCACGATGCCGTTGGCGTCGATGTCGAACGCAACCTCCACCTTGGGAATGCCGCGCGGCGCCGGCGCAATTCCCATGAGCTCAAACCTGCCCAGGGTCCGATTATGCGTGGCCAGCTCCCGCTCTCCCTGCAGCACATGCACGGACACCGCGGGTTGGTTATCCTCGGCCGTAGTGAAGATCTGGCTCTTCCGCGTCGGTATGGTGGTATTCCGCTCGATAAGCCGTGTCATCACGCCGCCAAGGGTCTCGATGCCCAGCGACAGCGGCGTGACGTCAAGCAGGAGCACATCGCGGACATCGCCCGCCAGGACCCCGCCCTGAATGGCGGCACCGACCGCAACAACCTCGTCCGGATTAACGCTCCGGTTCGGCTCCCGCCCAAAAATCTTCTTCACCAGTTCCTGAACCGCCGGAATGCGCGTTGAGCCGCCTACCAGGATGACTTCATCGACATCCCCAGCGGTAAGACCCGCGTCCTCAAGCGCCTGCACGCAGGGGCCCTTGGTCGACTCGATCAGATCTTCGATGAGCTGATCAAGTTTCGCCCGGGTCAAGGTGACGAGCAGGTGTCTCGGCCCGTTCTGGTCAGCGGTCAGAAACGGAGCATTCACTTCGGTCTGCGACTTGCTCGACAGTTCGATCTTCGCCTTTTCAGCCGCCTCTTTGAGCCGCTGGAGCGCCATCTTGTCATGAGAGACATCGATGCCGGTCTGATTCTTGAACTCCTGTATCAGCCACTGTATGACCCTCGCATCGAAGTCATCACCCCCCAGGTGCGTATTCCCGTTGGTTGACTTCACCTCAAACACGCCATCGCCCAGCTCAAGTATCGATATATCGAACGTACCGCCGCCCAAATCGTACACGGCCACCTTTTCGTTCTTTTTACCCTTCTTGTCCAGGCCGTACGCCAGCGCCGCGGCAGTGGGTTCGTTGATGATGCGCTCAACTTCGAGACCGGCAATGCGGCCTGCATCCTTGGTTGCCTGCCGCTGCTGATCGTTAAAATAGGCGGGCACGGTAATGACAGCCCGGGTCACCTTCTCTCCAAGGTAATCCTCCGCGGTCTGCTTCATCTTCTGAAGTATCCGGGCTGATATCTCCTGGGGCGTAAATTCCCCGGAAGCGACACGCACCGTGACGCCGTTCCCGTTGTCGATCACCTGGTAGGGAACAATCTTGATTTCATCTTTCACTTCATGGAACCGCCTTCCCATGAACCGCTTTATGGAGCGGATGGTATTGGCCGGGTTGGTTATGATCTGGTTCTTGGCCACCTGTCCCACGAGCCGCTCGCCCTTATCGGTAAAGGCGACAATCGAGGGCGTCGTTCGCTGTCCTTCTGAATTCTGTATGACCACCGGATCTCCCCCGGACATGACGGCCACGCAGGAGTTGGTTGTTCCCAAATCTATTCCTATAATTTTGCTCATAATTTTCCTCCTTAATTCTGCTTAGTGAAAGAGAAGGCCCGGCTTGTAACTCAAACTCGCACCGGGCCTCTTCCTAATGCTTTTTATCCCGTGTATATACTTTAATGTTTCCATCGCTTGAAGCGGTGGGTGCACACCTTTTAGTTAACGGTGATATCAATCTTCCTTGGTTTGGCTGATTCCGCTTTGGGGAGTTCAATCTCCAACACACCGTTTTTATAGTTTGCTTTAACCTCATCAGCTTTGATGCTGTCCGGCAGTGCGATAGTACGGCTGAAGGAACCAAATCTGCGCTCGCAGTAATAGTATTCCTCGTTGTTATCGCCTTCAGTTTTTTCTTCTCTTTTCTCTCCCGCTATAGTAAGCAAGTTTTCTTTTAGAAATACAGTAAGGTCTTTATCATTCAGACCCGGAATTTCAGCCTTCACATAAACAGCTTTATCATCTTCATGTACGTCAACTCTCGGATTTAGTTCATCGCCAAAAACGTCAACCGGCATCATCCTGAAAAAATCATCAAAAACTCTGGTGAAAGTTAAATCACCATTATTTAATTTAGTTAAACCCCATTTCATAATAAACCTCCTAAACATCTTGTTAGCACTCATATTTAATGAGTGCTAACAATTTCTATAATAAATATACAAAGATTGTGGGCAATCGTCAAGGGTAGATAAAAAAAATTATTTTTTATACCCTGGTATTGCTGATTCTCTATGCATCTTGCGGGTTATTTTATAAAACGATAAGGAATGTTTTACTCTGACCCCTTTTATGCATTACTCTGACACCCCCGCTTGCAGCGGTTTGTGATGTCTCATTATGGCCGCTCCCCAACGGATATGAATAAATTCACCTTCACCTTGTCAACACCGTACACCACGTGGTGAACGGATCATCGAAAAACGGGTTACGCGGCAGTTTCACCGTTTACTCGGTACTAATGTATACCACGCGATGCTTATTAATTTCGAAGATTTTCCGGAAGGTGTCCTGCACCTTTACCGCGTCGGACACCTTATCTCCCCTCAGGGGGGATTCACCCGACGCACCAAAGAGAGTGCCGCCACCGCCCGAGCAGAACAACAATGATAACACAATAACGACTGATACCGTTGGAACAGCCAAAGCTAATGATAATAGCTTTTTCCCCTTCATTCAGGACCTCCACTGTAATCAATTATAAATTCACACACTACTCCCCGTAATGGACTAATGCGACAGGTAGGCATGTTTTATCGCCCGCTATACTGTTTTTTGGTTATTATACCGATTAAAAAGTTACATAAACCCGGATGATAGAAATATCGAGAAGCCTCATGCGCTGTTCATGGCGTCTCACCACCGCAGTTATCGGAGGCGGGACAATAAGATAGAATTTTCAAACCAGCCTAATAATTTCTTGCAATTTCTATATGTTAGCCGGTAGAGTACATTCAAATGGTGAAGGATTACCGCCGAAGACAGCAGTCAATTATGCGGAGTGTTAATAGAATAATCCAATCATTAATATCCGCATACAACAGGGGACGCCCATGATCGGACGACAATCGGACTACAATATCAGTATCGGATTTTCGACAACACGGCTCTTCATATCTCGGATCATTCGTTGGGCGACCCGATCGTCTTGCAGCCACGCGTTTATCGCCTTTGATGATGCGGCCCTGAAGATGCGGATGGTGATGCAGGCCGAAGCGTGGGGATATGAGCTTCGTCCCTGGAAGCGTTGGATACGACACAACACCCTGGTGGCTGAATTCCGTCCCGTTGGTCCCCGACTCGACGAGGCGCTGCGCGAAACCGCCACGCGTCTCGGCACGAAGTTCGATTACTGGAGCGCCTTCATCATCGGCATTAAAAGCCTATTCCAATCCTGGTCAAGGAACCGTTACTCGCTCAATCTCAACCAGAGTCCCTGGAAGCTCACCTGCTCCGAGGCGGTCGTGAGATTTTTAATGCACGGCGGCTATACTGCCGTAAAAAGACTCGACCCTGAGACCACCAGCCCGGGATCGCTCCTGCGCGCGGTGCTGGCGAGCAAGAAGGAGTTTGAAGCGCTCTTCCTCAAGCTGACATACCTCCGGTTCGACCGGTCTCTCACGATAGAGCCGAAGATATATAAAAAATCAGTGTTTTTATTCAATAAAAAGCGCGACTCGCTGAGATAACCCTTCTCATCATCTGTTCTTACATCTCACCGCCGGATCCGGTCCTATTCGCTTTCCGGAATTCCTTATAACTCCAGCTCGATTGACGCCGATCCACACCAGCCGGCTTTTCGCAATTTATAAAAACACCGCATACTGAAAAACGTATTTGAGTTGATAAAAAACGAAAGATGAGTTAGATATGGATACGATGAAAAATACAGGATGTATCTCGGGGGCTGTTTCATGAGCGCGGTAGACTACATGAAGGTCATAAAGGTGCTGTCAAAAACACTGAAGATGGAAAAGTACGATGTTCATTTCCCCGAAGAGTCAACCAATAAACTTATTGTCACCATGACCGGCGAAGAAAAGGAACAGAAAACATTTAAATTAACCGTCCAGGGTCATGCAATCGAGCTTGCTTTCAATAAGCACTATTTTTCCGACAGAGATTTTAACCGGTGGTGCGCATCCTTCGAATATGAACTTGAGCAGGCTTTTGTAAAGAATATCAACGTTCATGTCAATATCGATGTCTTGAATTATACTGTAAAGATTATGTTTTGACAGTACTCATGAGAATGTCATCCCGCATCATGAAGGAGTCACCCATGTCATTATATCTTGTCCAGCACGGTAAATCCCATTCAAAAGAAGCCGATCCCGAGCGCGGGCTTACCGATGAAGGCCGGGCCGAAGTGGAGCGTATCGCTTCAGTGGCCAATGACTACCGGGTTATGGTGAGCATCATTTTTCACAGCGGAAAGAAACGCGCCCTGCAGACGGCTCGCATTTTCGCGGAAAAGCTCGGTCCCGGCATCAGCGTTGAGGAGCATCCTGGCACGGATCCCAATGACGATGTTGTTCATTTTGCCGAGCGTCTCGACGCGACCGGAAACCGGATGTATGTGGGACATCTCCCGTTCATGGAGAAACTTGTTTCCCATTTAATAACCGGCTCTGTTGAAAAACCGGTGTTTAAATTCCAGAACGGCGGCATTGTATGCCTGGATATATATCCCGGCACAGTCCGCTGGGTGATAAAATGGGCGCTGATGCCGCATATTAATTAGCGGCTTGCTGAAAAACAGCAAACCGCCAAACGATACGTGGAAGTATCGCGGTTTTTCAGTTAACTGTTAGAAGAAGATCCCGCGCAGGATCGATGCATTGCACAGTCTGCAATAAGGAATCGGAAAGGCACCGGGATCTCACCGGCATGGAAGACCAGAAATTCATGGGGTCATACATGCCGCAGGTGCTCTCGCGCTAGCCGTACCAACCGCGATCAGATTACCATTCTTCTACCTTTTTCTGCTCCTTTTCAGCCGCCCCGCTTGATACGTAATCCCGCAGGTCCTCCATGTTTTTTTCAAGCTGTTTCCTTATCTTGTTTATTTCAAATTTGAACTCGGCCCGGCTGGCCGTGAGCTGCCGCTCATCATAATACACGACAAAATTATCAAATGTGACACGGTAGCGGTTATCCTTAATCTCGATCGTGATGGTGTAGCTGAATTCCCGGTCCACCAAGAAGTCGAAATACTCGGAATATTTCCCGACACCCTTTCCGATGATTTTTCCCTTCTCCTTGTCCTTCACGACGATGGCGTCATTGACCGTAACGAATTTCTTCGCGCACCAATCCAGCGTCCTGTCGAATATCTCGTCTTTCGAGAGCTTGACGCTGAATACCTGCCTGATCATGCGCTCCTGGTCCTGCACCTTGACCAGCCTTCCGCATCCGTAAAGAGCTATCACGCCGATACAAATCAGATGAATATATTTCATAATCAATCCGCCTTTTTAAATGGGGTTGTCTGTATTTACAATAGGCATTGATAAAATCAAGAAATAAATAGACATGTTGCTACCCTAAAATAATAATTAAATCTTGCCCCCGCCGCCTGCGGCGGCGGGGGCAAGTATAAATTTTTATTTCAATATGCAACAAGTCTAATAAAATGCTTCCGGAATGATGATGCATCATCATATATTAAATTATCAGTTGACGTTTTGTTATATTTGCCGTATCAATTATACTATCCAAGCAGATTTACCGGAGAAGCGAATTGTTATTCATCAGCGGTTATGACACTATTGCCGAGACACACCGGGGCACGAGGCATATTACTTACACCGGCGTTCAATCCACCACCGGTCGGCAGGTCATCATCAAATACTTCCCTTTCGATAAACTGACATCGTCCCACATCGTCCAGCTCACCTACGAATACGAACAAGCGAAGCATATCGACTCCAACAATGTTGCGCGGGTCTATATATTCGAAAAGATCCGCGACCAGAACTGGAACGGGCTCATGTTCTTCATCGAAAACCCGACCGGCATCACCCTCCGGGAGTATTCGCTCCAGAAAAAGATACAGCCGCGGGAATTTCTCGATATCGCCATACAGATTGCCCGGGGCCTGAAAGAAATCCACCAGAATGAAATCATCCACTCCGATATAAACCCCGGGTCAATAATCGTGAATCCTGAAACGCGGAATGTTAAAATACGGGATTTCGGATTCAACTCCATCACGGCCTATAAAACCGAAGATATCTACAATCCCGAAGTCATTGTGAACAACCTTCCCTACATATCACCGGAACAAACCGGCCGAATCAACAGGAGCATCGATTACCGCTCGGACTTCTATTCCCTCGGCATCACGCTGTATGAACTCCTGACCGGGGAGCCGCCCTTCCCTTCTTCGGATCCGTTGGAAATCATCCACTCCCACATGGCGCGGCTGCCCCAGCCGCCAACAGCGGTCAAGGAGGACATCCCGCAGATGATCTCAACCATCATCATGAAAATGATGGCCAAGAATCCGGAAAACAGATACCAGAGCGCCCACGGTATAATTTCCGATCTCGAAGAGTGCATGCGTCAGTTGAAAGCCACAGGCAGGATCGAGCTCTTCACGCCTGGTAAAAGCGATATTCAAGATAAGTTCATCATCCCTCAAAAGCTCTACGGCCGAACTCGTGAAATCGACGCGCTGATCTCCCTTTTCGACCAGACCCGCCAGGGCCCCATCCGGGTCTTGTTGGTGTCCGGTTATGCGGGAATAGGAAAAACCACCCTGATCCACGAACTGTACAAGCCGGTAACGCGGCACAAGGGGTATTTCGTATCGGGTAAATTCAACAGCCTTGACAGCTATATTCCCTACAGTGCGATCATGCAGGCATTCCAGGCGCTCATCAAACAGATACTTTCCGAAAACGGGGAACGCGTGAAGGCCTGGAAACAGGGTCTCATGAGCGCGGTCGGCCCTAACGGGAGAATAATTACCGATATACTGCCGGAGACGGAGTCGCTCATTGGGAGCCAACCCGAAATCCCTGAAACCGGTCCGGAAGAATCGCAGAACCGGTTTCGACTGGTGCTAAAGAATTTCATAAAACTATTCGCCGCTGAGGAACATCCGCTGGTGATGGTGCTCGAAGATCTCCAGTGGGCCGATTCGGCAAGCCTCGCTCTGCTCAAAACCATGGTAGCCGATCCTGACCTTTCCCACATTCTTTTCATCGGGTCATACCGCAGCGATGCAATCACTGATCCCCACCCCCTGACCGCCTGGCTCGCGGACATCCGGGAGCAGAACACCGAGTTGCACGACCTTCAGCTTGGGCCGCTCACGCCGTCCGCCGTGAATGAATTGATCGCCGACACCCTGAAAAGCGATACCGGGGCCTGCCGGGAGCTGGCCGAACTCATTTACCATAAAACCGGCGGAAACCCCTTCTTTCTCCGGCAGTTCCTCAAGCGACTGCATGATGATGGCATTCTGATTTACTCATCCGTTGCCGGCTGGCACTGGGACATGAACCGGATACAGAGGATGCGGGCTACGGAAAATGTCATCGTGCTGATGAGCGAGCGAATCAGCCGGATGCGCGAAGAATCACGCGAAATTCTGACAATCATCTCCATCTTGGGCGCTCGCGTAACTCCTGAAATCCTGTCAGAAATTTGCGGCAGATCGCTCGAGGAAATAATCATCAGTCTGAACGATGCGGTCCAGAATGAGCTCATCATTACGACGCCGTTCGGATACGCATTATCACATGACCGAATCCATGAATCAATCATCTCAATAACATCCGTGGATGACTTGAAGAAACTTCACTACCGGATCGGGAACACCCTCATGAAACATGCGTCACTCGAGGATCTGCCGGAAAAAGTATTCTCCATTATCGATCATTTCAACCAATGCCTGGATCTCATTTCAGACCCGGATGAAAAATGGGCAATCGTGCAAATAAACATCCTGGCGGCCATTAAAGCGAAATCGTCCACTGCTTACCTCTCTGCGGTAAAATACTTTGACCATGCCATCAGCCTTCTTCCGGACGACGTGTGGGAGGAGAATTACCCGATGGCATTCTCGATTTTCATGGAAAAGGCCGAGTGCCATTATCTTGCCGGAACAATGACGAACGATACAACCCCCCTCTATGTTTTGTTGAAACGTGCGCGTACTGTCATTGACCGGGCGAAGATATACAGCCTCCTTATCGTATTGTACAGCCACCAGAACAGGGTCGATGAAGCGATAGAGCTTGGTCTTAAAGCCATGGGAATTTTTAAACTGAAGCTCCCGAAGTCCCCGAGCGTGGCGTACATGGCAAAGGAGCTTTATTGCACCAGGATCGCGTTGAGAAAGAAGACCACCGACTATCTTTATAACTTGCCCCTTCTGGAAGACCGTGCCATTCTTCAGATGATGGACATCATGATGAAGATCACGGTCCCGGCGTATTATTCAAATAAAGAGTCAGATTTACGACTGATCATTCTACTGGCCCTAAAAATCATCAACATGACCCTGAAACACGGGAATTCGAGGTACGCCCCCTACGCGTACGCCGTCTACGGCGCAGTGGTGGGCACGCGTCTTCAGGAATACACGGACGCGTATGAATTTGGACGGCTGGGACTGGCTCTCAATGATAAGTTCCATGATAGCGAATTTAAAGCCAGGCTCCATCACATCTTCGGAGCTTTGATTGCCTGCTGGAAGAGGCCCTATCATGAATATATCGAACACTTCGCGACCGCGCTCCGTGCGGGCATGGCTTCCGGAGACTTTCTTTTCACCAGCTATGCTATAACAAACATCTTGAGCCATTCCATCAGGAAAGGGAGGGATATCAGTTCATTGATTTTGATCTACGAGACGCATCTTAACTTCATCAATCTGTCACGGTTTACCGTGGCCCAGGACGTTTTCAACATATTTTATTCAATGATCCAGAGGCTGAAGGGACTCGCTCAGGACGATCCGGGAAGCGATATCGACGAACACGATGCCTCGCCTATGATACAACGCATCCGGAAAAACAGGTACGTTCTGTGCCTTTTGCAATTGACCCGAATAATGTCCGCATACATTTTCGGAGATTATGAAAAGGCCTTGCAGATGGCATCACGCATCCATCATGAGGCCGACAATTTTCTGAACGCTTCGATACATATATCCGAATACTATCTGTATTTTTCACTTTCAATCGCGGGGTCCTATCACCGGTTAACGCCGGGAGACCGAAAGCGGTACCTCCCGGTGTTAAAGAACAGCGTGCGGAGGTTCAAGACCTGGTCGGATCATTGCCCGGAAAATTTCATTCATCTCTACCACTTGCTGCAGGCCGAGCTTCTCCGAGTCACCGGGAACGGCCTCTCCGCCCTGCGGTCCTACGGTCAGGCGATACATTTCGCCCGGAAAAACGGCTATATCAACCACGAGGCCATGATTTTCGAGCGGGCGGCCGATTTCCATATCCAACTCGGAAATGAAACTTCCGCCATGGCGCACATCAGGCAGGCGCATACCTGCTACCGTGAATGGGGGGCCGACGCAAAGGTGCGGGACATAGAGAATAAATTCGCCCCGTATCTCAATGTGACGGCAATGACAGAAGCGACCGCGGCGACGCGGCACCTGAACTATACGAGCATCGTGAACTCCCTGCAGGCCATATCGAGTGAAATCATCACCGAGGATCTGCTTAAAAAGCTCATGAAGATAGCGCTCGAGAACGCGGGAGGAGACCGGGGGTTCTTCATCACCATGGAAAATAATTCTGCGGCTATCGTTGCTGAAACGACCCTGATCGACGAGGTGAAAACCACCGTCAGAACAACCCCGCTGAGCGAAAAAAAAGACCTGCTCGTTCCCGTCATTAACTATGTGATCCACTCAAAGAAATGCCTGGTCATCAACGATGCCCGCAGGGAGGATAGCCTCCCGCTCGGACAGTACCCGCCGGAAAACCGTCCGCTTTCCGTTCTGTGTCTGCCGGTGGTACGTCACTCCGCGCTCACCGGAATCCTCTACCTGGAAAACAGGTTTGTCGCCGGTGCTTTCACCATAGACCATATTGAGATCCTCGAGCTACTGGCATCACAGGCGGCGATTTCTCTGGAAATTGCCCAGCTCTACGATAAACTTACCCAGGAAATCACCCAGCACTGGAGAGCCGAAGCGGCCCTGCGGGAAAGCGAGGATCGCTACCGGCTCGTGGTGGAATCAATGAACGAGGGGATCTGCGTGCTCGATGACAAGGGACTCATTCAGTTCGTGAATAACCGGTTCTGCGAGATGATCGGATACGAACGGGATGAAGTCATCGGACGCAACCTGGAGCATTTCCTCAACGAGACGAACATCATGATTCTCAAGCAGCAGCTTATGCGCCGGCGGCGGGGGGAACATGAGCCGTACGAGATCGAGATCATGAAAAGGGACGGCGGCACGATAGCCACCATTGTTTCACCCCGGCCGATATACGACCATGACGGCAATTTCTCCGGAAGCTTCGGGCTGTTCACCGACATAACCGAAAAAAAGAGAATGGAAGAAGATCTTCAGAAGGCCTCGAAAATTGAATCCCTGGGTGTGTTTGCCGGCGGTATCGCACACGACTTTAACAACCTGCTCACCGCCATCATAGGCAACATATCCCTGGCGCGGCTGAGCATCCCGCTGGACGACGACACTTCCGACATACTTCATGAAGCGGAAGCCGCGTCGCTCAGGGCCAAGGACCTGACACACCAGCTCCTCACCTTTTCACGGGGAGGCGCGCCGATCAAGAAGACCACATCGATAAAGCACCTGCTCCGTCAGACTATCGACTTCGCGCTGAGCGGATCGAACATCGTGTGTATCTACACCATTCAGAACGATCTCCAGAATGCCGAAATCGACGAAGGCCAGATCACCCAGGTTATTCACAACCTTATCATTAATGCCATGCAGGCGATGAAAGAAGGCGGCGTCATCGAGGTGAAAGCCGTGAACGAAGTGGTTGATGAACACTCCCGGCTTCCGCTCAAACAGGGACATTATATACGGATAGAGTTTTCCGATCACGGCATCGGCATTCCCCCGGAAAATCAGAGGTACATCTTTGACCCCTATTTCACCACCAAAGAAAACGGCAGCGGTCTCGGACTTACGGTTTCATATTCCATCATCAAGCGTCATGAAGGACACATTTCCTTCGAATCCGAACCGGGCCGCGGAACGACCTTTATCATATATCTTCCATCATCGAAAGATCAGGTTCGTGTGGAGGAAACCGAGGAACAAAAAAGCCTGCTCGCCTCGGGCAGGGTCCTCATCATGGATGATGATGAGGTGGTGCTCCGGGTCGCGGGCAATATGCTTTCACACCTGGGGATGACTGCTGATTTCGCAACCCACGGCGAGGAGGCCATCGAATTGTACCGAAAATCGATACAAGCCGGACGTCCATACGATATCATTATCATGGATCTGACGGTACCGGGTAAAATGGGCGGTAAAGAGACCATCGCCAAGCTCAAGGAGATCAACCCGGCGGTAAAAGCCATCGTATCCAGCGGCTATTCAAACGACCCGGTCATGGCGAATTATTCCAGTTATGGATTTATCGACGTGGTCGCAAAGCCGTACCGGGTTGAAGACCTCAAGGCAGTCATTAACAGGGTTTTATATTCCTTTTAGAGGCAGTCTTTACATCAGGGTGCCGGGGTCCGTGGCTGAAACATCAAAAATTATTTAACAGTGATTTCAGGTTGGCGGCAGAAATGTGTTCTTTTTTAGGAACCGTCACCTCAAGCGGACACATGACAACAATCGGCTGGCCCTTTTTGTTTTGCGTAACAACCTGATAATCAAAACCGCCGCTGTATACGCACAGAATATCATCGAGTTGTGATTTATAATGATATTCGCACTTTTTGCAATCTTCCAGTTTCATTCATCATCCTCCGGACAAAAGCTAAAGGGGCCGGGCGCGCGTGATACTTATGAGACATAATACAATAAAATAGCGAATATACAATTCTTTTTCAACTTTTTTTAGCGGTTTGCTGAAAACAGCAAACCGCTAAACGATACATGGAAATATCGTCGTTTTTTAAGGCAAAATACCTCGAAAAACATAAGATTTTAGGGTAAACATCTGAATTATTTTCTCCCTTCCCCTGATGGAAGGGGTGGGGATAGGGTGATTCCAGCAGTATTTTTGAAATATTTGAAATGGGCCATGTATGGCGCGGTGCAGAAATAAGACAGGACATCATGAAAAGCGTCTGCGACCTGAATATAATTCACGTCCGACATCATTTTAATTTACATCCGCGACGGGATTGGGCTACCACGCTATCCGACTGGCAATTTCATCCATCGGCGGTAATTGACGGGCGACTATAAGAATAGCGCTCCTCGTTTATGTTAAGATTCCATCAAGCGTGCTCATGTACGGGAAAGGAATAAATGCCTTTTTATAGAGGTAGCTTCGGCTTTTTGGCTTTGCGCTTCCCACTCATCGCTTAAAAAAAGTATGGACAAACAGCGCCGTGGCGGCTTATACGAATAATTGAAATGTATTTGCTCGACAGAAATTTTCTTGTGGATTCCATATCATGCCAACCGGGCTGATCAGAGCATCGAAAAAAAAGCTCACGCTTATACTCGCACTGCTTGCGTGCACCTTCTGGATCCAGGGATATGCCGGGAGCGAACGCGTATGGAGACCCCAAGACGTCGAGATGTTGCGAAAGCTCGTCCATGCGAAAAATTCCGGTGAGCTGAAGAAGCTGTCCGACTCGAACAGCGGCATCATAACAGAAGAATGGCTTTTCGAAGCAGGAAATCACGCCTCCTCGCTGGAAAGCAACTACACCGACGACGCCGGCCTCCGCATAACCGTGGTCCTGGAAGAAATCGCCCGCCGGAGCGGTCTTTACGGAAATGCCGCCGCCGCGCTCTACGCACGGGGAGATATCCTGCTTGATTATAAGTACCGATACCGCGATGCCGAACGGTCGTATGCCCGTGCCCTGGCGCTTTTTAAAAAAGAAGACCGCATCCTCTGGCAGGCGCGCTGTATCAACCGGCTTGGCGATATCTTCTTACGAAGGCTTGACTATAAGGGCGCCGGCGAAAAATTTCGGAATGCTCTTCTTCTCTTCCACAAGGCGGGTTCGATCTTCGGCGAGGTCAACTGCGAAAAGCGATTCGGGGACATTTCTCTCGCCCTGGCAGACTACGACAAAGCCGAGAGACAGTACCGACAGGCGCTTCCCCTGTATAAAAAACTCGGGTCATTGCTGGGCGAGGCCAACTGTGTCAAGCGGATCGGGGACATCGCGTTTTTTACCGATAAAACCAGCGTGGCCCGAGAGCGCTACGAGCGGGCATTATCGCTCTATTCAAAGGCCGGCTCGATACTCGGCCAAGCGAACTGCCTGAAAATGCTGGGCGATATCGCCTTCGCCGAAAAGAAATTCCGGGACATGGAAAAAGAGCTCAATGAAGCCCTCACCCTGTATCGAAAAATAAAATCATCGCAGGGAGAGGCCTCCTGTCTGATGCGTCTGGGCGACCTGATGCGCGCGAAGTCCGATCTGCCGCAGGCTGAGAATCTTTACCGCCGCGCCCTGGATTGTTACAGCATGGACGGCACGTTCCCTGAAAAGGCGGAATGCATCAGGCGTCTCGCCGAACTGGCATACGCAAAGCAAAACCGGCGGGAAGGCGACCGCCTCGGCGAGCAGGCGCTCCGGTCGCTGGACGAATCGGCCATCGGCAGAAAAGCCGCGGAGGCGTTGTATGGCCTGGCAGGAATCGCCTATGACAGCAGGAGCTATGGCAACGCGGAAAAGCTCTTCAGGGAGGCGGGATACCGGTACCGTGAGGCGAACTCTGACATCGGGCTGGCGAACTGCCTCTACCGGATCGGCGAGATTCACTTTTATAGAAAGAACTTCACGGCATCACGCAGCTTCGTTGAAAAAGCACGTGCTCTGTACCGGCGGGAGGGGTCCGCTCTGGGGAAAGCGAACTGTCTGCATCTGGAGGCAGATATTCTTCTCCGTACGGCTTTATATAAGGCGGCCCGCAAGCTCTATGAACAGGCACGGGGTCTCTATAGCCGGGCCGGTTCAATCCTGGGCGAGGCCAACTGCGTCTTCGGCCTCGGGGATGCCGCCTTCTTTGTGAAACACTACCGGACGGCGCGGGAATTATATCTGAATGCAAAACCGCTGTACACACGCGCCGGGTCCAGGCTGGGGGAGAAAAACTGCGATAAACGCCTGCAGGAGCTGGGTCCGTGACGACCAACGCGCATCTCCCCCTTGTATCCTATCATCTCACCTCAGGTACGTCAACCCGCGGCTTATCCGGAAAGCCTTTCGGCTTTCTGTCCGTGCCGCCAATGGACACGGACGCGTCATTCCTCGCCTCAGAGGCTCCCTTTTTTAATGAACCGGCCCTATCAACACTCCGTTTCATCGCGGTTGATTCCTTTTTGTGATCGGTTTCACTTATCCGGACTCCCTTTTCGCCGCCGGACTCAAGGCCCGAATCGCCCGATGAACACCGCACAACGCCATGAAGGCGATTATCGTTTTTTTCAGCACACGGAACGGAGAACAGGCATACCGTAATCAACGGAACCAACATTTTTTTCAAGCCAGCCGATTGAATGGCCCGGTGGGATGTATCGTGTCGATTATCCTCATTCGAAATCAAAGGTGTATCCTTATTTCTGAACATCTTTGGGTATATACTTATCCACGTCGATATTGTATTTCTCGAACAGGATGTTCCGCGCCACGTCAAACTGCAGAAGGGCGATATTATATCCCACCAGGGCCTGAAGCTCCCTTTCGCGGCTCTCGACAATCGCATCGAGCCCGTTTTTTACAACGGCCGAGTTCAGGCGTCCGAGGCCCAGATCCCTCAGCATGCCCCGGTAAAACAGCTCGGACTGCTTTCGCGCCTCCATCGCCTTCTGGTAGATCCGGAAGCTTGTCTCGATGTTGTCAGTCGCGTTCATTATATCATCCTTTACGGTCCGCTTGTATTTCTCCAGCTGGATCTCGGCCTGCCTCACCTTGAAACGCGCGTTCCGTTCCTGCGTGTAAATGTCCTTGTCCCCGATCGGGTATGACAGTTTGAGTTTGCCTTCCATCCCCGGGAACAAGAAACTGCCTATCTGACCATAGGCGCTGGTTATTCTACCATGCTCGGAATTCAACGCCGCATTGAACTCTGCGGTCAGGGACGGCAGGGACCCGTTCCGGGCGACCTTGATCATCATATTCGCGGTCTCCAGATTCAGCACGGCATTCCGGTAATCGGCGCGCTTCTGGTAGGCGGTCTTCAGCGCCTCCTCGACATTGACGGCCGGATATTTATTTGAAAAAACAGCGGTCCCTGTCACGTCCATATTTTCGTCAACATTGATGGTGGTGAGGAAGCTCCGGAGAGCTTCCCGGTATTTCTGGCGGGTCATGGTCATGTTCGCCTCTGCACCGGCGAGCATCGCATTGTACATCCTCATGGTGTAGTCATCAGCAAGGCCGTACGCCGCGTTCCGGGCGGTGATGTCCCGGACCTTTTTCGTCTCCTTTACCTGGAGATCAGCGTTCTCCAGCGACACCTTCGTGATCACCGTATTCCAGTACTCGCCGATGACCTGGACTATTACCAAGGAAAGCTGGAATATGATCGCCTCCTTTTTCATTTTTGAGGCATTTTTCAGGATCTCTTCGGTTTCCCGGTCGCTGAATCCGAACGCGTTCCTGAGAAGCTCCTGCTGAACTGATATAAACACGCTCGGCTTATGGGCCCTCGCCGGTCCAGTCATACTTGAGAAAAGACTCTGATCACGCTTGATCCTATCATACTCGTGATTCAGGCCGGCAACAACGGTTGTTCCCGATGAAAAACTTTTGTACAGTGACGCCCCGCCCTTAAAGGATGACTGGTTTTCGCCGGTAAAGCTCCTGCCACCCGGAGTAAATGAAACATAGGATCCTCCTCCCTCGGCGGAGAGCATCGGGGCGAATTTTTTCAAAAACTGGTTGTACTGCGTGTCCACCATGGCAACGTCATAGCTCACCGACATCATGTCGAAATTCTGCTTTACAGCCCATTCCATTGCCTGGCCGAGGGTTATCTTCAGCCTGCCCAGTACCAGGGCAGGCTCGTCCGCGAGCTCAATGTTGATCCGCTTCGTCTCCCTGCTCGACCATGCGTTCGCGTCGGTATTTGTATTGGCCGCCATGCCGGTATCCGCAGCGGTATTTTCCCCCTCCTTCATAATCTGCGCACCGGCGGCAGAGGCCAGACTCAATACCGCACAAATTAAAATAGCATGTTTCATGGTGTTTTTCATCTCATTCTCCTGTAGCGAGTGGTCGCATCAGTGATGTAAAATGGTATCGACTTTCAACTCCCTCCCTAACAACGCTGGATAATATCTTTTGCCGGGGCATGCTGTATTCCATTATGAGGGCATCAATGGAGCGTTTCCCCTCGGCTGATCCTTTTTGTCTTTTTGTTTCAACATTAACCTTATGTTTAAAAAATTTAACCGTATGGTTTAATTGGTAAAAAAACGTATGTTGTCAAGAAATTAATTCACGCTCAATTGAAGCGACTCATACTTAAAATGGGGAATCGGCGATACCGCGGCCCGGGACGAGATCACCGTGATAAGAGAAGTGCTCCTGGTTAGGTCCCGGCAAGCGGTGGCTCGAAACAGCCGAGCTGAATAGCCATTGGCCGGTTGAGGCGTGCGCCTCCCGGTACCTCCTCGAGTTATGACGCGAATGATATGCAATTAATGAAAAAATTGAAATGATATCGGAAGGCGGGGTTGCGCAACCGCGCCTTCTCGTGCATGACTACATCTTCTCGATAACATCCAAAAGCTTCTCGATAGGCTGAACCCCCACCATGCTGTGGCTCTCATTGATGATGATCCGGGGAACGCCGCTCACCTGGTGTTTCTGCACCAGGTGCGGAAACAGCCCGGCATCAATCATATCGGCTTTGATCCTCTTATTTTCCATAGCGAGGCGGTGCGCGGTGCTCACGGCACCGGGGCAATAGGGGCAGGTAAGAGTGACAAAGACCTGGATATGCACGTCTTTGTCTACGGCCGTGATCCGGGATGCGATGTCATCCTTGAGCGGCTCCCGGAGTCCCGATGCCTCCATGAGGCTCCCAAGAAATGAATTGATCTCATATCCGCCGGGAAGTCCGTAAAACGTGACGCCCAGGTGATTATTATCCTTGTCATTAATGACGATTGCCGGAATCTTGTCGACCCCGTACCTGTCGGCCGCGTCCTTATCCTTCTGAAAATCGTATATCGCCAGCTTGATCTTTTCAGACAGCGAAGCGATCTCCTCGACAAAGGACCGCGTATCGCCGCAGGCAAAACATTCGAATTCCTGCGTAAAAAAGGCGAGGCTCACGTCATCCTTCATGGCAGTGAGGATATCCTTGATCTGCTTTTTTACCTTTTCATCAAACAGAGCCATTAGGTATCCTCCTTATTTCGAGGTGGATCTCAGCATATCCACTGGTTCAACCGATCATCACACGACATGACCATTATTGCGTGCAACAACCCCTGGATTCCCGGGATCATTCACCTGTTCAATACATAATTACACGCCGTCAGCGCGGCCTTGGCGCCCTCGCCGCCCGCCACGATGATCTGCTTGAAGGGAACATCGGTGACGTCGCCGGCCGCGAAGATACCCGGCACGCTCGTGCGGCAGGAACAGTCCACCATGATCTCGCCCGCCTGATTGAGCTGCAGCAGCCCTTTCACGATGCCGCTGTTGGGAATCAGCCCGATCTCAACGAAAATGCCCTGGGCGGCGATCTGATCCACTACGCCCGTTTTACGGTTCTTTACCGAGACCGATTCCACGCTGTCCCGCCCGTCAATGCTCGTTACTTCGGACTCATATATTACCCGCACGTTTTTAAAAGCGCTGAGTTTATCGATAAGTATTGTATCGCCGGTGAGCTTCTCGAGGAACTGCACCATGGTCACCCCTTCTGCAACTCGCGCAAGGTCAATAGCGGCCTCGACTCCCGAGTTGCCGCCCCCCACCACGACAACGTTTTTCCCGGAGAAGAAGGGAGCGTCGCAGGTCGAGCAATAGGCGACGCCGCGCCCCCTGAACTCCTCCTCGCCGGGAACGCCCAGCTTCCGCCACGATTTGCCGGTGGCGATGATGAGCGCCTTCGCCGAAAATACCCTGCCGTCCTCGAAATGCACCTTCTTGATGTCGCCGGCATCTATGGACTGCACGGCGGTCCCCTCGTCATAATCGATGCCGAACTGGAAGACCTGCTCCTTGAACTTCTGCACCAGTTCCACGCCGTTGATGTACCGATATCCCATGTAATTTTCCACGCCCGCCGTCAGGGCCACCTGCCCGCCGATCTCCTTCACGATGAGGCCCGTGGACACGCCCTTGCGTATGCAGTACACCGCGGCGGTGAGTCCGGCGGGACCGCCGCCGAGTATCATCACATCATAGGTCTTGTCAGAAACGAGAGGATTAAAATTGAGCTCGGAATCGAACATACCGGCGCTGAGATTGAAGTCCATATCTGGGTCCCTTTTGCTGTATTGGATAATATATTAAAATTTTTTATCTTTTGTCAACACTTTCACGATACCGTCAACAGCTCGTAATCCGGATTGCCAAAACCGATCTCCCGCGCATAGTCAATCTGGAAGCGGTATGGTATGTCGTAGGCCAGCTGGGACAATTTTTTCCCGGCCCGATTCTCAACCAGATCAAGAGAGGCCGCGTCCGCCGCCACCGGGTCGGCGGATATCACAACGCCGATATCGGGCACGATGGGGTCGAAGGATGTCATGCAGTCGCAGTCCTTTGACATCCGTATCAGAAAATTGAAACATATCAACTTATCCTTCTTCCCCCGCGCTACGCCCCAGGCGTGCTCCGTCACTTTCTTCTGCAGCTGCTCGTATGTGGCGCCCCAGTTATAGGCCACGGCGTCGAATTGGCATACCGCAAGGCACTGGCCGCACCCGATGCAGACGGCGCTGTCGATGACGGCGCTTTCTTCACCCATGGTGATGGCCGATTCCGGGCACCACTGGACGCACAGGCCGCAGCGGGTGCATGCCTTGACTTTGATCTTCGGCTTGGCCGTGGAATGCTGGTTCATCTTTCCTTTTCTGCTTGAGCAGCCCATGCCCATGTTCTTCAGGGCGCATCCGAATCCGGCGGCCAGGTGTCCGGTGAAATGGGACACCATGATCAGGGCGCCGGCCTTGACGATAATAGATGCCAGCTTCACCGACTGGTAAATCTTCCCCGGCAGTGCAACTTCCACCTCTTCGTCACCGTAGAGCCCGTCTGCCATGATGATCGGCATGCCGGTGTTCTCGCGTCCGTATCCCTGCGCGTGAGCGTGGTTCAGGTGCGATACCGCATCCGCCCGGTTCCCCTTGTACAGAGTCTGGGTCTCGGTAAGAAAGGGGCTGCCCTTCTTTCCACGGACGAGCTCTCCCAGCATTTTCAGGTAGGAGGGCTGAATGTGGCCGGTCTTGCCCCCCTCGCCGAAGTGTGTCTTGATCGCCACCATATCCCTCTCGGCAATGAAGTCGAGCAGGCGATGCGATTCGATAACGTGTCTGAGCCGCGCGCATGCCGACGCATCGTCAACCGGCGTTGTTACCGGGATAAAATAGACCTTCTGTTTCATGGCCGTGCTCCTTCGATCGATTTATTCATGATGTTAAGGTTCTCTATAATCATGCTGCGCACCATCCCCACGGTTTCCTCAATCGAAAGATTCTCAAAAACCCGATGCGGTATTTCATCGAAGACCTTTACGAGAATATTCTGGACGCCGTGAAAATTGATGCTGTACTTCGGCAGCGCCTTATGTGTTCCGGTGATGACGATCGGAAGGATGGGGATCTTTTTTTTCTTCGCGATCTGAAAGGCTCCCGGCTTGAAGTCCTTCACGGTGCCGTCTGGCGAACGGGTCCCCTCCGGGAAGAAGAACACTGAGCTCCCCTCGTCGATCCGCTCCTCGCAGTCCTTCATCATCCGCTCGATGCTCTCCCTGTCCCCGCGCTTGAGCCTGATGTACCGGTTGAGCGTCATGTTCCAGCCGATAAGGGGCACCTTGAATATCTCGACTTTCGAAACCCACTTGAAATGAAAGAAGAGCCGGAACGCAACCAGGATATCCAGCTGCGACTGGTGGTTCGAGACCACCATGTAGGTGGCGTTTTTCCGGATTTTACCGCGCCCCTCGACCCGTATCCGCCAGGGCGGCATGATCCATGTGTAAAGTGAGGCCCAGAAGCAAGTGAAAAGGTGGAGAAGACGGAGCCTTTTGTCAAACGGATAGGTGACGAGCCGCACCAGGACCGCGACGAGATAGAATACGATAGATGTTATTCCCACGAAAGTGAAAAAGCCATAGGCAATAATACGATTAAACATAGACACTCTACTCCCTGAAATTTAAAAATCTTATCACCCTGCAATCAGCGTTTCCCTGTATGCCGGGAGGGCGGAAACTCCAATTATTTCTCTGATATTCTTCAATCGTAATATGAGTTTTTGTCAATGGAATTTTAGCGTATGAAATATAATATTATCCTTGATTAATAACTTGATGGACAAATACCCTGTCTGTGTTCCGGCGAGATATTGTATTCTTAAATTAATCGTTTTTCTTTATATCTTTTTGTAAAATCCCTCATCTGTATTCATATTAATTACAGATATCTGCATGTTAATTCATTCACTTGACTTAGGTCAATGCGCTCATCCGCATAGTGTGATACCATATCTTACCGTACGGGATGTTTTCTTGATTTTCATGATATTCAAACAGTTAAGGAGGCACTGATGAAGGGTTTAAAAATTGGGGCGATACTGAGTTTCGTCATATCAATTTCAGTATTGCTGGCAGGGGGTTACTTCTCTCTTGATAAAGTTCCGCCGATTCCTGACTATGTCAAGGACGGAGATACGGTATTTCTCGATGGAGCAACAATCAAGAGGGGGCAGGATGTTTATCAAAAGTACGGGCTGATGGATCACGGCAGCGTGTGGGGGCACGGAACCCTGCGTGGGCCCGATTTTTCAGCTACCACGCTCAACCTCATCGGCCGGTATATGCGCGATTTCTATGCGCGGGAAAAAAATGCCGAATACAGATCACTGAGTCAGGACGAGCGGAGCACGATCGACGCGCGGGTTATACGGGAGGTGAAGAAAAATACGTACGATGCGAACGCCAAAACGCTCGTGCTCAACCCGGCGCAGGAATACGCCTTCCGGGAGGTGATCGGATACTGGGTCACGGTATTCAAGGCAGGGGACAAGTACAGCGGATTCTTGCCCGAAACGATCAAGGACGAGAACGAGCGCAGGGACATCGGTGGTTTCTTTTTCTGGACCGCGTGGGCCGCTTCCACGCTCAGACCGGGGTCGAACAGCACCTATACCAACAACTGGCCCCATGACGCCAGCGTGGGCAACGTGCTCCCCGACAGCGCGTTTCTCTGGTCGATATTCTCCATTCTCGCCATCTTTCTCGTGCTGGGTATCATCATCTACGTGATTCACCGGTTCCAATTCTTTTACGGCGAGGCCAAGGGCGTGCAGGTGGGGGAGAAGCTGATGAACCTGCCGCTGACCGGCAGCCAGGTCAAGGCGGCCAAGTTCTTTCTCGTCGTCATACTGCTGTTTATACTGCAGCTCATGATGGGCGGCCTGCTCGCCCACTACACCGTGCATCCGGGCACGTTTTACCTCGCTATCGTGGGCAAGCTGGTGCCGTACAGCTGGGCCAAGACCTGGCACCTGCAGCTCGCCATCTTCTGGATAGCCACCTCCTGGGTGGGTACCGCCATTTATCTCGCGCCCGTCATCGGCGGCAAAGAGCCCAAGGGACAGGGATTCCTGGTAAATCTCCTGTTCGTGGCCGTGCTCCTGGTGGCCGTTGGCAGCCTCACCGGCGAAGTCCTGGGCATCAAGGACAAGCTGGGAGAAGGCTGGTTCTGGTTCGGCCACCAGGGCTGGGAATACCTCGAGCTGGGAAGGCTCTGGCAGATTCTCCTCTTTGTCGGCCTCATCGCCTGGCTGGTGATCGTATACCGGGCCCTGAAGAACCGGCTCTACGGACCCGGCAAGGACGACAGCGGCCTAGTGCTCTTTTACACGCTGAGCGCCATTCTCGTAGTCGCCTTTTTTGGATTCGGCCTCTTTTATGGAAGGGGGACGCACCTGACCATAGCTGATTACTGGCGGTGGTTCGTGGTGCATATATGGGTCGAGGGCATTTTCGAGTTCTTCGGAGTGGCCATCATATCCCTGTTCCTGGTGACGCTGGGACTCGCGGACAAAAAGTCGGCGATGCGGGTTGCCTACCTGACCGCGATCCTGGTGTTCGCCAGCGGAATCATCGGCACCGCGCATCACTACTTCTGGTACGGCGGCCCCACCTACTGGATCGCTCTCGGAAGCGTGTTCTCGTCCCTCGAGCCGATACCCCTCATCACCCTGGTCGTCAGGGCATGGATGGAATACAAGGGAATCCGCGACGCGGGGAAGGAGTTCCCCTACCGGTGGCCGCTCTTTTTCCTGGTCGCGTCAAGCTTCTGGAATTTCCTCGGCGCCGGCGTGTTCGGTTTTATGATAAACCTGCCGGCGTTCAACTACTACGAGCATGCCACGTACCTGACCTCGAACCACGGGCACACCGCTCTCTTCGGCGTGTACGGCATGCTTTCCATATCGCTGCTCCTGTTCACCTGGCGGTCCCTGGTAAAAAGCGAATTCTGGAACGAGAGGATACTGAAGCTCTCCTTCTGGGGGCTTAATGTCGGGCTCTTTCTCATGTTCTCGACAATGCTCCTGCCGGTGGGCATAGCGCAGGTCATGGCAGGATACGAGCACGGGTTCTGGTACACCCGCAGCGCTGAATTTTACAACTCGCCGCTGATCAAGATTCTGGGGCAGTGGCGGATCGTGCCGGACACCATTATCATCGTCTTCGGCGCCATTCCGCTCCTCTATTTTCTCGTGACGACCTATTTCAGGCTCAAGCCGGGCAGCATAAAGGGGGGCCAGAAGATATACCAGGACAACGAGCGCATCATGTAATGCTCGGCGGATCGGCAATCAAGGCGCGGGTATCGATGATGAGCGGTCGTGATTCGAGAATAGTGATCGAGCGGTGCAGAGGCGGAAAAGCATGTCCGAGCGTTGCAGCATCAGGCACCAGGCTTATCCGCGATCTGACAGCCTTGTCCGAACGACTGGCCGGATACAGCGGAATTTCCGGTGAGGAGGAGCGGGTACCTCACCGGAAATTCACCTTATCATTATCGCTTTGCCCTAACGGATGCTCGCAGCCTCAGATAGCCGACATCGGTATCATCAGCGCCGTGGTCGTGCGCGCGGATCCCGATGCCTGCACCGGCTGCGGCGCCTGCATCACCGCGTGCCGGGAGCGCGCAATATCGCTGGATGAGCGTTTCCTACCGGTCATCGACGGCCGCTGCCTGCAGTGCGGCGACTGTCTGCGCGCGTGCCCCTCAAACGCCCTACTCCCCGGCTCTACCGGATTCAGGATATTGCTGGGGGGGAAGCTCGGCCGTCACCCGCAGCTGGGAAAGGAGCTGCCGGGTTTATTTTCCGAAGAGGATGTTGTTGAAATTGTCTCCCGCGGCTATTCATTATTCTCCGAATATCAGCGCTGGATCCGTCTTGGCGACGTCATCAATAGGCAAGGGCTTGCATGGCTCCCAGAACGATTTCTTATCGATAAAGGACGGCAAACATGAGGATAGTCATATCGGCGCTTTCGTTCCTGCTCCTGGCCGCTCACTTTTTACGAGCCGGAGAAACGGGACTGCTTCTTCTGAGCCTGAGCTCCCCGCTGCTCCTGGCCGTAAGGAGAAAATGGGCCGTGAACGGGGCGCTCGCGCTGCTCGCGTACGCGACAGTGGTATGGATTGAGGCCGGCATAACCGTCGCGCGCTCCCGGATCGATAGCAATCTGCCATGGACGCGCCCGGCGATAATACTGGCGGCTGTTGCCGCAGGCACCCTGGTATCGGCGCTGGCCCTTATTCCTCTGAAAAAAACTGACCGTTACACGGCCGTTATTCAGCAGGAATGGCCATCAACCGCGGCATTTTTTCTGACTGCGGCGATTGTATCAACAGCGCGAATCAAGGCACCGGTTCCGGTGTTGCTGTTCGACCGGCTTATTCCCGGTTCCGGGTGGGTTGAAATACTGCTCCTGTCATCCTATGCGGCATGGCTCACGGAAATCATGATACGCGCGCGCACAACGGCGCTCATCCGGGCCAGGATCTGGGCCGCCTTCTCGCTGGTTTTTTTCATACAGCTTCTGCTGGGCCTTGCCGGCGCCGGAATCTTTTTTATGACCGGAAAACTCCACCTACCCGTGCCGGCCCTTATCATCGCCGGGCCCCTGTACCGCGGCGGCGGATTCTTCATGCCGATCCTGTTCGTATCAGCGCTGCTGCTGATAGGTCCCGCCTGGTGCAGCTATCTCTGTTATTTCGGCGCATGGGACAACAGCGCATGCAGAGTAAAAAACGCGCCGGACAGGCCGGAACCCTGGATGAAACGCTCCCGGATCGCGATACTTGTATTTATAACAATCACCGCGATCGCGATGCGGCACTATAATGTTCCGCCCCCGGCTGCCGCGGTTTCGGTCGCCGCTTTCGGTTTAATCGGCGTCGGCGTTATGATCATGATATCACGAAAACGCGGGATCATGGCGCATTGCACGGCGTGGTGTCCCGCGGGGCTGGCGGCAGATATTCTTGGTAAAATATCACCCTTCCGCATAACCATCAGCGACGCGTGCACGGAGTGCGGCGCGTGCCGCAGCGCATGCCGATACGGAGCGCTTGAGCCGGGGGACATACGAAAAAAACGCCCCGGCCTCACCTGCTCGCTCTGCGGCGACTGCCTTCCCTCTTGCGGCAAACGAGCAATCACTTACCGCTTTCTCGCGCTGGA
Source organism: Spirochaetes bacterium RBG_13_51_14 (assembly GCA_001829455.1). GTDB lineage: Bacteria > Spirochaetota > UBA4802 > UBA4802 > UBA5550 > RBG-16-49-21. The sequence continues at coordinate 145,002 of MIBH01000023.1, forward strand.
TCCGGAGACCGCGCGCGCCTTTTTTATCTCAATAGTCATATCCCTGCACGCCGCCTTTCTGGGCATAGCGCGTATGTGACATACGATCAGGGAAGTACCACCCAAGCAATCCAGCTGCTCAAATCCGTTAATCCCCGCTCAGCCCTTTCAAGGAGAGCCTGATGAGTGCCGGTATGGTCGACAGCGCCGGGATGAGCGCACCGTACACAAGCACGGCCCGGAACGTTTCTTCTGACATCGAAACGGATACCATGACGCCGGTCAGGTGAAAGTATTCGCCGGCCCAGCCGGCAACATGGCGAAGAAGCGTCACTCCTCCCCACGCGCCGATACAGCCAAGGAGCGCGTACTTGGCGAGGATCGAAGCCGTCAGAAAGATTTTTGACGCACCGATCACGCGCATGGTGCGATAGTATTCTACTCGGTTCATCGTTGCTATCATCGTGGCGAATGAAACGGCAATGACGGCGATGGTCACAATGATCGTCTGCAGGGATCTGATGATGATGCGAATAATATTCTTGAGCCTCATGATCTGCTGCGATACTCCCTTTTCAGCCTCGGCGACCAGGCCCATGTCCCTGATCTTTGGGGAAACGCGGAGCAGTGATGCATGGTCTTTCACCTTAACGTACGCGTACTGGTACTCGTTCCGGTACGATTCGATGAATTTTCTATTGTAGCCGGTCACCAGGTTCAGCGGGAGTATCAGGGCGAATGTGTCAACCTGGTCGGTGAATCCCGCAACGACGGCGTCCGATTCCACGAATCCGGGAAGGGCCCTGAGGCTCGATTTGCCCAGGAGGAGCCGGAAGCCGAAACCAACGGCCCCTCGCTCCGAGATGCG